>WRHO01000018.1 GCA_009783205.1 Oscillospiraceae bacterium
CCGCCGACACCTACACCCCCCACGCCGACCCCCACTCCCCCCACGCCGACTACTACAACTCCCACGCCAACTACAACTACACCCACGCCGACTACTACAACTCCCACACCAACTACAACTACACCCACGCCGACCACCACTACACCCACGCCGACCACCACTACACCCACGCCTACCACTACAACACCTACACCGCCCACAACTACACCCACGCCGACCACAACCGAGATAATAACTACATCTGTTACAATCGTTACTACGGCGGCAACTACCGCGCCTTATGATATAGGCGACGAAATGTTTAGGTTTAAAGGGAATTATGAAGACTTGCTCAACGTATATTTGAACGAAAAGCTTTTAATCGGAAACATAGTTAATAACGGCAGCCTTTGGGAGTTGTTTTTAAACAACGCTATTGATTACGGGTTCGGTAAAGGATATTCCTACGAGAAAAATTTGGGTAAGGCATATGAGGGGAGCGTTATTGTGGTGCTGTATGCCGATTTTCTTAAAACCCTTCAAAAAGGGACATACTACCTTAAGGTAGAGTTTAAGGACGGGACATTTGAGGGTATGCCGTTTGAGGTTGAGGGGGGCGAGCCGGACGACACTACGACTTTAAGTGAGACATATGCAACAACGAATGTCGAAACGACCGTCGCTTCAAACGCGGCAACAACGATAATAACGACAGCCGCAACAATGTCAACGGTAACAACCGCCGTTTCTTCAACGATTGTTGCCACAAGCGATACTGCTTCGGCTACAACATCTGCGCTGTCGACCACGCACGCGACCACACGCACAGTCGCACAAGATTCAAACCCAAAAACGGGGATTGTGTTTTTCCCGGGTTCTGTGTTTATTTCGGGACTCGCCGCGTATATTGCACGCAGACGATTTAAAAAAATTGAACAAGGTTGACAAACACATTTTAATTATGTTATAATTACTATATGAAAACAGAAAAATTAATTACACCGGACAAGCTCGAATACGTGCGCGCCGTATTTGGAGACTTTGATGAAAATATAAATATTATTCAAGACAGGTTCAATGTAGCCGTTACGGGAAGAAACGGGAGCATAAAAATTTCGGGCGAATCGCCCGATTCGGTAGAATTGGCGGTTCGCGCAATAGAAATTATGCTCAAAAAAATCTCCGCGGGCGATTCTTTAAATGAACAAGCCGTTCGTTATATCTCCGAAACCCTTTTTGAGGGAAACGAACGGAATAATATTGGGGCGGAGGGCGACGTCGATTCGCTCGAAGCACTTGAGGAGTTTACAAAGGCGGGGGGCGACTGTGTCTTTGTTACTTTTACGGGAAAGCCGATTCGCCCTAAAACAATCGGTCAAAAACGCTATGTCGAAAAAATTAGCGGCAACACCGTCGTCTTCGGAGTAGGTCCGGCGGGAACGGGCAAAACATATCTCGCCGTCGCTAAAGCGGTTCGCGCGTTTAAAGCAAAAGAGGTACAACGCATTATATTAACCCGACCCGCGGTTGAAGCGGGGGAGAAGCTCGGATTTCTCCCCGGCGATTTGCAGAATAAGGTTGACCCCTATCTTCGACCGCTTTATGACGCGTTGTTCGATATGATGGGGGCGGAGGCGTTTAATAAGAACATGGAGCGCGGAACAATTGAGGTCGCGCCGTTAGCCTACATGAGAGGGCGCACGCTCGACGACAGCTTTATTATACTCGACGAGGCGCAAAATACCACCCCCGAACAAATGAAGATGTTTTTAACTCGGTTGGGCTTCAACAGTAAAATGGTCATTACCGGCGATATTACACAGATTGATTTGCCGGACAAAAAGCGGTCGGGATTAGTTGAAGCAATAGCGGTTTTAGACGGAATTGCCGATACCGCGATGTGCAAATTCTCGCACAGAGATGTCGTTCGCCACAAATTAGTACAGGAAATTGTTAAGGCATACGAGCGTCACTCTAAGCCGCAAAAGGTCGAAAAGAACAAACCGCCGGTTAAGCGGTTCTATAAATTAAAGGGAATTAAAAAAGATGTCTAAATTAAAATTATCGTTCTCCACAAAAATCAAATACGGGTTGAATTTTCGCCCCCTCGCTTTCAGAGTTTGTCATAAAGTTTTAGAATACGAGAATTATACAAATACTGCCGAAATATCGCTTATGTTTGTATCCGACGAAGAGATACACGGGCTTAACCGCAAACACAGAGATGTCGACAGACCTACCGACGTTTTATCGTTCCCGATTGGCGAGCCTAATCATGACGAGGGGGCTGTAACCCTCGGCGATATTGTGATATCTCTCCCCACCGCTCAGGCGCAGGCGAAGCAATACGGTCATTCCACAAAACGCGAATTGGCGTTTTTAATTGTTCACGGGCTATTACACCTTCTCGGCTACGACCATATAAATGAAGACGACGAAAAAATAATGACGTTAAAGCAAAAGGAGATTCTCGAATTATTAGGACTCCCGCGAGAAGCTTCAAAGTGTTGATAATATTCCGGCGGGAGGGCTTATGAACAGGAGCAGGAGTCTTATAAAAAGCTTTGTACACGCGTTTCGCGGGATTGCGTTTTGCGTGATGTATGAGCGCAATATGCGTATTCATATTGTCGTTACGGTATATGTAATGCTTACCGCTTTATACTTTTATGAGCTTACGCGCACAGAACTGATATTGCTTATTTTAACCTGTGTATCCGTTATGTCGCTCGAAATTATTAACACGGCGATTGAGGTATTGACCGACAAAGCGTCACCCGAGTATTCGGCGTTGGCGAGGGCGGCAAAGGACGCGGCGGCGGGGGCGGTACTTCTCTCTTCAATAGCGGCGGTCGTAATAGGGGTTATATTATTGTGGGATTTAGAGCGACTTATGCAAATTATCGGCTTTTTTTCGGAGAATTTATTCGCGCTTTTCACCTTACTTGTTTCGCTCGTTTTAGCTTATATATTCGTTTTTAACGGTAAAGAAAGACGCAAAAGAGGAATAAAAAGAAATGACAAGTAAAACAGTATTTGCGGCGATATGCGGGAAGACTAATGCGGGGAAGTCTTCGTTAGTCAACCGCCTTGTCGGAGAGAAAATCGCAATAGTATCCGAAAAGCCGCAGACGACGCGAACCCAAATAAACGGTATCCTCACCACAGAGACCGTGCAATATGTTTTTGTCGATACACCCGGATTCCACAGTGAAAAAAGCGAACTGTCCAAGCATATGCACAAGACGATACGAAGCGCGGTGGCGGGGGTTGACGTGATTATTTTTGTCGCCGATTGTACAAAAGGAATCACATTGAATCAAGAATTGCTCGAAACAAAAACCGATATAATACTACTTTTGAACAAGGTTGATTTACTGAAAAGCAAAGCCGAGTTATTGACTATAATTGACAATTGTGTAAAGCTTCGCGATTTTATCGAAATAATTCCGATAAGCGTAATAGACGGGACAAATGTTGAAAAAGTTCTCCCCGTTCTTGAGCGTTACGCAAAAGATGGCGCGTTTTGTTATGACCCCGAACTACCCACTGACCAGCCCGAGAAGATTTGGTTATCCGAGATTATAAGAGAAAAGCTTTTACACGAGCTTCGAGAGGAGCTTCCGCACGGTATCGCCGTTCAAATCGAATCGGTTGAACACTCGAAAACAAACAAAGGTGCGGAAATAGTAGATTTATCGGCGGCGGTCATATGCGAAAAACAATCTCACAAGGGAATGGTCATCGGCAAAGGCGGGGCAAACCTAAAGAAGATAGGGAGCGTTGCGCGCTTAGAGACGGAGGCGTATTTCGGCTGTAAAGTGAATCTCAAGTTGTGGGTGAAGGTTGCCGAGGATTGGCGCAATCGCGAAAGCTTAATAAATGAATACGGACTGAAGTCAATTGACAGTTGACAATTGACAGTTGACAGTTTTTTAGAGGTTATAGGTTTTATGCTTATTACTATTGACGGGCTCGTTATTTCCCGCAGAGAATTTGGTGAAAGCTCCTGTTTTATTGATATTTTTACAAAAGAATACGGCGTTATTGAGGTTATGGCAAAGGGGGTAAAAAAACTTAACCACCCTCTTGCACAGGCAACCGGGCTTTTTGCTTATTCAAGCTTTTGCCTAAACAAGAAAAGCTTAAAATACACCATTAATTCCGCTAAGTGTAAACACGTTTTTCATAGCCTGAGCGGGGATTTGGCTTTGTTATCATTAGCGGCGTATTTTGCCGAATTAATTAAGTATACCCAGTTACCGGAGCAATCGAGCGGCGATGTTTTAAAAGCCGCCTTAATCGCGTTCACAGAGCTTGAACACGGGGAGCCGCAGGGTAAAATCAAAACGGCTTTTGAAGTAAAGCTTATTGACGCGCTCGGAATTTCACACCCCGATATTGACGCAAAACAATCGGAGACATATTTGACAGAGCAATTAGGCAGAGGGTTCAAAACGCTCGATTATTATAAAAGCATTTTATAGGGAGCCGCTATATGTGAGGAGTATGTATGTCGTTATTCTATACACCCGAAAAATCGGGAAAAGGCGTTTCAAAAGAGGAAGCGCAAAGAGAGATTAAACCTTTTTTTAAGTTTTGGTCTTTATTGGGGAGAAAGTTTTGGTATCTGATACAGTTAAACTGTCTTTATCTGTTATTATGTATCCCCATAGTTACGTTTGGCCCGGCGACGGTTGCGTTGACGCGGGTCGTAAGGCGGTTTGTCATTGAACAGCCTATATTTGTTTTTTCGGAATTTTTCGGAGCTTTTAAAAAAAGCTTTAATATAAGAACCGTTTTTTTAGGGATAACATCGCTCGTTTTCTTTATTTCATTCCTCTTTTCTTTATTTTACAGCTTTTATATTGTCAACGCGGAGCCTAACGGCGTAAATTATTTCACCCTCGCTATGACAATGGCGTCGGGAGCCGTCCTTTTAATAGTGAACGCTTATATTTACACTCAAATCGCCTGTCTCGATTTAAAAATGTCCGCTATGTTGAAAAACGCGGGTATTCTTTGTATAGCCGGATTTAAGCGCAACATAGTTATTTTATTCGGGTTTGTTGCGACAATACTGATTACATCGGTTATAATTCTTTCGTGGCCGTTTTTGATTATACTGTTGCTGTTGGCACCTTTCGCACAATTGGCATTTTTTTCCGTTTTCAATGTCTATCCCGTTATTCAAAGGTATATAGTTAATCCTTTTTATGAGTCGCTCGGAGAAAGGAACCCCGAAACACAAGATTATAGCGGCGCGACATCTGACGAAAGCGACGAGCGAGGCGGGAAAACAGCATTATTCACCGATTTGGGCGGGCAAGAAATGCCTATAGACAGAAAAAAAGTAAAATCTTCCGGAAAATTAATCAAATAGGATTGTATTTTTATATTTTTTATGGTATAATTAGGTTGATAAAGAATAGGCAACCTCCGAAAACCTGTTTCGTGTAATCGTCGAGATGAAAATTTCGTCAGACGAGGAGCTTTTTCTTTAAATATCCGTTGATATTTAAAGAAAAATCAACGAAGTATGGCGGAATTTTTCAGCCGGCGAGTGCCGGAAGAGGTTTTCGGAGGTTGCCAATATACGGAGGATTGCTTAATGAAGGCGGATTTACATTGTCATACTACGCTTTCCGATGGCTCGCTCGGAATAGAAGAGGTTATTGCACAAGCGAAGCGTAATCAATTGGACTGTATCGCCATTACCGACCACGATACACTTTCCTCAATGTCGAGGGCGGCGGTTCTCGGAAAACGCTACGGGGTGGATATTATCCCCGCCGTTGAGTTCTCCGCATATGACGGAAAACGCAACTCAAAGGCGCACCTAATTTGTTACAATCCTCAAAAGCCCGACCGCCTTGAGGGGTTGTGCCTTCGCACCTGTGAAATGCGAAAGCTTCGAAGTAAGAATATGTCGTTAAAGGTTATAGAAAACTATCCTATTACATTAGAGAATATAATAAAATATGCCGCGGGAAGTAAGGCGATTTACAAATGTCATATTATGCACGCGTTGATGGATTACGGATACACAATTGATTTATACGGGAGCGTTTATGAAGGTCTTTTTGATATAAACGACGGATTATGCGCCGACATTGTTCGCGGCGAAATAGACGAATACCCCGAGGTGAAATTTGTGTCACAGTTGATTCGTTCTGCGGGCGGTATCGCGGTTTTAGCGCACCCTAAGGTTTATGATAATTTCGATTTGCTCGAAGAATTGGCAGAAGGCGGGTTAATCGACGGCGTTGAGGTTTGGCATTGTTCAAACACCCCCGAGGACAATGAGCATATATTAAAAATTGCGGAAAGGTATGACCTTATCACAACGGGCGGTTCTAATTTTCACGGATTTTATAATCATTATCCTTTTCCGCTCGGGCATTTTACAACGCCACAGGAATCATTAGACAGAATAATGCGAAAAAAAGAAAGCAAAATAAAGGTATAGGTTCGCAGAGCCTTTTGCGGCTCGGAAAGGTACGGACGTCAGCATGAAGTATGAATACACACCGCGCGGTGTTTGCGCGCAAAAGATTGAGTTTGATATAAACGACGGCATATTACACGATGTTAAAATTTTCGGCGGGTGTCAGGGGAACGGAGCGGGTATTGCCAGATTAGTCGAGGGAATGAAGACCGACGATGTAATTCAAAGGCTCGAAAGTATTCGTTGCGGCGCGAGAGCAACCTCTTGTCCCGCACAGCTCGCGGCGGCGTTGAAACAATTGACGGACAGTTGACAGTTGACAAGTGACAGTTGACGGGCAGAGTACAAATAAACCCCCTGTAAACATTAGCGTTTACAGGGGGGTTTCATTTGATAGATTTTATCGTCGTGACCCTGTGTTCTTTACAAAGTAGGAAGACTCGACAAATTATTGTCATCGGTGTCATCGGGGAGCGACTTTAGATACTCGCTTCCGCGCCTTTCGGAAACGCCTACGCCGACAATACCGCCGTTGCGGGCTTCGCGTATTCCGTCTTCCTTACTTAAAACCCTTCCGTCGGCTAATTGATATCCGGTTATTCTTCCGCTTTCCTTTGCGAGCGCAACGATTTTTTGTGCGTCCGGTCGGGTTTGCGGAATTTCTTTCATTGCCATTAAAGGCAAATTTTGATTATTTTTCATACTTATGACCATTCCTTTTTCATTTTAACCTATGCTCATTATTCATTATTTGCTATTCATTATTTTATTATGCTTGACTTTTCTGTGTATAATATGGTATAATTGCTAATTATTGACGTCGAGAAAAACAAATAAAAAAATTGAGCCGGTTGCGGCTCGGAAGGGCATGATATAAAAAAATGAAATTAGGTATTATAGGTCTCCCGAATGTCGGGAAATCGACCCTCTTCAACGCTCTGACATCTTCTTCCTCGGCGGAAGCCGCCAACTATCCTTTTTGCACAATTGAGCCGAACGTCGGAATTGTCCCCGTCCCCGACCGACGACTTGACGAATTGGCAAAAATATACAACCCTAAAAAAATTACCCCCGCAATATTTGAAATAGTAGATATAGCGGGGTTGATTAAGGGCGCGTCAAAGGGCGAAGGTCTCGGCAACAAATTCCTTTCTGATATTCGAGAGGTTGACGCGATTATCCATGTTGTACGTTGCTTTGAAAACGAGAATATTGTTCACTCCGACGGCGAGATTAACCCGGCAAGAGATATTGAAACGGTCAATTTAGAGTTGGTTTTCTCGGATATCGAGGTGCTTTCCCGCCGATTAGAAAAATCAAAAAAAGCACTTAAGGGCGATAAATCTGTTCAAAGGGAAATAGAGCTTCTCGACGCATTACTCGCACATTTGGAGGATGGTAAAACTGCGCGAACCTTTACGCTTTCCGAAGACGACGCGGACATTTTAAAGACCACACCCCTTCTTTCAAATAAGCCGGTTATATATGCGGGAAACGTATCTGAAAACGATTTTGCGGCGGGAACGGAGAACAACCTCCATTATAAGGCTTTAACCGATATCGCAAAAGCCGAAAAATCGGGGATTATCCCTGTATGTGCCGCGACCGAAGCGGAAATATCGGTAATGGACGAAAACGACCGCGAGCTTTTTTTGAGCGAACTCGGCTTTACCGAGTCGGGGCTTATACGAATAATAAAAGAGGGATACGCTTTATTAGGTTTAATTTCGTTTTTAACGGCGGGCGAAAAAGAAGTGCGCGCCTGGACAATAAAAAACGGGTTCACCGCACCTAAGGCGGCGGGAAAAATACACACCGATTTGGAACGCGGATTCATCAGAGCCGAAACGGTCGCCTACGACGACTTGATTAAGCTCGGGAGCGTAGCCGCGGCTAAGGAAAAAGGATTGGTACGGTTGGAGGGGAAGGAATATGTTGTTAAGGACGGAGACGTGATATTGTTTAGGTTTAATGTGTGATTACACCCCCGCAACCCTTTGAAATCGTAGGATTTCGTTCCCATTTCTCGACAAATTTTTCTATAAACTCATCTTCATTAACAGTAAAAACGCCTTTAAAACATTTTTCGTCGTAAAATGTAAGCCCGAACCGAATATATCTTTCCTTTGCTTTTTCCGAAAAATAGTTCCCTATATTCGCCATTGACGGTGATTCTCGTAAATCCGCAAACATATTTTCTTCTTCATTGTACGGATTCTTTTCTCTATTATAAACTACTATAAAATTTATATACTTTTTTGTATAAGACGCATCTTTATTTATAATATCGGTAAATATTAAAGGGCTGTCCAACATTTTCAACCTAATTCTGCGTTTTTCGTGTTTAGTTGATTTACCGACTAATTTCCCGCTTTTAAACTCAATAAAGTATTGTTCCCCGCTATCGTCTTCGTATAAAGCGTCTGCCGAACTCGGTTCATTATCCAATCCTTGATTTTTATTATATTCTTTCTTTACTTCGTCAAAATTAATAACGGGAAGCGTTGAATCAATCATATACTCCCCATTATCTGATTTTGATGTTTCTTTTAATTCAGAAATATGTTTTTTAAAATCTACAAATTCGTTTATATTAATCATCTGAATGCCTTGAATCCTCCAAGCCTTGTAGCGGTTTTGCAAATTTTTTATATATTCTCTCTAAATCAAGAGTAACATCTTTAATAACCGCGTTTTTTTCTTCGTTGTCTTCTTCTGATAAATAAAAAGCACAATCCTTTAAAATATCATGTTTATATGCAGAAACTTCAATTGCATTAAGAAAATATGGGCTGTGTGTATTTATCAATATATGCAAATTAAAGGCTTTTTGAATTCGAACAATTATCTCCGCTAAATCTATTTGCCATTCGGGGTGTAAATGTATTTCGGGTTCGTCTAAAATCAATACACCTCTTTCCTTTAGCGAGCCATTTAAAAGAAGCGTTTTTATAATTATAAAGCATTTCAATCCGGTGGATACATTTCGTATATTGAATAGAGCCTTGTCTTCTTGATAAAAAGCGTGACCTGAGTTCTTTCGATAAATTTTTCCGCTACAAACACAATCAAGTTTATTATAAACTTCGCTCAACTTTTTAGCTATTAAAAGCTCGCTTAATTCCTCATCTTCTTCTTTTTTTCTCAAACATGAACGTAAATGCTCGCGATGAGGAATATCATTATGACGCTCGGGACGAAGAATAAATAACGGTTTATCTAATACATAAGGGTCGTCAATATAAATTGCTTCAGAATTTAATTTATTAAAATTAGTGATTTTTTTGATATTATTATCTGTAATTTCAATAGCTAAATCATCTCTGTCGTTTATTCCTAAAATAATTTTACATATACTGTCTACATCATATAAACTGTTTATTTGTCTGTTAAAAGAGTCTTCAAGATTTTTTTGTAAAATAGCGTTTATCAATTCGTTGTCCTGTGTTTTTAGTGCTTCTGTTATCCTTTCAATTTTATCATCAATTATTTCATAGGTTTTATCACCTTCACATTCAAAAAATTCTAATATTTTTTTCTTTAAAGCTTCCTTATCGTTTAAATATATGCTCTTATTGCTTAATATTTGCTCTGAAAATTCAAAATAGTCTATGGTTGTATTTTCGTTCAAATAATCTCCGATTTCATAAAGTGTTCGTCTGATAACTATATCTCTACGTCTTTTTACTTGATTATCAATATTATAAAAACTGTTAAAAATAGTATACAGGGTTTTACTTACGGTGCTTTTACCGGTATTATTATATCCGGTAATAACCGTAATTGCATCAATTCTTACATCTGCCTGTTTAATCTTACCTAAGTTTTCAATTTTTAAACGCATATTCTTCACCTTACAATAATTTTATCTATAGATTTTTAACAATACTATCATATTTTTAATCATCTGTCAACTCTACAGACTCACCAATCAACCAATCATACAAATCCACATGGTCATAGTAACAATTCTGCAACCGTCCCTCACCCGCGCCCAAAGGCCCGTACTTATAAGGAGCCTCAAGCGTTGCGATAATGTACAGCCGTTCGCCGTCAACCGCCTTTTCGTCGGCAATTGCGCCGAGCGAAATTAAATTTGCTATTCCGTCATATTGAATCCACTCAACGCCGTCATCTGTTTCGCCCAAATAATACGTATAATCTAACGCGCCGTTTTTGATTCCGCGAACAAACTCTCTGTAAAACGGGTTGTTCTCGCTTTCGCGCATGAGTCCGTTGGAATTTCTCACGTTGTAATCCCCCGGCATTGTATACTCTTTTGTGCCGCATATTTCCCTGAACAACGGGAACTTCTGATATGCGTATCGCGCCATTAACGCCATATCATAGGCGCACGACCATCCGTCAATCTCGAGCAAGCCGTGAGGATTAGTAATACTGGTGTTGACGCAACCTATTTCTGCGGCTTTATCGTTCATCATTTTTACAAAATCCGAAATGCTCCCCCCGCCCACGTTGTATGCCAAAGCATTTGCCGCGTCATTACCGGAAGGAAGCATTAATCCGTACAATGCGTCTAAATAGGTGAGGTTGCTTTGCCCCGTGTGAAGCCCCGCCATTGAGCCGCCTTGGGTATTTGGGTCGGCAAGGTCGAAGCCCGCAAAAACGACGCGGGGAACCTCAATTAACTCGCTCAACCTTTCCTCATCTTCGCCGATTTCCTCGAGCGTAACCAACGCCGTCATGATTTTTATGGTAGACGCGGGACTCAACGCTTGAGTCTCGTTTTTTGAAAACACCTCCGCACCGCTTTCGACATCTACTACATATACCCCGCGACTGTTCAATTCGCCGACAAACGGCTCCCTCTCCGGCGCGATATTATCTCTCCAATTAAGCGGGATTGATGTTTCACAGGCGGCAAGAATCAACGTCAATATAATAGCCGTAACCGCCGCGGAAAGCTTTAAACCGCATTTTTTGACATTTTTCATCAGTGTTTTAAAACATCCTCATATTTGTTATTAACTTCGATTACGCTCGCTATAACCTCCGCCTTTATATCCATATTCTTTCTCGCCTGTGACAGCATTAGCCGAATCCTGTTCAATTGATTGACCTCGCTTGCGCCGGGGTCATAATCAACCGCGACAATGTTCGACTGAGGATTGCGGCGTTTCAACTCGCCGATTATACCCTTGCCGACTATATGGTTCGGGAGACAGGCGAAGGGCTGCATACAAATTATATTGTTTACCCCGTCCGACATAAGCTCCATCATTTCGGCGGTGAGCATCCACCCCTCGCCGGCAATATTTCCGGTGGAAACAATTCCGTCGACCAACCTTCTTATTTCTCTGAACGATTTATGATGCCCAAATTTTGTCCCCTCAATCGCGTCGGCAACCGGCTTTTGTAGCCATTCGAAAAAGTCGATTACTTTATTGGAAATAAAACGACGTTTCTGCGATACGGTCAAAAATTCATAACGCGAGTTGGCGTGGTCGCACATAAATCCCATAAAACTGAGAAAATCGGGAACAACCGCCTCCGCCCCCTCCGATTCGACAACATCTACTACAAAATTATTTGCGGCGGGGTGATATTTAACCAAGACCTCACCAACAATCCCCACCCTCGGTTTTTCAATCTCAAAAACGGGGAGGTCGTTAAACTCCTTAACTATATCCCGCACGTTTTTTTCCAAACGCTTACGGCTTATATGCTTTATTTCACCCTTGAGAAATTCGTTCCACTTATCGTAAAGCCTATTCGCGCTCCCTTTTTCCATTTCATACGGTCGAGTTTTGTAAAGGCAACGACTCAGAAGGTCGCCGTAAATAAGCGATATCGCCGCCCTCATCAAAAGTATCGGCGTAAGACTGAACCCCGGGTTTTTTTCCATACCGACAATGTTGAGCGAAATGAGCGGAATATGCTTATAGCCCGCATCGGACATTGCTTTTTTCAACATACCTATATAGTTGGTTGCGCGACAGGCTCCGCCCGTCTGTGTTATCATGAGCGACGTGTTTTCCATGTCGTATGCCCCGCTTTGAATGGCGTGCATTAACTGTCCTATCGTTAATATAGCGGGGTAACAGGCGTCATTATTCACATACTTCAACCCTTCGTCAACTACCTGTTGTGAATAATCCTTAAGAATAACCAAGTTTATTCCGCTCGACCTAAACGCCCGCTCAAGAAGCTCAAAATGAATAGGCGACAATTGCGGCGCGAGAACGGTGTGCGTCCTTCTCATCTTTTTTGTGAAAAGAGGATGTCGCTTAAATGCCGTAATTTCGCCGTTTGTCTTATATCCCTTCCTGTGGCGTTCCTGTACAACCGAAATAAGCGAACGCAAACGAATCCTCGCCGCCCCGAGATTGTTCACCTCGTCGATTTTTAAAAGCGTGTAAAGCTTACCGCTTTCCTCGAGCATCTCCTGAACCTGGTCGGTTGTCACCGCGTCAAGCCCGCAACCGAACGAATTAAGCTGTACAAGCTCCAAATCCGCCTTTTTTGACACCAATGAAGCCGACGCATACAACCTCGTATGGTACATCCACTGGTCAACGCTCCTTATAGGGCGTACAACCCTTGCTAAATGAGCGACCGCGTCCTCGGTCAAAACGGCATATCCGTAGCCGTTGACCATTTCGGGTATTCCGTGGTTTATTTCGGGGTCGACGTGGTAAGGCCTCCCCGCTAATACTATACCTTTTTCTCCCGTTTTCTCGAGCATGGCGAGCGTTTCCTCGCCTTTTTTACGTATGTCGCGTTTAAACCGCTTGTCCTCTTCGTAAGCATACGCTAATGCCCGCCCGATTTCATCGCCGTCTATTCCTAACGGTAAAAATTCCTCAACGAGTCTTTCCGCCATTCGTTCGGGGTGATAAATCGGCAGGAAGGGGTTCATAAACTCCACCTCATGCTCCCGCAGCTCGGGGACGGAATTTTTAATAACCTCACTATAAGTAGCGACGACGGGACAGTTGTAATGATTATCGCCTTTATGCCCCTCGTCCATCTCATAGGTTAAACAGGGGAAGAAAATTAATTTAACGCCGTCATGAATCAAAGACATAACATGACCGTGGGCGAGCTTAGCGGGGTAACACACCGATTCGCTCGGCATTGTTTCTATACCGCTGTCATAAATTTCGCGGGAGGATTTTGGTGAAAGCTTAACGCTGTATCCGAGCTTTGTAAAAAAAGTATGCCAAAAAGGGTAGTTTTCATAAAAGCCCAACACCCTCGGTAATCCTATTACACCGCGTTTTGCCTCCCCCTCCGGTAACGATTTGTAATCGAAAATACGGTTGTATTTATACTCATACAGATTCGGTAATGCCGACTTCTTTTCGTTGAGACCGCCGCCTATCTCACATCGGTTATTGGTAATAAACCTGCTCCCGTCGTCAAAACGACTTATTGTGAGTAGACAGTTATTGGCGCATTTTGAACACCTCGCGGTGGATTTTTTTATTGAAAAGCTTTCGAGCCTTTCGGAATCGGCAATTGTCGAGCCTTTTTGGTCGTCGCGCTCCATTGCGATTAACGCGCCGCCATACGCACCCATTAACCCCGCCTTGTCGGGTCGAACCACATTCCGACCACAGGTGAGCTCAAATGCACGTAATACCGATTGATTCAAAAATGTTCCGCCCTGAACAATTATTTTTTCGCCCATTGCTTCGGGTTCGCGAATTTTAATAACTTTAAAAAGCGCGTTTTTCACAACCGAATAGCTCAACCCCGCAGAAATATCGGCAACGGTCGCGCCCTCTTTTTGCGCCTGTTTAACCCGCGAGTTCATAAAAACGGTGCAACGCGAGCCTAAATCGACCGGGTTTTCTGCGGTAAGTCCCGTTTCCGAAAACTCCGCAGCGGTCATACCGAGCGCGTTGGCAAAGTTTTCAATAAACGAGCCGCACCCCGAGGAACAGGCTTCGTTCAATAAAATCGAATCAATTTCGCCGCGGTGAATCCTCATACACTTCATATCCTGTCCACCTATGTCGAGTATAAACTCAACACCGGGGAGAAGCTTTTCTGCGGCTTTATAATGCGCCATTGTTTCGATTTCGCCAAAATCAATACCGAGCGCGGAAATAACTAAATGTTCGCCGTAGCCCGTTGCTGTCGCTTTTGCTATGTAGGCACTTTCAAACGGCGGCATTTTTGAGTAAATATCCTTAAGAATACCTATTACCGATTTAAGCGGGTCGCCCATATTATTGTCGTAATGTGAATACAAAATTTCGGCTTTGTCGTTAATCAACACCGCTTTAGTGGTCGTACTTCCCATGTCTACGCCTAAGTAACAGGGACCCTTGTACGTGAAAAGGTCTGCCTCGGGAATAGAATCACGCTTATGTCTTTCTAAAAATTCGGTTTTCTCGTCTTGATTCTTAAACAACGGTTGAAGCCGTTCAACCTCATGAACCACAACCGACGATAAGCCCAACATTTTCTCGCGCAAATGCTCCGCCGTAACCTCCGCCGTGCTTTCGGAAAGCCCCGCCCCTATCGCCACAAATAAGTTGGCGTTTTCGGGAAAAATAATGTCGTCGTCCGTTAATCCTAAGGTTTCTATAAATCTTTTGCGTAATTCAGATAAATAATGTAAAGGGCCGCCCAAAAAGGCAACTTTTCCGCGAATCGGCTTACCGCAGGCGAGACCGCTCATGGTTTGATTAACGACCGATTGATATATAGAAGCGGCAATATCCGATTTTTTCGCTCCGTCGTTCAATAGCGGCTGAATATCGCTTTTGGCAAAAACGCCGCAACGCGACGCAATCGGGTAGATTGTATCATACTTTTTTGCGAGTTCGTTTAGCCCGGTAATATCGGTATTAAGCAACGCCGCCATCTGGTCAATAAATGCGCCCGTCCCTCCGGCACAGGTGCCGTTCATACGCTGTTCAAGTCCCCCCGTAAAGTATGTAATCTTTGCGTCCTCGCCGCCTAACTCAATAGCGACATCTGTTTCGGGGATTAGCTTCTCGACCGCAACCGCGCCCGCCGTCACCTCCTGAACAAAAGGAATATCCAACCATTTTGCCGCGTTTATCCCGCCCGAGCCGGTTACCGCTATTTTGACAGAATCGGAACCGAGAGAATCAATACACCCCTCTAATACCTCCGCGAGCGTCTTTTTTATATCCGAATAATGCCTTTGATATTTATGATAAACAATATCATTTCGGTCGTCCGTTACAGCAATTTTAACCGTGGTAGAACCCACGTCAAGTCCTATTTTCTTCAATACTTACTTCCTCCACTCGTTTCAGAGTCTATTTGTTTCAGAGTCTATTTAAAGATACTATATTTTATATCATCAGTCAAGAACAAAATTCTGTCAATATATCTTCTATTTCCTGTGCGCCTTCGTGACAGATAAGGTAAACGAGTTCGCCTTTAAAGCCAACCCTCGAATTAGCGGAGGCTTGTTGTGCTTGCGGGTAAAACGCCGCTTCCTTTAACTGCGCCTGATGCTCGAGCATTGCGTTATAAACCTCGCTAACCTTATCCTTATTTGCTTCAATAAAAATCAATTGAACGAAAACGGCGGAAATTGCCGCTTCCTTTGCGACAAATAGTTTTGCATCGTCTGTATTGACCTTATAATCGGGTAGCCTTTCCTCCGAAATATCGAGCATAAGCGGGAGTTCGGGTTGTGCGTTTTCCGCAATATGCTCATAAATCTCCTCGGGCGTTTTGTATACACCCTTTTGCTCACAAGCGGTCAATACAAATATCGCCGCTATTAATAATATTGTTACTTTTTTCAAATTCATTACCTTTTCTTTCCTTTTCTTTTCGCGCCGTAAAAATTCCCGGCAATTCTTAGAAGTTGTGTTCATAGACGAATCGTTTAGATTTCGAGCGAATTTTTCGTCAAACAAGGCAAAAATTTTGCGAATATCCATTGATATTTAAGAAATTTTTAACGCAGTATGGCGGAAAATTCGCCGAAAGATGAGCGGTGATGTCTATGAATACAGCTTCTTAAAGTCTGTTTATCTGATATAGTTTGTTTTAATTTTTACCGCCGGCTCGGGAATATCAATATTTGAGGCGGGTTTTAATTCGAGCAGATACGCCATATTCCTTCCTATAACCTGCATCATTTGAACCCCCTCTTGGTCTGTTGCCGCCTGTTCCCCGTTCAGTCCGTGAATCCCGCTCCAATACATTGTAGGAGTTATGAGCATTTCCGCAAATTCAAAATATTGATTAATTGTTTGAAGTGCGGCGGTTCCGCCCGCTCTTCTCATTGCGACAACCGCGGCGGCGGGCTTAAACCTAAACCTCCCGGTACCCGAATAAAACAATCTGTCTAAAAAGCTTTTCAGAGTTCCGTTAATTCCCGCATAATAAACCGGCGACCCCACAACTAACCCGTCGGAATTGTGTATTTTTTCGGCAATTTCGTTAAGCCCGTCACCTTCGCCGAAGACGCACTTCTTTGTTTTTACGCAACCCATACAGGCCGTACAACCACGCAACGCCATTTGACCGATTTGAATTATTTCTGTGTTTATATCCTTTTCATTGAGGCTTTTCGCGATTATACCTAAGGCAAAAGCCGTTGTTCCGTTTTCGTGCGGGCTTCCGTTTATTAATGTTACTTTTGAGGTCTCTTTCATATAGCCGTTACCATACCTTTCCGCGCCGTAATATTGATTGAATACAAATTATATCATTAAAATTTTTAAAAGTCAATACTTGACTTACTCTTATATATATGCTATAATAATCAAATATATTAAAATCATTGCGCGTTCAATGTAAAGGAGTATATATGATTTTAAACGCCGTTAAGCTCCCCGAGTACAAGGATTCGGCAGAAAAAAAAACCGAGACCCCGCCTCTTCCTGCAAAGGTTATTATAAGCTTATCACAAAATATAGGCGCGCCCTGTGAGCCGCTCGTTAAAATAGGCGACAACGTATTAACGGGACAGATGATTGGCGATTCGAACGCCCTTATTTCGGTTCCCGTTCATTCCTCCGTAACCGGAACGGTTGAGGACGAGGTAAAGATTTTGAGCGTAGACGGAAGGGTTAGTCGCGCTTTAGTTATAAAAACCGCCCCGCTCAACAAAATGCACGAGAGCATTAAACCACCCGAGATTACCGATAAAGCGAGTTTTCTTAAAGCCGTCCGCAATTCCGGGAGCGTGGGCTTAGGCGGCGCGGGTTTCCCGACCTATGTTAAGCTTTCATTTGATAAATCAAAAACTCCGGTAAATACGCTTATAATCAACGCCGCCGAATGTGAGCCGTTTGTAACCGGCGATTATCGCGAAATAATGGAAAATTCGCGTAACGTCTTTGAGGGAATCGAGCTCGTCATGAAGCATCTCGAGATACCAAAGGCGGTTATAGGCATAGAAAAAGACAAGCCTAAAGCAATCGCGTTATTAAGCGACATTATAAAAGAAAAAAATGCCGACGGTATTACAATAAAACCTCTCCCCTTAAAATATCCGCAGGGGGCGGAGAAAATCCTTATATATCAAACAACCGGCAAGACAATTAAAGAGGGTGAACTCCCGCTACACTCCGGCTGTCTCGTTTTAAACGTATCGACCGTTTCGTTTTTAGCGGAATATATGAAAACGGGGGTTCCGTTGATTACGAGACGATTGACCATTGACGGCGATATTGTAAACAACGCTAAGAACATTTTTGTTCCGGTGGGTACACCCCTTGAGGAGCTTATTAAATCGGCAAATCTAAGAAAAACACCCGACAGGATTGTTTTCGGCGGCCCGATGATGGGGTTTAGCGCATACGATATGCAGACTCCGGTCACAAAAACTACCGGAGCGGTTTTGTTTTTCGGCGAGTTTAATAAAACAACAGAATCTGCGTGTATTCGATGCGGAAAATGTATTCACGTTTGCTCGATGAATTTAAGCCCGTATGAACTTAACACAGCCTATGACGCCAACAATATCCCGCTTTTAAGAAGGCTCAAGGTAAATCTTTGCATGAGCTGCTCGGCGTGTTCGTTTGTATGTCCCGCTAAACGCAATATATGCGAAAAAAATCAATTAGCAAAACAACTTTTAAAGGAAAACAAGAGCTGAGGCGTCGGTGGCTATGCCGCCGAGCAGTCAGCTTGACGATAAGAAAAGGAAAATAAGAGCTGAATGAATAAACTCATTATTGAACCTAACCCACATATCCGAAGCGATAATTCGACTAAACAGATAATGTTGACCGTTATTATCGCGCTTGTACCCGCTATGCTTGCTTCGGTAATCATATTCGGGGCGCGAGCCGCGTTGCTTATTTCAATTTGCGTAGGAAGCTGTGTTTTATTTGAGTATTTGTTTCGAAAAATGTTCAAAAAAAGCCGAACCATAGGAGATTTTTCCGCAATAGTCACGGGGATTCTTTTAGCTTTTAACCTCCCCGTAACGCTTCCGTTGTATATGGCTGTGATAGGGAGTTTTGTCGCGATTGTGATTGTAAAGGAAATGTTTGGCGGTTTAGGGCAAAATTTCGCGAACCCCGCAATAGTCGGAAGAATTGTACTTATGTTATCCTTTCCCGCCCAAATGTCAAATTATGCCGTTCCTTTTTATTACAAGGACGGGTTTGATGCGGTTACGACCGCAACACCTCTTTCGGCGGAATCGCCCGACCAAATTCCGCCTATGCTCGATTTATTCTTCGGTAAACACGGGGGAAGTTTGGGTGAAACCTGTTCCTTCGCGCTTATATTAGGGTTTATTATCCTTTTGGTAATGCGGATTATACGCCCCGCTACGCCGCTTATACTTGTAGGAACGGTTGCGCTCGGTACATTTGTTTTCTCCGGATTTAACACCGATGAAACCCTTTTTGCAATTATAACGGGGGGGCTTTTACTCGGCGCGATTTTCATGGCGACCGATTATACAACCAACCCCATGACGCTTAAAGGGAAAATTATTTTTGCATTTGGTTGCGGCTTAATTGCGCTGGTTATTCGACAGCTTGCGGGGATGCCCGAGGGGGTGGCTTTCGCAATTCTTACAATGAACATATTTACGCCGGTTATCGACAAAATCACGCGTCCAAAGCCGTTAGGCATGAAGGATTCTAAGACTGTGAAGGAAGCTGAAGCTTCAAAAAAAGACGGCGCGGGCGAAGTTAAAAATGATGTTAAAGGCGAAGTCAAAAACAATGTTAAGAAGGAAAAGAATAATGAACAGAGCTAAAAACTTTTTTCAATTCAAATATATAAAGCCGCCGTTAGTTCTCGGTCTTATAACAACGATTATGGCGGGGCTTTTAATATTTTCGTCGCTTTTAATTCCGGACACCTCGGGCGTTCTGACCGATGCTCTTCGCGACGCCTGTGTTTCGACTATGGGTGAGGGTGAATTTGAGATAATTGACGATTGGGAGGCGGCGGGATTATCAATACCGAAACCCGATTCGGTTGATTTTTTAATTATGAAGGACGACGATATAAAACAAATTGCTTTCATAATAACCGCTAACGGGTATAAATCGCCCAACGGAATCGTCGCTTTGGTTGCTTTAGATGAAAACGGGGTCGTTTTAGGGGTTGTTCCGGTGGAAATCAACGATGACCCCGGAATCGGAGACAGGGTGAGAGACCCGGGGTTCCTATTCCAATTCGAGAATAAGTTCTACCAATTTTCAAATTGGGACAGCTCTATGAATGTTTGGGACAATCCCCTCACCGCTACATCAAGAGGGGCGACTCCGATTAAAGACAACGAAATCATGGGTATAACCGGCGCAACCTATTCGTCACAAGGGGTTGCCGACGCGGTCAACACCGCCCTCATTGTTCATCAAGCGTTGGAATCGGGCGAGCTTAAGGTGCATGAAGAAACAAAAACGGGACTTTTGACAACTTTATTTGTTATACTGATTGCGGGTGTTCTTACCGAAAACTTCATCTTGGTAAAATTCTTGGGAATTTGTCCGTTTTTAGGTGTAAGCAAAAAAGTATCCGGCTCGGTCGGAATGGGGCTGGCGGTTACGGTAACAATGCTTTTGGCGACCGCCGTTACCTACCCGATTTTCTTTCTCGCGCTCTCTCCGTTGAACATTCCTTATATGAGTACGGTGGCTTTTATAATGATTATAGCGTTATTTGTACAGCTTTTAGAAATACTCATGAAAAAGTTTATACCTCCGCTTTACGAAACATTGGGGGTTTATCTCCCGCTTACAACAACAAACTGTTCCATCTTAGGCGTTACGCTTTTAAATGTCAACAGGGGGTATAATTTCGGTATAGCCATGTTTAATTCATTATGCGTCGGACTCGGATTCTTTATCGTAATTGTTTTATTCTCAACCTTAAGAGAAAAAATTGAACAAAGCGATATCCCTCCTGCATTAAAAGGCACGCCTATTACTTTAATTGCCGCCGCGATTATGTCGCTGTCGTTAATAGGGTTCAGCGGGTTAGGAAGCTAAAGCTAAAAAGAGGAGATTGAAAAAATATGTCATATGTAGTTCCTGTATTATTTTTTACGCTCATCAGCGGGTTAGCGGGGGTTGTATTAACCGTTGCCGGGAGATTATTTCGCGTTGAGGTTGACGACACCGTTGAAAAGCTTACCGAAGCGTTACCGGGAATCAACTGTGGTGCCTGTGGCTTTGCGAGCTGTGCAAAATATGCCGCCGCAATTAAGGACGGTAAAATTGCTCCTAATCAATGTAAGCCGGGCGGCGCGGATGCGGTTAATAAATTATCGGAGGTTTTGGGCAAGAAAATTGAAGCCGCCGAACCCGAGGCGGCGTTTTCGCATTGTGCCGGAGCCTGTACCATCAAATACGATTATCAAGGTACCGAAAGCTGTCGCGCATCCGAATTGTATTATAACGGCAGAGAGGAATGTCGTTTCGGTTGCACGGGATTGGGCGATTGTGTAAGAATTTGCCCGACGGGAGCAATAACTATCGGAAAACACGGAAGGGCGGTTATTGCACACAACAAATGTAACGCTTGCGGTTTGTGCGTTAAAGCCTGTCCCAAAAAAATTATACGAATTCAAAAGGTCAGCCGTGCCGTACACGTCACCTGTTGCTCGAAGGATTCGGGAAAAGCCACGAGAAAGGTTTGTGCAAACGGGTGTATAGGTTGTAAGCTTTGCGAAAAAAAATGCCCGACACAGGCTATTAAGGTAAGGGATAATTTAGCGAGAATCAACTATGATTTATGTAACAGTTGCGGCGAATGTGCCTCCGTCTGCCCTTCAAAATGTATCACACTTCGCCGCGAATGTGATATACTTCTTAATTAAATTACCGCGAAATTTTTAAAAAGTGCTTGACAACTTATTTTGACTATGATATAATGCTTTATGGTTGAAAATATAGATTTATTAAGAGAGCGCAGATAATTAAATAATGAGCAGTTTAAAACGAGTAGACAAGCTAAAAGAATATGTGTTATCAGAAAACGTCATCACAGGATTAACCGACGAATTGCGAAAAAATACCGGTAAAGAAGATTTCTTTACCGTGTTTCTCTCTGTCTGTAATAAAAAAGAACGCGCGCGTGTGTTCCACGGGAGCGGCTCTACTATTGAGCAAGCGTGGATTGAAGCCGAAAAGAATCTCGAAATTTTCCGTAAAAAGCCCTTGAATAACAAGGTTAAGGGCAAAGTCAACGTGAAAACTCTCCCTTTGGGCGGTGCTTGGGTTAAAGCCGATGTTGTCACGAGTTATAAGGAAATTGATACCATTGATTTTGATAAAATAATAATAAAGAACAAATGGATAAATTTCACAAGATTGGGCGTAGCGTTTGATTCGCGGTTTGAGGTTGCGTTTCTTGAATCGGAGTTGAACGGAAACAGGGTGATTGATTATTACACCGAGAGCGAAATTGCAAATCGAATTTGGGAAAAGGCGAGGCTTTCTTGTCTGTTAAACATTGACAACCTTAATGTTTATACAAAAAAATACTACGGGCTTACGAAATTTTTGAACATTCCCGAAAAAATTACCGTATTCACGACACAGGGGTTCTTTTGCGGCGAAGATGATGTAATATACGAGCTGTACGGCGATTCGGACAGTTATGATTACGGAAGACGAAAGATTGATGTTTTGGATTCCGGCGTTATAGACGATGTTATTATCGGGGCGTCAAAATATCTCGCGAGTTTAATTGAGCCGAGCGGGAAGTTTATATACGGTTATTTCCCCGTTTTCGACAGTAAAATGACATCTTACAATATACTGCGTCACGCGTCGTCGTTGTGGAGTTTAATTAATTTGTACCGTATAAGCCGCGACGACACAATCGTTTCACAGCTTAATTCGGCGATGGATTATATGGAGAATTTTATCGAGCATAAAGATGAAAATACCGCATATTTGGTAGAGCGCGCCGCCGGGGAAATTAAGTTGGGCGGAAACGGTGTAGCGGTTATCATGTTCACCGAGTATATGGACGTATTCGACAGCGATAAATATATAGATATTGTTAGTAAATTAGCCAACGGAATTCTACAGCTTCAAAGTCCCAAAACCGGCGAATACTGGCATATACTGAGCTTTCCCGAGTTTGACAAAAAGGAAGAATTTCGTACCGTTTATTATGACGGTGAAGCGACATTCGCGCTTGCTCGTGCGTATACCTACACGAATGACAAGCGTTATCTTGACGGAGCGCAAGCCGCCGTTGAAAACTTTATCAAGAAGGATTATATTAAATACCGCGACCATTGGGTGGCATATGCGTTGTTCGAAGTCACAAAGTATATTGATGATGTCAGATATTATGAATTTGCGCTAAGAAATGCCGACCTTAATCTAAAACCTATATATTATCGCGCGACATCGTTTCACACTTATCTTGAGTTGCTCACGACGGCGTGGAGAACTTATCGGCGGGCTTTAAAAAATGATGTTGATTCCGATTTTATAAAGAATTATGACCCCGCTTTTTTTGCAAAAACTATTTATTACAGAGCGCGTCATATGCTTAACGGATATTTTTATCCCGAATACGCTATGTATATGAAGGCACCGGAGAAAATTGTCGGTTCGTTTATGATAAGACATCATAATTATCGCGTTAGGATTGATGATATTCAGCATTTTATCGGTGGGTATTATTTTTATAGCGTGCTGTATAAGGATATTCGGAAGTTTATTGATGATGAGTTTGTTCGGGGGTTAGATGTTTAATTACGTTGATTCTTTTTGCGGAAAGGAATGGCATTTATTATGAATGAATTTAAAGATGATTTATTATATACTAACGATGTTTTAAAAAATGTAGCTGTAAAAATAGATGATTCTCGTGGTTTTAGCGGTATAACTATTGCAGGAGATACGTATTTTGGTGAATGGTATGTCCGTCATAACGCAAAAAAAGGAAAGTATCATGCACTATCAGAATGTGGATATGGTCATTCTTTTGAAAAAGTCGCTCCGCTTTTGCCTTCAATAGATTATAATATTGTAAATTTTGAAGCTGTGTTAACCGATGATATAAATTCACCATTTTCAGGAAGTTTAAAATTCATTCTTGATGCATCTCCGATAGAGACAATTAAAGAATTAAAGCGCAGAAACATTAATGCAGTTATGCTCGCTAATAATCATTCAATGGATTTTGGTGAGAATATCGCTGTTAAATCCGGCGAAATGTTTATCGAAAATGGTTTTAAAACAATCGGCTTAGGAAAAACAATTGAAGAAGCCAACAGACCGCTTTGCTTAGATTGCGCGGGACGTCGGGTTATCCTTTTTAACGCATATTGGTTCAGAAAAGACAGAAACGAAAAATATAAACATTACGCAACAGAAAATCATGCCGGAACCGCCTGTGTCACAGATAGTATTTTTGATAGTATTACAAAGTATAGAGAAAAATATCCTGATGCGTTTATTATTTTTTCTCCCCATTGGGGAACAGATTTCAATGAGCCTACCGACTATATGAGAAAATTAGCGTCAAAGGCGATTATTGCGGGCGCAGATTGTATTATCGGGCATGGGTCGCATATTGTTTCAAATGTGGAGTTTATTAACGGGAAATTTGTAATTTTTTCAATCGGGAATTTTGTTTTTAATCACAACGGAGACCTTTTTATAACAAAGAATAAGCCGAAATATGGTTGTTTAGCAAAGCTGGCTATAAATAAAGAAAGCGTTAAACTTAAACTATATCCGTTCTTTGTATTCAATCCGGAATGTGATTTTCAGCCCTACCCCGTTACCGATGAACAGTTAGAAGAGTTTATAAAGCATTATCCTCCTATCGCGTTCGAAAGAATTAATTGTGATGAATTTGGATATTATTTAGAAGTTAATCTTGAACCGGAAGGCGGGAGAAAACAAATGGATTTTAATATATACAAAGAACGGTTTTATAAAACCGCTATTGATTTTGATTCGTATTGCTTATTCATAAAACGAATTCGCGAAGAGTTCGGAGATAGTATTGATATTCACATTTTTACGAGTGGGAAATCTCTAATATCGCATTTAGTTGATTTTGAAGCTTTAAACAAAATGCGAAAACGAGGTAAGAGTCCTTTTTCTCAGAATTTGCGCGGCGTAAATATTGTTTTATATGATAATAAGAATCAAGAATTGATAGATTCGGTATGTTTTGATTTATTATCCGGCACTGTTTGGCGTGATAAGAAAGAAGTCGCAGTTATCGAATATGTGAATAATAAGTTGCTTTTAAAAACTATCGAAGAAATTGATAATTTTCAAAAAGAAAAAAACATTTTTATGCATCAAAAGTTTTTTGAAATTATTGAAAAAGATGTAAAAAATCAAGAAGCCACATTTGATGTAAGGCGCGATTTTCATAAAAATATCCCTCGTGCTAAAGGGCGGCTTCGCATGAAACAGCTCATTTTATTATATATACTGACTGTTTTCGATAAAATTTGTAAACGCTTAGAGGTGCCTTATTCTCTTGAGGGTGGAACGCTTATGGGTGCGTGGCGCAATGGGGGGTATATTCCTTGGGATGATGATGTGGATGTTGTAACTTTACCCGATGGATTTATAAGGCTTTGTGAATATTCCGATTCTGACGAGCAGTTTAAAGATTTGCCTAAAGTGTATGCACATATAAATGAACGCGTATCTAATCTCGGAACCGGTAGGTTTCGTATACCCGAAATTGGTTTTGCTTTCGATGTATTTCCGTATAGTTATTCGGATAGCGGGACGGTCGAGGATTGCCTGTCATTGAAGAAATTCAGAGCCGCGCACAGAAAAGAGGTTGTTTCAAAAATAGGCACTGATTATAACAAGGACAGACAGAAATTTTATACAGCGGTAAATGATTTATTCACTCGGGTTGAAGACAAATATAACCCGCGAAACACTAATGCTTATCTTTTAGGGCCTTTACTCTGCGGAGTTAAATGTCATGTTTATCCCACTGATGTTATATTCCCGATGTCTGAATTAAATTTTGAGGGATTCACTTTTTCTGCGCCAAACGACCCCGACCAATATTTGGCAATAAAATATGGAAAGAATTATTGGGAGCTTCCTCCTGATATAAATCATCAGCACCATAATTTCCAAAACACTACTTATACCCGTATTAAGAAAGCTGTCGAGGGTATAAAAAGAATAGATGCTCCGTTTTATAAAAAATATATTGAAAAAGAATGGGAAGAATATAATAATGGAAACAAATAAAATATCCTACGAGCGATTGCTTGAAATTTATAAAGAGTGTTTGAATGAGACAAACGCACAACAAAGAAAACAACAGTCCGTCATTAATAAGAAGCTCATTGGGGTGAAAAATACTATTACTGTCGAATCAGACCAAATGAAATTATATATGGAATATTTAGAAAAGCTTCAAAATCAAAGATAAGGATATTTGAAAACTATGGAATTATATACTCAATCCCATCCCTTATCAAGACGGTTGCATTTTATTAACAAGTTTCACTCTCTAAATACAGGCGACCATTACGGTTCGGTTATAGACAATATCCCCTTGTTTTTGGACTACGGTCTTTGCATAAAGCATGATATAGATAAAATTATATATAAGTGGATTCGCGAGGGTGATGCTGTAATTATAGGGGGCGGGGGATTATTAAACAATAATAAAGTTAAATGGAATGCTAAAATTTTCGTTCTTATTGAACACTGTAAAAAAAATAATATTAAACTCTTTTGTGTTGGCGCGGGAATGCATAAGTATAAAAATATTAAGGAAATAAGCCGTCCAATTAATTTTGATGATTTCGTTTTAAGTGGAATTCGTGATTATAACTTTATTGATACAGACGGTCGAAAAATAGAATATCTTCCCTGTACAACCTGTATGTCTCCGCTTTTTGATAAAAGATATGATGTTGTTCGTGAATTTGGTGTTGTTCAACAACATAAAAACAGGATAGTAGATATTGATGTAAATAATTATGAATCAATACGAACTATAGGTCATATATCACAAATGTTATCGTTTATCGGCTCTTGTGAAACACTATTGACAAATTCATACCATGCTACATTATGGGCGCAATTAATCGGGCGAAGAGTGATTTTGGTCAACGCTTGGGCGAATAAATTTGATTATATGAGGCATATGCCAATACGATTCAGCGGGAATCTTACTAAGGACAGAGAACGTAGCGAATTATACCTTGATTTTTTAAGGGAATCACGGTCTATTGTAAATTCATTTGTTCAGCGCATACTTGAACACTTGGAGTGAAAAATATTTTGAAAGGTCGTTTAAATTTAAAATGAAAAGAGTTATAACCTACGGTACCTTCGACCTACTCCATTATGGTCATGTCAGTATTTTGCAACGCGCAAAGGCATTAGGTGATTATTTAGTGGTAGTGTTGTCAACAGATGAATTCAATTTTAATATGAAAAGTAAAGTATGCTATTTTAATTACGAAAAAAGAAAACAACTTTTAGAAGCGATTCGATATGTTGATTTAGTTGTTCCGGAATATGCGTGGGAGCAAAAGGTCGATGATATACAGTTGTATAAAATTGATGTTTTTGTTATGGGCGATGATTGGCGAGGCAAATTTGATTTTTTAAATAAATACTGTGATGTTGTTTACTTGGAAAGAACACCGGAAATTTCAACAACACAAATAAAAGAAAGTCTTGCAACTAATAAGGAAAGTTCATGCTAATTTGCCCAAAATGTAAAACAAAATACGGAAAAAAATATATATTCCGAAAGAATCCTAAATTTTGCATTGATTGTAATGTAAAGCTTGTGAATATTTATACACAGGAAGATGCGAAGATTTTAACGCTTAAAGCATATTACAGGAATCTTAGTCCGTTTCCGGAATCAACAATGAAAGATAATGTCGATGAAGCCGATTTAACCGAGGTGTATAAAATTAATCCAAAAGCGTATGCCCGCGGAAGCGTTTGGTTGCTTGATATTTTGGACGATAAGAATATTTCTTATAAAATAATAACGAAAGATACGCTTGTTAAAAAAATCAGAAGTTTTAATGTGGAAAAAGTAAGGCTTTCTAGAAAAGCGGGTTTGTCCAAACAAAAGCACATTATAACTCACCATGTTTTTGTCTTTCCAGAACACGAGAAAACCGTTCTCAAGCTCATTAAACAATATAACAACCCCACAAAAATAGAGGCTTTGAATTTTGATGAATACACCGACACCTTCGACACAAACAATATGCCTCAAACAAAATGCCCCTCATGCGGAGAAGAATGTGATTCGGACTATACAAACTGCCCGTATTGTAAAAACAAACTATATTGAAAATCAAAAATCCCCTGCACTCTTTTAAAGTGCGGGGATTTTTTGTTCATTAAAACAACCTTGTACATTCTTTGAAAACGTCGCTGTCTCGGTAATCCTCATCATTTCCCGACGCGGCAATCGTTTCGCAAAGTTTTGCGAGCGCGCCGTAATTCATTAGCGACTGCGCCTCTTCCCGCAATTGATTATTGGGGGCGTTTCGCGCAAAAACCCTCCCTATTTCCGAAAGACCTATAAACAATGTATAGTTTTTTATGAGCATTACCGTATCAGATAGGTTTACGCGAGGCGGTTGAATATCCGAAAGCGCTTTACCCATTTGTACTAATACCCGCTCAATCTCCGTTTTGTCGTTGCGTAAAATCAAGTTGAAAACGCTGTTCCCCGCCGTCTTTTTTGCATTATCCGAATGTCGTTCGGGTTGCAACGTGAAAACACCCTCAACCGTGAACAAATCCTCGGGAGCCTGTGCATAAAAGGTCATGGCGTAAAGCGCGGCGAAATGTAAACAATCGGCGGTCGCCGATAAGTCGATTATGTGACAGAATGGCGGGGTTTCGTAAAAGGCGATAAGCTCGTTCGCCGTCATTTTCTTTCCTTCGTAAAAAGCGTTTTTATAAAACAATTCCGAGTTAAAACGCGCAATAAATTCTGCGTTCCTTTTCGCCGTCGTCATAAGCCTACGCATATGCGCGTTATTTGATTGTAATAGCTTTCTTTCGGTTTTTACAATGCTTTTTTTGAATTGTCGCGGGAGCTTATCGGGGATGTTAAAGCTGTACAAGCCGTCTTTTATTTGCAAATGACAAACATACCGTCTCTCTTTTAAAAACGGCATATTCAGAGTATGATGATTAAAAATGAGCGACTTCGGCTCTATCCCCAATTCGCCTAAGGCGAATAACTCTTCCTCGTTAAAACTGTCATTTATATCCATATTTTGATTATATACGAAAAATGTCGAATTTGCAATAGTTTTTTGTGAAAATTAACTCCAATTCAAGTGATACAAGTGCCATGCTTAGACTCATGGTGCAATCATAGTGTCAATCGTCTGCCCCTTGGCATTGCTCAACTTAATGTCGTTTCCTGAAACTAAACTAAAATTAGTGTGTATTCTTTTCAAAACAGGAGTAACATCATTACCGGCATCTCTCACTAACACTGTTTTACCGGGTTGCACTATAACAGACGGCATCTGCCACTTAACCAAATTACTGTCATCATCAGACAGATACAAGCCTTTACAAGAAATTGTTTTGTCGGTGGGATTACGAAGCTCAATCCAGCCTTCTTCAGTATTGATTTTGCTGATGTGAATGTTGTTAAAGAAGGTTTCGGGTCTTCTGCCGTTCGGCTCAATCCCTCCAATTAAAATGCCGTCGGAGTAAACGCCGATATTGTCCTGACGTACGTGTTCACGGTCATACTCTTTCCTTATATCGTCGCGTTTTTCAATTCCCTGATAACTCCAGTCGTTCGTGGGGTCCCAGTTGTCACCGTAGTAAAATCCCACAGTAAACTGGAACATTTTATTAGAGTTCGCGATATTATAATCGCCCCAATCTATCTCGAAATAGTAGATGTTAGGGTCGTCTTCGTATTGATGCGGGCCGGTAATTTGGCTGGTTGCTCCCGCCTCTGTTGATGCTTGGCAATATAGTTTTTGCGCTTGTACTGATTCGACAGGTAATGTTGTCATTTCTGATATGTTAAAAAAGTATCGAATGCTGAGATTAGGCATTCTTTTGGTAGAATCAGTTCGTACTATAAGCGAAAGCTTGGTTACACCCGCAGTCACGTTCACGATATCGTCTGCCGCATATGCTTCAACCCAGAAATCGTTACCGCCTTCCCCTTTCCCGCCTGTAGCAGGGGGGAAATCGGGAGTAACCTTCATATCGGGGTTTCCGAAAAAGTGATATAGTCCGGCACAAGCTCCCACAAATGCGGCGTTATAGTCGATTGTGACTTCATTATCAATCCAGTCATGGGTAACGTCATTATGACTGTCATTAGCTTGCGGCCCGCCGACTAATGCTCCGTAAAGTACAAAACGATGAGGACTCGGGTCTTCTGCCATAGTAGTTCCCGACGCTGCTCTATGGTGGGGGAATTTAGCAGAGTTTTCACAACAACCGACAATGTAACAGCGGTTAATCGGATTATCCCCCATGAGATATTCCATTTGACCTTTCGCCCATTCGGAATATCTTCCCGGTTTGCCGTTGTTTTGGTACTTATCGTAAATGAGTGCGGTAAGCTGCAAAGCCGTATTGTAACGTGCACTTCCCCAGGTGTTCAAGAAGAGATACCCTCCGGGAGTGTGTTGTCTTGCAAGGTTTTCATCGAGTGCTTTCTTTGTCTGATTCCAGAAATTTGCATCTTCGTATTCACTTCGCCCTTGAGCTGTACGGTATATATTCTGCACGTTAAGGTGGGGGTATTTCATGTCGATAATTCCCCATATAACAGACGATGCGTTCCACATATCGTTCCAGCATAACCACCACCCCGGAGGCGCGTAATAATCAACGAAAGGGGCGGCATCTGTTAAGTATTGAACATCTTCTGTCGCCAAGAAAAGCACCCCTGCCGCAAAACAGTAGTCATCTTCCCATTTTTGGGAAAAGTAATAGGCTTTAGGCCCGTCGGCATTATCGCTGAGAGTTTTCGGGTGGTCGTTTGCGAATTTGAAAAGTGCTTTTGCGTATTTAAGGTTTTTTGCCGCATATTCGGCATCGGTATCCTTGAAATTCAGATAATTCATCGCGAGTGACGCAGCGTGTGCCGCGACATAGTCGGTGTAGGGCTTTTCGGGAGTGGTGAAAAACACAGGTCTTCTCATTTCGTCGACTTCGGGGGAATTCCAGAAGGCGTGGTCAATATCGCCGCAACCCACTTGGTAACAAAATGCCGCAACGTCGCCGTTCTCGTCAAGAAATGTAGATTTCATGAAATAGTCGTTGAAATAACGCAGGATTGTTTCGATATGGTCGTCTTGCCCGGTTGCAACGTAAGAATCCCGAAACTCGTAATAACCCCACCCGAGAACAGAACCGGGATAGGCTTCAGGCATACCGAACTTTACGTGGTCGCCGGCATCGTGGAATCCGCCCGCAAGGTCAACGAATCCGTCACCGTCCGGGTCGATATATTTCCCATATTTTGCGATTTCTGCGGCGGTGAGATTTGTTGCATCGGGGTTCAGCGGAACCCTCGCGTCATACTCGTGACAGTTTCCGCGCCAGTCAAACCGAGTGTTTTCCTCGACTTCCGTTCCGCACATATTTGCATCGTAGAAATACATAGAGTATTGGAGAGCTTTTGCGAAATTATAGGACTCGTCAGCGGATGCCGTGACGAATATGGGCGACAACGATACGCACATGACAACTGCTGTAAGAACACTTAAGACTCTTAGATTTTTCATTTTTTACATATCCTTTCACGAACACGATATTTTTTATTATATCACGATTTTACATGATTTGCAATACATTGACCCGCTTCTTTATTAATGAAATTTTAACTTTCCCGAATTTCTCGGACAGAAAATTTTGAATTTTGCCGTTACGTAAATAAATTTTGCCGTTACGTGAATAAATCTTTTCTTGACTTTTCGGCAAAGCTATGATATAATATACTCCTTAACCACTAAATATTACACCGTTTTTTGAATATTTTCCGTCATACTGCGTTGATTTTTTTCTTAAATATAAGCGTATATTCGCGAAAAAATCGCCTTGTCTGACGAAAAATATTCTGCAAAATCACTGCAAAATTTAGCAGTTAAGGAGTATAAATGTGATAGACTGCATTGTGGATAGGTATGTGAACGCACAGATTATTTTTATGAGGTAGGGTTTATGATTATAAAGCGACTACATATGAGAACGACGCAGATGTTTTCGGCGATTATTGTTATAATTGCCGTTACGCTCGGTTGTACGGGCTGTGTACGTGAAAAAGCTTTACCGCAATCCTTATTTGAAACAACTGAAGAAGGCGTAATTTTCACCGACTTTCATGATATTCCGGATATAACCGATGAGGAAATCGCGGCAATTGAAGAGCTTCAAAAAAAGTATACAACCTTTATATACGGTATGACGCCGAGTACAGAAACCTTTAAAGATAACAACAGCGGCGAAATCAAGGGGTTTTCCAAGTTTTTGTGCGAATGGCTTACCGAGTTATTCGGCATAGAGTTCATTCCGGCGCATATTGAATTTAACGAATTTCTCGATAAATTCATGAGCGGCGAAACGGCGTTCACCGGGGACATAACGCCGACGGAGGAGCGGAAGAACTATTTTCATATGACCGACGATATAGCCACCCGCTCTGTTCAACATTTCAGAATAAAAGGCAGTAGCTCGATTCAAGCAATAGAAGAAGAACGATTGCCGCGGTATGCTTTTATAGAAGGAACATCGACGATTGAAGACGTTGCGGCGCGTTTAAATGAGGAACAATATGAAGCCGTATTTTTTAATAATATTGATGATATTTATGCCGCTTTAGAAAACGGCGAGGTGGATTCCTTTTTAAACGAGAGTACACAGGAAAGCTTTTTTGATTATTACAGCGATGTTTACGCCGAAAGCTTTTACCCCGTTATATTTAGTCCGGTGGCGTTATCGACGGCTTTATCCGAACTCGAGCCAATTATTACTGTCGTCAATAAAGCCCTTCATAACGGCGCGAAGCCCTATTTGAACGAATTATACAATAAGGGATATGAGGCGTATAAGAAAAACAAATTCCAAACCTATCTGACGGACGAGGAAAAAGCATATCTTAATTCTGCCGAGTCCATTCCTATCGCGCTTCAATATTTTAATTATCCTACCGTTTTTTACGATACACACGAGAAAAAATGGGACGGAATCGCGGTGGATTTATTGAGCGAGGTCGAGAAAATTACGGGATTAACATTTAGAATTGCGAACGAAATGAACGCCGAGATGGGTGAATTAATCGCAATGTTAAACGACGGAAGGGCGCATATGTTCTCCGATTTGGTGTATTCCGATGAAAGGGCTCAGTATTATGAGTGGGGCGAGGTAAAATTTTTAGAAGACCAATACGCGCTTTTGTCAAAAGCGTCTTTCCCCAATCTGTCGTTATCGGAAATACCCAACGCGAGAATCGCGCTTATTAACAATACCGCTCATTGTGAAATGTTTAAAACGTGGTTCCCCGACGCACACGATGTAAAACAATACGAGACGGTTGACGAAGCGTTTTTTGCAATGGAAAACGATGAATTTGATTTGGTTATGGTATCGAAAACAAAGCTTCTTTTATATATAAACTATTATGAATATTCGAGCTATAAAATTAATTACTTGTTTGACCATTTTTATAAAGCCTCGTTCGCTTACGGCAAAGAATATACCGTTTTGCGCGACATTGTTGATAAGGCGTTATCGCTCGTTGATGTGGATTTTGTTGTTGAACAATGGATGACAAAATCATACGATTACAAGTCACAAATTATAATGTCTCAGCGACCCTGGCTCATAGGGGCGATTTCTCTTTCGATTGTTATTATTATTTTAACAATGGTTCTGTTTATACGAAGCAGTCATATGACCTCCGAGTTGATGAAGGCAAAGAAACAGGCGGAGATAGCGAGCGGCGCGAAATCGACATTTTTAGCAAATATGAGTCACGAAATACGCACGCCCATGAACGCCATTATCGGTATGACCGTCATTGCCGAAGCAACCGACAGCACCGAGCGGAAGAACTATGCTATCGAAAAAATAAAAGAGGCTTCTTATCACCTTCTCGGTGTAATAAACGATATATTGGATATATCAAAAATTGAGTCGAACAAATTTGAGTTGTCGACGAGCGAGTTTGAGTTTAATAATATGCTTCAAAAGGTCGCCGGTATTGTCGCCTTCCGCTTAGAAGAAAAGTCGCAAAGCTTTACGATGAACATTGACGAGAATATACCGAGCATAATAATATGCGACGACCAACGCCTTTCACAGGTTATTATAAATCTATTATCCAATTCAAATAAATTCACCCCCGAAAAAGGCACAATTGAGCTTAACGCAAAGCTTGAACACAAAGACAATTACGGCAATTATACAATCAGAATAAGCATTACGGATACCGGAATAGGTATAACCGAGGAACAAAAGGAAAAGCTTTTCCATTCGTTTGAACAAGCCGACTCAAATACGTCGAGAAGGTACGGGGGGAGCGGCTTAGGTCTCGCTATTTCAAAAAATATAATAGAAATGATGGGGGGCGAGATAACTGTGGAATCTAAAATAGGAAAGGGTGCGACCTTCTCCTTTACGTTTAAAGCAGAAGAAGGCACTAATAATAAGACAACCGATATAGTTCCCGAAAAACAAAATCAACGTAAAAAGCCCCAAACCGTCTCTTTTAAAGGCTGTACAATGTTGTTGGTAGACGATATTGCGGTTAATCGTGAAATTGTTGAGTCGTGGCTCGAAGCAACGGGAATAAAAATAGACAGTGCCGAAAACGGAGTCGAGGCGGTCGATATATTAAAAGCAAACCCGGATAAATACGACGTTATATTTATGGATTTACAAATGCCGGAAATGGACGGCTACGAGGCGACCCGACAAATCAGAGCTATGAATAAAGAAATACCTATTATCGCAATGACTTCAAATGTTTTTAAAGAGGATATTGACAAATGTCTTAATACGGGCATGAACGGTCATATAGGAAAGCCGCTCGATTATGAAGAATTATTGGATATTCTCCGTACCTTTATGGGCCCGTGAACATGAATCGGTGAACACCCGCGTTGCTTATGCAACAAAACCCGGCACTAAGCTTGTATACTCTGTGATAGAATATAAAAAAATCACAAAAGGAGTATTACAAATGAACAAAACAATAGTAATCGAAATCGGACACAGGGCGAACGACGCGGGCACGGTAGGCGGCGGCTTGCGCGAGACAGACCTCGCATTAGCGGCGGGTCTCGAGTTTAAACGACAGGTGGAGCGGCACGGCTTCACAACCATCCTTAATCGCATAGAATGGGCGGGGGAGCCGCTAACCGAGTTTTACAAAAAAGCGGCGAACGCAAGCCCGGCGGCGGGTATCGCCTTCCACTGGAACGCGGGCGGCGGAAACGGGTTCGAGTGTTATACGCAAACCAACGGTATGCACTTAAGGTCGATTGAGTTAAGCTCGGCAATTGCCGACGAAATGAAAGCAATTACGGTAATGCGCCCAAACCCCGTAAGGAATTGTAACACCCACCCTACACCCAACGGACAAAATTATACGTCGCTCATTAACAGCGTTCCCGCACCCTTTTCCTATTGTGAAATGGGATTTATCGACAACGCAACCGACCGCGTGAGATTTGACACAATCGAAAAACAGAAACGGTACGGCGTATGCGCGGCAAAAGGCGTTTTGAAATACTTAGGCGTTTCGTGGATTGAAGAGGGCGAAGGCGTTCAAAGTCCGCCCGCAAAAAGTATATTGTACAGGGTGCAGGTGGGCGCGTTCGCCGACAAATCGAATGCAGAGAAATTTCGCGACGAGCTTCGCGGTAAGGGTTACCCCGATGCATTTATTGTTTAGAAGTATATCTAAAGGGTCAATAGGGTTAATGTTTTTTCAGACATTGACCCTTGACATTTTTTTACACTTGTGTTATGATAAAAAATACACATTGAGGATTAAAAAATTGGAGGCTTTAGGAATGAGAGGGACGAGAAATAGGATTATATCGACGTTTATTGTTTTTTGTATGGTGTTGACATTTTTGCCGACGGCGACTCTTCCCGCAAATGCTACGGAGTTTGATGATTATACATATTCCGATAATGAAGACGGCACCGTAACGATTACCCAATACATAGGAGACGGCGGTGATGTAACAATTCCGAATACGCTCGACAGCAAGAGCGTAACGAGTATAGGTTCTAATGCGTTTCTCGGTCGCTCGCGTTTAACATCAATCACAATCCCCGACGGCGTTACGAGTATAGGCAGTTCTGCGTTTTCCGGTTGCAGAAACTTGACCACAGCCACAATCCCCGACAGCGTTACGAATATAGCCATAGGTGCGTTTTCTTATTGCACAAGCTTAACATCAATCACAATCCCCGACTGCGTAACGAGTATTGGTTCTAATGTGTTTAACTATTGCACAAGCTTAACCTCAATCACGATTCCCGACGGCGTTACAATTATAGACGATTCTGCGTTTTCATTGTGTGCAAGCTTAACTTCAATCACAATCCCCGACAGCGTTACAAGTATAGGCTATTCTGCGTTTTCCCATTGCCAATCGCTTGAATCAATCACAATCCCCGACAGCGTTACAAGTATAGGCAGTTCTGCGTTTCGCGATACAAAGTGGTATGAAAATCAAGATGATGGGGTTGTTTATGCGGGAAAATTCGCTTATAGTTTTAAGGGTGAAATGCAAGAAAACACCGCTATAAAACTGCGCGATGACACAAAAGCTATTGCAGACTCTGCATTTTCCAATAACACAAACTTAACCTCAATCACAATCCCCAACAGCGTTACAAGTATAGGTAGTTCTGCATTTTCCTATTGTACCTCGCTTACATCAATCACGATTCCCGACAGCGTTATAAGTATAGGTAGTTCTGCATTTTCCTATTGTACCTCGCTTACCTCAATCACGATTACCGACAGCGTTACAAGTATAGGTAACTCTGCGTTTGCCGATTGCACCTCGCTTACATCAATCACAATCGGTAATGGCGTTACGAGTATAGGCGATAATACGTTTCTCGATTGCACAAGTTTAACCTCAATCACAATCCCCGACAGCGTTAAAAGTATAGGTCGCTGGGCGTTTCGCGATTGCACAGGCTTAACCTCAATCACAATCCCCGACAGCGTTACAAGTATAGGTAGTTCTGCATTTCGCGATTGCACAAGCTTAACCTCAATCACAATTCCCGACGGCGTTACAAGTATAGTCGGTTGGGTGTTTTACAGTTGCACCTCGCTTAAATCAATCACAATCCCCAACAGCGTTACAAGTATAGGCGATAGTGCGTTTTTCAGTTGCACAAGCTTAATCTCAATCACAATCCCCGACAGCGTTACGAGTATAGGCGATAGTGCGTTTTTCGGTTGCACAAGCTTAGCCTCAATCGCAGTACCCGAGAGTGTTACGAATATAAGCTTTGCGGCATTTTACGAGTGCACAAGTTTGACTGAAATCACAATTCCTAATAGTGTTACGAGTATAAGCTCTTATACGTTTTCGGGTTGCACCTCGCTTAAATCAATCACAATCCCAGACAGCGTTACAAGTATAAGTAGCTCTGCATTTCGCGATTGCACCTCGCTTATATCAATCACAATCGGCAATAGTGTTACGAGTATAAATCCTTATACTTTTTCGGGTTGCACCTCACTTACATCAATTACATTTAAGGGGGAGACTCCGCCGAGTTTGAATGGTTATTATTCTGTACTTGAAAACACTCCCGCTTTAAAGACTATATATGTGATAATCGGTGCAAAAACGGCATATAAAGCCGTTTCACAATTAAGCGAATATATTTTATTAGAAAGCTGTTTCGGTATGGATTGTGGTAAGTGCGATGTTTGTAACCCTGTGGAAACTACAACCACCTCCGCAACAACCGATACTGCGCCAATCACAACTACATCAACACCGACCACCACAACTACACCGCAACACGACACTACTCCCTCTACAACTACTTTAGTACCCACGCATAAAAAAGGCGTAATCTCCACACAAGGCATATCCAATGACGAGCCGACAATCTTCTGTTTCATAGAGATTCTTCTGTATCTCGTAAAAATGCCGAGCGAAGCGGAGAATAATTCAGCCGCAATATTGAGCAAGGAAGGTAAAGCGGCGGGAGAGCCGACAATCTTCTGCGGGATAGAAATACTGTTATATCTTGTGGGCTTGACCGACGGGAGCGAGTGGTAATACTGTAAAGGGGCCTTCCAAAAACCTCCCGGATATGTTATAATGTAAAAGGGTGATAAAAATGTTACAATTAGATTTGTTAGCGGAAGATAAACGCTTAACACGGCTCAGTCAATTAGGG
>WRHO01000019.1 GCA_009783205.1 Oscillospiraceae bacterium
AAGATACTGAAAATTTTCAGTATCTTTATGTTTTTTACGGTTTAAGACCGCTTTAATGAGGGCGGCGCGTGCGTCACATCGCTCTCGCGTGATCCATCCGTCTTCCTCGTCGTTGCATTTTCCTATTTCACAACGGTACCTTTCTACAGCTCGCTGCAAGATTGTTTCGGGATACAAATGTCCGCTGAAGGCCGCGTTCCACAAGGCTCCCGCCAAGTGGCCGGGAACGGTTTCAGCCCGATTTTTCGCGGGGTCGGCAATGGCTTCGAGCAAAAAATTGATAGCGTGAGGAATTCCAAAATTTTTTAAGGAACGATTATTCCTAGATATCTCGATGTCTTTGAAATACAGGCACAGTTTTTCCTGAACTTGATCTATGGTGGATTCGAACCAATCCCTCAAAATAGCGCGCCCTTGAGTTCCGGTTATGGTCAATGCGTAAAATTCGTCGTTTTCTTCAATAGAAGGCATCTTGCCCTTCCATATACTTCGATAAAGCTCTCCTATTTTTTCGGGATCCGGGCCGAATAAACCACCCACTTCGCAGCTAAATTTGCTTTTGCCGCGGTTCCAGTAACAGGCTACAGTATTTGCTGAGAGTTTGACGTTTTGCCGCGGCAGAGTTGTGGATGGATCGTTGGGATTAAGCGGCGCCGGGTCAACCAGGCGGTTGAGCGCGGTGGAACAAGCTTCAGCGGCTTCACGGCAAACAGGCGCGTTTTCATTGGAACTCCAGCCGTAAGATTCGAAGGCTTTTGCGTTGAAACTGACCAACCCGACTCCGCTGGTCGTTCCTCCAGGAATTTTTTTAATTAGAGGGAAAAGGCCGATCTTGCCGCAGTCGTTTCCTGTGACAAGGCATTGCCTGTTATGCTCCGTCGGATTTGTGTCACCCGGTGAACGAAGACGCTTCCAATAATTTTTGATTTTCTCCCTTTCCGTCATCAAGATGTCGTCGTCCGGCTCATATACGAATGCAAAAAGGTCGGTTGACGTCATTTTTTCCGGTAATGCTATAGTTTCGTTTCCTTTGGCCACGTTTTCCAGAAACACCAAAAGCTTTTGCGCCGCTTCATCACCGGTCGCCTCGGCGCATTGCCTCACCCGTTCTTGAAAAAGGTCTCGTCGAATCTTCAACTTCTCCAGAGACCAGGGAGCTTTCGTCTCCGGGGTATTGAGGCCGAAAACATAGTCCGCTTTGTCGTAGAAAAAGAAGGTCCGGTCGCCGCTGGTACGTCCGCCCTCTCGTGGTACGAGAAATTGTTTTGTCAATAGCTTGAATTTTAAATTAACAAAGTTTTAACTAAAAAATCTAAAACAACATTAATCATACCGAATACATAAAAAATTAATAAATACAAAAATATTACACAAAACCCTCTTGACTTTTAGCCAATATTTGTATATAATGATTAAAAAGGGAAAAGCAACGGAGGTAAAATATGGCTGTAAAAATCAATTCCTCTTTATTAAAGGGGTTTATAAAAGACCATGAGCTTGAGCAAATCGCGCCGGCTTGTGAGCTTGCACATAACGCGCTTCACTCCGGAAAAGGAGCGGGGAGCGATTTTTTAGGTTGGCTTGAATTGCCCGAAAACTACGATAAAGACGAATTTAAAAGAATAAAATCCGCCGCAGAAAAGATACGCGGAAATTCCGAGGTCGTTATTGTACTCGGCATAGGCGGCTCGTACTTAGGCGCGCGCGCGGTTATTGAGGCATTAAAAGGCACCTTATACAATTCGGTATCAAAGCCGGAAATATATTTCGCGGGGAATAGTCTTTCGCCCGCTTACATGAATCAAGTTTTGTCGGTTTTGGAAAATAAAGATTTTTCGGTTATAGTTGTTTCAAAATCGGGAACCACAACCGAAACCGCTTTAGCGTTCAGAGTTTTTAAACAAATTATCGAAAAGCGATATGGCGAGGCGGGTGCAAGAGAGCGCGTATTTGCCGTAACAGATAAGGCGAGGGGAACGCTTAAGGAATTAGCCGACAAAAAAGGCTACGAAACATTTGTGATTCCCGACGATGTTGGCGGGCGTTATTCCGTCTTAACTGCGGTGGGCTTACTCCCCATTGCGGTGGCGGGGTGTGATATTGACGCATTAATGGCGGGGGCAAGGGCAGCTATGACCGACGCAAATCAGCCCGATTTAAACAAAAACGAGTGTTATAAATATGTGGCGTTGCGTAATTTATTATTACGTAAAGGCTTTTCCGTTGAGCTTCTTGTAGCATATGAGAACTCGTTTATGATGATGAATGAGTGGTTTAAACAATTGTTCGGAGAAAGCGAAGGAAAGGACGGCAAGGGGCTGTTCCCCGCGTCGGCAACCTTCTCCACGGACTTACACTCGTTAGGACAGTATATACAAGACGGCTCGAACATTATATTTGAGACGGTGGTTTGGTACAAAGACACCGATTCGGATTTCTTCCTTGATGACGACCCCGACAATATCGACGGACTCAACTTCCTTTCGGGACAGAATATGTCAAAGGTCTGCGAAAAAGCGTTTCAAGGGACTTTATTAGCGCACACGGAGGGAAAAACGCCGAACATTATCCTTGAACAGCCTAAGTTAGACGAGTATGAGTTGGGATATTTAATCTACTTTTTCGAAAAAGCCTGTGCAATTTCGGGATATATACTCGGGGTGAATCCTTTTGACCAACCCGGGGTCGAGTCATATAAAAAGAATATGTTCGCGCTCTTAGGCAAATCCGGCTATGAAAAAGAAAAAAAAGAATTGTTAGCGAAGCTAAACAAGAGCTAAAAAGAGGGAAAGCTAAACAACTAAATATAATTTATAAGGAGGGCGGTAAAATGGTTAAACTAATTCCGGGGAGAAAAGGTTCGGGTAAAACAAAGCTTTTGATTGAGGCGATACGCGGCGCGAAAGATGAGAGCAAGGGGAACGTCGTAGCAATACAGCTCGGAAATTCGCTTAATTCGCATATTAAACACGATGTCCGTTTAATTAATATTGAGGATTATGAAATCGCCGGCTGTCATTCTATGCGCGGGTTTATAACGGGGATTATGGCGTCCGATTATGATTGTACACATATTTTTGTTGACGGTATACTTCGAATCGTAAGAAACGACAGAGATGATATGGATAAGGTGGGCGGTATGCTCGATAAAATCCATAAAATTTCCGGAAATACGGTTGTAACCCTAACCTTTTCCACCGATATAGGCGAATTGACGGAGAGTATAAAAAGGTATATATAAATAAAGCATAAAAAAAGTGTAAAAAACTATTGACATAAGTCATAATCTGTGCTACAATAGCTTTTGCGTTCGTTTATAACGAACAGCTTTATTTGATTATTTGAAAACAAAGGGGGTGCAAATCATGGCGGTTCCAAAGAGGAAACATTCAAAGGCGAGACGGGACAAGAGACGTTCGGTAGTGAGCAGATTATCTGCACCCGCTTTCTCTGTATGCGATAACTGTAACGCTTTAAAAGTCCCGCACAGAGTATGCGGTGCTTGCGGCTATTATAAAGGCAGAGAAGTAATCGCGATAAAAGAGTCTTAGGGAAAAGTAGAATAATAAGTTGATTATTCAGCCATTTCTTAAGAAAGTGAACATCTAAAATCCTCTAAAATGTTGTTGGTATGTATAGAAACGCCGCTTTTTATTAAGCGGCGTTTCTATTTGTCCTCTGATTCCTTTCCGATGCACAAAACCTCTACGAACAAAAATCTATCCAGCTTCGGGGCGGCAGAGCCACCCCTGCCAGCTTTTATTCTAACAAATATTTGTAAAATAAGTATTGTAAAAATAATCCATGTATAGTATACTATTATCATGCTTAGAAAACGTATAAAAGAGAGGATTTTTCAATATGTCAGAATCGAAGCCGTCGGAGTTTGATATGACGCTCGCTAAAATTATAAAAGAATTTGAGCTTGAGGTGTTTTATACTCCCGCCCCCACCGATGAAATTCTTGTCAGAAATAACGATATTAACCGCCCGGGTCTACAATTTGCGGGGTATTATGAATATTTCGACAATAGCCGCATACAGATAGTTGGGAAAGCAGAAATTGCGTTTCTTTCACATTGCGATGAACAAGATAAGTTCGATATTTTCGATAAGCTTCTGTCGACAAAGCCGCCCGTTATCATATTGGCGAGAGAGATTGAACCGGCACCCGAGCTAATGGTTATGGCAAAAAAGCACGGCGTCGCAATTTTAGGAACCGTCGAAAGCACATCTGTGCTTATTTCGAAAATTATCGCTTATTTAAACCTTTATCTCGCCCCTCGTATAACCCGACACGGTACGCTTATTGAGGTATACGGCGAAGGAATACTCATTCTCGGAGAAAGCGGCGTAGGTAAGAGCGAAACCACAATCGAGCTTGTGAAACGCGGTCACAGGCTGGTAGCGGACGACGCCGTTGAAATCCGCAAAACGTCCAATATAACCTTAGTCGGAAGCTCCCCCGATAACATCAGACATTTTATGGAGCTGCGCGGAATAGGCATTATCAACGCGAGACAGCTTTTTGGTATAGGCGCGGTTAAACCCTCCGAAAAAATAAACATGGTTGTTGAGCTTGAACAGTGGGACGCCGCAAAGAATTATGACAGAATGGGTCTCGACAATAACTTTTTGTCTATTCTTAACGTGAAGGTTCCCCGCCTTATTATTCCGGTAAAGCCGGGACGTAACTTAGCGGTAATCCTCGAGGTAGCCGCAATGAATAACAGGCAAAAACGAATGGGCTATAACGCGGCACAGGACTTAATGGAGCAATTAGGACTAAGCACGGAAAGCAATACCGTGGTGGAAGAATGGAAGGACGGCTGATGACAGTTGACAGTTAAGGAGTAGTATATTAGTGAATATAAGAGAGATTTGTTATAGATATGGGAGGGAGCTTCTTGAAGACATTACAATCGCCCCCTACACTTCGTTTAAAATCGGCGGCAATTGTAACATCGTTAAAATCAACAATATCGCGTTACTTCGGGAATTATTAATGTTCTGCAAAAAAAATGCCGTTCAATATCGTATATTAGGAAAAGGGAGTAATGTTTTAATAAGCTCGGGCGGCTTAAAAGGGTTGATTTTACTTTTAAGCGATGACTTCGCCGAAACAAATATAAACGGCGATACCATAGAATGTATGGCGGGAGCGAGGCTTTCGAGCGTGTGCAAAGCGGCTTATGAAAAATCGCTGACCGGGCTCGAGTTTGCATACGGTATACCGGGCTCGGTTGGCGGCGCGATATACATGAACGCGGGCGCATACGGCGGAGAAATGAGCAATATAGTTACGTCGTGTGAATATATAGACGTCGGTTGTTTTGAAAAAGACGAATTACCCATAAAACAAATAGCCGTCGAGGATATGAGCCTTTCATACAGACACAGCATTTTTACCGATAACGATTGGGTTATAACAAAAGCGATTATTCGCCTCAAAAAAGGCGATAAAACCGCAATAAAAACACAAATGACCGAAATATCCGATAAACGGCGAGAGAAACAGCCGTTGGAGCTTCCGAGCGCGGGCAGTACGTTTAAACGCCCCCCGGGACACTTTGCCGCAAAGCTAATCGACGATTGCGGACTTCGCGGGAAAACCGTAGGTGGGGCAATGGTGAGTGAGAAACACGCGGGATTTGTCGTAAACAAAGGCGGCGCGACGTTCGATGACGTCACCCGCCTTATTAAGCTTATTCAAGACGATGTATTCGACAAAACGGGGATTATGCTTGAACGAGAGGTTGAGGTATGGGAGTAGTGGTAGGGGGTAGACCCGTATATGGAGTAGGTGATATTATACTTTAATAATAATGATAAAGTCAATTAAAATTTGACAATAATAAAATTATATGATATAATAAACATATACAATAAACAAAGGAGTGATGATATATGAGCGCGAAAACCATGAGGGTAAACAAATGGGGCAATTCACTCGGAATCAGATTTCCGAGTGAATTTGTTGATTTTGTTGGATTAAAAGAAAAATCGCTTGTAGAAATAAAAACAGACGGAGAAAAATTGGTTATAACTAAAATTGCCGATGAAAGTTCACGAAAAACTATTCAAGAGTATTTTAAAGATTATCCGACCAATCAATTTTTTCAACAAGAGGAAATTGATTGGGGGAAGCCCGCAGGTGACGAAATATGGTAAAACAAGGCGATATAATCAAACTCGACTTCAATCCGACCAAAGGGCATGAGCAAGGAGGATATCGCCCCGCTGTAGTTATTTCTAACGATTTTATAACTAAAATAACCAATATTATCTGTGTTTGTCCGATAAGTAATACATCAAGGGATTTTCCGATGCACGTTTTGCTTGATGACCGAACCGAAACAACGGGGTTTATTTTCTGTGACCACTTAAAAACTGTTGATTTACACGCAAGAAAGTTTTCTTTTATCGAAAAACTTCCGGAAGATATTTTAGATGAGGTCTTAAATAAAACGATTAGCAGTCTTGAAAAAACAGAGATACCTTCTGCGAATTAATAGGGTATATTAGACCTTCGCGGAGGTCTATTTAAAATAATAAGGTAGTAAATAAATGGAATTTATAATAATAACGGGAATGTCCGGTTCGGGGAAATCCACCGCAATCAATGCCTTGGAAGACATTGGTTTTTTTTGTATTGACAATATACCGCCACAGTTGATTCCGAAGTTCTCGGCAATATGCGCGCAGGTTGAGGACGAGCGGTTAAAAAAGGCGGCGTTTGTTACCGATATAAGAGGCGGGGAAATGTTTCTCGGTCTTAACGGAATTATCGACGAATTAAAACGGTCGGGCGTTAATGTTAAAGTGATTTTCCTCAATGCGTCCGATGACGCAATAAAAAGACGGTACAAGGAAACCCGCCGCCTTCACCCGCTCTTTAACACAGAGGACGGCAATATGGATAAGGCGGTCGGCGACGAGCGGGAAATTCTCGCGCCCATTGCCGAAATAGCAGATTATACAATTGATACGGGTATGTTATCGACCGCTGAATTGAAACAGGCTGTAGCAAATCTTTTCCTCGATAAAATGAGCGATTCGATGTTGGTCAAATGCACGTCGTTCGGGTTCAAATTCGGTATCCCCGGCGACGCAGACTTGGTTTTTGACGTTCGCTTTTTGCCCAACCCTTTTTATATCCCCGAATTAAAAGCAAAAACCGGACTTCAAAGCGAGGTGCGCGACTTTGTAATGAAAAACGAAACGGCACAAGAGTTAGAAAGACGACTCAAGGAGCTTCTCGAATTTCTCATTCCTCGATATGTCGCCGAAGGAAAGAGTCAGCTTGTTATAGCCTTCGGCTGTACCGGCGGCAAACACAGAAGCGTAACCTTTGCGGAGCGGTTGCTTGAACAATTAAAAGCCTCGGGTTATAAAGCTACGGTTTTTCACAGAGATTTATCCAAAAAATAACTCTTGACAAACAACAACAATATATGTATAATAGCAGATGTTAAAGAACTATATATAAGTAAGTAAGTAAGTAAAGCTGTGTATATGAAAGGAACGGTAAAAAATATGAAAAAAACAATATCGAAAATCATTATAACGGTGATGTTAATTACATCTATGTCGGTCGGAGTCGGAGCTTTAGGCAAAGGCTGTGTTTTAGGGGGTAACGAACCCACAATATTTGACGTAATCGAAATTTTGAAATATTTAACGGGAATGGACAGTGCGATTGAAAACAAAGGCTTTGTCAACACCTCACGGTATAATGCGGCGACTATAAGCAACGAGGGCATTGCCGCGGGCAAACCGACAATTTTCTGCGCCGTCGAAATATTAAAATATTTAGTGGGCGTCGAAAATAATATCGGAGTCAACAGTACCCCCCGCCCACCATACAGAGACACCACAACCGACGATGTAGTAAAACTTACAAATAAAGTCAGAGAACAAAAAGGAAAGCCCGCGCTTAAGTCCGATAACGAAGCGTTGAACTCGGCGGCGGCAAAAAGAGCGGAGGAGCTTGTACAATATTATAATCATGACCGCCCCGACGGTAGGGCATGGATGACCGTTTTCGGCGATTACAATATAACCGGTTGGGGGGGGATAGCCGAGAATATTGCGAGCGGATACACCTCGCCGCAAGATGTTGTCGACGGTTGGATTAATTCCCCCGACCATTATAAGAATATTATGGGTAATTATACGCATATAGGCGTAGGATATGCCCGTAGCAGTAACGGAACACAATTTTGGGTTCAACTGTTTCTTTTATAACGCCTATAGTGTTAATTCTTCAATCTCCGCTTCGGTCAATTCGGGGTTCAACGCCCGATTGAGCGCGGCGGAGATTGTTTTTGCATAACGCGCTATAACGCGGTCAATGTCGCGCGGAACCAACATGAGCGGCTCTCGTTCCGACTCTTCCGAAACCGACATATCTATAACCGTAGGTACGCCCACGGCACATATAATAGTTGTACGCGGTCATGCGGTCGAAAAATACTCATTATAAAGATTAACAATATCTTTTTCGGATATATAGCCATTTTTAAACGCATCTGATAATTCGTTAAACCAATGATGTCGAACTATAATGTTATCGTTTAGCTTATACCCGGCTATTTCAATTTTGCCGATTTTTTCGGTCAAATGCCTATTCTCTACCGAAAAAATTTCGTATCCCTTTTCGCCGCGCCCGTAATAGTTTGTGATTATTACCTTATCATAAACAGTTTTATAATCCTCTATAGAATTGTCGCCCCGAATATAATGCGTATAAGCCCGTCTTATATTTTGGAAGGTTAAGGCTCTTATATCCTCCAATTGTAACAAGCCTCGGTTATATGCGGCGGCTATTCCGACAAAATCATCGCCGGTATAAACCATTATATCCTCACTACTGCTCAACGTATCGAATATTTTATAGCCGTCAATTTCGATAGTCATAACATCATCGTGCATATCCATTTCTTTTGGATAAATCGAAACAATATCATAGCCGCCGAAGCTTCCGCAATACCTTAACAATTTCAAATCATCGGCGGTATAAGGCTTTACTTCCGACGAACGGTGAAAAAGGTTGTTCTCGTTAATAAATTCGGCATAGTCTTCCAAAATTTTCCTCTCGCGCTCTTCGCTTAAAGGAACAATAGGCAAATTCCCGGGGTGGTCTTTGTCAACAATTGACTTATCTGCGTTAAGCTCACACGGAAGTCCGACTAAATACATAAGAATTTCAATACCGTCAAAAATTTCGGGGTTACCGTTTTTTACGGATTCTTTCGTAATAAGCGCGGCGTTAAACGCATTTTCACACAATTCAATTGTACTTCCGCCGAGCTTAACCAAATAAAGAAGGAGTTCAATAAAATCAAAGATTTCAATTCCCTCATTCCCGAGAATATGCCCGGGCTTTAACGTCAAATTATTGCATATATCTCCTTCGCATTTACAAATCGGCGGCATTATAGCCGCAGTTGTTTCCGCGGTTGACTCCGAAGCGGGGTATGTCCACGACGCCGCATTTGTTGTGGTAGTGGTGACGGTGGTTTCTGTAACGATGGGCGTTCCCGACGTCAATCCCGTCGTCGTTGTTGTTACAGGGGAAGTCTCCGAAGACGTATTGTTACTTGAGGTATCGTTCGTAGTAGTAACAGGCTCTGTTGTAGTAGTAACAAGTTGTGTTGTGGTAGTTGGCGGTTCGGTTGTTGTAGTAACAGGCTGTGTTGTGGTAGTTGGCGGCTCGGTTGTTGTTGGCGTATACATATGCTCAAACGCCCGCAATACAGGCATATTGTTATTCACGCCGTCGATAAACGTCCATACATTGTCGAAGTCGAACCCGACAAACGAAGACTGCTGTTGCATTTGCACGGTGGTGAGGGGGGTGGTAGTCCCTACATTATCATTACTGTAGCCTTGACCTCTTTTCTCGTCTACGGGAACGCCGTTTTCCGATTGCTGACTGTCTATGCTCCAGTAGCTGTGTGAAATGTCGGCTTCCTCGTTGTTCTCACCGGAAATACCGCCTACAGTACAACTCCATTCGGCAGTAGCAGAAACATCGCCCGAATTATAGGTTTTGTACAACGCGCCGTTAGACATTACTATAGCGGCGATTCCGCCCGCTATTGCGTAGTCCGCCGCAACAGCGGTTACAGAACCGATATTATAGCAATCTCTAATCTCGCTGCCGGCAACAATACCGCTGATTCCCCCTGCTCTTGCGAACTTCGGAGGAAGAGCGGACAGGCTTGCACCGCCGTTGACTTCATCTACAAGAATCCCCGTCGGAGAAACAGCAGTTATATTTCCGGAATTATAGCATTGTATGACATCAGAACTGTTGCAAAGATAACTGACAATACCGCCGACGGTCGAATTGTAGCCGGTAGCGGTAATGTCACCTGTGTTATAGCAGTTGTTTACGATAACTCTACTTACGAGTCCGCTCCAACCGAGATTTAGGTAACCTACAATCCCTCCCGCATAGGGGAAGATGTCCCGCATAAGCGTATCTTCAATTATTATGTCGGCAGTATTGTAGCAATCCGTAACGGTGTTTTCGTTGTAGGCTATGCCGACAATCCCGCCTACATAAGAATCGCCATAGGTAGCAATACTCCCCATGCTGTAGCAATTCTCTATGTCTGAATCCGCGACAGAGCCGCTTATTCCTCCTATAGAAATGCTTTCGTAAGCCGTAGCCTGAATATCGATGTTCTTTAATCCTACGTTTTTAATGGTTGCGGAATCGGCATAGGAAAACAACCCGATTGGCATATCGCGGTTGCCGCCCGTAACAGTGAGATTGCTGATTTCATACCCCTGCCCGTCAAAGACTCCTGTAAAACGTGAAGGCGAAGAACCCGCGTCTTTATTAAGACAACCAATCGGTGTCCAGTTTTTGCCCGACAAATCAATATCATTGACCAAGTAATACTTGCCGTCCAAATTGTCCGCAATTGCCTCTAATTCTTCACGATTAGAAACAGAAATCCAGTCGGATTTGTCGGCGATTATTTCTATTGGGGAGATGAAGTTAGGGAGGGATTTGGTCGTTGTAGCGGTATTGGGGGCGATTGAAACAATCCCCCATAAATCATTCTTCCTCACCCAAGCATAGGTTGCGTCGTCCTCGGTTCCCGCGTAGATAAACTCATCGAATGTCCCCGTGGGGATAACAATCTCGCCGTCATAGCCGAAAAGCCCCGTTTCTAAACCCGTACGAATAACGGTCAGGCTTTCACTGCGCCAGTAACGCCCTTCTAAATCCTCAATGCTGTCGCCGATGTATTCGCCCTTTGTGTTAATAACCTGCCACTTGCCGTTTTTATGCGCCGTCGTCATTCCGTTGCTGAATTTATACACCTTATCTTGAATCGTACTGCTCCACGAACCCGGCCCCGGATAATAAAACGGGTTATTATTATATGACGAATAGCTGTATTCAAACGGAATCACGGTTTCGCCCTTTTCGTTAATAAATCCCGTTTTGCCGTCCTTACCGACCCCCGCGAGTCCCTCGGAGAAGTACCGCGCCTCATCATATTCGACCGGCAGTATGACGTTGCCGCTTGAATCGAAAATGCCGCGTTTACCCGTTGCGCCGCTCCCCTCAAAGACGATACCGAACCCGTCTCTGAAAGTCCACGCCGAGCCGTACTCGAGCGGGATAACAACTTCACCCTTTGTATTGATAAATCCAAATTTGTTGTTTTTTATAGCTATTGATAAGCCGTCAACAAAGCCGTGCGTCCAAACCGAGCTATACTCAATAGGGACAATAACCTCTCCCTTTGTATTGACATAACCCCATTTATAATTGTTCCAACTGCCTATGGCGACCGCCGCAATACCGTTCTCGTCGAAATTATGAATTTCATCGTAGATAATCGGTACCACTACGTTGCCTTTTGTGTCAACAAAACCTTTTTTTTCGTCTTTATAGACTTTTGCATAGCCGTTGTAAAAATACTCGCACCAATCATATTCAAGCGGAACAACAACCTCGCCCTCTGTGTTGATAAAACCGCATTTCGCTTCCTCATAATACCCGCGCATTTCCCCGTCATCACGCTCAATCCAGTTTTGTCCCTTGTATACCGGCGCAAATTTACCGTCCTCCGAGTTTTGACCGTAAAACCAGCCCCCGAAATCACCGACATAATCGTATTCAATCGGAATAACAACCTCTCCCTTTGGATTAATAAATCCGTATTTGTAGTATTCGTAATAACCGCCGTAGTAGTTGTCGGATTCAATCCAGTTAAAGCCTTTTCCGACCTGTGCCAAGCCCTCATTAAACCATTTCACTATACTATACTCGAGCGGGATAACCAATTCGCCTTCCATATTGACAAAGCCGTAATCGCCATACCTCCCGCCTACCCGAACGGCTAATAAACCCTCACTGATTCCGATATACCAATCTTCGTCACCGTCATAATATTCTGCGAGTTCATAGTCAAAGCTCCCCCTAACCTCGCCGTCATAATCAATAATAAAGACTTTGTCTTCGGTTTCAACAATCACAACGTCTTCATAAAAATCTCGTATTAAATAATCGCCGGAATAGCCCACTACTTTATCTGCAAACCAACCGTCGGTAAACAAATGCTCTCCCGTTTTTGGATTATAGTATTCATAATTGTCGCCGTAATAATATCCGCCGCTATATTCTAAACGCTGTAGCCCTCGCATCATAGACGACCATTCGTCAAACCACAAGCCTGTGCGTTTTGCGTCAATCGAAGGCTCAAGTATTGTTGTTACATTGTAGGTACTCGCTTTTTCTTCCGCGCTTACCGCAATTGCGGGGACGGGAATAATATTAAGAATCATAACCGCAGTAAGCAAAATCGAAATAATTCTTCTTTTTGTGATTGTAATAAACATGATATCCTCCATAATGACAATACACTCCATTAACCACTTTTTTTCGATTAGTGATTAAGGAGCATTATACGCTATTTTTTATTCTTTATAATTAATAATCTCGTCGAGCAATTTAGGCAACATTTCATCGGCAACCTCGTCCTTAAACTGACAGGTTCCTACCATTTTATGTCCGCCGCCGCCATATTTGAGCATAAGACTTCCTACGTCGACCTTACTTGTGCGGTTAAGGATTGAGTGTCCGACGGCAACCGAACAGTCCTTTGCGGGCTGCCCCTGTTCCCGTTTGCCGGGCGAAATCCAAACCGAAATGTTTTGTTCGGGATAAAGGCTGTACACAATGAATCTGTTCCCCGCATATATAACGTGTTCAATATGACGGAGGTCGGTTATAATAACGTCGCCCTCAACCCTTGTACATTCCTTAATCATCTCTTTAAACTTTTTAACGTGTTCATCGTATAAATCGAGCCGCTCCGCAACGTCGGGGAGGTTGAGGATTTGTTCAACGGACATTCCGCGGCAACAGAACAAAAGATTCTCCATAAGCTGATAGTTAGAGATTGTGAAGTCGCGAAAACGCCCCAACCCCGTTCTCGGGTCCATTACAAACCCAACCAAAACCCAACCCTCGGGGTCGAGAATTTCTTCTCTCGTGAGCTGTCCCGAGTCGATTTTGTCGACGGCCTCCATCAATTCTACAAAATGCGGGAATTTTTCCGCGCCGCCGTAATATTCATAAACAATTCTTGCACAGCTCGGCGCGGCGCGACTTTGCCCTTTAAAGTTCCCGTGCGCTTCGTTTCTTTCTTCCTCTGAAGAATGGTGGTCGAACCACAGCCCGCACCCCTTTACATAAGGTACATTAGCGAGAACATCGTTTTCGTTCACTTCAATAAGACCATCCTGTAAATCCTTTGGGTGGACGAATTTGTAGTGGTCAATAATCCCGGCTTGGCGAAGTAACGCTCCGCAAACAAGTCCGTCAAAGTCCGAACGTGTAATAAGACGCATCATAAGTATAGCACCTCCAACAAAAATGTATAATATCTCTATATTAATAAAGAGTATAACACACGACATTATTTTTGTCAAGAGATAATTTTAAATATAGCTTTTAAACAAAATGTCGCGTTCCGTTTTTGCTCGGAAGGCTCATAGCGGGGACGGCGGGCGGAAACTCTTTCCACACCGTTATTGCTTTTTCGGAATACATTACATCGGCTAATTTTTTAAAATCGGGGCGACCGACGCTTTTCATGAGGTACGCGGAGCGCGGATTTCCTGCCTTTCTTCGGGAGTTGAGCGCGTTAATAATGTTATCGCCCGAGGAAATACCGATTCCGTGTCCGTAGTAACGACCGCCGTCCGCAACCGAAAGCACAATGACGTTCTCCCCCTGCCATTGGGGGAGAGTCGGGTCGTGGTCGGGGTTAGCAAAATAGCCGCGGTCTCCCGCGATAAGCGCGCCCTCGCTCATGCTTCCCGCCTTTGACAAAAGCGGCTCGCGAATGTCCCAATCCATGAGGTATATCGAATGAAAGGTGTTGTCAAAAAGCTCGTCGCCGTATACCTCGAGCAACGCCTTATAATATACTATCTCCATTGCCGTAGCACACTCCGTCGCATATTGCCAACCGTTGTCGAATATGTCTTTTATTGCGGCGGACGGCGCGACCTCCGTCTTAAGTCGCCAGCCGCCGTTGCCCGTTTTGTTCCAGTATTTTGCGTTACATTTTGTGGCGGCGAATACGGCGAACGCCATGTCGCTTTCGTTTAATGCCTCAGCCGCCCCGCAAATTTCCCGCCGAAGCTTCGCCTCAAATTCGTTGTATCGTTCTTGTGTAAGCATTATGTAAACTCCCCCTATATATATTGTAAATACTATCATTATATGAATATATAGAAAAGTTTGTGAAAAAACACTTGATTTTTATTTATTAAGGTGATATAATAAAAAATGTTAAAATTTTCTAAGAAGTGGTGTTCATAGACGAATCGTTTAAATTTCGAGCGAAGTTTTCGTCAAACAAGGCAAAAATTTCGCGAATATCCGTTGATATTTAAGAAATTTTTTAACGCAGTATGGCGGAAAATTCGCCGAAAGATGAGCGGTGATGTCTATGAATACAGCTTCTAAATTATGTAGGAGGATAAAATGGCTAAAAAATTTGTTTATCTGTTTTCGGAAGGCAACGAGACAATGCGGGAGCTTCTCGGCGGAAAAGGGGCTAATTTAGCGGGAATGACCAACCTAAATTTACCTATACCACAAGGGTTTACCGTAACAACCGAGGCTTGTACCCAGTATTATGAGGACGGCGAGGTTATTAACGATTCGATTCAAAAGGAAATCATGGAATTTGTCGTAAAAATGGAAGGGATAACCGGAAAGAAATTCGGCGATAAAGAGAACCCTCTTTTAGTGTCGGTTCGTTCGGGGTCAAGAGCGTCCATGCCGGGCATGATGGATACTGTCCTCAATTTAGGGCTTAACGAAGAGGTTGTTGAGGTTATCGCGAAAAAATCCGGTAACGCAAGATGGGCATACGACTGTTACAGAAGATTTATTCAAATGTACTCCGACGTCGTTATGGAGGTCGGTAAAAAATATTTTGAAGAATTAATAGACGAAATGAAAGAGAAGAAGGGGGTTAAAAACGACACGGAATTGACCGCCGACGACTTAAAAGAGCTTTCAAATAAATTTAAAGCGGAGTATAAAGCAAAATTAGGCGCGGACTTCCCTACCGACCCTAAGGAACAACTTATGGGCGCGATAAAAGCGGTATTCCGCTCTTGGAACAACGAAAGGGCGATATACTACCGCCGTATGCACAATATTCCCGGCTCTTGGGGAACCGCCGTTAATGTACAAGCTATGGTATTCGGCAATTTGGGCGATACCTCGGGAACCGGCGTTGCGTTCACCCGCGACCCCGCAACCGGCGAAAAGAAATTAATGGGCGAGTATCTTATTAATGCACAAGGGGAAGACGTCGTTGCGGGAATACGCACACCTAACACTATTGACCAGTTGAAAAACGACCTCCCCGACGCATATAACGAGTTTGTTAAAATTTGTGATACGCTCGAGAATCATTATAAAGATATGCAGGATATGGAATTTACAATTGAGGATAAAAAGCTTTATATGCTTCAAACCCGAAACGGAAAGCGTACCGCGGCGGCTTCCTTGAAAATCGCCTGCGACTTGGTTGATGAAGGCATGATAGACGTTAAAACGGCTATAACCGGTCGTCTCGACCCGAGCCAGTTTGACGCGCTCTTACACCCGCAATTTGACGCGGCGGCTCTTAAATCGGCTAAGGTAATAGGTAAAGCTTTGGCGGCGTCACCCGGCGCGGCTTGCGGACAGGTTGCGTTGACCGCAGAAAAGGCTACGGAATGGGGAAAATCGGGCAAAGCGGTTATTCTTGTTCGCCTCGAAACGTCTCCCGAGGATATCGAGGGAATGGATTACTCAAAGGGTATACTCACCGCAAGAGGCGGTAAAACATCTCATGCCGCCGTTGTTGCGCGCGCTATGGGCAAATGTTGTGTGTCGGGTTGTGGCGAAATTAAGTTTAACGACGCTGCAAAAACCTTTGACTTAGGCGGTAAAACCTACAAAGAAGGCGACTGGATTTCATTGGACGGCTCGACGGGCAATATCTACGGCGATGTTATCAAAACCGTTGAAGCGGAAATAACCGGCGACTTTGACCGCGTTATGAAGTGGGCGGACGAATACAGAACCCTTAAGGTACGCACCAACGCAGATACACCACAGGACGCTAAAAAAGCGGTTGAGTTCGGCGCGGAGGGCATCGGTCTCTGTCGAACGGAGCATATGTTCTTTGAAGCGGACAGAATTTCCGCAATTCGCGAAATGATTTGCGCCGACTCTGTTGAAGCGCGCGAAAAGGCATTATCTAAGCTCGAACCAATGCAACAGGGTGACTTCGAACAATTGTATGAAGCACTCGGCGGAAAACCCGTTACAATTCGTTTCCTTGACCCGCCCTTGCATGAGTTCCTCCCCACCGCAGATAAGGATATTGAGGAGTTGGCTAAAACGCAAGGAAAGAGCGCGGGAGAAATTAAGGAAATCATCAAATCGCTGCACGAGTTTAACCCAATGATGGGACACAGAGGCTGTCGCTTGGCGGTAACCTATCCCGAAATAGCAAAAATGCAGACCCGTGCGGTTATAAAAGCGGCAATTGCCGTTAATAAAAAGGGAATGAATGTAATTCCCGAAATCATGATTCCGCTGATTAGCGAGGTCAAGGAATTGGCTTATGTGAAAGAAATTGTTGTGGAAACGGCAGATAAGCTTATTAAAGAGGCGGGCGTAACCCTTAAATATATGGTCGGTACAATGATAGAAATACCGAGAGCGGCTATTACCGCCGGCGAAATCGCTAAAGAAGCGGAATTCTTCTCGTTCGGTACCAACGATTTGACCCAAATGACGTTTGGGTTCTCGCGCGACGACGCGGGCAACTTCCTTGAAGACTATTACAAAAAGAATATTTATGAGTTTGACCCGTTTGAACGTATCGACGTCGACGGCGTGGGCAAATTAATCCAAAATGCCGTAAGACAAGGGCGCGAAACACGCAAGGATATAAAGCTCGGCATCTGTGGCGAGCACGGCGGCGACCCGTTCACAATCGCGTTCTGTCATAAAGTCGGGTTGGACTATGTTTCTTGTTCCCCGTTCAGAGTTCCTATAGCAAGATTAGCGGCGGCACAAGCGGCAATTGAAGGCGGAAATAGCAGTAATAAAGGCTAAACAAGAGCGGAGGTGTCGGTGGCTGTGCCGCCGAGCAGTCCGCTTGCCGCAATAAAGGCTAAACAAGAGCGGAGGTGTCGGTGGCTGTGCCGCCGAGCAGTCCGCTTGCCGCAATAAAGGCTAAAAGTGAGTTACAAATAAAACAAAAAGCGGCGGGATTCGTATGAACCCGCCGCTTTTTTATTATACTATCTATATTCAGTCATATCTCGCGCCACCGCGTTCTGTGTCAATAATCTCGTTCCTTCTGAAAAAGAGCGAGAAACACCATACAGCCGAAAGCGCGACCAGAATATAAACAATTCTGCTTATAATCGAACCTGCTCCGCCAAATGCCCATGCAACGAAGTCAAATCGGAACAACCCGACGCTCCCCCAGTTCAATCCACCGAGGAGCAGAATAAACAACGCAACCTTATCCATAAGATTATCTCCTTAACAATTTAGACTTAACTCTGAGAACCCACTCTTAGAACCTATATTTGCAGGGGTTCTGTAAATGTCGCAGAAATAGTATTTACGAATTTTTGCGCGTTATTCATTTATTAAAAATTTTTTAATAAATTTTAATCCCCGCCGATTAAACGGCGGGGAGCGGTATTTTTCTACATTGTCTAAGCGTTGACGGCGTTTTCTTTTTTTGCCAATTGTGATTTTAAACGAGCCGCTTTATTTTTGTGTATAAGCCCTTTGCCCGCCGCTTTAGCGACATTAACCGACGCCGCTTTGATTTCCGCAACGGTCGCGTCCTCCGCTCTTGCTTTTTTTAATCTCGTTTTAAGCTCCGAACGGCGTCCCTTATTGCGTTCGCGTCTTTCCTCGGAAATTAAAACCCTTTTTTTTGCAGATTTAATATTAGCCAAAATTTCACCTCCTTATATCCTTGTAGTTTATAGCATTAGTATAAAACATTAGTATAAAACCATAATATAAAGCTTATGCTAATCACAGTACGCTACAGTATAACATACATTTTTTAAAATTGCAATACTTTTTTATTAAAAATAGAAATTATTTGAAAAAAGAAGGAGAGGTGCGCGGTAAAAACCCGCGATTTATGCTTATGAACAGAACGGATTTAGCCCACGAAACAGCCGCAGAAAGCGGATTAAAGGTAGAAGAAACGACAATTAGCGGTATAAACGTCACCCGCGTTATTATTAACCAAAAAGCGAGCGAGAAAACGGGAAAGCCCGCGGGGAATTATATCACGCTTTCTTGTCCCGAGCGGGCTTGTGCCGAGTTGCCCGAGGCAATAGTTCTATCCCATATTATAGAAAAAATGTTGTCCGAAACGGGCGGAAATAATCATACCGTCGTAGTGACGGGTTTGGGTAACGATAACATCACGCCGGATTCATTGGGCGTGCGGACGGCCGAAAAAGTTTTGGCTACGGCGCATTTTTCCGAACACGACGAGTTTGCGGATTTAAAAATGCGAAGGGTATATGTAATAGAACCGGGCGTCATGGCGCAGACGGGTCTCGAGAGCGCGGAACAATTAAAATATATAACGGACGGGATAAAACCCGATATTCTCGTCGTAATAGACAGTCTCGCCTGTAACGAAAGCAGCCGTCTTGCGCGGACGATACAAATAACCGATACGGGAATTTCACCGGGGAGCGGGGTGAAGAACGAACGCAAGGAGTTTTCGAAGAATATGCTCGGTGTCCCCGTTATTGCTATAGGCGTACCTACGGTTAATATAATGTGGGAATGGGTTTATGTGGGTTAGTCTTTATTCTATAAATTTCGGATTGTATTCTGCAATGTAAAAGGCACAGGTGCAGAGAACGTAGATTGCGGCTTCTTTTTGCAGTAAAGAGACGTTCCATCAACTCTACAAAAAACTTATTGAAAAAGTCAAGTTTTTGCATGGGTGTTGCAAAAACTTTTTACTTTTATCATTCAACCGGCACAGAATCAATATAACCGGCATAATCAAACGCGATTTCCACGTCAACATCTGTACCATTTAAGCGAATTTCGCTGACGACTGCGGCAATCATTCGCCGTTTTATTTCAATAGTGGCATTGCTGAAAATGCTGTCCCAATCGTCAATCAGCCGTTTTAGCTTTATAAGTGAGGCTTCATCAAGAGTCTTAGACTTAGTCGCGGCTTGCAACTGAGAATAGGTTCTTGTCGCTCTTTCCAACTCTCGAACCGCTTCCTCGTATAATTCTGTCAACTGTTCACGGTTAAACTCGGAAGCTTCCCCAATCAAAAATTTCCGCAGTTCATCGTTGGATTTATTCTTGACCTTCGTCCAATGCTCAATTTCTTGCTTTGCCGATTTTAACTTTTCGGCGAGAATTGTATCTGTTTGAGCAGATTTTTTCTTAATTTCGCAGAGCATATCGGCTGTCACCATATTTTGCATATAATTCTTGACCGTTTCAATGACAATCGCGTCCAAATCGGCGCATTTATACTGTCCTTTTGAGGCTCCGCAAGCGGCAGCACCCGCTTTTATGCGTTTCAGGCAACGATAAGTCCCATACAATTCACCTTTCTCGGTGCGTTTGTGATTGAGCCAATCGCGGGAAGAACCTCGGGTCATGTTTGAGCCGCATTCACATTTCAGCAGCCCGACAAGCAAGCCCTGACCCGTCTGTGATTTGCTCGGCGTTTTTCCGCCGAATAAAGAATTAGTTTTAATGCGCGAGTGCCGTATTTTTTGTGCTTTCGCCCACGTTTCCTCGCCGACTATGTCGTACTCGCTCCAGTATTTGTCGCTCACCGACTCCTCGCCGTCCTTGTTGTATTTTTGATACGAACCAAATTCCCCCTCGGCGGTTTTAGTTTTTCCGTATGACAAGTAGCCCTTATAAACGGTATTACGCAGAATTTTCCGTATAATCCCGCTGTTCCAGTCGTTGTCGGATTTTGTTTTTATTCCGCTCTCGTTCAAAATTCCCGCGATTTTTAACATACCGAATCCGTCGGTTGTATACATTTTATAGATTTCTCTGACAGTTTCGGCTTCATGTGGGACAACCTGAAGCATATTCGAAAATTCCGGGTGGTTAATATACCCGAACGGAGGATTCCCGCCCGTCCAGTACCCCTCCTTATGAATCAGCCGCATAGCGTCGGTCACTCTTATTTGAGTATCAACCGAAGACTTCCTCGCAGACCAAAACTCGATAAAATTCAAGATTTCATCGGCGTCGCCGTTGTTGGTGAATTCCCGCTTTTTGTCCACGACCCAGATTCGACAATGCTTCAAAAATTTCAAGGCGTGGTTTAGACTTTCCACCGAACGCCGCCCAAATCTGTCCAACTTATAAATAACAAGAATGTCGTAAAATCCCGCTTTAGCATCATCAAACGCTTGATTCAAGCCTTTTCGTTTAGAAACGTGAGTATGAAACGCCGAAACGCCCGCCTCGACGTATTCCAAATCGGTCATAACCCATTTTATTCCCTTGGAACGCTCCGGTTGTGAGTTGATAAACTCGCAAATCGAGTCTTTTTGAAGCGGCAAGTCGTCCTCTAATGAAATTTCTCTTGCCGACGTTTTTCTGTTCAATGCGGCTTTTTTTGCTTTTCCCTTGCTTGTCTGTTTGGTTGTACTGCCCCGCGCAAAAGTCGCTATTCGCAGTTCTTTCATAGTGTTCTGACTACTCCTCTACAAGTTTTACAAGTACGACTGTATATATATTACAGGTACAAGCACTCGCTTGATTTTGCCCGACTTAACTTTACAGCCGAAAAACAACAGCTCGGGGTCGCTGTCCTGTGCGTATTATACCACAAAGAAACCGCTTTTATCAAGCGGTTTCTTGTTTTGCGTGCATCGCTTTTTGCGGCATAGTTTGTTTATTCTCAAGAGCGTAATAATCCGTAGCGGCGGTGACAAAGGATTGACGGAATTGATTGATTCGGTCGGATTTCTCTTTGTCGGATATGTTATCCCTTACAGAAACTGTTACGTTGTATTTCATGCAATCCACCCCTTTTTTAAGTAGTATCTGTGTTATAAACTGAATTATACAAGAATTACCGAGCCCAGCCCGAAACCGTAAAGCGGTTTCAATATATAAAAGAGGGGTCAAATTAATTTCTCCGCCTATTGACAAAACGCCGTTTACATGATATACTCTGCAATAACTGCTCGTAGCGTAATGGATAACGCACCAGACTCCGACTCTGGGGACTGTGGGTTAAAACACCAATAATAAAAACAATATAAAACCGCTCTATAAAAGGAATTAGAGCGGTTTTTGTGTTTTGTGTTTTTATACTTTTTCTATCAAAACAAGCTGTTTTTTCAACAAGTAGGGGTGTCAAAAGGGGTGTCAAAAAAGTCCGCCGGGGTGGTAACCCTTAGCGGACTTTTACTATTCTCATATGTGTCCGAATCGGACACCACACTCACACCCTCACAGTATACCCCGTCAAAGCAATCCACCCCGCACCGGACTTCAATCGTCCCCAACGAATCACTTTCCCGTCAGTATCCGCACCGTCGGCTTCCTCAACAATGGTATAAACTTCTTTAAACTTGACCTTAACCCCGGTCGCGGCATGATTCACCCCCGCACGGATTCTCACATTCAGCGTATCAACCGTAACCCGCACAGTATAAGGCGAAAACGGTACAGAATTATCGGCGTTTCCCGACTGCTTGCCGTAGATTTCGTCCAACCCGTCAACAATCGCTTTCGCTTGAGCAATCAGCGTACTGTCAAATTTAGCATTATCGCTCGAATTAGAAACAAAACCATGCTCGGTCAATACGCACGGCATATGCGGATTTAGACTTTCAAGACGGTCAACATTGCCGTTATTTTTCTTGATTCCGCGTTTGGGGTTGGAGTTCCAGCGCGGCTCTAAATGCTTGTACAAAACCTCCGCGAGTTTTGCCGAAGCCGCCGACGGATTGCGGGAAGTCCACACCTCAAACCCGTTGGCACTCGCAACACCTGCGTTTCGGTGAATCTCAATATAACAATCCGCACCCCAATTTTTCGCGTCAGCAACCCGGTCGATTCCGGGGCTAAGATTTTTCACTGTCCGCGCCATTTTTGTGGCATAACCCCGGCTTTTCGCCTCCTGTTCAACCGCGACTGACAACGCCAAATTGTCGTCCGACTCTTTTCGACTGCCATTGACCGCTCCGGGGTCGCCGTTAAATCCATGCCCCGCACTGATATAGATTTTTTTACTCATGATGATTTCCCCCATTATCATTATTTTTTGCCCTTAATTGTTCAAGCACGTCAAGCAATTTTTTAGGAATGGGAAGCCCCATTCGCCCCGCATTTTCGAGAATACTCAACCCCTCGTTGGAGATAAAGAAGAAAATCGCCGCCGTCCGCAGCACCCCGCTCGCCGCGAACACATGAACGTCGATAATATTCGCGACCGCGATTACCACAAACACCATGATTTTCTTAAAAATCCCCTCAAACCCGACCCGGCTTGAAAGCTTCTTCTGAATAACCGCACTTATGACTCCGGTTATGTAGTCGAGTACGGCGAACGCCACTAAAGCGTAGAATAACCCGTCAATCGCACCGAAAAGGAATCCTGCGACACCGCCGAGAATCCCGCAAATCGTATCAAATATTGTTTTATTGTTCATTATATGTCACCACCATTTAATTCGCTCGTTTTTAGCTGTACGCGCTCTTCAATTGTCGGAGATTCGCCCCAAATCGCCATAACCGCCGTTAAATGTGATTCGTCCAAAGCGGCGGCAATTCCCGCCCTTCCGTGTACCGAGTTGGAAAATGCCTGTCTGTGGTCTTTTCCCAACTGTTCACCCTCAATAAACCTTTGCGTCAAAATACTCACCGATTCCGATGTAAGCATATCGAGTGTAATTCTTTTTTCTATGTTCATAATAATCCTCCAATTTCATAAATGCCCGAAAGCTCCATACACATACCGGCGGTCAAATCTGACGACGAAAATATATAAGACAGTGTACTTGTCTGCCGCCCGTCCGCAACAACAAATCCATAAAATAAACGCTCTCACCGGGTCACCCGGAAAAAGCGTTCGCCCTATAATCATCTCATACCCGCGAATTAAAGCGTTGACAAGTCGCTCGGTATCGGTATCAACGAAGTTAATATCAGGGTACCCATACTGCCGCCGCCTTTCATTATAAGCATCTTCCTGCAGAACATCTTTAACCATAACAACAATTCTTTCAGAATGTTCGTCAAGAATCTCTTTTAAATTATCCGGTGCGTTCCCCTCTATATTAATTGTAGGATTATAAACAAGGCTGATTGTATTACCACCCGAACTCACCGCCGATGCGGAAACAACAGAGGGAGTATTCGCCGATTCTGCCGCCGTCAACACCCGCTCGCCTCGGTGAAGCTCGGCGATATACCCGTCATACGGTACATAGTCTAATCCGTCAGCATGAGAACCGTCGACCGGCTCTCTCCACGGTGCGCCGCGTTGCCGTCCGATTTGCGGGAGTATTGATACCATTAAAGTTACAGGGTCGGCATAAATGCTTTTTCTTAACTCGTCGATTTGCTCAATCGCGGGGGCTTCGTTAATTTCGGCTTGAAGTGTTAAAGATAAATCCGTGCCGTTTACAAGCTCTTCCGCTCCGGCAATTGCCGCGTTTAGCTCCTCACCAAACATTTTATCTTGAACCTTTTGTTCATTATTCGCACCCGGCAAAGTGAAAACTCTCGTCCAAACCTCGTCCCAATAACCTATATTATCCTCAATTTCGCCCTTCGCCTCTAATAATGTGGCTTGTATTTCTCCGCCAAGCCCTCTTACTTCTTCCAAAAACTCGTCAACATCTCTTTGCATGGATTCGGTAACCATTGATTCCGACATATAGATTGCGGCAATTTCGGCTTGATATGCTTTTATGTCCCCTGTTTCTTGATATAAAACCTCTGCCGCCCTGCGTAGCTCGGCGTGGTCGTCTTTTAGTGCGATATGCGCCTCTTCCATTGCCGCTAAATACTCGTCGCGAAATTCCTGCAACCGCGTTATTTCAGCTAATGCGCCGTCATAATCGTTAAAATCAATACCGTTTATATTTTCTTGAATCCTGTGCATTTCGCGCGCCGCTTCAGACGTAGCGGATTCCATAGCGCGCACAAACTCCATTTCCTTATGCAGAGCTTCATAATCCTCGGGGGTGAGTTCCTCTCCGTTTCTTGCGCGCTCGATTATAGAATTGGTAACCTCGCGGGATTCTGACATCCTCCCGGTATATCTTTCGTTAAAACCGTCAAGCACTCCCGATATATGAGCAACGTCAACGCCTAAATCCTCCGCGACTTTTCCGGATGCGATTTTAAATGCCTCAAAAACATTTTCATAACGAATTTGAAAATTATCTTCTAAAGCGGTTGCTAAATTATTAAACGGCTCATACATCGCCGCCGCCTCGCTTGGTGATAACGTCCCATTCTCCCTCAAGCTGCGCCCGTAAAAATCAAGGTCAGAGCTTGCGTGTTGTATTTCTGAACGAATACCGGATAATTCCTCGCGTGAATTAATAACAGCCTGTGCGTTTTCGTACTGATATTTTGTGTTCTCAATCAGATTTTCGGTCAATTCTCTCAATTTAACCCCGCCGTTATCAAATAATAACGGGTCGGCATACTGCTCTCTTAATGCCTTTATTGATTTTTGATGTTGAATCGCGGCGGCTGTAACAATAGTAATGGCACCCGCCGCTATTAATCCGTAGGGTCCGATTGCCGCTAAACTACCCGCAAAGCTTTTCGCGGCGGGGATTCCGCCCGTGAAAAGTATTTTTAAATTCTTAGCCTCTTTAGCTAAAGCAAGCTTGCCGAGTGCCGCACCTTTAACCGCTACGGTCAACCCCGCTATTGCAGAAGTTGTTGTAACGGTAGCCTTGACCGCTTCGGGATTCTCCCCGACCCACTCATGCACCCGATTAATCATATCGGTGACACTTTGCACACCCTCGCGCACCGCAGGGACGAATATTTCCCCGGTCGTCGTCGCGAATCCGTCCCACGCCGATTTTGCAAGCGTAATATCGCCCTTGAGATTATCAAGCCTTATGTCCGCCATTTCCTTAGCCGCGCCGTTGCAATTGTTAATCTGCGCTGTGAGCTTGGCGAAATCCTCATCGCTCGAATTAACAAGCGCGAGCAACCCCGACAACCCATATTTCCCGGCAATCGCCGCCGCATTCGCCGATTTCTCGGATTCGCTCAAACCGTCAAAACCATCGCGTAAATTCTGCACAACCTCTTCAAACGATTTTGCTGTACCGTCGGCGTTTTCGAGTTTAATATCCAACGCATCCATAGACGCTGCAACCGCGTCGGTCGGCTTGACAAGATTGGTCATGATATTTTTAAGAGCCGTTCCCGACATCGAACCCTTGATTCCTGCGTTCGCCATTAACCCGATTGCGACAGACATATCCTCTATGCTGTAATTCATCGCCCCGGCTAAAGGCGCGACTTGCTTAAAGGTCTCGCCCATCATGCCGACATTGGTATTCGCGCCTGTTGCGGTCGCCGCTAAAACGTCAGCGAATCGCCCCGATTCGTTTGCGGTCATGTTAAACGCGGTCATGGCATCGGTGACAATATCCGAAACCGAAGCCAAGTCCTCACCCGACGCGGCGGCGAGATTCATAATGCCCGGCAACCCCGCCATCATCTGTTGACTTTCCCAACCCGCCATAGCCATATACTCGTATGCTTGCCCCGACTCTACGGCGGTGAATTTGGTGGTCGAACCCATTTCCTTGGCGAGTGCGTTCAATTCCCGCATTTCCTCTTGTGAAGCACCCGAAATCGCTCTGACTACGGATGCCTGTTCTTCAAAATTCGCCGCAGGTTCAATGAATCCTTTATAAAACGCCGCCCCCGCCGCCGCGACAACGGCGGTCGTTTTCAAGAAGTCCGCCTGTGCCGCTTTCAAAGCCTCGGAATTTTTCTGCTGCCAGTTTTCAAGCGTAGCAAGTTTCTCTTGTTTTTGACTTAACTTGTCAACCTCGTCGCCCAAGCGTTGTTTCTCTGTAGCAAGGTTCTTTGTATCAACCCCGGCTTTGTCGAGTTTCTCACCCAATTTAGCGAGGTTCAACTCTTCTTTTTCAATTTGTTGATTGAGCTTTTCAATCGCTTTTGTATTATCGCCGGAAGAATTGGCAAGTTCCTTTTTCTTGGCGTTCAACTGCTCAATTGCCGACTGTGATTTTTGGAACGCCGAAATATCACCCTGCGACTTTTTGAAGTCGTTCAACTGCGATTGCATATTGCGAATGACATCTTTTGAACTGCTGAAGGTTTTATCAAAATTTGCGTCTTTAGCCGCTTTCAGTTGCATGGTTAGTTCATATGAACGCCTGTTTCCACCCATGATAACCGCTCCTTTCTGAATTTGCTATATATAAGGAAAGAAGACCGTTTCCGGTCTTCTAAGTATTATTATCGCCCTAATCGTTCTTCTGCTATATTATAGACTTCATCATCATCACGTTTTCCGATAACCACGATTTCTATAATTTCAATCCCGTCGCTTGACTGACGAAAAATCACCCGCAACCCCAATTTCTTATGTTTAAGTTTTCGGCAGTCGTCTAATTTCCCGTATAACTCCTGTCCTGCTCTCATTCCGTGCTCTTCGATTTTTTTGAATGATTTCAAGATATGTTTTTTCTGACTTCCGTCTAATTTATTATAATCAACTTTTGAGTGTTTTGTAAGTCTTGGAATAAATTTCATTCCCACTCGTCCTCAATTTCGTCCAATCCGTCACGCCAATTTTCCCCGGCGACTTCCTCAATTGTATAATACTTTTTTTCGGTGACATCTTTTTTCAATCTTGATTTCGCTCGTGTGATTCTTATGGGGTTGGTATTATTAGGTTGTTCAATTCTCAAACTTGGTTTCATATTAACCACCTCGTTTCATATTCTTAACATAAATTTATAATAACATATGTTGTTATATTTGTCAAGCACAAAATTATAAAAAAGCTCTTGTTTGGCTTATGTAACAGGACGAGCAAAGCCCGCCCTATTTCTCCCTCAGCTTACACTCCTCATTATGCACCGGGAACCACCCGTACAACTCCGGCAATGTGAGCGACAGCCAATACGGAACAGGAGTACCCGACCCTTTACTAAGTCGGTAACACTGTACCCTTATCCATCGTCCGACATCTCCTTGTATTCCGTATAGTTCAAAAAATTTCGTGCCGCATTTACAATTTTGTTAAAACTTCCCAACGGAAGATTTTCAATGACATCGCTCCCTATATTCCCCGCTTTTGCCGCGATTCTATACAAGAAACGCGGCTCAACATTCGCCGAGCGAACAGAATACTCGCCGTTATCGTTCATTTCCCGCTCGACATCAATAAAATCCTTGCCTTTAAGTTTTCTGAAATCAAAAGTCAACGCGGTATACGTCTGACCCTCAAACTCATGAGGCGGATTCAGCTTTAATTCAAATGTGTTGTAATTATCAATGTTTTTCTTATTATGTTTCATAACAAATCCTTTCTTGTTTTAGATTCACACCCGACCCATCATTTTACGAATTTCTGCCAACTGGTCAACGCCGTTAATCTTGTGAATAAAATTCAGCTTGTCAATCTCAAGAACACTTTTGCCGTTCTCGAACGCTTCCCAACGATAAACCGCGAAATCAACGGTAACATTCTGCGGTGAACCGGGGGCAATATCACCCGGCTTAAGGTTCTTCGCTTGGCAGGAAAAAACGTGCTTCTGTGCCGCAAGCTGAGGCGTACCGCCCAAATCGCGGACTTGGCTGACGGGGCGAAGCTCAATGATATTGTTGTTTTTCGCCATTAACGCGACAACATCACGGCTCAACCCACGAAACTGCAAGCTCATATTTAACGCATTGGTCTGCCCGGTAATCACAGCCTCATACTCGCCCGGCAACCCCGCGCCGTTGATGTTTTCGGTCTTGAGCGCGATTTCCGGCAACGTCGCCTGCGCCGTCCCGATGTATTCGGTCGCACCCGCGTAAACGCTGAACGAAATCGTCGTCTCGTTTATTTTCTTGGTGTTGTTATTCATGTCTGCCCTCCTAATCTCGCCAACATGGATTCAATATACGACGGGTCGAACGTCAGCACGTTGACAATTTCCTGTGCAATTCCCGGTGGCGTAATGTACAGCTTAAATGTGATTTTCCCGGTGCGGAACTCGTCAACGCTGTTAAGCTCGGACGGAAACTCCGCTCGACCGCCGATTAACCGTTGATTGGTGACAAGACCGTTAAACCAAATGTTCAGCGTATCGACAATGCTCTCGATAATCCGCTCGGTCAGCATACCGTCCACCCTGTCCCAATGGGTAAGAATGACGGTGTTGCTCACCCAGTCGAACATTCTCGACGCATACAGGAAGTATTCCTCGGGGTCGTTGGAGTTGGGGAAGACCGCCGTATAGTTCCCCCAAAGCCTAAATTCCCCGTTAAAGTTCAACGCAGTTGTTATACCGTTGGCGTTGAGGTAATTCGCCTGTTGTAAGCTAAGCAATACCTCCGAACCGTCGGCGATTACCACACTGTCTATGAGTAATTGCTTGTTAGACGGGGATTCACAGGGAATACTGTCATTCCTTACGTCAACAACCGCCATAAGCCCCGCCATATGCGTAGACATTCGGAAGGTTCGCGTTCCGTTTTGCACGAGCGGAAAACATAACACCTGCGACTTGCCCGTTATTCCGTTATCGTCTTTCCAATCGGGAACATCCTCATAAAACGTAACCGCCTCGGTATCGACATCAATTAACGCTTTCCCGTTGAACACGCTGTTATAATTTTCCATTTTCGCCGCCATAACCGCCGCGACCTCGGGATTGCTTGAGTGGTTGGGACAAATACAAATATCCGGCAGAATTCCGTATTTGGGGAATACCGCCTCAATGACTTCCAACCCCCTGCGCTCGTTTGTAGCCAAATCCAACCCGCCGATTATATCCGCCGCCGTCACCATTGAGGGGTCAACCTCATCAAAGCCGATTGTCAGCTCGGTCAATCCTGCCGTAATTCCGCCGCCCTCTAAAATCTCCAACACAAGTGCGCCGTCATTGTAAAATAACTCATAGTCAGTCCCCAATACATAACTTGTCGCTTTAACGGTAGACTTGAGCGCCTCAAAAGGCAAGCGTACCCTGCCGCCCGTAATCGGGAACGCTTTCGCGGGGGTGGACTTTTTGTGCTTTGTCGGGTCGAGGACGTTGACGAACACAACCGGGCTTGCGTTGTACAGCCGAAAATGACTGAACATGACCTCGCATATATCGTATTTTTTCCAATCCTCACTATACCCGAACACCCGTTCCGCTTCACCCCAATTGCGCGCTCGGATAGGTTCATTCACCAAGTCACTGCCTACCGTGTGAATGGGCGCAGTCCCGACAACAAACGTAATGCCGCTTGTCACCGTAAACGGCGAATTCATCGGCGAAGGCTCGCGGACTGTTCTTACGCCGTGAAAGAATTTTCTGTTATCCATGCTTTTCTCCCCTCGTCAAGCCTTTGGGCGAAATAAATTCGCCCGTTGGCTCTTTTTTTGCTTTATTTACTTGTGCGGCAACACGCGAATAGTATTCGTTTAACGCATTGCCGCTTGTTTTGATTTTTGCTCGTGTCGCGGACAGTTTTGACACCGGCACAATTAAATGTACGATGTCCGGGCATACTGCGATTTCGTCGCTGTAATGCTCTGTGATTTGCTTGTGCGAGCCTTGAATAACCGCGCTGTTTTGCAACCGACCGACCGACATTCCTACATATACGAATTGTGTTATACCGTCCTGTTTTGGCTTAGCCTTATTATTCTTTGGCGGCGGCGTTGGTGTAGTTGGTGTTGTGTCCGAATCGGACACGTTTTGGTTTGTGTTTGCCATTAATAATTTACCTCTCTTTCAATTTTTATATGAAAAAGGCAACTACTAAAAGTAGCCGCCTAAGTTCATTATTGCTCTTGTTTAACTTTTTTGTTGACAAATGCCGATTTATGGTGTAGAATACAAAAGGACAAGGCGGCGCGGTTGTTCCTCTAAGGAGGTGATACCGTGATTACATTAGACAATTTATTTCAATTCGCATTGGTAATCATTGGTGTTGTCGGATTGTGCTTAATGCACAAGAAGAAATAGCCACCCTCTAAAGCGAAAGGCGGCGTTTCCTCAAGTATTCTAAATACGGAACGACCGTCCTGCTCGAACAGGTGCCGTCCTTGTCTGTACATATTATATCACATCAATTACCCTCTGTCAACATCAATTTTTAAAAAATATTTTCAATAGGTATTTCCCGTGTTACTTCCGGCATCTCAAATGTCAGTAACATCTCGACGAAATAGTACGGATTCACATTGTCGGGATATACAACCCGTTCAAGCGGAAGCCGCAACAGAAACTGCCCGACTTGCCGCTCACGCAATAAAGCAACGCGAAGTCGCGTTAATACATTCATCAACGCCATTGCCCCTTCTTGACCGTCCTCGGAATAGGTCGCGAAAATCAACCGTATTTTACAATCGCAATCATGCCCGACTGAATGTTCAAAATCATCTTTCCCGGTCAACAGTTGCATGAGTATATACGGGATTCGGTTTGTTTCGGCGTCCTTATCGGGCAACCGCATTTTGAATATTTCAACCGCACGCCGTTCAACAACAGGATTCTTTTCTTGATATTCCGCCGTTGTTTTGTTTTTGACAACGCGAACAGGAAGTATAATATCCTCGGTATGCTTTTTGATAAACTTTTCTAATTGTTCAAGTAAAACAATATCCGTCATAATCTACCTCCCATATCCGTTTAGTAACCGTGTGATTTCATGCTCGACGCGCTTGTCGATTGTTTCCTGTGCCGCTTTTTCTACCTCATCGTATACGACAGCATTTCCCGCCATTTGCGCGGTTGATGAACCGTAAAGCCCTTTAATCGGAAACCGACTGCTGCCAACACGTTCCGCGACAAACTTATTACCGCTTAGGTTAGCCATAAACGCATTAGCGAAAGATGTCATCGTGCCGCCTTTTTTCTGACTTGCCTTGATTCCCTTTTTTGTTGACGAAACCTTGAACTTATCCAACGGAATTTTATACCCGCTGAAAGAAATATACCCGATTATATCGCTCGCGTCGCCGCCTGTCGGTTTTTGCGTTTTTATATGGGTTGCGTTTATTAAGTCTTTTTGCTTAATGTCGTATACTTCCCGAATTTGCTTGATTGTTTCGCTTCGCACGGTTGTCAAGCCGCGACCGATTGCGTTCCCCATTGCACGGTACGCGCCGCCCGGAATATTGTCAAGCAAATTCGATATTCTTTCGACGGAATTGTTTTGTACTTCAATATTAATCATCGCTAACGCTCCTCGTCTTGCTTACTCATCATATTCCTCCAAATCAAGCGTAATTATTCCCGCGTCAACAGCAGATTTAACAACGCTGTACTCGTCACCGTCAATCGTGATTCGCGTATCCTTACGCGGGACAATTCCCAAATCATCAAACGAGATATACACCACCATGTCGGAAATATAAATGCCCTGTATTTTCTGACCGCCGTTGTTATCGTTCGACAACCGCCCACGCTCTCTCGCACCGTCGCGGTCAATCACAACAGGAATATGATAATCCTTACCGTTATATTGAACGTCCGACAAGTCGGCGTGTTCGTCGACGTTTAAGAATACGCGGTGTATATCTTTCTTTACAGACTCCTTGAATGTCATTTTTTTGATTCTTCGGCAACTTTTAACTCAATAAGTCTTTTGCCCTCATCTGCCGAAACCTCAAAGGGCGGGTCGGTGGGTGTTTTGGGAGTGACCGCCCCCTTGCCGCTTTTTCTGTAACCATACGTACCTTGAATTATTTTAATCAACATAACTTTTTTCCTCTCTCTTAAAAATATAATAACTGTCAACTGTCAACTGTCAATTGTCAACTGACTACGTTTGCCGCATAAACATACGGACAATAATCTTTCGGTGCGGCGAGCGGTCTTGTACCGAGCCGCAACTTGCGGGAATCGTTGTCTTGGTCGACAACCAACTTAGGCACGCGGATTTTCGCATAGGTGGTATGGTCGGTCTGCCCATGGTCGATTTGGGTAATCTGACCGTACATCAACCGACCGCAACCGGGAGCGGTCACCATGGCAGAGGTTGCCGGGAAGTATGCTTTTTCCGTTCCGTTATCGTCAACGTAGCTGTGGGAAACATCAAACAGATTCAGCTTGAATCCGCCGAAATTAAGCGTTCCCATAAACGCAACACCCGGATGGGTCGTCAATTCGGGGTTAAGCGAGCCGTATTCCATTCTGCGGTTATCAAGCAAGTCGCGCACCTTCGGAATATCGGTAATGGAATCCGCCGCTTGACTGCCTAATACCAAATCTGCCGCCGTCAACCCGCGCTTTGATAGCATACGGCACATTGCCTTAACGTCTTCCCAAAACGCACCGTTTGCCGCGTTCCACGGAGTAGATACCGTGTAAATATGCTCGCTCGCGGTATCGTAAAACCGTATTGTACGCGGCGTTCCCTTTGTTTTGGAATCAATATATTCCTGCATTTCATAAGAATTATTAATCATGACCTGCGCGCACATCCACTCTTCGCGGCGGGTGATTCTGATGTCAAGCTCCTTCATATCCTGCAACACAATCCGAGCCGCTCTTTGTGCTTGGCTCTGCCCCGAAAACAACGCTTCACCGAATCCACGCTTTTTCAAATCATCAAGCGTAAGTACCCTCGACGGTGCGATATACGCAGGTTTGTATTCGTTGATTTCGTACCCGCCTCTGTCAACCGGAATGTCCCCGGCTCTTTCGGAAACAAACGCCGCCATTTTTCGGTCGCCCTTGCGGAACTCGGTCAATACTTTGTCCGACTCGAATATATCCGCCTCGGTGGTCGGAAAATACCTGTCCTTGAAAAACGTCGTAACAGGTGTATTTTCCTCTATCAACGCAAGCAAGTGGTAGGTGTCAAAAATATTAATGTTATTACCCATTATCTAAACTCCTCCTTATTAATTAGACACGGCTTTGAATACAATATTACGTTTCCGCAATTCGTCAAAGTCCGTTTCCGTTATTTCATAACCGCCCTTAACGGTGGTTTTTTCGGGATTAAAACACCCCGCCGTATACACTGCGACATTCACATCATCAGCCGTGCCGACTGTTGTATCGTCGCATAATACACAATCGGGCAAAAGTGTATCGCCGGCTTCGGGAACGCTCCCCAACACATACAGCTTATTCGTCCCGGCAGATTTCGCAAAAATCGTTCCGCGTACAAAAGTCTGTTTTTCCGTGGATTTGGCAATTGCCCGACCGCGCACCTCAACGGGCGGGTTTAAGTCGGAAATAAGCCCGTCATAGCTCATTTCACCGACTTTTTGATTCAATTCATTAATCATCTTTCTTCTCCTCTCCAAGCAGAGCCTTAACGTCCGCTTTAGCCGCCGCCATTTTCTGATTGGGTGTTTGGGGTTTACTTGACCCGCCTCCCTCATGACCCTCCGGTGCTACCCCGGACATTCCGCTCGATGCGATGTCTTTTTCGACATTCGCGAGATATGCCGCGGCCTGTTGTTTCTGTGCCGCGATAATCGCCATTGCAACATCTGCGGCGGCAACCGGCTCTTCTCCAAATTTTGCCTTTTGTACCACTTCCTCGAATCCCGCAATCGCAACCCCCTCAATATCTTGAATACGTTTGCGTTCTGCTTCGGTGGATACCTTCGCGGCGGAATCCTCAATCTGTTTTGTCAAATCGGGATATGCCGCTTTCAGCTCTTCGACTGTTTTAATTGCGTCAACTTGACCTTCCATACTTTCATCTCCTTTTTGAATTTGATTTGTGCCGCTAACAGGCGGCGGTTTATCCTCCACCGGAGGGGTGAATTTATTTAACAACGCTTTAGGAGCGTTCTTATACCTCGCTAAAATCGACATATCGGCGGCAATCATCTTGATTTCCTTGCCGAAAAGCACCTCGTCACAGAACCCCGCGTTGACCGCTTCTTGTCCGGTGTACCACGTTTCTGCAGTCATCAGTGCGGATATATCCTCAACGCTTTTTGATGTTTTCAACGCATATGCGGCGATAATGCTGTTTTTAACCGACTCCAACATACCCGCCGCTTTTTCATGCTCTGCTTGATTTCCGTAACATACGCACATTGGGTCATGAATCATAAACATCGCCGCTGCGGGAATCTTAATCACATCACCCGCCATTGCGATAATGGTCGCCGCGCTTGCCGCCACACCGTCAATTATAACGGTGATTTTCGCCTTATGATTTTTCAACCGGGTATAAATGGCGACCGCCTCGAACACCTCGCCGCCCCATGAATTAATCCGCACAATGATTTCCGAAACGTCGCCGAGTGCGTCCAAGTCCTCGTTGAATTGTTGCGAGGTTATTTCATGCTCTGAATCACCCCACCATGAATAACTTGAAATATCGCCGTATAAAATAAGCTCCGGCGGATTGTCGCCGGAACTCGCTACGATATTCCAGAAAGGCTTTACAAGAGCGGAGGTGTCGGGGGCTTCGCCGCCGAGCAGTCCGCTTGCCGAATTAAAAATGATTTTGTTTTTTTCCATAAAAATAATATCCTTTCAAAAATTTTTTATATTTTTTTGCATAAAACGCTTGACAACGTATTGAATACGTGTTATAATGATAACAGAAAGCGAGGGACGTCTATGAAAGTATCTGAATTTGTTCGCCAAGTTAAAAAGCAAGGGGTAAAGTTTGAAAGCCACGGTTCACGGCATGACTGGTATATTAACCCCGCCAACGGGCTAAGGTCTCAAATTCCGCGACACGGTTCAAAAGATTTATGCAACGGCACAAGAGACCGGATACTTAAAGACTTAGGGTTGTAATAAACCCTAAGTCTTCACCCCTTGCAAAATAATTTAAACAGGAGGGTTTTACTAATGAAACAAGTTAGACACGTATATCCCGCAATTTTTACCCCGGAAGAAGGGTACGGCTTTTGTATTATCTTTCCCGATATTAGAATGGGAGCTACACAGGGAAAAGATATTGCGGAGGGTATGGTTATGGCGGAGGATTTTCTTGCGTCTGCAATCTGTAAGTTAGAAGATATCGGCGACGAAATACCAAACCCGACCGATATAAATTCCTTGAAATTAAAAAAGGGTGATATTGCAACCTTAATTTCGGTAGATGTAGCTGATTATCGGCGACGCACCGAAAACAAATTCATCAAAAAAACCTTAACCATTCCGTCATGGCTTAACGCTTTAGCAGAGGATTCAAAAATTAACTTTTCCCAAACACTTCAACAAGCATTGAAAGAAAAGTTAAATGTATAAGACAGTATAGCTACAACCCCGCCCCTATTCCCCTTAATCATCGGGGCGGGATTCGCTTTCCCGCATAACCTCAGCAACCTTTTTCATAAGCCGTTCCTCACCCCGCCGTTGTTTAACATTCTTATAAAAGTCACTGCCGTTAATCTCCTGTGCCTCGCGGTCGCGGGTAGAAAAGCTGTTGTCAACCCGCATGACCGCCGCTTTTACTTCCTGTACAGGATTCAGCAAGCCTTGAGCCGGACCGTTCCACTCCGCACCGCTATACGCTCTGCGGATTGCAGGATTCGCGAAAAAACCCGGAGCTTTCACTCGCCCTTTTGCAACCGCCTCGGTGAGCCATTCCTCATATATCGGTTGGCAGAAGTCGCTCGCCAACCATGCCCGATACATAACGTATAGCCCATGAGCGGGTTTCGTATTTTTTCTCACCACAAGCAATTAACAAAGCCCGCGGTTGATAAATTGTAATCGCTTTCATTTAACCAGTCCTTTCATAAAACTACAAAATTCACAATATCCTGCAAATTTCATAAAATGCTGTATCCCTTTGGGAAATTTACATAGAACGGAGGATAGTTATATGCCTTTTTCATTCAGGCGCGCTTGTTGCCGTAACCCTGTTTGCCGACGTATGTTCGGGCGCGGATTCTGCGACCGCTTTGACGACCGCGACCGCGATAGAGACCGAGACCGTGGCCGCGACAGAGATAGAGACCGTGACAGGGATGGACACCACAGAAGATAGGGAATTAACAAGGGCGGACATTGCGTTCGCTTTTGTTATTTAATTAATTCTGTTACTCCTTGTAATAATCAAATCCACGTTTTTCACAATATTCCTGCCATGTTTCAGCGCGAAAATGTCCCTTGTATACATAACTTTGTGCAAATTTCAATTGTGCGGCATTCGGGATTATGCCTTTTGTTTCATTGCGCTCAGCTTGCGCGAATAATCTTATACCGTTGAAGTTATCATTTTTAAGACCGTCAGAGTCCCCTTAACTGTTTTGAAACTTGCTGGCTTACTGTTAATTCCTTTACGTGCTAACCATGTCAAAGCCTTTTCACCGTGAATTTTCTCTATATCGGTAATAAGTGTGTCGGACATCACCCCTGATTTTTCAAGACGGTTTAAATGCAACCTATAATTTTTCTTTGTCATATCATCGGCGGTGTTATAATTTTCGATAATGTACTCCGCAAACGAGAAAAAGTCAACGGATTCATTGTTTTTTGAATTAATTAATATTTTTTTTGTATTGCGCATATACACTACACAATAACAGCAAAAATCATGCCATTTTATTCAAATATCACTCCCGAACCAATAAGTTCTTCGTCGTCATACCAAGCGGCAAATTGTCCGGCGGTGATTCCGCGTTGCGGCTCATCAAAAATAATGTACATGCCGTTTTCTGCTTTAATGAGTTTTGCTTTTTGCAAAGGTTGTCTGTAACGAATACGTACCTGATAATCACGCTCCTCTCCTATTTTCATTTCTAAATCGCGCCGAATATAATGAATTTCGGCAT
>WRHO01000020.1 GCA_009783205.1 Oscillospiraceae bacterium
TGCATAAAGGCCAAAAATCTCGTTCAAATCCCTAATTCTGTTCCCTAAATACATTTTTTTATAAAGGCTGTATATTCCTTTAACGCGCCCTTCTATTAAGGGCTTAGGCTTCATGTCGCTTAAACGCGCACTTATTTTATTAGTGACCGTTTCTATGACAAAGCCGCGCTCTTGACTGTGCCGCTTTAAATCCTCCTCAATTTCTCGGTAAGCGGGTTTATCGAGATACAAAAGAGACAGATTCTGCATTTCGTCTTTAATATGCGCTATGCCCAAACGATGCGCCAAGGATGCGTATATAGACATTGATTCGTGTGCTATTCGTATACATTTTTCAGAGCTGAACGCGTCTAAGGTTCGCATATTGTGAAGTCTGTCTGCGAGTTTTAATATTATCACGCGCTCGTCATTAGACATCGCAAATAATATTTTACGAATATTCTCGTTCTTTATTTCTTCCTCTAATGAACTCTTTAGCCTTTGTCCTTCGGGATTTTCGGGAAAGCTCATCTTGACCGTCTTAATTTTTGTTACCCCGTCTACTATATATGCTACATCGCTTCCGAATCGCTCGCGTAATTCTTCAAGAGAAATGTCTGTATCCTCAACAACGTCATGTAACAATGCGGCGACTATTGTATCTGTATCCATCGACAGCTCCAGTAAAATGAAAGCGACGGCAATCGGGTGGGAAATATACGGCTCGCCCGTTTTGCGAGTCTGTCCCTTATGCGCGGAATCTGCCAATTCATATGCTTCGAAAATCTTTTTTTCGTCATAATCCTTATCTGCCTTACGCAATTCACTCATTAAGGTTTCAATCGTGTACGTTTCCATGCTCCCCTCCCTTTCTTAATCTCATCAATACCGAGGATTTTTCCAAATCCTTCTTTCCTTCTGTTTTAATCGTTTTGATATAACCGGTTACCGGGTCAAATTCCACAAGTCCCCTTTCTTTAAAGACATCTATAATAACGCAAAGCATACAATAATTAACCCCCGCCGTAAAGCTTTTTTGGGAAACCTCATCAATGCAAAACGACGCCTTAATAATATCGTACACCTTCTTCATTTCCGAATCACCCGGAATTATGCGCGGATACAATTTTTCGTCTATTTCCTCGTTTCGCGTAAACTTTTCATATATACATTTTGCAGAAAAAAACCTCTCTTGTGCGGTAATACTTATTTCGGAAAGTCGCATATCTATAATTTTTGCATTTATACTCTTATTATCATTATATTCGTTCACATTAAGGTTTACCATTAAATCAACGGTATCGCCGACTTTATACCAAAAATCGGCATAACAACGACCAAAATCGAGAACCTTTATTTCACACCCGTTATAATCAACCGTAAAAGAAATGTACTTCCCTTCCTTTAAAGGTCGCTTATACTTGATTTTACAACGCGGAAGATAAAAAACGGGGACGGGGCTTTCTTCTCCAAACGGCTGTAACGCCTCTAACCGCTCTATATTCTCAATTGTAATTTCATCTGCGTCGGGCGACAAATCGGCGGTTATCTCCGCGGGCGGCATACTGTCGTGTGTTTCCTTTGCGTAAAGGAAAAGCTTTTCTTTAAAAGCGGATATGTTTTTATCTTCTACCGTAAGCCCGCCCGCACCGATATGCCCGCCGTATTTGACAAGCAAATCGCCACAGTAGGTTAACGCCGCATGAATCGAAAATCCTTTAACGCTTCGACAGCTCCCCTTTGCCGTAACCCCGTCGGTTGTGATAATTACGCAAGGCTTGCCGAAACGGGATACCATTCTTGAACAAATTATTCCTATAATCCCGTGATGCCAATTTGTACCCGTTAAAACGAGTACGCGTTCGTTTAATGCCTCGGGATAGTTATTAAGATAAGCTTCAATCTCGCCCGTTATAACGAGTTCTTCTTCACACCTTCTTTTGTTTAATAAATTTAGTTCTTCCGCCTTAGTCATAGCGAGTTCGTGATTCTCACAAAGAAAAAGTTCAACCGCTTTTCCGGGGTGCGAAAACCGCCCCGCCGCGTTTATCCTCGGACAAAGCACAAACGCGATTGACGACGAATCCATACCGTAGGTGTCCGAAAGCTTTTCATAAAGTCCCGTCGTTTTCATAAGACAATGCAGCCCTAAGTTTTCCGAACATTCTATATTTTGAAGCCCCAATGAAACAATATGCCTGTTTTCATCTTTTATGGGGACAATATCGGCAACCGTTCCTATTGCGGCGAGGTCGCCGTATTGTTCTATTACATCGAGTCCGCTCGTTCCTTCCAATGCAGAAATGAGCTTTAAGACAACGCCGCACCCCGCCAAATCTTTAAAAGGATATTCACAATCCTTTTGCTTGGGGTTTACAATTGCGTCGGCAATCGGCAATATGTCCGATACGGTATGGTGGTCGGTTATAATGAGCGATACGCCCTTTTCCTTGATTAATTGTGCTTCGGCAAAGGCGGTAACCCCATTGTCGACGGTTATAATTAACCCCGTTCCCTCGGAAATTATTTTCTCGATTGCGTTCACGTTTAATCCGTATCCCTCATCGCGGGAAGGAATATACCACTCCACTTCGCCGCCGAGCGCGCTTAAATAACTGTACAACATGACCGTAGCGGTTATTCCGTCACAATCATAATCGCCGTATACCGTGATTTTTTTGCCCTCGCTCAATGCTTCTTTTATTATTTCCACCGCCTTTGACATATCCTTCATCAAAAACGGGTCGTGAAGTCGGTCTGCGGAAAAGAAATCGTGTGCGGCGTCAACGCCGACAACACCTCGGACGGCAAGTATATTTTGTGCGAGCGACCCCAACCCCGCTATAACGGGGCTTATTGTCTCGGAATCGTTCAGCTCATTGTCGATTTTTTTAACCGTCCACTTTTTCATCATCTCTCCCTTTAATAATCTTTAATAATCCTTCATTTCCATATTTTCAAACGCCTCTTTTTTTGTGCGGAGCATTACGCGCGCCGTCTTATATCTCCCCAATCCTTCTACCGTCAAAAACTTAGCCGTATCCCCCTTACAAAGCCAAATGTTCGTTCCGCTTTCCTCGGGGTCAAAGCGAAGGGTCGGAACCTCTATGCGAAATATACCTTTTATGGTGCTGTTATCTCTTGTGTAAGAATATTTGCACAGTAGAAAATAGCTTTTAAAAAACGAACCTTTTTCCGACTTTACTCCCCACTCTGTTATTTGACAGGGGTATTTTTCGCCGAGAATCGTCGTGTTTGAATCCAGATAATTCCATTTATTTGTATCGAGCTTAAACTTTGCGTTAATTGCTATAACCGCCAATACAGAAGCGGCAAAGCCGTATATTTGGTTAAGCGCGAGGGTCAATAATAACCCAAACAAGAAAAAAAGCGTAAACGACCATACGAGCCTCTTCTCCGCCGTTACCGGGAACAAAGCGTTGTCTTCTAATTGGAAAACGTAGGTATTGTTTAATTCGTATTCTAAATTAATTGCATTAACGTGTTTTTTTGATTTTGTTTTTTTGCCGTTGCCTAAACCCGCCGCTATTTTTCTTGTAAATGTGTATAAGAGCATTAACGCGGTACCCGACATGAAGGTTATAAGAATTTCATCAAACACAATTCCGTTTATGAATATATTCATAACTATTATCAACGAAAGCGTCACAAAGAATAAAAATATTCTTAACTTTAAATATTTCATACCCTCCCCCTCTCCTTATTTATTCAATAATGATTTCTTAATTCATGCCGCGAAATTTTAGACAATCGTTTAACTAAAACAATTAACACAATAATTAAAAGAATATCCGCAAATAACCAAGCTAACGGATTGGCGAAGCATACCGCGTTGAACCCGAAAAACGGAACCAACATAAAAGCGACGCCCCCTCGCGCAAGAAGCTCGCTCACCCCCGCGAATACCGTAACCCGACTATAGCCCAAGCCTTGTACCGAATTTCTGACGATAAATAGTATTCCGAGCAACCAATATAAAGAGCCGTTCACCAACTGGAACCGTTTTATATACCCCATAGCTTCTTTAATACTCTCCGCGTCGGTACCGCTCGTTTCGCCCGAGCCTATAATAAAGAACGCCAAGACCCGCCCCATAAATATGATGAAAAGCCCCGCGCAAACACTGTACACTAATACGGTAATCATGCTTAAAAAAATCCCTTTTTTTATTCGATGAAGCTTTGCCGCGCCGAGATTCTGCGCGCAATATGTCGCCATTGTTATACCGAGAGCTTCCATTGGTTGCATTATTAATATTTGAATCCTCGCCGCCGTCCCGATTGCGGAAACGACGACCGGGCCAAAGCCGTTTACCGCGCTTTGAATTATAACGCTCCCTACTGCGGTTATCGAGAATTGTAACGCCATCGGAACGCCGTTTTTTATCAACTCGGCACAGCGTTTTCTGCAAAACCTAAGCTCTTCTTTTTTAAACGCCAAAACCGGATGGTTCTTCTTTATGTGGAACAAACACACAACGCTCGAAAGGCTTACCGAGGCAACCGTTGCCCAAGCCGCCCCCGCCGTCCCCCATTTGAACGCGGCGATAAACAATACGTCTAAGAGAACATTAATAAAACCGCCTATTGCCAAAAAATAAAGCGGAGTCCTCGAATCGCCTAATGCTCTGAGTATCGCCACCATAATCTGATACGACATTATTGCGGAAATACCGCCGAACAATACGATTATATAACGATAAGCGGCGTCAATCGTTTGAGGCGGCGTCTGCATAACGAGAAGCAGTTGTTTGATAAAAACGACCGTTATGACGGTAAGCGCGATTGAGAATATTCCGCTTAAATAAAAAGCATTTACGGCGCGCTTTCTCATTTCCGAAACATTTCCCGCGCCGAACGACTTTGATACAGGTATTGAAAACCCGGTGGTTAGACCGATAACAAAGCCTATCACAAGAAAATGCAGAGAGCCGGTGGACAATACCGCCCCCATTTCATCAAGCCCCACAAATTTGCGTATTATAAACGCATCGGCGAGATTATAAATTTGTTGCAAAAGACTCCCTAAAAAAATAGGGACGCAAAATCTTATAATTATGGGGAAGGGTTTACCCTTTGTCATATCGCGTATCATAATTGGGTATTTTACCACGTTTTCATATAAATGTCAAGCGGGACAAAGCTTTCTAAAAATTTTTTGAAAAATTTTCTAAAAAACGCTTGACAAATTTTAGAAATCGTTATATAATCATTCATTATTGTCAATATGGGGTCGTATGCACTAATTTTCGTTAAAATTAGTCAAAAAGCCCGTTTATTCGCCGGGTAAAACGATTAAGAACAGTAGGAATAATGAAACAATATTAAACGGAAGGAAAAAGCATATGGTTAATGTTAAACCGGTACAATTGGGAAGAACCGAACGAATGAGCTTTTCGAGGATTAACGAGGTGCTTAACGTGCCTAATCTCATCGAGGTTCAAAAAAACTCGTACAAATGGTTTCTTGAAGAGGCTATAAAAGAAGTTTTCGCGGATGTTTCCCCTATAACCGACTCAAACGGAAAATTGTCCTTGAGCTTTATCGACTACCGGATTGACGATAAACCCAAGTACACCATAGCCGAATGCAAGGAGCGCGACGTTACTTACGCCGCGCCGCTTAAGGTTCGTGTACATCTGCGTAATGAAGAGACGGGCGATGTAATAGAAAACGAAATATTCATGGGTGATTTCCCGCTCATGACCGACTCGGGAACATTTGTCATAAACGGAGCGGAGAGGGTTATTGTATCGCAGCTTGTGCGTTCTCCCGGTGTTTATTTCGGCTTTGATTACGATAAAACCGGCAAAAAGCTTTTTAAAGCGACTATAATCCCGAACAGAGGCGCGTGGCTTGAATACGAGATGGACTCGAACGATATATTCTATGTTCGCATTGATAAAAACAGAAAAATTCCCGCTACTGCGTTAATTCGCGCATTGGGGACGGGAACCGACGACGATATATTTGATTTATTCGGAGAAGACGAGCGACTTGTTCAGACAATAGCCCAAAAGGATACAACTAAAAACAGTGAGGAAGCTCTTTTAGAGGTTTACAAAAAACTGCGTCCGGGCGAACCGCCGACCGTTGAATCGGCACAGAATCATCTCGACACTTTATTCTTCGACGCAAAGAGATATGACCTTTCTCGATTCGGAAGGTACAAGTATAATAAAAAATTGGGTGTTGCGTCGCGTATCGCCGGACATAAAGCGGGGGTACCGGTTATAGTCAATCGTACCGGCGAGCTTCTTGTCGAGGCGGGCGATGTAATTACACAGGATAAAGCCGTCGAAATTGAACAATCGGGTATTAAAGAGGTAATTCTTGATGTAGACGGAAATCTCGTTAAGGTCGTCGGAAACGGAATGGTTGACATTAAGCCGTACCTCCCCGCGAGCATTAATCCCGAGGATTACGGTTTAAGAGAAAAGGTTTCGTTTGACGTTTTATGGGGGATTCTCGAAAACGCAGATACCGAGGAAGAAATTATAGAGGGGTTGCGTTCAAAAGCAGACAGCCTTATTTCTAAACATATCACCCTTGACGACATAAACGCGTCGGTGAGTTATTTTTGCAACCTGAGCGAGGGTGTAGGGGTACACGATGATATTGACCATTTGGGCAACCGCAGAATACGCTCGGTCGGCGAGCTTTTGCAAAACCAATTCCGAATCGGTTTTGCGCGCATGGAACGCGTTATAAAAGAAAGAATGGGGCTACAGGTTCAGGACGTCGATAATAAAGTCACCCCAAACTCGCTTATAAATATCCGCCCCGTTGTGGCTTCTATTAAAGAGTTCTTCGGCTCATCGCCGCTTTCACAGTTTATGGACCAAAACAACCCTTTGGCGGAGCTTACTCATAAAAGAAGACTTTCGGCACTCGGCCCCGGGGGATTATCGCGTGAACGCGCGGGGTTCGAGGTGCGCGACGTGCATTACTCGCATTACGGCAGAATGTGTCCGATAGAAACGCCGGAAGGCCCTAATATAGGCTTGATTTCTTATTTAGCGTCATTTGCTAAGATTAATGAATACGGATTTATTGAAGCACCTTACAGAAAGGTTGATAAAAAGACGGGTGTTGTTCTTGACGAGGTGGTATACATGACCGCCGATGTTGAGGATATATATAAAATTGCACAGGCGAACGAGCCGCTCGACGACGAAGGAAGATTTACAAGAACGAGGGTTACCGGCAGATACAGAGACCAAATTTTAGAGGTTGACCGTAAAGATGTCGACTTTATGGATATTTCACCCAAAATGGTTGTTTCGGTCGCGACGGCTATGATTCCTTTCCTTGAAAACGATGACGCAAACCGCGCTCTTATGGGTGCTAATATGCAGAGACAGGCGGTTCCGCTCATGATTCCGGACGCGCCGATAATCGGCACGGGCATGGAGTATAAAGCGGCAATGGATTCGGGAGTAATCGTTACCGCGAAGCACAACGGTACCGTTACCGAGGTTACCGCCGATTCTATTACAATCACCGATTTTAAGAAACAAGAGCATAAATACGAGCTAATCAAATTTAAGCGTTCAAATCAGGGGACTTGTGTTAATCAACGTCCTATTGTCAATAAAGGCGACGCGGTTTCGGTTGACGATGTAATTGCAGACGGGCCCGCTACGCATAACGGAGAAATTTCTCTCGGAAAAAATGTGCTTGTCGGATTTATGACGTGGGAGGGTTACAATTACGAGGACGCAATTCTAATTAACGAAAAAATTGTTTATTCGGATATGTTTACCTCTATTCATATTGAGGAATATGAACTCGAGTGTCGCGATACAAAGTTGGGGCCGGAGGAGATTACGCGAGATATCCCGAATTTGAGCGAGGAAGCTTTAAAAGACCTTGATGAACGCGGCGTAATAAGAATAGGCGCAGAGGTTCAGTCGGGGGACATTATGGTGGGTAAGGTTACGCCCAAGGGTGAAACCGAGTTGACCGCAGAAGAGCGACTTTTACGCGCAATCTTCGGAGAGAAGGCGCGCGAGGTTCGCGACAATTCGCTTAAAGTCCCGCACGGTGAATCGGGGATAGTTGTTGATGTTAAGGTGTTTACGCGACAAAACTGTGAAGAGCTTCCCCCCGGTGTAAATATGGTGGTGCGTTGTTATGTTGCTCAAAAGCGCAAGGTGAGCGTCGGCGATAAAATGGCGGGACGTCACGGCAATAAGGGCGTCGTATCGCGGATTCTTCCGCAAGAGGATATGCCGTTTATGCCCGACGGAACACCGCTCGACATTGTATTAAACCCCCTCGGCGTTCCGAGTCGTATGAATATCGGACAAGTTTTTGAGGTTCATTTGGGGAGAGCGGCGAAGGAATTGGGCTGGAAAATCATGTCGCCCGTATTCGACGGCGCGGAAGAAAAAGATATACTCGATTGTCTCCGTGAAGCGGGGTTGCCCGACGACGCAAAAACCGAATTGACAGACGGTCGTACCGGCGAAAAATTCGACAGTCCCGTAACGGTCGGTTATATGTATTACCTTAAACTCCACCACCTTGTTGACGACAAAATCCACGCCCGTTCAACCGGCCCGTACTCACTCGTTACGCAACAGCCGTTGGGCGGTAAAGCACAGTTCGGCGGACAGCGTTTCGGAGAGATGGAGGTTTGGGCATTAGAGGCATACGGCGCGGCATACACGTTACAGGAAATTCTCACGGTTAAATCCGACGACATTGTCGGGCGTGTTAAGACGTATGAGGCGATTGTGAAAGGCGACCAGATTCCTAAGGCGGGTGTTCCGGAAAGCTTTAAGGTTCTTATAAAAGAATTACAGTCGTTGGGATTGAATATAAAAGTGCTTGACGAGAGCGAAAACGAAATTGACCTTAAACAAACCTTTGACGAGGAGGACGACGTCGGTATAGTCAACGCAGATGATTTCGATTATATTGCCGATGAAGCGGAGCTTGAAGAGGCGTATACGGTAGGCAACGTAGAGGACAGCGAGCTTTTCGGCGGCGAAGATGACGATGATGACGATGATGAGCTCGGCGAGGATTTGGGCGCGGAAGACATCTATAATGATGAAGAATAATGTCAATTGTCAATTAGGAACTGTTCCTTATCAATTGTCAAACTGTAAAAGAGGTGTATATGGCTACTGCATTTGATTCAATGAAAATCGGACTGGCTTCCCCGAAACAGATTCGCAATTGGAGCTACGGAGTTGTTGAACGCCCCGAAACTATAAATTATCGTACGCAAAAACCCGAAAAAGACGGGTTGTTTTGCGAACGGATTTTCGGGCCGCAGAAGGACTGGGAGTGTAACTGCGGTAAGTATAAAAGGATTCGTTTTAAGGGAAAGATATGCGAACGCTGTGGCGTTGAGGTTACCCGCAATAAGGTTCGCCGCGAAAGAATGGGGCATATTGAATTAGCCGCCCCCGTATCACACATTTGGTATTTTAAAGGAACTCCGTCAAGAATAGGACAGGTGCTTGATATTTCCCCGAAACGTCTTGAAGAAGTTTTATATTTCACCAAATATGTGGTTATTGATAAGGGCGAGACCTCGTTGGCAAAGGGTCAGCTTCTTTCTGAAAAAGAATACATGGACGCAAAAGAAAGATACAAAGAGGACAATGCTTTTTTTGCAAAAATGGGTGCCGAATCAATAAAAGAGCTACTTTCCGAATATGGGAGCAATCGCTTTGATTACTATATTTTAGAACACATTAAGGATTTTTCGGCGATTACCGGGCTTTCAAAAATGGAGATTGAGGACTATTTGGCAAAACGCAAGAGAATAGTCACCTTTTTCCCGGAGGGTATTACCGAGGAAGCGGGATATTCGCGACAGGAAGCGTCTTTTGCCGAGGGCGATATTATCCAACGCAGGGATTATGAAGATGTAATTGTTCCTTTAAATATTAAGCGCAGGAAAAACGGCTACAAAATAGTCGAAACCGTTACCGGCTCGGAATATATCGAAGAATTGTTCGAGCAAAACGATGAACACCAATTGGTACAAAAACACCCCCGCGAGGAATGGGTCAGCAATTTGGTTTGGGTATCGGAGGAGCTGAAGGAGCTTCTTCACAATACCTCACAGGGACAAAAAAAGCTTAAGCTTCTTAAAAGGCTCGATGTTATTGAGGCTTTCCGTAAAAGCGACGCTTGTCCCGAGTGGATGGCACTTGATGTTATTCCGGTTATTCCGCCGGATATTCGACCGATGGTATTACTTGACGGCGGTCGTTTTGCAACCTCGGACTTAAACGACCTTTACCGTCGCGTTATTAACAGGAATAACCGTCTTTATAAGATGATTGAGCTTCGCGCACCCGAAATAATAATACGCAACGAAAAGCGTATGCTCCAAGAAGCGGTTGACGCTTTAATTGATAACGGAAGACACGGGAGACCGGTTACAGGCCCGTCCAATCGTCCGTTAAAGTCGTTATCGGATATGCTCAAGGGGAAACAAGGGCGATTCCGTCAAAACCTTTTAGGAAAGCGCGTCGACTATTCGGGGCGTTCGGTTATCGTTGTCGGACCCGACCTCAAAATGGACCAGTGCGGACTGCCCAAGGAAATGGCAATTGAATTATTTAAGCCTTTTGTAATGCGGGAATTGGTTGACCGCGGATTATCTAACAATATAAAGAGTGCGCGGAAAATGGTTGAACGCGCAAAAGATGAGGTATGGGACGTTCTCGAGGAGGTTATTAAAGACCACCCCGTATTGCTCAACCGCGCCCCCACCTTGCACAGACTCGGGATTCAGGCGTTTTCACCCGTTCTTGTTGAAGGACGCGCACTTAAGCTGCATCCCTTGGTTTGTACCGCTTATAACGCCGACTTTGACGGCGACCAAATGGCTGTTCATCTTCCGCTTTCGAACGAAGCGCGACATGAAGCAAAATCGCTCATGCTCGCGGCAAAAAATCTGCTCAAGCCGTCTGACGGGCGACCGGTAGCGGTTCCGACACAGGATATGGTTCTCGGCTCGTACTACCTTACTCTTTCAAAGGACGGCGAAAAAGGCGAGGGCAAGGTATTCCGTGATTACAATGAAGCTTTAATGGCGTTCCAGGACGGGATTATATCGTTGCACGCTAAAATAAAGGTTCAGGTTAAGGTTAATGACGACGAAACCGGCAAATTGCTCAAAAGAGGGCTTATTGATACTACCGTCGGTAAGATTATTTTCAATGAATATATTCCGCAAGACCTCGGTTATATCGACAGAAGCGACCCAGCCAATGCTTTAGAGCTCGAAATAAACTTTAAAGTGGGTAAGAAACAGTTAGGGCAAATTATAGATAAATGTATAAAAATTCACGGGACAAAAAGAACGGCAAGGGTACTCGATAAAATAAAGGCATTAGGATTCAAATATTCCACAAAAGCGGCAATAACCGTTGCGGTCTGCGACGCGTCTATACCTCCGGCGAAAAAGGATATTCTCGCGACGGCGGACGAAAAGGTTGACGACATTAACGATTATTTTAACCAAGGTTTGATTTCCAACGAAGAGCGCAAGGATGCCATTCTGCAGATATGGAACGACGCCACAAACGATGTTTCCAACGCGCTAATAGACAACCTTGATGAATTTAACCCCATTTATATGATGGCGGACTCGGGTGCGAGGGGAAGCATTAACCAAATTAGACAGCTTGCGGGAATGAGGGGGCTTATTGCGAATACCTCGGGCGAAACAATTGAAATACCGATTCGCTCAAATTATCGTGAAGGATTAAACATTCTCGAATACTTTATCTCTTCTCGCGGCGCGAGAAAAGGATTGGCAGATACTGCGCTCAGAACCGCCGATTCGGGTTATTTGACCCGTCGTCTCGTTGATGTTTCACAGGAGGTTATAATAAGAGAAGAAGACTGTTCCACCAAAAACGGAATTGAAGTCTATGAAATACGCGAAGGAAAAGAGTTAATTGAGCCTCTTGAAGAAAGATTACTCGGCAGATATTTAGTCGACAGCGTCAGAGATAAAAAAGGAACAGTTATCGTACCGAACGACCGCCTTATCACAGATGAGGACGCAAAAAAGATAAAAAACGCGCTTATTGAAGCGGGGGTCGAGACGGTAAAAATCCGTTCGGTATTAACCTGTGAGGCGGAACAAGGTGTATGCGCCAAATGCTACGGTGCGTCCCTCGCAAACGGAAAGCCGATAAGCAAGGGTGAGGCGGTCGGAATTATTGCGGCACAGTCGATAGGCGAGCCGGGTACACAGCTCACCATGAGAACCTTCCAGGTTGGCGGTATCGTATCGGCAGATGATATAACACAGGGGCTTCCCCGTGTTGAAGAACTTTTCGAGAGTCGCCGACCCAAATCGAGCGCGATAATGACGGAGCTTAACGGCGAGGTTAAGCTTGAGGAAATAAAGAAAACCCGACACGTTACTGTAACCGATGATGAAGGCAATTCAAAGAGCTATGCGGCTCCGTTCGGATACCGCCTGAAGGTTGAGGAGGGGGAACGCGTAGAAGCGGGTGACCCGCTTACAGAAGGAAGCCTTAACCCGCACGATGTTCTCGCCGTAAAAGGAGAACAAGAGGTTCAAAATTATATCATAGCCGAGGTACAAAAGGTGTACCGTTTACAGGGCGTTGACATCAACGACAAGCATATTGAGGTAATAGTGCGACAAATGATGCGTAAGGTCAAGATTGACGACCCGGGCGACAGCTATTTGTTGCCTAACTCGAGCGTTGACAAAAGCCAAATTATCAGAATTAATGCCGAGCTTGACCAACGTAAGGCGAACGGTGAGGATATCGTGTATCCTACCTATACGCCCATGCTTTTGGGTATCACAAAAGCGTCGTTGGCAACCGACAGCTTCCTTTCCGCCGCATCGTTCCAGGAAACAACCCGCGTATTGACCGAAGCGGCAATTCACGGTAAGGTTGACCCGTTGATTGGGCTAAAGGAGAATGTCATTATCGGTAAGCTCATTCCCGCCGGTACGGGAATGACCTACGACGGCAGTTGACGGACAGTTGACAATTGACAGTTGACAGTTGACAGTATAATTAACCAAGCGAACGCCGCAGTGTGTCATCACTGCGGCGTTTATTTACTGTTCCTTAATGGTCATTTTTGACAAAATACCTCTACATTATACCTCGTAATACAGTAAAAGTCAACGATTTTCTTTAAGAAACCCTTTATTCGCTTGACTTTTATTGTGTTTTGGTATAATATTACTTAGTGTGCTTAATACTAAGTATACAAGTATTAAGTATACACGATTATAAAAAGAAAGGAGAAACAAATTGCCGACTTTAAACCAATTAGTCAGAAAAGGGCGAGAGGTATCCGAAAAGAAATCGAAATCGCCCGCGCTTCAAAAGGGTCTCAACACCTTGAAAAAAGCGACAACTGACCAGTCTTCACCGCAAAAGCGCGGAGTCTGTACCGCAGTAAGAACGCATACGCCGAAAAAGCCTAATTCCGCTATGAGAAAAATAGCGAGAGTGCGCTTATCGAACGGAATCGAAGTTACCGCTTACATTCCGGGAATCGGTCATAAGCTTCAAGAACACAGCGTTGTTCTTATCAGAGGCGGACGTGTTAAGGATTTACCCGGTGTGCGTTATCACATCGTAAGGGGTACTCTTGACGCACAAGGCGTTGACGGCAGGATGCAGTCGAGGTCAAAGTATGGGGCGAAACGCCCAAAAGCGGGAAAATAAAAAACGGTTGACAATTCTAAATTGTCGAGTAAGGTAAGTAAGCGAAAAACAACCGCATAAGCGGAGATATATATATTAGTATTTCTCTGCACAACGGTAAATTAATTGTACATTGACTATTGTCGATTGTACGTCGCCGAGTACCAATGAATTCAATCTTTTGAAGGAGGGAAGAAAAGTGCCGAGAAGAGGTAATGTACCAAAGCGTGAGGTTTTACCCGACCCAATGTACGGTTCGGAGCTGGTGACGAGACTCATCAACAACATCATGCTTGACGGCAAAAAGGGAGTCGCCCAAAAAATCGTTTACGGAGCTTTTGATATCGTAGGCGAGAAAACGGGCAAAGATTCACTTGAAATGTTTGAACAGGCGTTGGAGAATATTAAACCCCGCCTGGAGGTTAAAGCGCGCAGAGTGGGCGGCGCGACTTATCAAGTTCCGATGGACGTGAGCCAAGGCAGACAGAGGACGTTAGGACTCCGTTGGCTGACAATGTTCTCAAGAAAGCGCAGTGAAAAGACAATGCGGGAAAGACTCGCAAACGAAATTCTCGATGCGTTAAAGGGACAGGGCAGCGCCTGTAAAAAGCGGGACGATACACATAAAATGGCGGAGGCTAATAAAGCGTTCGCACATTTCAAATGGTAAATGGCTGCCGTAACAGCTAAGAGAGAGGTATCTCTTGAAAAAACCCGCAATATCGGAATAATGGCTCACATCGATGCGGGAAAAACAACCACCACAGAAAGAATATTGTTCTATACCGGTAAATCGTATAAAATCGGCGAAACACACGAGGGAACCGCCACAATGGACTGGATGGAACAAGAACAAGAGCGGGGAATTACAATAACCTCCGCCGCGACGACGGCGTTTTGGGCTGACCACAGAATCAATGTAATTGACACCCCGGGACACGTTGACTTCACCGTAGAGGTCGAGCGTTCGTTGAGGGTTCTCGACGGCTCGGTAACGGTATTTTGCGCTAAGGGCGGCGTCGAACCGCAAAGCGAAACGGTTTGGAGACAAGCCGATAAATATCAAGTTCCGCGTATGGCATATGTAAACAAAATGGATATTATGGGCGCGGATTTTTTCCGTGTCGTGGATATGATGAAGGACAGGCTTAAGACAAATCCCGTTCCGATTCAGCTTCCAATCGGCAAGGAAGAGGATTTTAAGGGCATGATTGACCTCGTGGAAATGAATGCCCGGATTTACGGCGGCGATAAAGAGGGTAAAACCTTTGAGGAATGTGAAATTCCCGACGATATGCGGGCAATTGCGGAGGAATACCGCAACAATTTGCTCGACGCCGTATGCGAACAGGACGACGACATCTTAAACAAATATCTCGAGGGCGAAGAGCTCACTGTTGATGAGATTAAGATGTGTATTCGAAAGGCTTGTATAGTGAATGATGTTGTGCCGGTGGTTTGCGGAACATCATATAAGAATAAGGGCGTTCAAAAGCTTCTCGACGCAATTGTCGATTATATGCCCGCTCCAACCGATGTTGAGGCAATTAAAGGCGTAAACCCCAAAAACGGAAAGGAAGATGAACGCGCCTCGTCCGACGACGAACCATTCGCGGCTTTGGCGTTTAAAATCGCCACCGACCCGTTTGTGGGTAAGCTTTGTTTCTTCCGCGCTTATTCGGGCAAAATCAAAACGGGCGACAGCGTTTATAACGCCTCTAAAGACAAAAAAGAGCGTTTCGGAAGAATACTTCAAATGCACGCTAATTCACGCGAGGATATTGAATACTGTTTCGCGGGGGATATAGCGGCGGCAATCGGCTTAAAAAACACATCTACGGGAGACACTCTTTGCGTGGAAAGTCACCCGATAGTGCTTGAATCTATGGAGTTTCCCGAGCCGGTAATTGACCTCGCTATTGAGCCTAAGACAAAAGCCGGACAGGAAAAGTTAGGCATTGCTTTAGCGCGATTAGCGGAGGAAGACCCGACATTTAAAACCTACACCAACTCCGAAACGGGACAGACTATCATAGCGGGAATGGGCGAGCTTCACTTGGATATCATTGTTGACCGACTTTTACGCGAATTTAAAGTCGAAGCAAACGTAGGTAAGCCACAGGTTGCGTATAAGGAAACAATCACGAACGCGGTTGAACAGGATACAAAATATGCGCGACAATCGGGCGGTAAAGGACAATTCGGACAGGTTAAAATTAAGGTTGAGCCTAACGAATCGGGTAAAGGCTACGAATTTGTCAATAAAATCGTCGGCGGCGCGATTCCCAAGGAGTACATTCCGGCGGTTGACGCGGGAATTAAGGGCGCGATGATGGCGGGCGTTTTAGCGGGATATCCCGTGGTCGATGTAAAGGTAACCTTATACGACGGCTCATATCATGATGTTGACTCGTCGGAGATGGCGTTTAAAATTGCCGGCTCAATGGCGTTTAAAGACGCCTGTAAAAAAGCGGGGCCGATTTTGATGGAGCCGATTATGAAGGTAAGCGTTACGGTTCCCGAGGAATATATGGGCGATGTAATGGGCGACGTAAGCGCGCGGCGCGGAACAATTATCGGCATGGAGGACAGGAGCGGCGTTAAACAGATAAACGCAAATGTGCCTTTGTCTGAAATGTTCGGATATTCCAACGATTTGCGTTCTAAAACACAAGGTCGCGGACAATATGTAATGGAACCGAGCCACTATATTCAAGTTCCGAAGTCAATCGCGGAAACTATTCAAAAATAATTCAAAAAACACTTGAATTATTTAACAGAATCTGATACAATGTAATTTGTATTTAAGTAAATTAACAATTTGTTTATTTTTAGGAGGAAAAAATGGCTAAACAAAAATTTGAACGTACTAAACCCCACGTTAATATCGGTACAATCGGTCACGTTGACCACGGTAAAACGACATTAACGGCTGCGATTACTAAAACCCTCGCGATTTCGGGTAAAGCTAAATTTGAAGATTACGACCAAATTGACAGAGCTCCCGAAGAAAGAGAACGCGGTATTACGATTAACACGGCTCACGTTGAATACGAAACCGACGCTCGTCACTACGCGCACGTTGACTGCCCGGGACACGCCGACTATATCAAAAACATGATTACCGGCGCGGCACAAATGGACGGAGCTATTCTCGTTGTTGCCGGTACCGACGGCCCTATGGCTCAAACCAAAGAGCATATCCTGCTCGCTAAACAGGTTAATGTGCCTTCAATCGTTGTTTTCATCAACAAATGTGATGAGGTTGACGATGAGGAATTGCTCGAATTAGTAGACATGGATATACGTGAAATTCTTACAAAGAACGGTTTCCCCGGAGACGATACACCGATTATCCGCGGTTCGGCAAGAGATGCTTTGACGTCCTCGAGCCAAGACCTTGCCGCTCCCGAGTTCGCTTGTATTCACGAATTAATGAAAGCCGTTGACGAGTTTATACCGACCCCCGAGCGCAAATCCGACCTTCCGTTCATGATGTCGGTTGAAGCGGTTACAACTATTCCCGGACGCGGAACCGTTGTTACCGGTCGTGTGGAAAAGGGACAGCTTAACTTAAACGATAAGGTTGAAATAGTCGGACTTGCCGACGAGCCGCGTGAAACGGTTGTTACCGGTATCGAAATGTTCCACAAGCTCTTGGACACCGCCGAAGCCGGCGACAACATCGGCGCATTGCTCAGAGGTGTTGCGAGAACGGAAATCAGACGCGGACAGGTACTTTGTAAGCCCGGTTCAATCAAACCCGGAACAAAGTTCAAGGGACAGGTATACGTTCTTACTAAGGACGAGGGCGGACGTCATACGCCGTTCTTCACTAATTACAGACCGCAGTTCTTCTTCGGAACAACCGACGTTACCGGCGTCGTTACACTTGCGGAGGGCAAAGAAATGTGTATGCCCGGCGACCACGTAACGATTAACGTAGAACTGATTACACCTATTGCGATAGAAGAAGGTATGAGATTCGCGATTCGTGAAGGCGGTAAAACGGTAGGCTCGGGTTCTGTAACGGGAATCGGCTGATTTTATCAATTAAAAATTCCCTCTGTGTTTGACACGGGGGAATTTTTTTGTTATAATGTTTTTATGAAAAACAGTTCAGCTTTTAAAATAGCATATTGCGGTATAGTATGCGCCATGTCGACATTGATTATGTTTACCTCGGTTATACCCGCTATGACCTATATTATGCCCGCGCTCGCCGGTATAATCATATGGAGCGTAAGCGGACAAATTAATCGCGGGTGGGCTTTTTTAACATTTGCGGCGTCGGCTTTTTTAGTCTTATTTTTGACGCCGGAAATGGAGGCAAAGACATATTTTATAATGTTCTTCGGCTATTATCCTCTTATTCGGGCTACGCTTCACAAAATAAGCTTTATCCCCGCGCAAATATTAGCTAAGTTAATATTATTTAACGCGGCGGCGGTGAGCGGGTATCAAATTGTGATTCATATTTTCGGAATAACCGACGTTCTTAACGATTTGTCTGAATTTGGCGAAAACGCGGTATATGTATTTTGGGCTTTCGGTAATGTAGCTTTTTTTGCGTATGATTTTGCTCTAAAATACGTCTTTTATGCGTTTGACGCTTGGATTAAACCGGCTATTAATAAAAAAATAAAATAACACTTGAATTTGTCTTAAAATTGGTATATAATGTATATAAATTATTAAAACAAAAGGAGAACAAAATGAACATATTAATCGAAACGTCGGCGAGACACGTTCATCTTACACAAAAGAGCATCGACACATTATTTGGCGCGGGGTATCAGCTCACTAAGGTCAAAGACCTCTCTCAACCGGGACAATTCGCGTGTCAGGAGCGCGTAACAATTGTTGGGGAGAAAAACAAATTAGAGGGCGTTTCTATATTAGGCCCGGCGAGACCGGCTGACCAGGTTGAGATTTCCGCAACCGATGCGCGTTCTATCGGCGTAAAAGCACCGGTTAGAGAATCTGCCGATTTAGCGGGAAGCCCCGGCTGTACAATAATCGGGCCTAAGGGCGAAATTAAAATTTCCGAGGGTGTAATTGTTGCTAAGAGACACGCGCATCTTATTCCCGAAACCGCCGAAAAATGGGGAATAACAAACGGGCAGGTTGTGAACTTAAAAATTAATTCAAACGGAAGAAGCGCGGTTTTAGGCGACGTTGTTGCGCGAGTAAGAGCGGATTTTGCAAACGCCGTTCACATTGATACCGATGAATCAAATGCCGTTTCTGCGGCACCGGGAATGATGGGCGAGGTAGTGTTATAGTCGGTCGGCTTAATAACGGTTATCAAATTAATATAAAGAACTGTTCAATAAAACTGGGGGTATACGATTATGGCTAATCAAATAGAACACAGGTTTTGTCAGAGTTGCGCTATGCCTATGGGAATAACCGATGAACATTACGGAACCGAAACGGACGGAAAAAAGAGCGACGATTATTGTAGCTATTGTTATATGGACGGGAAATTTAAAAAGGAAATCACCTTAAACGAAATGCTTGATATCGCGGTGGGGTTTGCGGTCGATGATACAGTCACAGAGAATCAAGCGCGCAGAAGATTAGAAAAGCTTATGCCGACCTTAAAAAGATGGCAAAATAAGCAATAATGAATATATATCCTTATATTCATTAACCGCGCCCGTGGCGGAACTGGCAGACGCGCCGGATTTAGGTTCCGGTGGGAAACCGTGGAGGTTCAAGTCCTCTCGGGCGCAAGTTAAACAAGAGCCGAGGTGCGGCGGGCTTGCTCGACGGCAGTCGGCTTGACGACGGTAGGTTAAACAAGAGCGGAGGCGTCGGTGGCTCTGCCGCCGAACAGTCCGCTTGACGTCGGTAGGTTAAACAAGAGCGGAGGCGTCGGTGGCTCTGCCGCCGAACAGTCGGCTTGACGTCAATAGGTAAAACAAGAGCGGAGGCGTCGGTGGCTCTGCCGCCGAACAGTCCGCTTGACGTCAATAGGTAAAACAAGAGCGGAGGCGCAACAATTCAATTTTTATAATGAGGGCTATTATGAAGGAACTATGCTTAGAAACGAAAAATTTAACAAAAAGCTTTGGTAGATTTACGGCATTAGACGGGGTAAATCTGCAAATCGAAAAGGGCGAGGTTTTTGGATATATAGGACCGAACGGAGCGGGAAAAACGACGACAATCCGCACCCTTCTCGGAATTTTACAAGCGAGCTCGGGCGAGGCTTTTGTATTCGGAAAAGACGCATGGACAGACGCCGTGGAAATCCATAAACGATTGGCGTATGTTCCGGGCGATGTCAACCTATGGGGGAATCTCACGGGCGGCGAGGTTATAGATTTATTTGTAAGCCTGCGCGGGAAAAGCGACAAAGCGCGAAGGGAAAAGCTTTTAAAGGATTTTGACCTTGACCCGACAAAAAAATGTCGTACCTACTCAAAGGGTAACAGACAGAAGGTGGCGTTGGTTGCCGCTTTTGCATCTGATGCCGACCTTTTTATACTCGACGAGCCGACATCGGGGTTAGACCCGCTCATGGAACAAATTTTTCAGGAATATGTACTCGAACAAAAGAACAAAGGAAAAGGAATATTCCTCTCGAGTCATATATTGTCCGAGGTTGAGCGGCTTTGTGACCGCGTTGGTGTAATTATGAAGGGTAAGCTTATAAAAACCGGCACCCTCGACGAGTTGAAGCAAAGCGCGGCCGACTCCGACGGAAAGCTCCCCGATTCAATGGAAACGCTTTTCATGCGATATTATAGCAGTTCAGTTTAACCTACGCAGTGTCTATACTTGCCTAAAGCCAAACAAGAGATAAGACAAAAGGACGGGCTTTGCTCGTCCGAGGGGCGAATCTTGACGTCAGATTAAGGGAGTGATTTTTAACAATGAATAAAGGGAATTTTGACAATACGGGGCGTCTTGTCCGCTTTATGCTTAGGCGCGAGCGTTTAATCGCGACAATATGGATTATTATTCTCGTGTTGTTTTCTATGGTATTGGCACCGGGTCTCGACACAATGTCTGTCGATGACGAGGCGCGGGCACAAATCGCGGGAATATTCGACAACCCTATAATGGTATCAATGATGGGACCGGCATACGGAGATTCAACCGGCGCATTGTACAGCGGTATGATGTTGTTATGGTATTTAATCGCGGTTGCCGTAATGAACATTTTTTTAGCCGTTCGCCACACCCGCGCCGACGAGGAGACCGGGCGCGCAGAGGTGGTACGTTCGCTTCCGGTCGGACGTTTGGCGGGAATTAACGCGACAATGTTCACCGCTTTAATTATAAACACAATTCTTGCGTTATCGACGGGACTCGGTTTAGCCTTAACCCAAACGCCCACAATGGATTTTGCGGGATGTATGCTTTATGGTGCGGTTTCGGGCGCGGCGGGGCTTGTGTTTGCAGCAATAACGCTCGTATTCTGTCAACTCTCTCAAAGCACAAGCGGGGCGGTAGGGTTGTCGTTTTTATCATTAGGCGTGTTTTATATGCTGAGAGCCTTCGGCGACATAGACTCCGATTTTGAAATTCTGTCGTGGTTAAGTCCGCTCGGCTTGGCGTCGCGTGCAAAAACCTTTGCGGGAAACAGTATCGTTCCGCTTTTCATTATGTTGATAGCCGCCGCCGCAATTGCCGCGTTAGCATATAAGCTTAATTCGATGCGTGACCTCGGACAAGGATTTATCCCCGCAAAGCCGGGCAGAAGCTCTGCCGCCGAATCATTGTTATCCCCGTTTGGCTTATCGTTCAGGCTTTTACGAAAAATGATTATAATATGGTTAATTATTATGTTTTCGTTAGGCGGTTCCTACGGTACAATAATCGGCGATATAGGCACATATGTATCAAATATGCCGCAATACCTCGAGATAATCGGTCTTCCGGAGGAGGTTGTAGCTACCTTAACGGACGAACAAATGACCGAGCTTACCGACGAATACGCCGACATGATTATCGAATATTTTGGCGTATTTATAACGAGTATGATGACATTAATCGGGTTAATTCCGGTAATGCTCGCCGCGACAAGGCTTCGCGCGGAGGAAAAAGAGGGGCGCGTCGAGCATATACTTTCCCGAGCGGTTTCGCGAAAGAAATACATCGTCGGGTTTGTTTCAATTGCTTTTGTCGTGTCCGCCCTTATGCAGCTTGCGACCGCGGCGGGTTTATACCTTGTAGCCGCAACCGGCGAGAAAAACCCTTTCTCATTCGGCGGATTATTAAAGGCGTATATTTCATATGTACCGGCTATGTGGCTCATCATTTCTGCGGCAATATTGCTTATCGGTTTCCTTCCGAAAATAAGCGGGGCAATTTGGGGGTATTACGGTGTTGTGTGCTTCTTGGTGTTCATAGGCGGTATGCCGGGGCTTCTCCCCGAATGGCTGACATATATCTCACCGATGAAGTTTATACCGCAATTGCCGCTTGAAGAGTTTAGTCTTTCTGTGATGTTGATTATGACGGGACTCTCGATAATGCTTACCGTAATCGGAGTTATCGGATACGGCAAACGGGATATGACGCTTTAGATATAGTCGGGTCACGATATACCAATGTTTTACTTCCAACAACGGAAACAAGAACATGGGTGTATCGTGACCCGTGGGGAAAAGGGAGCATATGCTAATCCCAATTTATATCATGGTGATTTACATATTCGCCGTTTCTGATTTCATTACGTCCTTTTTCAATCGCCTCTATTTCGTCGTGCAACGGTGTATCTTCTGATATAAATTTTGATAATACACAAAAAAGCACATCTAATTCGTTAGGATTTACAACATCTATTAAATCGTGTAATTGTTGACGGTTTACGCTCATAACTTAAATTCTCCTTTTGATTATCAATCTTTGTACGCTTCTCCACGAGGATTATTCATTTTATTTATCGCTTTAACAGCTTGCTTTGAATATTTTATATCCATTATTCACCGTCCTTGTTGTGATTATAGCACGGTTTCGGAGAATTGTCAATGAATAATCATCGACAAAGCTAAACAAGAGCAAAAGCCCAAAGGACGGGCTTTTGCTCTTGTTTTGGGCTTATCGTGACCCGTGGGGGAATCGAACCCCCGTCACCGCCGTGAGAGGGCGGTATCTTAACCGCTTGACCAACGGGCCCTATTTTGTACAATTCCTAAAACTCTCTATTTCAACTACACTCCTTAGTGAAAGCTAAACAAGAGATAAGCCCAAAGGACGGGCTTTGCTCGTCCGAAGGGCGGAATCTTGACGTCGGGTAAGCCGAAACAGGGGGGGAATCGCTAAAAAACATCATGACCCGTGGGGGAATCGAACCCCCGTCACCGCCGTGAAAGGGCGGTATCTTAACCGCTTGACCAACGGGCCTTATTTACAGTGTACAGTTGACAATTGACAGTTAAAGTCGTCATAGCGGCAGTCGGATTTGAACCAACGACACCCCGGGTATGAACCGAGTGCTCTAGCCAACTGAGCTATGCCGCCTAAACACACAACAAGGCATATTCTAACACATATTTTCATATTTGTCAACAACTTTTTTAAAAAAAGTTGTTGATTTTTTTCTGTTTATTTCTTAAACTGTCATTAAACTGTCATTAACCCGTCTTTTTTGCGGAAAACTTTGCCTTTATATTACGATATATTTCCACGCCTTTTTTCTGACCAAAACGCTTCACCGTGCCTATATACAACTCATGCGACGACTTCGCCTCGGACAAAAGCTTATCTACCTCTTTGATTACCTCGATATCCATGCCGTCGGCTTGCGCTGCGGATTCTTTCTTGTTTTCATCTTGAGCTTGCTCAACAATGACTTCTTTTGTTTCATCTTGTGCCTCAACAGGAAAAAGCGCGAGCGGCTCGGGTTGTTCCGCATTTTTTACGGGGCGTTTTGCAGATTTTATGGGCTTTATCGGTTTTGCGGGCTTACTCGGTGTAACGGAAACGGCGGGTGCTTCGGCTGTTTCAACCGGTTCAACGGGGATTAAAGGCTCAACCGATTCCTGTACCGTGTTTATTGGAAGCTCTGCGGTGTTACCGAGCATTTTAACGGGTTCACCCGACGTCAAGATTCGCCCCTCGGACGAGCAAAGCCCGTCCTTTGGGATTATCTCTTGTTTAGCTTTTACCGTCTTTGTTTGCCCAAATACCGCTTTTATAGTGAAAAATCGCTTTACACAAGGCTTTACGTCGATATTGCCCGACGCCCAAAAGTCGATAACAAAATCAAAGCCCGCATCCCTGCTTATAAGATAAAACTCCGTTTTTTCGTGCGCGTCGGAATGTACATTTATTAGATAACCTAAATATGTTGACATTTGAAAATCGAGAGCGTTACGCCCCCCTCTGCGTACTTTATAATAACTCAGCTTTGCCGGACTGAACATAAGCTTATGCATCATTTCGAACGTGATTGTATCGGCATTAATGCTGTGAAAAATCACAACCTCATCGTTTTCGGTGAGAGAATCCACCCCCGCGAGCCCTTCAGAATGTACATTTTCAAAATCTATCAAAAAAATTTTCATTGTTAAGTATTTCTCCTGTATTTTTTATATGTTTTTTCTTTATCAGAAATATAGTATATCATACTTTTGAATTAAATGCAAGTTTTCGGGAAATAATATTATTACAATTTTATACTAAGGAGGATTATTATGACACCGAAAGAACTGTTATACCTTGAGGATTCGTTGGGAATGGAGCAACAGCTTCATGTAAAATGTACCGATTACTCATCGAAAATCCAAAACCCCGCGCTTAAAACAATGTGTTCACAAATGGCGCAGCAACACCAAACTCATTTCACAAGCCTTATGAACCAACTCAATGGTTAAGCTAAAAAGAGGGAATTTATTTCCCTCGTTTAGCTTGACGGTTAAAGGCTAAACAAGAGCCAAACAAGTAAAGGAGAATGTAAAAAACTATGCAAAACAAACAAATGACCGACAGAGAGTATATGGAGGATTTATTGATGACCTCTAAAACCCTTAACGGAATGTACCACTATGCAACCACAGAGGCGTCCACCGAACCCATACGCAGACAATTTAAATCCAACCTTTCCGATTCGATTGAAATGCAACACAGTATCTATTCGGCAATGCAGCAAAACGGCTGGTACCCTCAGCAACAGGCTCCGACACAACAAATTAGTCAAGTTAAAACTAAGTATCAGTCTTCTATGTGAAGTTAAACAAGAGATAAGCCAAAAGGACGGGCTTTGCTCGTCCTTTGGGCGAATCTTGACGTCGGGTAAAGCTAAACAAGAGATAAGCCCAAAGGACGGGCTTTGCTCGTCCTTTGGGCGAATCTTGACGTCGGGTAAAGTTAAACAAGAGGTAAGCCCCCGACATCAGTTGGGGGCTTCATATTATATCGTTTAACGCTATTTTGATTCAGTTTTTTTTGAGTCTTTTGAATCTTTTGAGTCTTTATCGGGAGCTTCACCGGCGCTTATTTCCGCATTGTACAATTCAACCCGATTTCTGCCGTTAGCCTTAGCCTTATAAAGTGCTTCATCGGCGGCTTTTATCGCTTCATCATAATTGCGGTCGGGCGACATTTGCGCTACGCCGATACTCGTGGATACCGGAATATCAATCCCCTCAAAATGAACGGGGGATTCATTGACAATTAGGCGTATACGTTCGGCAAAGCTTATTGCGATTTCCGAATCCGGCGCGGATAAAAACATTACAAATTCCTCGCCGCCGTAACGTCCGAAAAGGTCATACGGTCTTACCGTTCCTTTTATTTTTTCGGCAACAACCTTAAGAACCTCGTCGCCGGCGGCATGACCATAAGTATCGTTGACTTTTTTAAACAAATCGAGGTCGAGCATACATATGAAGGTCGGCTCGTTTTTCTTAGCCGCAATAACCGCATGGGTTTGAATTAATTCGCCAAAACGCCGCCGATTGTAAACGCCCGTGAGCGCGTCATAATGCGCGGAGTTTTCAAATTTTTCGGTAAGCCCCGAAAGCTTCATAATATCGTCTATATGCGTCTTAAGCTGTTTCGTCATTTTGAAATAAACGCTGTTAATCAACGCTATTTCATCTTCCGTATCGTCAGCCATAACAATTCCGATTTCTTCAAGACCCTCATTAGCCTTCCTTATGCTGAGAATAAGCTCGAGCATTGGCTTACAGATGGCTTTGTGAAGAATTTTTATGGATTTTTTCACAACGACAAAGGTCAGCCACCCGGTTATAACTAAGGTGAGTATGGAAAATAAAATACCAATATTCCTAACCGCTTCGGTTCCGTCGGAATTATCTATCTGCGACATAGAATAAAGCGTTATAACTATTATCGAAATAATAGAAACCAAAGCGAAAACAACCGCCAATCCGACACAAGCAATTAAAAAAGTCTTTTTAATTTTACTGTCTACCGACGATTTCGCGTAAACAACCTTTTTCTTATCCATTCTATGCTTCCCCCGTTCGTCTTTTTTTACATTATAGCATATGTAGCGCGTAATGTCAACAAATTTTAGGCTCGGTTGTTATTTTCTACAAAAAACACATATTTTGGTAAATATTTTTGTGAATATTCACCAAATAATCATGTTTTTATCTTGCTTTCGGTATCTGTTCGATATATTTATCTTAACATAACCTATTATGAAACAACCGCAAAATGCGTTTTAAAAAGCCGCGTTTATAATCAATTTATTTAAAAGCTCTTGACATAATAGGTTAATTAAATTATAATAAGCTTTATTATAACCATTTATAATTTTAGGGGGAGTTGCTTGAAATATAAAATTAAAGAACAGTTTATAAAAAAATTATCGGAGGCGATTCGCTCAATACTTCCGGTCACCGCCCTCGTACTCGTTCTCTCGTTCATAAATGTTCCTATGTCTTTTAATTTGACCGTCAGATTTATAATCGGTTCGGCGTTTTTAATAATAGGAATGGCTTTGTTCACTTTAGGCGCAGATGTAGCCATGACGCCGATGGGGAATTTATTGGGCGCGTTCATCTCAAAAAAAGGAACGCGGCTGTGGTTTATTGCGGCAATGGGTGTAGCGTTAGGCTTTATCATCACCGTTACGGAGCCGGGGCTACAGGTTCTCGCAAATCTCGCGGACGATATCCCGACATTTGTTCTTGTTGTTACGGTTGCCGTAGGGGTGGGGATTTTTTTGGCGATTTCTTTTCTCAGAGAGGTGCTTCACTTTAGCTTCAGATATCTTCTTTTGTTCTTTTATTCGCTTTTATTTCTCTTGACGTTTTTAGTCCCAAAGGGCTTTTTGTCAATAGCCTTTGATTCGGGGGGCGCGACAACCGGCTCAATGACCGTGCCTTTTATTATGGCTCTCGGCGTAGGTATCGCGCTTAAGCAAAGAACGAGCGGCCCAAAGGACGACAACTTCGGTTTAATCGCCATATGCTCAATCGGGCCTATCCTTACGGTTATGATATTAGGTTTAGTTTATACGCCCGACGGCGAATCGAATTATGCGGCATATCTTCAAGGAATGAACAACGCCGATTCTATTGCGTCGGCATATATAAGCGCGTTGATTAAAAACTTGCTTGAAACGCTCATTTTGCTTGCGCCGATTGCCGCCTTTTTTGTTATATTCAATTTTATTACCTTAAAAATATCAAAAAAGAAGTTAATTCGCATTTTTAAAGGGCTTTTTTATACATTTACCGGACTCGTGTTCTTTCTTACGGGGGCAAACGTGGGTTTTTTACCTGCGGGGAGCGTTATCGGACATTCGCTCGCCGAATCGAATTACAAATGGTTATTGGTCGTCGTCGGTATGATTTTCGGATACTTGATTATTTCTGCCGAACCCGCCGTACCGGTATTAATTCATCAGGTTGTGGAAATTACAAAGGGAACGGTTTCCTACAAAGCCTTGAAGCTGTCATTATCAATCGGGGTTGCGTTAGCTATAGGAATTTCTATGTTCCGCGTGCTTACCGGTCTGCATATTATGTGGTTTTTGTTACCCGGATACCTTATCTCGGTATCTCTCGCCTTTATCGTTCCGAAAATATTTACATCAATTGCGTTTGATTCGGGCGGCGTGGTGTCGGGCCCGTTATCATCGGCTTTTTTACTCCCTATCGCTATAGGCGCGTCCGATTCATTGGGGGGGAGCATAGTGAACGACGCTTTTGGGCTAATCGCAATGGTTGCGATGACTCCGTTAGTCACCGTACAGATTATGGGGTTATATGTGACATTTTTAAATCGTCGAAAGAATAAAGGTGCTTCTAAATGAAAGGTTTTCGGAGGTTGCCCTATAAAGCCCCCGGTGAAAAAAGCACACGTTCAATCCCGTTAAAATCTTTTCTCTTCTCAACGCGAAGCCCGACGTTCTCCATTAATTGACCGACCGCCCCCGCCTGTCCGTCGCCGACCTCACAGGCGAAAAGACGGGCTTTTTGAAGTCGTTCGCCCCATACGTTGAAAAAGGCGCGGTAAAAGTCAAGTCCGTCGTTTCCACCGTACAATGCCGTTTGGGGTTCATGGCGAACCTCCGCCTGTAAGCTTTGCATTTCACAGCCCGACAAATACGGCGGATTGATGACAACGATTGACAATTGCTCTGTAATAAACAACAATTGTTTTAAGCTTAGTACATCGTCTTCGATTATTGTGACATTATTTTCGACGTTATTAAGCTTTATGTTTGATTTGAGGTATTCTGCTGCCTCCTTGTATTTTTCGACCGCAATTACGTTACAGCCGATTTCTTTTACAAGGGATATCCCGACGCAGCCCGTTCCGGCGCATAAATCTAAAACTGTTGCCCCTTCGGACGAGCAAAGCCCGTCCTTTGGGCTTATCTCTTGTTTAGCTCTTATGCAATACTCCTTAACTAAATCAACTAACAATTCCGTTTCGGGGCGCGGAATGAGTACCCCTTTTCCCACTTTGAAAGGATAACCGTAAAATTCCCACTCGCCGAGAAGATACTGTAGCGGTTCTCCTTTAATTCGACGATTAACCGTTTCTTTCACAGACGGTGCGTCGAGGTCGCCGAGACCCGTATATTTTATAATCCAATTTGCTTCTTGTACGGCGTTTTCTATTCCCGCGCATTTTAGAGCCTGTTCAATATCTTTTTGTCTCCATTGTTTTGTCAGTATATCTTTTTGGCGACCTTCGATAAGAGTTCAACCCCTTTTTCAATTTGTTCATCCGTAGGATACGAAAAGTTCAACCTAAACGAAAGACAAGGGTCTCTCTCGTCTACTAAAAATGCGTTCCCCGGAACAATAGCGACCTTATTTAATACCGCTTTTTTACAAAAATCAACCATATCCCCCCCCGGAAGAGTTCCCCATATAAAAAGCCCCCCCTCCGGTTCGGTGAAATCAATCGAGACGGGCATAGAAAACTTTAACGAGTCCAACATGAGTCTCGCTTTATTTTTATATAGCATTTGAACCTTTTCAATATGCGCGCTAAAATCCGTTTGGGAAACAAACCTGTGCGTCAACATTTGCGGTAATATGGGTGTATGAACCGTCGACGCCTGTATACAAACTACCGCTTTTTGGGTAATATGCGTCGGCGCGCACATGAACCCCACCCGTAACCCGGGCGCAAGCGTTTTTGAAAAGCTTCCGGCATATACAACCAAGCCGTCGGAATCGAGTTCTTTTAAAGTGGGAATATCCGCACCCGCAAAACGCAAATCACCGTAAGGATTGTCTTCGACAATCATAACGCGATACTTTTTCGCTAATGCCAAAACTGCTTTTCTGCGTGCTAACGACGTACATTTACCGGTGGGATTTTGAAAATTCGGGATTAGGTATATAAACGCGGTTTTCGGGTTTGCGCGCAAGGTCGCTTCGAGCTTTTCCAACTCTATTCCCTCGTTGTCCATAGGTACACCCGCCAATTTAGCTCTGTAAGAGCGGAACGCATTGAGCGAGCCGATAAAAGACGGTGCCTCGCATATGATTGTTTCGCCCTCGTTGCACACTAATTTGGTCATGACCTCCATAACCTGTTGCGCCCCCGCCGTGATAATAACATCGTCGTCCTCCGATTTATATATCCCCTTTTGGAGAAGGTCGGCTTTAATCCATTCCCGCAACGGCGAATACCCCTCGGATATGGAGTATTGAAGCGCGGTTATGGGGTCTTTTTGCATTATTTCGGCGGTAATTCGCGATATTGTTTCAACGGGAAACGCCTCGGGAGACGGATTCCCCGCCGCAAAGCTAATCATCTCCGGGTCGTTCATATATTTGAATATCTCGCGTATAACCGATGGTTGAAGCGAAATCATTCTTTCCGCAAAAATGTTCATATACTAATATCCTTTACACAAGCTCAAAATCCACAAGCCCCATTGGTATATTACAACCGACACACTTAATTTTTACTTTGTCGCCGAGGGTATATTTTACACCCGTGACGGAATTCGATATGCTTACGCCGTCCGACTGATACCCTCCCGAGCCGTCGCCGGTTGTTTCGCGTGCGGCGGATATATCGCTCCTGAAGCTCACCCTTCCTTCGACGGTGTTTTCGAGCATGACATATATGCTCATATCGGTAACGCCCGAGATAACCCCGTCAAATTCCTCATCTATATGCGCCGTCATATATTCGGCAAAGTAAAACTTGTTACAATCGCGCTCGGCGTTGACCGCCCTAAGCTCTGTGTTGGTCGATTTTAACGCGGCTCCGTGTGCAAATTTTCCGTACCGTTTTTTCATTCGCTCCGGTTTCTCTTCGACAATATAATCCGATAAAATACGATGAATACTCAAATCGGGATATCGGCGTATAGGCGAGGTGAAATGTGCGTATTCGTTCATGACTAACCCAAAATGTCCTAACGGCTCGTGTGAATATTTTGCCTTCATCATAGCGCGTAATACAGCCATATTCACAACGTCAAACCCGCTCGTATCTATTGGGCTTATCTCTTGTTTAGCTTTAGCGGCGCGTAAAACGCCCGAAAGACTTTCGGCGGTCGGCTTTAATTCGGGAACAGAGATACCCAATCCTTGAAGCGTTTCCGAGAGTCGCGTAAGCTTTTCGGTTGCCGGTGCCTCATGAACGCGATAAACAAAGGGGAGTTCTTTTTCCATTGCGAGTCGCGCCGCGGCGTTATTCGCTAAGAGCATAAACTCCTCAATAATGCCTTCCGAAACGGCATTATTGCCGCTTTCTCGCCTTTTTATATCGACAACGCTTCCGTCGTCGCCGCATATAATTTTACATTCGGGAGAATCCAACGCGGGGGCGTTTCTTCCCTCGCGATTCTTTTTGAGCGTTGTGGAAAGCTCGAGCATATCGGGTAACTGTTCAATAACGTCCTTGTACTTGTCGTTGAACTCATTACTTCCGTCGAGAATGGCGTTAATCTCGCTGTACACCCCTTGTACACGCGACCTTATAACGGTTTTCTTAAACTCAAAGGATTTAAACTCGCCGCTTTTCCCAACCTCCATAAGACAGGAAAAAGCAAATCTGTCTACGTTCGGGTTAAGCGAGCATATGCCGTTAGATAAAGCTTTTGGGAGCATAGGCACCACCAAATCGGCAATATAAACGCTCGTCCCCCTCGAAAACGCCTCTGTGTTCAATTGACTTTCGGGGGTAACATAATGCGAAACGTCGGCGATATGAACGCCGAGTCGGTATCCGCCCCGCACCTTCTCGATACTTATTGCGTCGTCTATATCCTTTGTATCCGCGCCGTCAATTGTAAATATAGAAAGGTCGCGTAAATCCAACCTCTTTGGTATTTCTTCGGCGTTAATGGTACTCCCGCACCATTGTGCCTCTTCCTCCGCCTCCTCGGAAAAGGCTCTTTCTATGTTCTTTTCCTCTAAGTATGCGTCGACGCATACCCGCGCACTTTGAGAAGAGCCGTAGACGCTCATTATATCGGCTATGTGCAGATGATGCTTCGCGCCGCGCGATTTTAGCGCAAAGCTTACCTTATCGCCCGCTTTGAGCTTATTTCCCCCCCAACTGCCTATTTCGAGCGGGTAGCGCGAACCGAAGCTGTCCGGTATCAGACACAGCGTACCGTCATTGTCGACGACGGTACCCACCAATAAAGCGTCGCTCGCTTTTAAAATTCTCGTAACCTTTGCCTCGGGCAACTGGGTTTCTTCTTTTGTTTTTGGGAGTCGCGACGATTTGCCCATTCTTTCAAAAAGTATTGTATCGCCCGGAACCGCGCCGAGCAAATCTCTTCCCGATACAAAATATTCCTGTTCCGAGCTTTCCTCTTTGATAAACCCGTGTGTTCTCGCGACGCGCAGTATTATGCCTTTAAAGGCGGCAACGCTTTTAACACGTTTGCCGCCTTTTTTCATATTCTTATTTTTGATTTTTAGTTTTTTGGGCTTTTTAGACATTATTACTCCTCAGTATTCTCGCCGTCCTCAGCTTCGTTGTCGCCTTCATCGGCATCGTTGTCGGCGTCATTACCCTCGTTGTCAAGTTCTTCGTCGCCTTCGTTGTCGCCAATCGCGTTCCCGTCGTCCATATCGACATCGTCAAAATCTTCTTCCTCGTTTATATCGGCGTATTCGTCGTCATAATCGCCCTCATCTGCCCAATCGTCGTCGAGAACGAGCGAATTGTCATCGGCGGGAGCCTCCTCGGTATCGTTACCGAAATACACGGCTACTAAATTTACGGCAATTGCCACCGTAAAGAAAACGGTAGCCACAACCGCGGTCAGCTTTTTTAGCTTCATTTCCTTTGACCGCCCCATATTACGTTGATAATAATTATCGTTACTTTGTCCGGTGATACTCTGTGACATTCCGCCTTTTTGCGCCCCTTGAAAAAAAACGACAACTATTATTAATATGCAAGATATAATCAAGCAAATCGCGCTAATTAACTCAAATGGGTTCATTGTTTTATACAACCTCCTGATATTTTTGTGAATTTTCATGTAGGGTTAAGTATATATTGTTTTTTTGTATTTGTCAATAGAAAATATTATATTTTCTCAATTTTTACGAAATTTGCCATAATTTTCTTTGTGCCTACTCCGTCAAAGCTTATTTCGAGGAGCGAATCGTTGCCCATTTCCTGAACATCAATAATCGTCCCGTCGCCGAATATTTTATGCTTAATTCGCTCGCCGTTCTTGTATTTTACGGCGCATGACGGCGGCGACTGCGGCTTTATTCTCGATTTTTGGCGGGCTTTATCTGTGAAAGGAAAACTGCCCGACGTCAAGATTCGCCCCTCGGACGAGCAAAGCCCGTCCTTTGGGCTTTGCTCTTGTTTTGCCTTATTTAACTTTTTTTGCGGAATAGTCGCGCCTTTTTTTCTCTTTTCGTTAATATGAATAAATTCCTCGGGAATCTCCCGAACAAATCGAGAAACCGGGTTCCGCTGTGTCATTCCGTAAAGGAGACGTTGTTTCGCGGTCATGATGTGCAAAGCTCGTTTTGCGCGGGTAATGGCAACATACATAAGACGACGCTCTTCTTCAATATCCTCCGGCTCGGCGAGCGAGCGAAACGACGGGAACAACCCCTCCTCCGCGCCTATAAGGAACACACGCCCGAATTCAAGTCCTTTAGCCGCGTGTATTGTCATCATCGCAACCCTGTCCTCGCCGCTTTCATAATCGTCCGTATCCGAAACGAGCGCAACCTGTTCAAGAAAGTCTTGAAGCTCGGCTTCGGGGTTATCCTCGCTAAACTTAACCGCCGCCGACTTGAGTTCTTTAATGTTCTCGAGACGGGACAAGCCTTCGTCGCCCTCCGCCTGTAACATTTTTAGGTAGCCGCTTTTTTCGGTGATAAAGTCTATCAAATCTGAAAGGCTTTTTTCTTCCGACGAGTTGACATCTTGGTTAAATTCATCAAACTCCTTAAACATTGCCGCGATTTTTTCGAGCGAGGTCGCTTTTGTTCTCAAGGTCGCAAACATACCCGCCTCCGCCATGACATCAATCGGACTCATGCCCGTTTCGTCAGAGACGCGCTCAATTTCGCTTTGCGTCACCTCGCCTATTCCGCGTTTCGGTTCGTTTATTATTCTTCTGAAGCGGATTGAATCGAGCGGATTTGCAATTATACTCATATACGCCACAATGTCTTTTATTTCCTTGCGGTCATAGAAACGAACGCCGCCGATAATACGATACGGAACGGCCGCCCGCGCCAACGCCAATTCTACCGTCCGCGACTGTGCATTTGTACGGTACAAAACGGCGTTTTCGCCGAAGGAAATGCCCCTTCCCTTCCCCCGTTCAATTTCTCGGGCGATGCTCGTCGCTTCCTCCTGTTCATCGTTTAAAATGTGAAGTTCAACCTTATCGCCGCCTTCTATTGAGGTAAAAAGGGTTTTTGGCTTACGTTGAGTATTTTTCTTTATAACGCCGTTTGCCGCTCCGATAATTGCCGCCGTCGAACGATAATTTTGTTCGAGCTTAATCACCCTTGCGTTAAATTCCTCTTCAAATGAAAGTATGTTTTCAATGGTTGCGCCGCGAAATCTGTAAATACTTTGGTCTTCGTCGCCCACAACGCATAAGTTGCCCTTTCTCCCCCCCGCCAAAAGAGACACGAGCTTATATTGAGCATAATTTGTATCCTGATACTCGTCAATCATTATATAGCGAAACCGCTCCCGCCACTTTTCCAAAATATCGGGGTTGTTCTCAAAAAGCTCAACCGTTTTCATGATTATATCATCGAAATCGAGCGCGTTAGCCGCTTTCATGCGGCTTTGATACAATTCGTACACCTTTGCGACCGTTTCGCGAAAAAAATCACGTTTCCCTTTTTCATCAACCTTTTCAAAGCTTTTTGATGTAATAAGCTTGTCCTTGGCGCGTGAAATTGCAAAAAAAACCTGTTTGGGAGAGGTCGTTTTTTCGGATATATTCAAATCCTTCATGCACGACTTAACCAACCGCAAAGAATCGTCGGTGTCATATATAGTAAAACCTTTTTTGTAACCGACCGCCTCAATTCCTCGGCGAAGTATTTTCACACAAATAGAGTGAAACGTCCCCGCCCACGACAAGGAATCATTTTGCCCGTCGTATAACCCGGCATCGCCCTCGCCGATATTCATTGAGGACAAGCGTTCGCGAAGCTCTCCGGCGGCTTTATTTGTGAACGTAACCGCTAAAATTTGCCACGGGCGCGCAAGCCCGCTCTCAATTATATTTGCGATTCGACAGCATAATACCGACGTTTTGCCGCTCCCCGCACCCGCGATAATCAAAAGCGGCCCCTCGGTATGCGAAACCGCTTCTTTTTGTGCGGGGTTGAGTCTTTCTGTTAATTTATCGTTTAATATATCATTCATCATTCTGCATTATCTGCCGATTGATTATTTGTCGCCGCGGATATCCTGTCCGTGTCGCCGATTACCACAAACGGGTTCACTCCGTCGCCGATTACCTGCGGAAGAATACCGTCCCAATTTATTATTTTCAAATATTCGATATATCCCGCGTTTCTCCCGATTTGCTCTTGAATAAGAGCAATAGCCTGTGCTTCCGCTTCGGCTTTAACGAGAACGCTTTCCGCTTCCGCCTCGGCAGCTATTACAACCTGTTTCGCTTGTTCCTCTTTTTCGCGGGTTATATTAATCATCTGTAACGCTTTTTGCTCGGCAATAACCTTCGCCTGTATAGACTCCTCAAACTGGCTCTCAAACGCTAAGTTTTCAATTGCGAACGCCGTTACAATAATGCCCTCCTTCGCCAACTCGGTGGTGAGCTTTTCCTGTATCCTGCTTTGAACCTCGCCACGGGTTTGAACAAGGCTTTCGGCATTAACCCGCCCTATTTCATCTTTTGATATTTTCTGAACATTAGGTACAAGGAATCGGTCTTGAATATTCATAATGCCGACATCTCTTATCAACCCCGACAAGCGGTCTTGTGAATAGCGATAGGTGACCTTAAGGCGAAGCTCGTTGACCTTTTGTGTATCTTTTGTGTAGGCGTCTCCCGCAAATTCGTATATTTGATTCCTTGTGTCGATTTGTTCTATACGCTCGATAAACGGAATTTTCAAATTAAGCCCCGGCTTAAGCTCGCTCGTAACAATCTTTTCGAGTCGGAATTTGACCCCTATGAACCCCTCGCTGACAAGTGTGAAGCAATTGAGCGCGAGTATTATTATAACAATAATAGTAACTGCGGGCGCAAGCCAACCCGTTTTAAATGACGGCGATTTACCGTTATTATTGTTGTCTGTGGAAAACATATTACTCATAATCGTAACCTTTCTTTATTAAAAATCATTATAAGTATATCACAATTGCACAAAATGTCAAGCGTTTTTTTGTTACAAATCACAAATCGGAAATACTTGACATATTTTCTTATATATAGTACAATAAATCTGTATAGGTTCTAATTTTTTGGAGGTATTTTGTATGAAAAAACGCAGTTTAGCTATCCTTGTAGCGGTCACGCTTTTAATCTCAATTATCCCCGTAATTCCGTCAAAGGCAGATGAAATAACCTTAACATCGAACAAAACGGGGAATCATGACGGTTACGATTACGAATTTTGGACAGATGTTACACAGGGGTCATCGGGAAATAAAGCGACTATGATTTTAACCGGCGCGGGTTCGTTTAAATCAGATTATGACACCCTGAATGACAAAAATACGCTTATGAGGACGGGGAAAAAGTGGGGGACAACGAGCGGTACGGGACAGCTTCCGTCGTATTATGAGAACATTATATGCGAGTATGACGTCGATTATCAACCCGGGCCAAAGGGCGCGTCGTATATGTGCGTATACGGTTGGACAAGAAAGGATAATAACGCGCCTCTTGTCGAGTTTTACATTGTTGATGACTGGGGCGAGTGGCGTCCGCCGGGAAGCGGTTCAAAAGGCGACGTTGTAATCGGCGGTATAACATATGAGATTTTTGAGACAACCCGCGTTAATCAGCCTTCGATATTAGGAGTTACCACGTTTCAGCAATACTGGAGCGTTCGTAAAACAAAGCCGACTCGCGGAGCCAACGGCAATATCAAAGGGACAATCAACGTGAGCGACCATTTTAAAGCGTGGGAAGCAAAGTCGCTTAAAATGGGGTCGTTGTATGAGGTTTCTCTTTGTATTGAAGGATATAACAGCACGGGGAAGGCGGACGTAAAAAAACACGTTCTTACGTGGGGCGGTGCCGCGTCGACGACCGTTTCGGGTGCAACCGAAGCCCCTAAAACTCTCCCCCCTCTCGACCCTAACGGGTATTTTTTCCACTCGACATTTGAAGGCGGAAGTACCGATTTAGACGGTTGGGGAAGAAGGGGCGACGCCACCGTTGCCAATACGAGCGCACAGGCTTTTGCCGGCTCGCGTTCACTTTATGTCAGCGGGCGTACCGATACCTGGCACGGTGTATCGCGAACGCTCGACACAAACGTGTTCTCTCCCGGCAATTCATATAGCTTCAGCGCGATGACAAGGTATACAACCGGAGCGGCGAACGAAACCTTTAAACTGACTCTGCAATATGACGGCTCGGACGGAACAACACATTATGACCAAATCGCAACGGGTATTGCTTCGCCTAATCAATGGGTTCAGCTCGCCAATACTAACTTCCCGATTCCCTCTGGGGCGACGAACCTCCTTCTTTATGTAGAAACGGAAAGCACTATTAATTTTTATATCGACGAAATGGTGGGCGCGCCGGGCGGAACGGTTGTGGGATTGCCGAGTTTTACCACCCCCGCGACAACCCCCGCAACAACTGTAACAGCGGCGACCTCCCCCGTGACAGACCCCACAACAACGGTTACAACCGCAACCCTGCCCGCCACAAC
>WRHO01000021.1 GCA_009783205.1 Oscillospiraceae bacterium
TTGTCAACTGTATTTTTGCGTTAAACAAAAATTCTTTTGATGATTATTCTTCAGGTGGCTCTTCAACGGCGGATTCGGCAAGAAGCGCGGCGATTGCATCGGGGGAAAGATTGCCGCCCGAGCTTTCAGGTTCAGGCTTTGACTCGGCAGCGGGTGGCTCTTCAACGGCGGATTCGGCAAGAAGCGCGGCGATTGCATCGGGGGAAAGATTACCGCCCGAGCTTTCAGGTTTAGGCTTTGACTCGGTAACGGGAGCTGCTTTTTGATGAGAAGAGCTTGCAAAAGCCGATTCGGTAATAGGTTTATCGTCTAATTCGGATAATACCGAGTTTAAGTCGAGCTTATTCTCGTTTAAAATAGAGCCGACATCGTTAATACTGCTGTATTCGTTGGACTTTTGTTCAAGAATACTTTCGAGACAATAAATCGAATCCTCCAAAATCGTTTCGTTAGGATTTTCCGCGTTTTTAGAAGAATCCAAATCGACAGAATCGCCCGATGACTCCTCATTTTTTGCAGAAGTTTCCGTATCTGCCGCAGGATTATAGTAATTTGAAAAATTTCTTTCCGCTTTTTTATAAGTCATGTCTTCGTCACCTTGAAACTTAATCCAATAACGGTCGATAGGCATAATCCCATGTGTTTTTCTCGCTATTTCATAAGGATTGTACTCATCTAAGCCAAACCTCGCAAGCTCTAATTCGGTGAACGGCGTTTTATCTTGAAAAACTCTGCTCGAGAATAAAAAATAAATATCGTTAAGCTCAAGCGGACGCGCGGTACTCGTCAAAATCGGCTCCTTAGCCGATGAGCTGAAGCTGTAATCAACCCGCCCGTCTTCATGAATTGTGTAAGAGGCAAGAAGCCCGTTTCCGTACATAAGCTCAAATTTAAGCGGTAGTGGAATGTCAAAGGGTTCCGTGTTCACAACATTATAGGTATTGGATTTAATAATTTTCATTGGGTTAATGCTCCTCATTTATTGAGAATTTTTTAAACATTAAACAGTATATCACATTATGTAGAAATTTTCAATACTCAAAATAATAATATTTAATAATATTTTCAAAATGTTAAAAATGACTGGAAAAACGCTCGACTTTTTGTGACATTTGCCAAAAATATGAAGTCTCCTTAAAAATATAGGGTTGCATTAATTGTAAAACTATGTTAATATATTAAAATACAGTGTATAATTTATATAAAGGAAAAGGGTTATTAAATGTCAAAAGATATTAATTGGTGTGATACAACCGAAAGAATAAACGAATACTCGGATATTTGCAGAAGTAATCTCGTTATTGACCCGTTGCTCTACGGAAAGTACGACGTCAAGCGCGGATTGAGAGATATAAGCGGGAAGGGCGTGCTTGCGGGGCTTACAAAAATTGCCGAAGTAAAGTCTTATACGATAGATGACGGAGAAATGATTCCCTGTGAAGGAAAGCTGTATTATCACGGTTATGATATTGAAAAGCTCGTTGACGGGTTTTCTTCCGAAAATCGAATGGGCTTTGAGGAATGTACTTATTTACTGCTTTTCGGAAACCTGCCTACTAAACAACAATTAAAAGAGTTTAACGCTCAATTGGTGAGATATCGCGACCTTCCGACGAGCTTCACCCGAGATGTCATTCTTAAGGCACCGAGCAGAGATATGATGAATTCGCTTGCGAGAAGTATTCTTACGCTGTATTCATATGATGAAAAAGCGGACGATGTTTCAATTGAAAACACAATGCGTCAATCGTTACAGATGATATCGCGATTTCCCCGACTCGCTATTTACGGGTATCAAGCGTTTCAACATTATCACGAAGAACAAAGCCTGTTCATACACGCGCCGTTGCCTGAACTCTCAACAGCCGAAAACATACTTTATATGCTTCGCCCAGACAGTAAGTTTACAGAGATGGAGGCGAAAATTCTCGATATTGCGTTGGTGCTTCACGCCGACCATGGCGGCGGTAACAACTCTACTTTTACAACGAGGGTTGTTACCTCATCCGGCTCGGATACCTATTCGACCGTCTCGGCGGCATTAGGCTCGTTAAAAGGTCCAAAACACGGCGGTGCGAACATTAAGGTGTCGTTAATGTTTGACGACCTTATGAAAAAGGTAAAAAATTGGACTGATGAAAAAGCGGTTGAACAGTATCTTTCCGACTGTCTCGATAAAAAGGGATTTGACAAATCGGGGTTGATTTACGGAATGGGACACGCGGTATACTCGCTTTCAGACCCTCGCGCAACCTTATTTAAAAGGTATGTGGAAAAATTAGCAATAGACAAGGGAAAGGAAGAGGAATTCGCGCTTTATTCAATGGTGGAAAGATTAGCCCCGCAGATTATCGGCGATAAGAAAAAAATGTATAAGGGCGTAAGCGCGAACGTAGATTTTTACAGCGGGCTTGTATATAAAATGCTCGGCCTCCCCGGTGAAATGTTTACGCCGCTTTTTGCGATAGCGAGAATTTCCGGGTGGTGCGCGCACAGGATTGAAGAATTAATAGGCGGCGGAAAAATTACCCGCCCCGCATTTAAAACGGTAATCAAACACAGAGAGTACAAGAACATAGGTGACAGATGAATATATTTTACAGACTCGGTGATAAACTTTATGTAAATATCACAAACAAATGTTCATGTGATTGCGTTTTTTGTATAAGGAAAAACGGAGATTCGGTTGGCGACGCCGATACATTATGGTTGGAGCATGAGCCGAGCTTCTCGGAAGTGAGCGCGGCTTTTGCCCGGGAACGCATTGATAATATTGAAGAAATTGTTTTTTGCGGCTACGGGGAGCCTATGGAAAGAGCAGAAGACGTCGTTTTGATTGCAAAGTTTATTAAATCGAAAACAACGGTTCCGGTCAGGTTAAATACAAACGGCTTGGTTAAGCTTATTAACCCCGATTTTGACATTGCTCGCTTAAATATATTTGATTCAATATCGGTCAGTCTTAATGCCGACAACGCGGAAGACTATCAAAAGCTTACGCGCACCGTTTTCGGTGAAAAGTCATTTGATTCAATGCTCGGCTTTGCACAAGACGCAAGGGCATACACAAATGTAGCTTTTACAATAGTTGATACTGCGGGGGTTGATATAGATAAGTGTAAAGAAATATCAAATAAAACTTCGATTCCTTTAAGAGTACGCACTCTGTTATGACAATAATTTGAAAAATTTCATAAAATCTCTTTACAAACGAAAAAACATATGATATAATACAAGGGCTTGTTCACGGATTTGGGGTTCATCGCCCTTTTCTGTGATAATGCACAATCCACTCGCGATTAATTTTTGCGGGGGTGTTTAATATTATTTACGAGGTACAAAGACTATGATGCTTAAAGATGAAAAAAACGCGGTTATCGAAGCTAACCGAAAACACGAAAGCGACACCGGTTCGCCGGAGGTTCAAATCGCAATTCTGACAAAAAGAATTAACGATTTGACCGAACACCTGAAAATACACAAGAATGACCATCATTCCCGCCGAGGATTGTTTAAGATGGTCGGACACAGGCGTAATTTGCTTAATTATCTCGTCAAAAAAGATGTTGAGCGTTATCGTTCAACTATCGCAAGGCTCGGTATAAGGAAGTAATGAAGTAATAACGAAGCAAGGGTGGAACGCGTCGTTCCGCCCTTGTATACTACAATTTAATAAAGTATTAGGAGAAAAATCAGAATGTTCAATAATCATAAAGTTTTTAAAACGATGTTTGCGGGGCGTGAATTATCGGTCGAAACCGGCAAAACCTGCGAATTGTCCAACGGCTCGTGTTGGATTACCTATGGTGAGACGGTCGTTATGGTAAACGTCACAATGGGCGCGAAGCCGCGAGAGGGCGTTGATTATTTCCCTTTATCGGTTGATTATGAAGAAAAGCTGTATGCTGTCGGAAAAATACCGGGTGGTTTCCTTAAAAGAGAAGGCAGACCCAGCGAAAAAGCAATACTGACCTCAAGGGTGGTTGACCGACCAATGCGTCCGCTTTTTCCGAGCGATATGCGGAATGATGTTGCGTTGGTTATGACCGTTTTGGCGGTTGACCCCGATTGTTCACCCGAAATTCTCGGTATGATTGGCTCGTCAATAGCGGTCGCAATTTCCGATATACCGTGGAACGGCCCAATCGGAGGTATATTTGTCGGCTTGGTTGACGGCGAAATAGTTTTAATGCCAAACGCGGAACAGCGTTTAAAATCCGACCTTCAACTAACGGTTGCGTCGAGCGAGAAGAAGGTTGTTATGATTGAAGCGGGTGCGAATCAAGTTCCGGACAATGTGATGATTGACGCTATTAATGCGGGTCATGCTGAAATAACAAAATCGCTCATTCCTTTTATAAATGATATTGTATCACAGATAGGTAAGCCTAAGGTCGCATTTGAATCACAGGCGGTTGACCCCGATTTGTTTAAAGCAATATCCGATTTTGCATTAGAAAAAGTACGCTATACCCTTGATACTAACGACAAGAATGTACGCGAAGAACGCTTACAGCCGATTGTTGACGAAATTCACGCAAAATTCGATGAAGCTTCCGAGTATTTACCCGAGGCTGAAAATAAAAGCATTATTATTGACGAGTGTATATATAAGCTGCAAAAATATATTGTTCGACGTTGGCTCTTAGACGACAAGAAACGGGTTGACGGTCGAAAGTTAGACGAGATACGCCCGTTACACTCGGAGGTAGGCGTTTTGCCGCGTGTACATGGCTCGGGTATTTTTACGAGAGGACAAACACAGGTATTGACGGTTACAACGCTTGGACCCGTAAGCGATTCTCAACGGATTGACGGACTTGACGATGAAGATACAAAACGGTATATGCACCATTATAACTTCCCGCCATATTCGGTAGGCGAGGCAAAAAACAGTCGCGGGCCGGGTCGTCGCGAAATAGGACACGGTGCATTAGCGGAGCGCGCGCTTGAACCGGTTATTCCGAGCATTGACGAATTTCCTTATGCAATTCGCCTTGTGTCGGAGATATTGAGCTCAAACGGCTCAACCTCACAAGGAGCGATATGCGGTTCAACACTTTCGCTCATGGACGCGGGCGTTCCGATAAAAGCACCTGTAGCGGGAATATCGTGCGGATTAATTACCGAGGGTGACGAGTGGATGACCATGATAGATATTCAAGGGGTAGAGGATTTCTTCGGCGATATGGACTTTAAAGTGGGCGGAACGCATGAGGGAATTACCGCAATCCAAATGGATTTAAAAATCGACGGACTTACCCCCGAAATTATAAAAGAAGCAATTGAAACTACGCATAAAGCAAGAATTGACATTCTCGACAAGGTTATGCTCAAAGCTATTGCTCAACCGAGGGCGCAGGTTAATAAATACGCGCCTAAGATGCTCGGCACAAAGGTTCCGGTTGATAAAATACGCGAGGTTATAGGAACGGGCGGAAAGGTTATTCAAAAATTAGCGGCAGATTTTGAGGTTAAAATAGATGTAGATGATGAAGGTAACGTATTTGTTTGCGGTATTGATTTCGAAAAGTCACAGGCTTGTATAAACATGATTGATTCGATTGTTGCCGAGCCGGAAATAGGTGCGATATATAAAGGTAAGGTTGTACGTGTTAAGGATTTCGGCGCGTTTGTCGAATTTGCGCCGGGCAAAGAGGGTATGGTGCATATTTCCGAGTTGGAAAACCGCCGCGTTGAAAAAGTAGAAGATGTATGTAACGAAGGCGACGAAATAATCGTAAAAATCATAAAAATTGATAATATGGGAAAAATAGGATTATCGAGAAAAGAAGCTTTAAAGGATATTGAGGAAAAAAATAAGAAAAGTTGAAAAAATCCGATAAAGGGAACATCTGAAATGACCGGTATCAACAGTAGGGCTTTAACCCGCGGTTGATACCGGTCATTATGGTATTATTATATCATATTTTTCATGTTGTTTTACATTTTTCCGCGAAAAAAACATTTTAACCTATTGACTAATACACTACAGTTATGTTATAATTTGCAAATGAATTATACAAATAAAGTATGCTCGTTTACCGGATACCGCACAAAGAAGCTGAAAACCTGCCTTTCTGGTGCGCTTACTTTTGAGGTTCTTAAAAGCTGTCTGCTAAATAAAATGAAAGAAATGCTTGATGAAGGATTTACAACATTCCAATGCGGAATGGCGGTCGGTTCCGATTTAATTTTTGCAGAAGCCGCAATTGAACTGAAAAAACGATATTCTGCGTTGGTGAAATTTATCGCGGTCATTCCCTGCCTCGAACATGATAGAGGGTGGAACGATGTTGACCGTGTACTTTGCCGTAAGGTGGTTGAAAATGCCGACGAGGTAATATTGGTCAGTAACAGTGAGTATTACGACGGTTGTATGGCTAAACGCAATCGGCATTTAGTCGAGACCTGTGACGAGCTTATAGCCGTTTATGACGGGCAGAGAGGCGGAACCATGCAGACGATTAATTACGCCAAAGGAAAAGGGATAAAGATTACAATTTTTGACCCCTCGAGAGAGGTCGTTATCACATTGAGAGAGTCATTCGGTGAAACGCTTAAAACCGAGAGGGCAATGATATATACGCCTTAGGCAGTATTACAGGAGGATAAATGTTAAAATACTATATATGGTTGTTATCGGTGATGGGGGCGGCGAATCCGCGAACAATGAGGATTATTTCACATTTTGGCGGCATTAAAGAGACATATGACGCACTTACCTCGAGAGACGCTAAATTTGAAGCGGCATTAAAACCGTGGGAGGTTAAGTCGCTCAAAAAATCATCACTTGAAAAGGCCGAGGAGCTTATTGAATGGTGTAAAAAACGAAGCTATAATATAGTAACCTTCGATGATGAAGATTACCCGGAACAGCTTAAGCATATATACAACCCGCCGCTTGTTTTATTTATTGAAGGGTCGCTCGCCGCGATAAATTCTGAAATACGCATAAATGTTATCGGAACAAGAAAGCCGTCCGATTACAGTTGTATGGTAGCGTCTCACATATGCGCCGAATTAGCAAAAACGGGGATAGTTATTATAAGCGGAATGGCGGTAGGGCTCGATAAATGCTCAATGTCTGCCGCTCTTGAAAATCGCGGAATCGTTGCGGGCGTGTTAGCCTGCGGAATTGATGTTGAATATCCAAAGGGAAGTAAAGCCTTTCGAAGCTCGGTTGTTGAGTCCGGCGGCGTATGTATTTCCGAACTCATGCCGCGCGATGAAACCCGACCCGCATATTTTCAATACAGAAACAGGATTATGTCGGGATTATCGTCGGGAACGCTTATTGTTGAAGCGGGTGAGCGTTCGGGCTGTCACATTACCGCGCTACACGCGATAAGCCAAAACAGAGATTTGTTCTGTATACCGCCTCACGACATTCTTGACCCGCGATACTCGGGTGTTCTGAGATACTTAAGAGACGGTGCTATACCGGTTTTCAGCCATATTGATATAATCAATGAGTATTTAAGCGACGTTTGCGAACGATTTGACGAGGTTTCAAATACGCAAAAATCGACTACGGTTTTAAAAACGGAAAAATCCCCAAAATCGGCTTCACCTAAGAATATTGAAAAATCCGACATTCCTCCCGCTAAGTCCGCACAGCCCTCACAACCGATATTTAAGAGTAAAGCCCCCGTTCCGCAACCCGCCCCAAAAGCCGATTACAGTCAACTCCCCGAAGAACAAACGAGAATAATCGCGGCTTTACAAAAGAAAAAGCTTACATTTGACGAAATAGTAAAAAAGAAACTATGCGATGCCGCGCAGGTTTACGAGATTTTACTCGATATGGAGCTTGACGGTCTTATTGAAAAAATCGCAGGCGACAGGTATACTATAATGTAGTGGCAAACCAACTCTGATAAATAATGAAACAATAAATTCCCATAAAAAAATTAAGGAGACTTTTATGCAAAATTTTAATTTTTGTTCACCCACCTATTTCGAATTCGGTAAAAATACCGAGAATAAAGCCGCAGAGCTTGTTAAAAAATTCAAAGGAAGTAAAATACTTCTGCATTACGGAACTGCTTCAATTAAAAAAAGCGGTCTCTACGACAGAGTGATTTCTTCGCTAAAAAGCGGCGGTATCGACTTTGTTGAACTCGGCGGAGTACAAGCCAACCCGATTGATACGCTCGTCTATGAAGGCATAGAGCTTTGCCGCAAAGAAAACGTAGATTTTATATTGGCGGTCGGTGGAGGAAGCGTTATTGACTCGTCGAAAGCAATTGCCGCAGGAACAATGTACAACGGTGATTTTTGGGACTTTTATTCGGGGAAATACATTGAAACCGCACTTCCGGTAGGAACAATTCTTACAATTGCGGCGGCGGGAAGCGAAGGAAGCTGTAACTCGGTTATCACAAAGGTTGACGGTAAGTTGAAGCGCGGCGCAACCGGCGAGGTTATTCGCCCCGTGTTCTCGATTCTCAATCCCGAGCTTACTCAAACACTTCCGCCCTATCACACTGCGGCGGGAGCAACCGATATAATCGTTCATATTTTAGAGAGATACTTTACTAATACACAAGAGGTTGAGGTTACCGACCGCATTTGTGAGGGCTTATTAAAAACAATGTTCAATCAGACCCCTCGTGTAATCGAGAATCCTAATGATTACGAGGCGCGCGCTAACATAATGTGGGCGGGAATGGTCGCTCATAATAACATTTGCGGCGTAGGGCGCGAGCAGGATTGGGCAAGTCACGGAATGGAGCATGAGCTTTCGGCATTTTACGGAGCAATACACGGGGCGGGACTTGCCGTAATTAATCCCGCCTGGATGAAATTTGTCAGCAGAAAGAATCCCGATAAGTTTAAACAATTTGCCAAATGGGTGTGGGGGGTTACCGATATAAAAGAGGCGATTGAAAATTATACGGCTTTTCTTAAGAGAATCGGTATGCCGTCATCAATAAAGGAATTTGGAGCAAAGGAAGAGGATATTCCCCTTTTGGCTAAACATATCGGTCTTACAGAGGAGCATACCTTCGGCAGTTATGTCAAGTTAAACATTCACGATGTCGAGGAAATATACAGACTTGCTTTATGAACCGGACTATGGCATTCAGAATACAGGTCTCAACACTTGAACAGCTTTCGGAAGCACTTAAAATAAACGAATTTGAATACATTTACGCGCCGTTAAATTTGATTTCGAGCGATATATACGAAAAAAATCGCATTATTGTTGTTCCCTCGGCGTTTAAATGTGAACAAATGATTAGCTGTCGAAAAATGGGGTTTACCCGCGCATTAGCGCATACGCTCGGTCATATACCGATTATACAAGACGCCGAAATGTTTATTCACGGTGGCTTTCGTCTTAATATCACAAATTCCGTTGCTTTAGAGCAATACATGAGCTTAGGGCTGACCGACGCAATTTTATCAATTGAGATTAACCTTAACAGGATTAAAGCGTTGAATCGCGTATTGCCATACGGGTTAATAGTATACGGTAATCTCCCCGTAATGCTGTTAAGGCGTATTCCGGGTTCTGACGGGCTTACAGACAGAAAAGGTAAATTTTTCCCGTTGCGCGGTACAAGAAGCAAAACGGCAAATGAAGTTGAGGTTGAGCTTGAGCTTTATAATCCCGATACATTAATTCTTTCCGACAAAATGTCTGATTTTGAAAATCTTGATTTTGTTGTATTTTTAATGTCACCCGATGATTCTGTACAAAAGGTTTTAGAAATGTACATTAATGAAACGGCACCCTCTATTAAAGAAAACTTCACAAGAGGATTATACCGAAAATGACAATTAATTATAAAAAGCTTCACCCTTATGCAAAACAACCGTTTCGCGCAACAATCAACAGCGCGGGGGCGGATTTGTTCGCATTACTTGATTGTGATACTGTAATAAAAGCCGAGTCACAATCGGTTATACCGACGGGAATTGCGGTTGAAATACCCGAAGGCTACGGCGGTTTTATTTTTCCGAGAAGCTCGGTTTCAACAAAACACGGGGTTTCTCTCGTCAATTCTGTCGGTCTCATTGATTCAGATTATCGCGGAGAATTGCTTATATCGCTGATTAATCACTCAAAAAAAGACTATACTGTAAAAAGCGGTGAAAGAATTGCCCAGCTCGTTATAATTCCGATTGAAATCGCCGAATTTGTACAAAAAAGCGAGCTTTCCGACACAATTAGGGGCGAGGGTGGGTTTGGTTCAACGGGGTTGTAATAAAATTGTAATAAATATTTTTTGTAAACGGTTGTAAGACAATAATAATCGTGTTATAATACTACTGAACAAATTTACAAATATTAGGAAATAAAGGGGAAAAAATGCTTTCGAAAGACATCGGTATTGATTTAGGTACGGCTAATACCCTCGTTTACATGAGGGGAAAGGGTATTATTATTCGTGAGCCGAGCGTTGTTGCGGTTGATGTAAAACAAGACAGGGTTAGGTATGTTGGGCAGGAGGCTAAGGACGTTATAGGAAGAACTCCCGGCTCAATTGTCGCGGTCAGACCGCTTAAAGACGGCGTTATCGCCGATTTTGACATGACTACGAGTATGCTTGAGTCGTTTATAAAAAAAGCAATAAAAAATCGTGCGTTTGTAAAGCCGCGTGTAATTATTTGTATTCCGTCGGGTATTACCGCCGTTGAACGAAGGGCGGTGAAAGAGGCGGCGCAAAACGCGGGCGCAAAAAAGGTGTTTATAATCGAAGAACCTATGGCGGCGGCAATAGGCGCGGGACTTCCCGTGGGAGACCCATCCGGTTCCATGATAGTAGATATTGGCGGCGGAACAACAGAGGTTGCGGTTATTTCATTAGGCGGGATTGTTACCTCGCGTTCGGTAAGGGTCGGCGGAGACGAGTTTGACTCGTCTATTTCCAATTATATAAAGAAAAAGTATAACCTTTTAATTGGCGAACGCACGGCGGAGAATATAAAGATTAATATTGGCTCGGCATATGCTTTTGAGAACGAAGAGCTTCAAATGGATATAAAAGGACGCAATCTTTTAAACGGTCTCCCCGAAAATATTCTTATAACGAGCGTCGAAATTAGAGAGGCACTTTCCGACCCGTTAAGTCATGTCATTGAAGCTGTGAAGGTAACGCTCGAAAAAACGCCACCCGAATTAGCCGCAGATATTATTGACCAGGGGATTATGTTAGCGGGGGGCGGCGCGCAACTAAAGGGACTCGATAAGCTTATTCATTCGGAAACGGGTATGCCCGTTTTAATCGCAGAACGCCCCATTGATTGCGTTGCGGACGGAACGGGGAAGGTGCTTGAAAATATAGACAAATTGGGCGAGGTATTAAACGACGAAGAAACGAGATATTACTGAGGGGTGAATTATTAGACAATGAGGGAGTTTATTCATAGTCTTAAATTTAAGATTATTGTTTGCGTTTTCGCGCTTCTTTTCGGGTTTATGATTTATGCCGCCGCTTCGAGCAATGTATCATTGCCGGAAGCGGCTTTACGAACAGTGACGAGTCCGTTTGCGCGACTTTCCTCTTCGATTTCCAACTTTGTAAAAAATAATGCAGATAAAATCGTTAACGCCGATAAATATAAAAACGAAAACGAACAGCTTCGGCGAGTTATATCCGACCTTCACAAGCAAATTGTTGACATTGACGAGTTAATTATAGACAACGGTCTTTTGCGCGAAATGCTCGATATAATGGCAGAAAACCCCGATTTTGAATGGCCGAACAACACTTGTACAATAAGCTCGTGGAACGCAAATGACATTTTCAGAGGGTTTACCATTAACCGCGGCTCCGATGACGGAATTTCTTTACAGGACTTGGTTATCACAAAAATAGGTGTTGTCGGAATAGTGACCTCTGTCGCGCCGAATTATGCGGGTGTATCTACGATTCTTGCTCCCGAAACGGAAATTGGCGTCCTCACCACAAGAAGCAATGTACAGGGGATTTTACAAAACGATATTTTATATTCAAAAGACGGGTTATGCAGAATAAGCCACATTAAAAGCGATGCCGATATTAAAGAGGGCGACATTATTATTACAATGGGTACTATCACCTATCCCCCCGGGCAAATAATTGGCGAAGTTATAAAGGTTTTTGACGACCCTAACGGATTATCCAGACACGCTTTAGTTAAACCGAGCGAAAATTTGTCGGGCTTGACCAATGTTTTAGTGGTTACGAATTTTGAAGGAAAAGAACAAATTCAAATGATTACAGACGACGAAAATAATAATGATTAGAGGCAATAACAACAGACGTTTCGGCGCGATTTGGAAAAAAGAACGCTTTCGCATTTTTATGCGTTGGTTTTTTTATTCTGTTGCGTTGCTTCTTTTTTATATGTTTATGGCGGGCGGTTTTTTCGGCAGATGGCAACCGGTTTTGATTATCCCGTTAGCGGTAGCCGTGGCAATGCGCGAGCAGGAGCTTCCCGCTTCAATTTTCGGGGCGGTTTGCGGATTAATTATCGACATAGCCTGTGGAAACCTTTTCGGTTTTTCGGGGATATGGCTCCTCCCGGGATGCTTGGCGGCGTCGTTATTAGTTTCGCATCTGATAAAAATAAACTTTTTAAACTTTATGTGGGTAAACGCAACGGTTTGCGCGATTATGACCTTGACCGAATATTTCTTCGGATACGTTATGTGGGACGTGAGTAACGCAAGGCTTGCGTTGTTTGGTTTTATTATTCCCGCGCATTTGTCGGCGATTATTCTTTCGCCGTTAATCTATTTCGGAATAAAGTATATATCGACAAAGCTCTCTCCGTTTGTTCATTATCGTATATCGGATATAAATGAAGACGAAACGGTTGACAACAATTCCTAAATGCAATCTACAAAAAAAGAAGGTGATACTATATGTCAAAGCTTTCACGCGCCGTAAGATTATCCGTAGTGATTCTACTTATGGTGACATTAGCGTTCCTCGGCGTTGTGCGTCTTTTGCGTATTCAGGTTGTTGACGCGGGAATGTATTCGGAACAAATAAAAGAAACCTATACCGCAACCCAAACGATTCAAGCGGTGAGAGGGAAGATTATCGACTCCGAGGGGAGACTTCTCAACGGTAACGAAATTGTCCATAAAATCATTCTTCAACGCGCATTTTTACCATTCGGAAGCGAAAACGAAATAATTGCCGAATTATTGAACGTCATGAAAAAGTATAAATGCGAATGGTTCGACAGTCTTCCAATCAGACTCGAGCAAAACTATAAGACAAAATCGTTTCAATTTAAAAATGTCGGCGAGGACGACTTGGACAGATTTAAAACAAGGTTGGGGTTGAATTATGATGCAACCGTCGAGAATTGTATAAAAGCGTTGGCGGAAAATTACAAAATAGACACAAAAAAATATGATGAACAGATGATTCGCTATATAGGCGGCGTTCGTTATGAAATGGAGCTTCGTGATTTTTCCTTCCAAAACCGATATGTTCTCGCCGAGGATATTACAATGGACGTCATTATTGAGCTTAAGGAAAAGTCGCTCGTTTTAAAAGGCGTCGATATTGTTGAGGAGCCGATTCGTATATATAACGACGGAATAGCAATGCCGCATATTCGCGGGCGTATAAATTCGATAAATAAAGAACAATATGAATCTTTAAAGGACTCGGGATACAACCTGAACGATTTTATAGGTTTCTACGGAATTGAAGAAAGTATGGAGAGTTCTTTAAAAGGGGATAACGGAATACGTAAGATTACACGCGACTCGTCTTGGGAGATAATATCTGATGAAATTACAAAACCCGTAATTGCCGGTAATAACGTCAAGCTTACTATAGACAGCGAGTTTCAAAAAACGGTACAGGAAATCTTAGCTAATCACATTAACTGGATTAGTCAAAAGAAAAATTGGCAGACGCGTCGCGCCTTTACCGAAACAACCGCCGGTGCAATTGTTGTACTTGACGCCACTAACGGGGCGGTTTTAGCAATGGCGAGTAACCCCGGCTATGATATCAATGATTATGTCGATATTTTAGTCGCCGAAAACTCTGACGAACCGCCGTTCCCGCATCAGCCGCTTTTGAACAGATGCGTTTTACAAGGGTATCGCCCCGGTTCAACATTTAAAACAATTACGGCTACATCTGCGCTTATTAACAATACAATAACCGTTAAAGACACCGTTTTTTGTGGGGGGGTATACAACTTTTATCCCGATTATCCCGCACGTTGTACGGGACAACACGGCTCAATTAATGTAACAAGGGCGTTGCTCAAATCCTGTAACATATTTTTCTATGACGTGGGAAGGCGCATGGGGATAGATATGACAAACCTCTCCGAAACCGCAAAACAATACGGTGTAGGAACTAACCTCAACTGTGATATTGTAATGACTAACGGAAGAATGACCACCCCCGACGTGTACAAAGACCTTTTGGGACATGAAATGGGGCCGGGCAATGTAATTCAAGCGGCAATAGGACAATCCGAAACCTTGTTGACCCCTCTTCATTTAGCGACGGTTGCTATGACAATCGCCAATAACGGCGTCAGATATCGTCCTCATTTGGTCGATTCCGTAACAAATTATGACGGTACAGAAACTGTATATCAGACTCCGGTTGAAATAATAGAGGATTGGAGTGAAGGAAACGAAGAAGCGTTCAAGTTAGTGCAGGAGGGGATGCATATGCTCGCACAGGAGAATAATAATCTTTTTCAATACCTCCCTTCCCTTCCGGCATATAAGACCGGTACTCCCGAAATTGAAGCGGGAAAGTTGTTTAATTCTGCCGTTTTGGGATACTATCCTTATGAAAATCCAAAAATCGCTTTTGCCGTGGTACTCGAAGGGGGCGAATATGCAACCCGCGCAATTCGTAACGTCATCGACGCGTATTTTTACGGACATTATGAACCGGTAATTGACAAAGACGGAAATGTTACAAATCACTGGGAGCGGTGGGCGAACCCCAATATGAAGCCAATTCCCGGACGTTATAATAATTAGTGGTTATATTTCACAAAATATTTTCCTTTTTTATGTATATTTTTTACAAATATTTTATTTTCACTTGCTTTATTAAAATTTTTTTGTTATGATTAACGCGGTACAGTGCTGAGAGCCTATGTTAAAGAGAGTAAAGAGAGCTTTTAAAGGCAACCTACAAAAAATAAATGAAAGGCATAATCATAACTATGAATATTGCTATTATCGCTCATGATTCTAAAAAGGAGTTAATGATACAGTTTTGTATAGCCTATTACGGAACTTTTGCCAAGCACACTTTGTTCGCTACCGGTTTGACCGGAAAATTGGTCGAAGAACCCACAAAGTTAAAAATCAAAAAGTTTCTTAACGGTGACCAGGGTGGGGTTCAACAGATTATGTCGCTCATTTCTTGTAACGAAATTGATGTACTCTTCTTTTTCCGCGACCCGTTTAATGCAAGAGAGGCGTCTCGAACCGACGATATAAATATCCTCCATATGTGCGACAAGCACAATATACCGTTAGCGACAAACATCGCCACAGGTGAGGCGTTAATACACGCGCTCGAACGCGGCGACCTCGATTGGCGAGTAATAGAAAGAGAAAACAACAAACCAATAATTTAGATGTTCTCACAGGAGTATGCTAATGACGCTTATTACAAAAGCACCTCGCGGCACCCTCGATAAGCTCCCTTCCGACACTTTGAAATGCAGGGTTATTGAAGAAAACGCGCTTAATACCGCCGTTGCATACGGCTATCGCGAAATACGAACGCCGGTATTTGAGCATACCGAGCTTTTTAAAAGAAGCGTCGGGGATACAACCGATATTGTTCAAAAGGAAATGTACACCTTTGATGACAAAAAAGGGAGAAGTCTCACGTTAAAGCCCGAAGGAACGGCTTGTGTTGCGCGCGCGGCAATAGAAAACGGCTTATTTAATGAGGCGTTACCGCTCAAGCTGTGCTATATCACCAACTGTTATCGTTATGAAGCCCCACAAAGCGGGCGATACCGCGAATTTTCGCAATTCGGTGCGGAGGTATACGGTGCCGATACGCCATTATGCGATGTTGAATTAATCGCACTTGCACACAATATATTTGAAAAGCTCGGTATACCCGCAAATGCTTATACAATCGAAATAAACAGTATCGGCTGTCCCGAATGTCGACGGTTATATCAAGACGCACTCAAAAAGTATTATGAAGGCTTCAAGGACAAGCTTTGCGGCGATTGTCACGAGCGACTCGAACGCAACCCCATGCGTTTGCTCGATTGTAAAAACCCCCACTGTGGTGAGTTCAAAAGCAATGCGCCCGTAATTCTCGATTATAATTGCAGTTCCTGCGCCGAGTTTTTCACCGGGGTGAAGGCGGGTTTAGACGCATTGTCAATCCCATATAAGGTCAATGCGAGAATTGTACGCGGCTTGGATTATTATACAAACACCGTTTTTGAATTTATATATCGTGACTCGAGCAAAAGCACAGACGAATCGTTCGGGCTTGTGTTCGGTGCCGGCGGAAGATACAACGGTCTCATAAAAGAATTGGGGGGGAGCGATACCGCCGCATCGGGGTTCGCGCTCGGTATTGAGCGTTTAACAACCGTTATTGATAAAACGGGCGTTTTCCCCTTACCGCAAAAACCCGATATTTATATAGCGACAATCGGCGAAAGAGCCGCAATATTCGCATTAAAAACGGCTCAAGAGTTGCGCCGCCGCGAACCGAGCATTTGGGCAGAATGTGATATCGTCGGACGGAGCGTTAAAGCGCAAATGCGGTTTGCGGATAAGATAGGGGCGCGATTCAGCATGGTTATAGGCGACAATGAGCTTGACAATGGGACGGCTGTGCTAAAGAACATGGCAACAAAAGAAAATAAAGAGATTGATTTATCAAATATAGACTCCTTCATAGGTTGAACTTTATAGACAGTCGGAAATTTGTGGAATATGCACAAATTTCCGACTAATATTTTGTTACATTTGCTACTTACATAATACTTGCAATATCGCTAAATAAGTGATATAATATATCGTGTAAAACTATATACGTGATTTTAAATAAGAAAGGAATATACTTATCATGAAACAGAGACTACTATCTGTGGCTGTCCTTTTCGCAATGCTTGTGTCGGTTTTTATTTCCGACAATTCGTTGTGCTTACGGACAAAAGTATCGGCTGATGAAAACGAAAAGCCCGAACCGCTTGTCATTTCCATTTTTGAAAACGGCAATGAGATTGACTTTAGATATCATCAGTGGATTCGCAGCAAAGACCCCAACGCTGAAATTACATTTGAAGGGCCGGAGGGTGCCGCAATCTACTACACCACGAGCGCGCAGAATAAATCCGGCATATTCACCAACACCGCTACCTCCGGTGACGGAAGGATAAAAGCGCGTTTCGAAGCCCCCGCCCTTTTAGACAGACATAACGGCGGCGGAAGTCCGATTAACGCGGCGCGCACGGGGCCTTCGTCTAATGCGCTTACGTACAACGGAACGCCGGTAAAGGTCGAGCTTCCTAACTCGCGCTATTGTACCTTTACGCTTAGCGTAATTACCGTTAAAGACGGTGAGGCTTCCGACCCGGTTACAATGACTTGGATAAGAATATCCGACACCGTAAGACAACCTATGCTCGATAACAACTACTTAATTTTTAACCTGTACACCGACCCGGTGGGCTTATACGGGTTTGAAGACGGTATAATGATTGGCGGGAAACAGCGTTTTGAATGGGCGCGCGTATACGCCGGTCCCTGCCCCGCTTGTGCAAGAGCCGCAGAAGCTAACCCCCTTTATAAACCACCGCCGGGACACCTCACAGACGGAAGTCCTCCGTTTTGGGGCGATAACGAAACGACCGGTCACCTTGACCAAGCTTGTTTCCCCCCCACCACCGTTGCAAACTACTTTATGCGCGGTAGGGGTGCGGAAAGGGCAATGTTCGTTGAAGCGTTTGACGCGCACGGGAGCCGCTTATTGGCACAAACCGCCGGCGCGAGAATTAAGGGCGGTTGGTCGCGCGGTACCTATGTAAACGACCAAAAAACCTTTGAGCTTTACGCAAGGAACAGCTATAACGAATATGACCAGGGTGGAAAAAATACATTTATGTTCCCGCTTTTCGGAAATGTAAACTCGATTGACCAAACCGGTAATATTCAACATCGTTTCAGAAGATTCCGCTTAAGAAACGGCGGCTCGGACAGAGAGCGCGCATATGTACGCGACGAATTATCCGCGACCTTATGGAGACAATCGGGGTTCGAAAACACACAGCATCATCGTCCCGCGGTTGTATTCCTCAACGGAGCCTACTACGGTCTCTCATGGGTAAAATCGCCGAGAACCGAGAACGCTTGGGCGGCTTTATACGGCGGACAAGAAGACCAGTTCCACGCATTGGGAAGCTCTGAGGAAGGGCGTTCCGGCTGTGCGCGTAACGGCTGTGACCGTGTAATGCTCGGTCAAGCGAACGCGTCAACCTCCGCACCGTTAAGATGTAACGGTAGTTCTCGTAAATGCGCGGCAACCGAAGCCGCAGATAACCCGAACAGATACGCAAACAGATTAGAGGAATGTCTCGATATGCAAAGCACGCCCGACGAAATATGCGGCGGCGATGCAAGTACGTCATGCAGTGCGGTTGCCGATTGGAACCATGTTCGTGATATAATCAGAGGGGGGCGTCTCGACGCGAACCTTCAAAAGACGCATGAACAAGGACGAGAACAACCCGACGGTCTCGAACCCGGGAAAAAGTTTTCGGTACAGCTCGACGCAAATGGTCGACCTTGTAAACTGACGAGACAACCGGTGGCAAAAACCGAACAGTGGGAGGCGTTTGATTACTTCTGCGCGCTCGTCGATATTGACAATATGGTACAGTATTTCGCAACACAGATGTATGTCGGAAACTGTGACTGGCCCACAAATAACATGGAAATGTATCGTTATTATCCCACCACCGAGGAATTGGATAACCCGAATCTTCACCCCGTTCTCGACGGAAAATGGCGCATGGGTGCGTTTGACCTTGAGTTCGGCTACGGACTTTGGGGACACAACCAAAAGAACGACGGAACCCCCACCGGTACATTACCGGGCTTCAATACGATTCAAGCGATGTTAAACAGGCGTTCTGTTCCTACCGGCGGCGAAGGCTACGGTATCGGACACTTTGGCGCGAACCCGAGGGCATATACCTTTACGGCTCTCGCGAGAAGGGAAGACATGAGGGTTAAATTCGCCAACGCTTTCTACGACTTGATGGAAGGTGCATTTGAAGCGACTAATGCGGTTAAGGTGTTTAACAAATTAGCCGGTGCTATTGAAAACGAGCATAAAATGATGCTTTCGGGAACGGCAGACGGCGGAGCGGGTAACGGTGCGTTGCGCGAAAAGGGTTCGTTCAGACGAATTGACGAACTCGGGCGCGGCGGACTTAACACTTTCGGTCAACAATATTGGCCCTTATGGCCCTCTAACCCAGATGATTCAAATATTGCCGATGACCACAAGTATATTCGCGATAACCTGACCAACCGCGCAACAAATATGAGAGGCTTTATAGGAACGGCATATAGTCCGGCTTGTGTTCCTTCTGCGGCTAACGGACTCGGTTGTGCAGATTCCGCGAGAAACCTCAATATTAACCTCACGGTGGGCGACGGCGGTCACGTTAAATTAAACAATCGTTATTTCGGTATGAACGCACCCGAAATTTCTCCGCCTAAGGTTCTCGATAAATCGGACCCTTATAAAGGTATTGTAGACCCCGACCCCGTAGTTGACCCGCGTATAAAGAAAAACGTAAACGCAAAATATTTTGCTAACGCTAACGCACCTATTCCTATAGTTGTTACCCCGTGGCCGGGATATGTTACGGTATGGCCGAATATTCCCGAGCTTTATGTTGACCCCGCACAGCCTAATAACCCTAACCGCAGATTGATTAGCGCGGCGGGAACCTACGCAATGAATATTACCTTTGCAAAATGTACCGGTTGTATGCAAAATAACTCGTTCAGTGATTGTAAGGTATGCGGTGCCGGAAGCTCGAACGGCGGTAACGGTACGAAGGTTCCGGGCAATATCGACATTACAAAGGTAAGAACCTCGATTGAACCGGGCAGAGGTGAATCATGGACGGGTAACAGACAGTCCGATAGATGTACCGGATTTATCGCAATTACCAACAATTCACAAAAATCCTTCTCAACAAGAGGTGCTTTCCTCTCCTGTCGCGACGGCGCAAATCCTAAAACCGAGAATCTTCTTAATATTCAATTACCTTCGTTGATTATTAAACCTGGTGATTCTATCTACCTCCCCGCGAGACATAACGGTTATAAACAGGCGGGAATGTGGAACGATGTAAATGTATACGAGCTTGAAGATAGTGTCAGTGGCGGTTACTTCAAAAAACGCTCAAGAATGGATTTCAATATCGACTTCGGTAACAGATTACGCATCGTTGACGCTTCCGGTAAGCTTCAAACTATGATTGACGTTACAAATATGAGCGGTACGCAGAAGATGGTTCGTCAAAAAGACGGTACATTTAAACTCGAGGGTGTACCTATGGACGGCGTTCCTCCGGCAATTTGCAAAACCTGCGGCAATATCACGCCCGAATGTACCTGTGATTGTCCCGGCGGCTGTGGTTTCCCGATTCCGCAATGCAGATGTAGTCCGTTTATGTTTGTGGGCGGTAGCGTAACGCTTAAAAACCCCGCAGTTATTACTCAAAGCGGACAGTATTGGGACGGCAGTAAGCAGAACCCGATATGGCAGGTGGTTGCGACATTTGAGGCTAATACCGACCTCGTTGACTGGCGGATTATTACACAATTCTCCGGCGGCGTGACCCAAGGGCAGAACTTCACGAGATTTGTGGTTAACGGGCCGTGGGGACAGAACCCCTCAACCGACTGGGGCGCGCAAGCCTCTGTAACCGGCGGAAGATTTGAAGGCTGGGGCATTAATCAAGGTAACCAAAATACCTTCAACTTTATCCCCGAGGGTACTACTTTCACTATAACAATGAGAGTAGGCGACGGCGGCGAGAATGAACCGCCATCACTATCCTACCCCGGATAAACAGAAATTAATAATTAAAGAGGTGAAGACTATGGCGCAGGTTGATACAAGACATGAAGAAAAGAATTCGCTTATGGCTTTACTCGTAGCTAAGTATTTTCCCGAGAATATTGATTTACAAATTGCTCAGGCAAAGGCGAAAATGGAAAAAAGCGATATTGCCGACGTTATGGCGGAGTTTGAGGAATTAAAAAGAAATCATAAATAAAAAGTTAGTCCCCCTTTTGCTTTTCGGTAAAAGGGGGGCGTTATAACTGCTATATAGGAGCGGAAAATGAATACAAAATTGATACTTGCGAGCAATTCGCCGCGCAGACGCGAGCTTTTGAAGGCGGCGGGGTTCATATTTGATATAATCCCCGCAAAAGGCGAGGAAAATATCCCACCGAATACATCCCCCGATGAAGCCGTGATGATTCTTGCGCGGCAAAAGGCAGATGAGGTTTATGCGGCGCATAACGACTGTATCGTTATCGGCGCGGACACAATCGTTGCGATTGACGGCGACATTCTCGGAAAACCAGCCGACAGTGACGAGGCGTTCAAAATGTTAAAAAAGCTCTCCGACAGAAAGCATATTGTTTATTCCGGTGTAGCGGTTTGTTCAAAAAAAGGAACGGATACTTTCTGCGAACGCACGGAGGTTGAGTTTTACAACCTTTCCGATGATGAAATCCGCGCTTATATTGAAACGGGCGAGCCTTTTGACAAAGCGGGCGCATACGGTATACAAGACAAGGGAATGATGCTCGTAAAAAGCATTAACGGAGACTTTTACAATGTTATGGGGCTTCCGGTCGGTCAGCTCGGCAGGCGATTGTCCGCTATATGCAAAAAGCCGCCGTGTTCTCACAAATACGGTATATCCGACTTGTTAAGCGTTATGGCTCGATTGCGAGTAGAATGTCCATGGGACAAGGAACAGACTCACGCTTCTATACGCGCAAATGTTATTGAAGAAGCGTACGAGGTTGCCGAGGCAATTGATAACGTCTCCCCCGAGCAATTATGTGAGGAATTGGGCGATTTGTTGTTACAGGTGGTTTTTCACGGACAAATTGCGGCAGAGACGGGAGAGTATGATTTCGACGATATATGCGACGGTATATGCAAGAAGCTTATTTATCGGCACCCTCATGTTTTCGGCAATGTAAAAGCCGATTCGACTCGAGAGGTTCTAAAAAACTGGGACGACCTTAAAAGTGCGTCTAAGGGGGAGCAAACTACCTATGAAAGACTTTTGAGCGTTCCGAAAACTCTCCCTGCATTAATTAGGGGAGAAAAGGTAGGAAAACGCGCGGCGGGTACCGGTTTTGACTTTGCAAGCGTTAAGGAATCCCTCGACAGTCTTAAAAGCGAGATAAATGAACTCGAAGAAGTAATTGACAAAGATTTAGATAATATTCATAAAAAAGAAGGTCGAATTGAGGAAGAATTTGGCGATATTTTGTTTTCCTGCTGTAACTTAGGAAGATTTTTAAAAAAAGATTGTGAAAAAGCCTTGACTTTATCAATAAATAGGTTTATAATGCGTTTTGGGAGACTTGAGGACATGGTATCGGAATCGGGGAAAGCGTTTGATGATTTTAGTGCGACGGAACTCGATGAGATGTGGAATATTGTTAAAGAAAACGCGCATTAAACGAGCGTTGAGCGAAAATAAGCACGGCGAAATGTACACGGAAACGAAACGGAAACAAATACAGAAACAAGTACAAGAGTTGTTGCGTAAGTTCAACAAATGTTTTACGAGCGTTGAATACAGCAATATTAAATCAAGTCAACAATATTTATTAAAATTTTAATGGAGGGTCATCAGAATGACAAAAGCAGACTTAATTACTATGGTAGCAGACAAAGCGGGTATTACAAAAAAGAGCGCGGACTTAGCTTTAGGCGCGGTTATTGACAGCATTACAGAAACACTTGCTAACGGCGAAAAGGTTCAATTGGTTGGATTCGGTACTTTTGAGGTACGCGACCGTGCAGCTCGTGAGGGCGTTAATCCTCAGAATAAACAGAAAATCAAGATTCCGGCAACAAAGGTTCCGGCTTTTAAAGCGGGAAGAGCTTTAAAAGAAGCGGTTGCAAAATAATCATTTTTAAATACGATTTAACCCCCTCAAAAAAAGAGGGGGTTATTTTTTTATATCAAGCTATATCAAGAATTACAAATTTCGCAAATTAATACGCAAAGCCGTGATAACGGGCGGGATTACCGCAAATTGAATTGCTATTCCCGGTATTGCCATTATAAATACGGTGGTCACCCATATTTCTGTTGAATAATTGCCGACATCGAAAAGCAAGGCTTGGGTTATACCGTATACAATCCGCCCTAACAACATTGAACCCGTTAAAGCGACGTACATTTTCTTATAATAACTCTTTATGGGGAGGTACATCAATAATCCCGCAAACAACCCATAAACAGCGAGTTCACAAATCATAGAGGGTAAAAATATCGAAGGCGGCATTATGCCTCCGGTCATAAAGTGGGAAATTATGGGAACGGATATTCCGCAAATTACGCCATACGGGAACCCGCATATTATACCGCACAATAAAACGGGTATGTGCATAGGCAAAAAGACCATTCCCGGATTAAGATTCGGGAACGTCAGCATGATAGCCGGAAACACATGAAACACACGCGGAAGAATTACGCCGACCGCAATACACAAAGCCGCTATTACCGTTTTTTGAATACTGAACATTTTTGATTTGCTTTTATAGGTCATTTAAACTACCCCTCATTAATATTAATATATAATTGACAATTTTGCTTAATATTAAAGCTCTCGAAATATATATCCTCCATTGGAATCCACTCTTTGACAAACCTCTCGAATAAATCCGGGTTTCTCTTCTGTAACCTTTTATATTGTTCCTCTTTTCTAATGCTAATGAACGCTTTTAAATCGTACACCTCGCCGAATTTCGGGTGGGTCGAATACACACCCTCTATTATAACAAGTCGCGAGGGTTGTACCGTGATAAGCTCCCCCAATTTGTTCGCGCCGCAATCGTATTTGTGATAACCGAACGATTCCCCGGATAATAACGGGGCTATAACCTCGTCGGCGAATCGCTCATAATCAATATTGCCGCCCGGCTCGGAAAGTCTTTTTTCGGTACGTTGTTTTTCCTGTAAAAAGAAATCGTCGGTGTGTATTACTGTACAATCATATTTTTCATATTTTTGCCGCAGAGTCTCGGCAAGCGTCGACTTCCCCGCCCCGCTGTTCCCTTCAATTGCGACAATAACGCGCTCCCTTGTGCGTATTAAATCGTCAATGTACGAAAGAAATCGCTCAAATTCTCTTTTCACAATACTCACATATCATCGTTTCACCCGATTTTATATAACTCGGGGTGAGCGCGCCTTCAAAATTAGTAATACATTTTTCGTTTTTACAGATGCCGCCGGGTTTTCCCGATAACGGCGGCGATTGTTTTATATCGTCGTTTAATATGGTAAGTATTAACGCCATTCTTACATACATTCCGTAATTCGCCTGTTTAAAATAAATGGCGCGGCTGTCCGAGTCAACATCTGATGATATTTCATCAACCCGCGGTAGCGGATGCATAATAATCAAATCCTTTTTTGCGGCGACGAGCTTTTTTTTATTAAGAGTAAAGATTCTCTTTTGTTTTTCGTACTCGGCCATACCCTCGTCGGTGTCGGGGAACCGTTCGCGCTGTATACGGGTCATGTACAGTACATCTAAGCCGGAGAGCGCGTCTTCGAGCGCAAACGCCTGTTCAAACTCCACGGTATTAGAAATATAATCGGGCATCTGCAGTTCGGGAGTAGAGATAAACGTAAAGCTGTTGTCCTTATAGCGGGAAACGGCGCGAACCAACGAATGTACCGTTCTTCCGTACTTTAAATCGCCGCAAATACCTATGTTAAGATTAGTCAATCGCCCTTTTTCTTCGGCTAATGTCAATAAATCGGTCAATGTTTGGGTTGGGTGGAGATGTCCCCCGTCCCCCGCATTGATTATCGGACAGTCGGCGGTAAGCGCGGCTGCCTTAGCCGCACCCTCTAAATAATGTCGCATAACGAGAATATCGGAGTATCCGCTTATGGTTTTTGTGGTGTCTCTTAAGTTTTCGCCCTTCGATATGCTTGATGTATTAGGGTTGTCAAACCCGATTATTCCCCCGCCCAATCGCAGCATCGCGCTTTGAAAGCTCATTTGTGTACGCGTACTCGGCTCATAAAATAAAGTAGCCATGATTTTCCCGGTACAAGCTCCTTTATAATAAAGCGGGTTTTTCATAATCATCTGTGCCGCAGAAACAATCTTGTCCCACATCGACACCGAATAGTCGCCTAAATCAATCAAATGATTAAGATTTTTCAAGCTTATCCCCCCTCTCTCGGAGTACATCATAACACAATTTCATAAATTTGTCAATACATCAAATTTTTTATTGACAATTCGTTAAAGTCGTGATAAAATAAATTTCATGAATTTTGTGACATTTTTAAAACTTAGAAAGTTTTTATTGTATATTATTGTATATATATAAGGGAGGAAGTCTATATGAATTTTTTCAAACGCGCAACCACAAGCATTACACGAAAGCTCGGTAAAACGGCAATATTGTTGGCTTTGGTATTTATACTGGGCAATATTATCGCCGGCTCGTTCTCTATTGAACAATCAGTAAAAAATACCGAAGCGGCGGTTCTGAAGGGAATTGTCCCGATAGCTACGCTACAGGAAAATTGGGAAAAGACCAACAAGGAGGTTGAAGATAAAATGTTGGAGATGGGCTTAGAAGAGCCTAACTACAACGACCCCGACTTCGATTACGACTCGTTTGATTGGGAAGCGCATTGGAGAAAACGCGAGGAAATCAGACAGGATATTATGAAGGACATAGCTATGACCGCCGAAAGGATTGAGGAATTAGGCGAGCTACCCTCTGTAGATTTTTACGACTACTCAAATACCGCGGGGCTTAACAGTAAAGAAATCCGTAAATACCACACCCCCGAATCTGAAAATTCCAACACTTATTATATACCGGCTGAGGACGAGGATGAATGGTTTTCTATTCGCGGCGGTATGGACGGAGAGATTCTCGATATAAAAATGGGCATTATTGAGATTGTCGACGGCAGAACGCTCGACGACAATGCCACCGATAACAGTAACGAGGTGCTTATTTCAAAAGATTTTGCCGATAAAAATAATCTACAGGTCGGCTCAACCTTTATTTTGAAACAAGACATTTATATTTACCCAACCGATGGCAATGGTAAAGGCATCATAGCGCGCGGAGGCGTTGTAGAAGTAGACAGAGTGGTGTCTTCATCTATGGAAATTGAAGAAGAGTATCAAGAACCCGAAATCGGAAACACTCTCGAATTTGAATTTTCGGTTGTGGGTTTATACGAGCCGAATATTCAACCGGCTTCCCCCGACGCCGACGAATGGAACCGGGTTTATATGGAGGTCGAACGTCGCAACATGATTTACGCGACAAACGACACCGTAAAAACAATAAACGATTATGTATTCTCCGAACAAAAGCATTATAACCCCGAACAGTTTAAAGACCAGGATAAGCCATACGAATACCTTACCCCGATATTCGGTTTCCGCGATAATAATGATTTAGAAGAGTTTATCGTCGCCGTTGAAGGTATGTTTGGTGAATATTACTGGGTAATTGATAACGACTTAGACTTTGATAACATAGTCGCCCCCCTTCGAAATATGTCGACATTAGCGAATATAATACTCTACGTGGGAATAGGCGCGTCGTTGATTATATTGAGCCTTCTCATCACGCTTTTCCTTCGTGACCGCCGTAATGAGATAGGAATATATCTTGCGTTGGGCGAACGCAAAGGGCGGGTAATTGCACAGATTTTGGCAGAGGTTATGCTCGTTTCGATACTCGGAATAACAATTTCCTTGTTCTCCGGAAATTTCATTTCGGCTACGCTTACTAATTCAATGATTGATAATCAGGTTAAGGCACAGCAAACACAGGAAAACAGCAGGAGAAACGCACCGCCGAGCTACGGCTTTGAAAATAATCAGCTAAAACAAATGGGTTACGGCGCAGATGTCTCGCTCGAGGATATGGCAGAAAACTATAAGGTAACGCTCGGTACAAATATTATTATCATTTTCTATGCCGGGGGAATAATCACGGTATTACTTTCAACATTAATTCCGATATTATATATCCTCAGATTAAATCCGCGAAAAATCTTGATGTAAGGAACGGTGAAAACCTATATTAACGGAGCTTTTTATGCTCGGAAAGGTATGGTCATTAACATGGCTTTAATTGATGTAAACAATATAAACTATTTTTATCAGGACGGCGATACAAAACGCTATATACTGAACAATATCTCCTATTCCTTTGAAAGAGGGCGGTTTTATACAATTTTTGGCGAATCGGGTTCGGGTAAAACCACATTTTTAGCGTTGTTGAGCGCGCTCGACCAACCAAAATCGGGAAATATTTTTTATGAAAATACCGATATAAACAAAATTGGCTTGGACAAATACCGCCGCAATAAAATAAGCATTATTTTTCAACAGTATAATCTCGTTCCGTATATGACGGCGGTTGAAAATATCCGCGTCGCAATGAGTATAACGGACAATAAGCTTCCCGATGATTTAAACGGGGTCGCATATAATCTGTTGGATTATATAGGCATTACCAAAGACCGCGCAGACAGAACGGTTAATAAGCTTTCCGGCGGTGAGCAACAAAGGGTTGCGATTGCCCGTGCTTTAGCGACAAATGTCGACGTTATTTTAGCGGACGAGCCTACGGGAAACCTTGACGACGAGATGGAAGGCGAAATTGTACAAATATTCCAGAAATTGGCTCACGACCACAATAAATGCGTTGTAGTCGTATCACACTCGAGCCAAATTGCCAACCGCGCAGATGAAGTAATTAAACTCCGTAAAGGAAATTTTGAATCGTACAGTAACACAGATAATATTAAGGAATAATATACTCCTTAACCACTAAATATTATAGCAGTTAAGGAGTATATATGGACTTTTTGAGTCAGTTTGATAAAAGCAATTATAAAAGTGAACCCGATAAAACCGTTGTCACACCCCCGGCTCCGCCACAAATACGGTCGGAGCCGATTGTCGTGGTACAAAACACAGAGCGAGACGATATAGGAAGTATAAACGCGCCTCCGGTTGACATTCCCCGCGACGCATCAAATGCCGCTATTCAAGGGCCCGTCCACCAAATGGAGGTGGACAGGTCGTTTCAAATGAAAAAAATTATCAAATACGCAATTATTGCCGCCGCCGTCATTGCCCTCTGCGTTACCGGGATTATTATATTCCGCCTTTCAAATAGGGTTGAGGTAAAGCGGCTTATTGATGATAATATAGGCGACGCAAATAATTGGGCAATAAGAAATCGTATAACGCTCGAAATATCAAACGAGTTTAACACGGATTACGAAAAGGATATTGTTTTTTTTCAATCGCCCGAAGCCGGTAAGGTACAACGCGGCTCAATAGTTGCCGTCGGCGTGAGTAAAGGCCCCGACCCCGACGAACCGATTACAATTCCCGATTTCAGCAATATAAAAAGTGCTTCCGAAGTACGCGTTTGGATAAACGAGTTTAAGGTTGCGAACGCTCGTGTAATACAAGAGTACAGCGATGACGTCGAAAACGGACATTTCCTTCGACTCGAATTTCGTGACGACATGGTAAACGAGTCGACTTATACCCGAAAGGATACGCTTAATATTTATATTTCACGCGGAGTTGAGCCTATTTCCAAAAATATTACCGTTCCAAAATTTGTGGGTAAAACGAAGGAAGACGCCGAGACGTGGGCGGAAAACAATAAGGTTAAGCTTATTTTTGAAGAAGCCGATTCGGAAGATGTTGCGGTGAATAAAATTATCTCACAGGATATTCAAAGCGGGATAAAAATTGCACAGGAAGACGAAATAACATTAATTGTTTCTCTCGGAAAGGGAATCACTGTCCCCGATTTTAACACAATTTCCAAGAACGAAGCGGCTATGAATTCCGATTTAAACGTAGAGGTTATTTTGAAATACAGCGGGTCTGTTCCTTACGGTGATGTTATTTCACAATCTGTTCCCGCCGGGACAAAGCTTTTCGGCGAAGATAAAAAAGTCACCGTAACCTATTCTGAGGGAAGACCTTATATTGAGGATTTAGTAGGAAGAAGCGAAAATCTTCTCCCCGCATATTTTTACGAGTTGAAATTTAAAGGCTCGAATATCACATATACAACCGCGTATGTTGATTCGAGCCTCCCGAAAGGAACGGTAGTTTCCGCCTCACACAACAGCCAGTATGTAGACATGGATACTGTCGTTCATATTCAAATTAGTCTCGGGAATTTAAAGCCGGAGGAACCGTCATTACCGGATTTGCCCAATTCACCCGATAATGTCGAACCGCCGACGGATGACGATAAATCAGCTCGATAACAATTATTTGACAATTATTAATAGTGCAAAATAAACAAAAAACGCGATTAAAAGACATTGATAATATACATTTATAATGAATTTTTATTTTTATGTAAATTATTGTAAAAAAACTTGCAAAAAATTTAAATATATGTTATTATAATGCAAATACTTTATTAAATATTAATTTTTAACGAGGATGAAAGGATTTTTTAAAAATGGCTGATATTAAGAACTTAAAAAATACCCCCGCAACCGATTCAACGAAGGTTGATAACAAACCCGCAACGGTAACAAAAGCCGTCGCACCCGCACCCGCTCCTGTTGCGGCGAAAAAAGAGACCGCCGAAGTAAAAGCACCCGCTGTAAAATCGACAAAACCGGCTCGTAAGCCCGCAGCAAAGAAGCCTGCCGCTAAAAAGACAACTGCCGCTACTGCAAAGAAGCCTGCAGCGGCTACAAAGAAGCCTGCCGCTGCTACAAAGAAACCCGCCGCTAAAAAGGCAGCTTCTGCCGCAAAAAAAGCACCCGTTGCCGTTAAAGCCGCACCTAAAAAGAAAAAGGCAGAGGTCGTTGATAAAACGGACGTTGTAAAAACCGTTTTATGGAAGTCGATTAATAAAGCAAAGGTAAAGAAAATTAAGGGCGAAATTGCTATACAAGTATTTGCGGACGGTCTTGATTCTTTTTACATCGCTGTGAAAAACGGGCAACCGGAAATTGAACGCTATTATTACAATAACAACAACGGACAGTTGGTTACTACCGAGTCCGAACTCTTAAAAATCGCTAAAGGCAAATATGATGTTATTTCCTCGATAAAATCCGAAAAAGCTAATTTTGACGGAAATCTTTCATCATTGTTAAAGATTTTAGAAATGTTTTAGAAGATGATTCAAGGCTATTCCCCGCGAACAATTTTGTTCGCGGGGAACTTTATTTATTTTTACTATTGCTTTTTTATTATTAATGATATATAATTACATACAGTAGTACCTACCGTATGAGAGGGGAGCAAAACTGTCATGAAAAGAGCTGTATCAATAATAACGGTATTAGTATTTTCTTTATGTATTACATTGACCGATATAGGCAACATTGTTAAAACGAATACCGTCGCCGGTGCTTTAGAGACGTATGAATTTACCACAGAGGTCATAAAACTCGTTAATGAAATAAGAGCGGAAGAGGAATTAGAGCGTCTTTCGGGGAACCACTTTCTTCTCAACGCCGCCGCTACGCTCAGGGCATACGAGCTTACGGAGTTTTGGAGCGGAACCCGCCCTGACGGTAGTAATTTTTGGACAATACTCGATGAATACGAAATCGAAAGAATTGATTCCACGCAGTTAATAGGGCGCGGGTATGATTCACCGAGCGAGCTTGTTCAAGCGTTTGCAGACAGTCCCGATTTGTTGAAAAACTTACTTTCAGACCGCACTCATATAGGGGTTGGGTTTTTGCATAATTCGAACAATCAGATGTGCTGGGTATTGTTGCTTTTAAAAATAGCCTGTACAGAATGTAAGCTGCCGAAAAACTCAATTTGCTATTTTTGCGGAGTTTGCGCCGATTGTGACGAAGGGACGTTCTTACACTGTGCAACCTGTGACATCTGTGAAGAATGTTACGAGTGCGATATGTGCGAAGCTTGTTACAATTGCTTTCTTCATTGTACGTGCGAGGAACCGCCCGCTTGTGAAAATGGTCACGATTTATGGTCGAGCAATTGTACGAGATGTTTTAGGTGCTTTGCATATGATTTACCGCGAAGCTGTTCAAACAGTTCCCCGTGTTCACAGCACAGATGTGAAAGTAAAGGGCATAGCTGGTCTTCATGGTCGCCCAACGATTCCGGCTTTTGTACAAAGGGCGGTATTCAAACGAGAGCTTGTTTTTGGGATTGGGCTTGTGGCGTTGCCCCCGAATCAAAATGGGTCAGCGCGCTCGGACACAACCTTTGGCTCTCAAATTGTTCAAGGTGCTTTAGGTGCGGCTTGACTAATATAAAACGAACCTGTACAACCGAAAAACCGTGTTCTACGCATAAACCGACAATAATACCGGTTACATTTCATAAGGGCAGAATCCTCGATAATAACGCCAAACCGACAATTTTTGACTTTATAGAAATACTTAAATATCTTGTAAATATCGAAAATGAGATTTCAATAGGCGGAGTAGGCTCGCGTGCATGGAACGCCGCGTTAATAACCCCCGAGTCGACCTCACCGACAATTTTTGACGGAATCGAGATTTTAAAATATTTGGTGGGGATTGAGAATTATATAGGTGAAAATACCGATGTTGTAGTTAATCCGCATCCTATCCCCGGTGTAAAGCCTACTTTTTGGCATGATGACAGCAATAAGGTCGGCTTTTGGAACAAAAGCTCGATTACCGTTCACAGTCAAACCGTCGGAACGGTATCGTCGGGATTTAATTTCAGTTCTTGGACGTCGGAGGCATTAGGAAAATGGACTTCGGCATTAGGCGTAAATATAAGCTCCACTTCATCACAAGCCTCATCGGATATTCAGGCGTATGGCGGTCGTAAATCGGTTATCTGTGAAATTAGCGGCGAATCATATTGGCCCGATTCGCGGGTAGGTATGTGCAAATGGGTATACTCAACCCCCGAAGCCGGTACATTCAGCGCGAACGGCGCGACAAGGTGGGTATACAGATATAATGCCGCTAAGGTATATGTTTTGGAGTTGTATTCGGATTGGTCACAGAACAATGTCAATCTTACAAAACACACCACAATACACGAATTTGGTCATGCGTTGGGATATATGAGTCACCCTTTTGATATCGAAGCCAATAAAAGCGATATAATGTACCCGTACACCTCTCCGTCACTGACATTAAGTGCGAACGAAAGAAAGCATTTAAGACAAATATATGATTATTACAGAAATTAGAAATTATTTTGCAACCTTCGAAAATAACTTGACTGAAGGAGTCTTCTATGAAAAAAGTATTTATATCATTATTTCTCGTCGCGACGTTATCGCTGAGCGTTACCTCCTGTAAAAAAGCCGATTCCCCCGACCTCACCGCGAATGAGATTCAAGCCGAAACCTTCGCAATGAAAAGCGCGACCTATGAATATCACACATTTGAGGAGGCTTTATCGGAATTTGCAACCGACGCGGTAATCGCACAATATGTAACACATAATCCGTTCGGCGAGAATCAAACCTTGGTCGAATATGAATTTATCGTACTCGAAAGAGTTTTGGGAAATGCCGCCGAAAGAATTTTTGTTTATACAGAAAGCGCGGAGGAGCGCGATAAAACAGATGTTTCATTTGTGGGGACGGAAAGACATATTCCTTATAAGCCGGGCGATTTGGAATTTAATACGGAATCGACATATTTGCTTATACTCCACAAAATAGAAAGCGCGCTTTCCTCAACGCATAAAGACGGGTTTACCTTTATCGACGACATTGTTATCGACTTAAACGAACCCTCAAAAAGCTTGATGTACAGTGAGGAATTAGCGTTTCATTCCGACGAACTCGACTTCACCGATGATAACCTTTCGGAAAAAGAAATAATCGAATTTGTTGAAGAATTAACGGCGGATAATACTCAAGGTAAGGATTTTATTGAGGTTGATTCAATTGAAGGTATAATCGACGGGTCGCCTTATGTATTGATTGCGGAGGTTGGCGATTTATATGCGTCTCCGCGCACCGATTGGATGTCTACCGATATTTATAATGTAACCGCTGTTCAGCTTATTAAGGGAGAGCTTCCCGAAAATCACGAGTTTATGTTAGTTTTTCCCGCAAATACGGCGCAACCGGGCGAGCGTTATATTGTAGCGATTGAACCGATTGAAGAGGGTTATGACGATTGGTTCAGATTGACCTCGCCCGAAAGCTTGTTTGATATTGAATCGTTAGATGAGGTAATTGGATAGCACAGACTCGCACCCATTTTTATTTTTGGAAAACCTTGACAAAAAGTTTATATTACTATATAATATCTATGTATCGTAGTGATATACAATCCCTAAGCAGCAGAGCCTTTTGCGGCTCGGAAAGGTATGGAAAAACAATGGCAAAATTAAACAAAAAAAACGTAGAGAGCTTATCTGTCGGCGGCAAACGAGTATTGGTGAGATGTGACTTCAATGTTCCGCTAAAGAACGGCGAAATAACCAACGACAACCGAATTGTCGCGGCTTTACCCACAATCAAAAAGCTTATTGAAAACGGAGGAAAGGTCATTCTCTGCTCACATTTAGGAAAACCCAAAGGCGTCGATGATGCTTTTACACTTGCACCCGTCGCAAAAAGGCTGTCGCAACTGCTCGGCAAAGAGGTAAAATTCGCAAAGGATGCTCAGGTGGCGGGTGAAATTGCAAAGAAAGCTATCTCCGAAATGAATAACGGCGACGTGATACTTCTTGAGAATACACGTTTTCGCCCCGAGGAAAGTAAAAACGGCGAAGCCTTCAGTAAGGATTTGGCATCAATCGCCGATGTGTACGTAAACGATGCGTTCGGCTCTGCACACCGCGCACACTGTTCAACGGCGGGGGTTACGGATTTTATCAACGGTGAAACCGCAGTAGGATATCTTATGAATAAAGAAATTGAGTTTCTCGGTAACGCCGTCGAAAGCCCGGAGCGTCCATTTGTGGCTATTTTGGGCGGAGCAAAGGTTGCCGATAAGCTTAATGTTATATCAAATCTGCTCGAAAAGTGCGACACGCTTATTATAGGCGGCGGTATGGCGTATACATTTCTTAAAGCACAGGGTATGGAGGTCGGCAAATCGCTCGTTGATGACGAAAAATTAGATTACTGTAAGGAAATGCTCAATAAAGCCGAAAAACTCGGTAAAAAGCTTTTACTTCCGGTTGATACGGCTATTGCAGAGGCTTTCCCTAATCCCATTGACGCGGAGATTCCTGCCGAATATGTTGCAACGGATGTGATTCCCGCAAATACACTCGGTCTCGATATCGGGCCCGAAACCTGCAAATTATTTGCGGACGCGGTGAAATCCGCAAAAACGGTGGTCTGGAACGGGCCAATGGGTGTGTTTGAAAACCCAACGCTCGCGAAAGGGACAATTGCGGTCGCGCAGGCACTTTCGGAGGTTGACGCTACTACGGTAATTGGCGGCGGTGATTCGGCGGCGGCGGTCGTACAATTGGGGTTCGCGGATAAAATGTCACATATTTCCACCGGTGGCGGTGCAAGTCTCGAATACCTTGAGGGAAAAGTTCTCCCCGGTATTGACGTTATACAAAACGCATAGGAGGTATATGATAATGTTAAAAGGTGAACAAATATTCAGAATAGGTTTAATTATTTTTGCGTTCTCGCAGATTCTTACGCATACCGTAGTCGGATTCCATGAATTAACGGCGTTTATGTCGGGATTGGGTGTTAGTTTAAGCTTAGTCGGCACGGGAAAACGCTTTTATGATGAAAGGATAAAAACATGAACAAGGGCTTAAGAAAAACAATAATCGCCGGTAACTGGAAAATGAACAAAACTCGTCCGGAAGCCGCAGAGTTAGTTAAACAAATTAAAACAATCCCCGATAACAAAGATGTACAGGTGGTTGTCGGCGTACCTTATACAAACCTCGAAACGGTTGTAAATGCCGTAAAAGGCTCGTCGGTTAAGGTATCGGCGCAGAATGTGCATTTTGAAAAAAGCGGAGCATTTACGGGGGAAATAAGCGCGGATATGCTGAAAGAAATTGGTGCGGAGTATGTTATAATCGGTCATAGTGAACGCAGACAATATTTCGGCGAAACAGATGAAACGGTCAATAAGCGCACTAAAGCCGCACTTAATGCGGGGTTAATCCCGATTATGTGTGTCGGCGAATTGTTGAACGAGCGCGAATCGGGAATCACCGAAGAGGTGGTATCGCGGCAGACTAAGTTGGGGTTGGCGGGGGTCACTCCCGCTGAGGTTAAAAAGACGGTT
>WRHO01000022.1 GCA_009783205.1 Oscillospiraceae bacterium
CGAATTTTCCGCCATACTGCGTTAAAAATTTTTTAAATATCAACGGATATTCGCAAAATTTTTGCCTTGTTTGACGAAAAATTCGCTCGAAATTTAAACGATTCGTCTATGAACACAACTTCTTAAAACCGTCTCCCGATTTTGGGCAAACGGCTTAAAAAATATTCCCAACTTTTTTAAAAAACATCTTGATAAAAATGTCAAAATATGATATAATCGTGTCGTTATGCAAAAAATACTAAGTTATGTCCGCCGCGCCTGTCAAGAATTTGACCTTATACAAAACGGCGACAGGGTTGCCGTAGGCGTATCGGGCGGCAAGGATTCCGTCGTGTTATTGGCGGCTTTAGCGCAAATGCGGGTATTTCCCGGGTTCAACTATACTCTTCGCGCCGTAACAATGGACCCGCGTTTTTTCGGAAATGACGGCGATTTCTCGCCCGTCGAACGCTTATGCAAAAGGCTCGATGTTCCTTTCACGCTTATAAAAACGGACATTTACGAGGTCGTTTTTGATATTCGTAAAGAGAAAAACCCTTGTTCCTTGTGCGCTAAGATGAGGCGGGGCGCGTTACATGATGCGGCTTTAGCTGAGGGGTGTAACAAAATCGCGCTCGCACACAGTTTTGATGACGTTATAGAAACATTTATGATGAATCTTTTTATGGAGGGGCGATTGGGTTGTTTTTCGCCCAAAAGCTATCTTTCGCGAAAAGACCTTACTCTTATACGTCCGCTTGTGTTCGCGCCGGAGGGTGTGATAACGGGTTGTGTAAATCAAAACGGCTTTGAAATAGTAAAATCTCCCTGTCCCGTCGATAAATCTACCTATCGTCAAGAGATGAAGGAATTTCTTTTACAAAAGGAACGCGAAGACAGGGGGTTTAAATTACGATTATTTACCGCGTTAAGAAAGGGCAATATTGACGGGTGGGGGTATGACGGTTGAAATAAAGCCGCCGAAACAGGTGGTTGAAATTCTCGAAAAGCTTGAATCGCACGGTTATTCGGCATATATTCACGGCGAATGTGTACGGGTGCTTATAAAGGGGCAAACTCATCTTGACGAGATAAAAGCTTTTGATTTTGACGTAATGACTAACGCCGAAATGTCGCGCATTTTAGCAATTTTTGAGGATTACGGCTTAAATTGTGAGAATGTCGCTCGCGGCGAATTAATAGTCACGGTTTTGGGCGTTGCGGTCAGTATAACGACAATGACCGAGATTAAAGACGAGCTGTCGAACGAACACGCGTTCACGTTTGACGCAATAGCATACAGCTTGAAATCGGGGTTGGTTGACCCGTGGGGCGGTTTGAACGACCTTAAAAAAGGGTGCCTCAATTTTATTCAAGTCGGGAAGGCTTTTAACCCGCACGATATTTTACCCGCATTAGCCTGGCGTTCGAGCGGCGACTTTGAAATAAGCGACTTTGCAAAGGGTTTGATTCATAATAATATATCCGATATGGCTAAGCCGTCTTATGTAAAAGAGAGTCAGGACGCAAAAAATCTCAAGGCGATTTTAACGGAAAGAAACGTAAACGCGGTTTTATCGGAATACGAAGACGTTTTTGCGGCAATAATACCGGAAATAAAAATGCTCGGCGAGAACGCCGAACACAGCTACAAATGCGTGGGCTGTTCCGCGCCCGTCTTGACGTTGCGTTACGCGCTTTTGTTTCACGAATTAGGCAAGGAGGATTGTCGCTCGGTCGACTCGAACGGCAACAATCTTTATTACGGTCATGCCGAACGCTCGCGCATTTATGCAGAGCGGATTATGACGCGATTAGGCTGTCCCGCAGAGGATATAAAAGAGACCGGGCTTATTATAAAAAACTATCAAAGGGTGGCGCACACCTCTCGAACCCTTATATTGGATTTAAAAGACGAGTTCCCTAACGATTTGTTAAAACTGCTTTTGTTGTTTAACTGTGCAATAAACAGGGCGGTTTCTAATGAAAAAGACGCTATGATGTTTAAAGAATTGTCGAAAGGAATGTAATGAACAGCTTCAACTGGATAAATTACATTGATTTATTTTATAAAACGACTACCTTGTTGAACGGTTCATTTCAACCGGGTTTATATACATTCGGCTCCTTCAACCTCAGCTCCTTCAACTTCTACAACCTCGGCTCCTACAACCTCGGCTCCTACAACTTCGGTTCCTTCAACTTCTACAACCTCGGCTCTTTTGACTACAGCTTGCAAGGCTTCGGCTTAAACAACTGTCAACTGTCAACTGTCAATTGTCAATTGTCCGTCAATTGTCAATTGGCAACTGTCCGTCAACTGCCATCAGAGCCGTTGAATATATTTGGATATGGGATAGAACTAATATGAAACTAAATGTTATTTATTCGCTTTCTACGCTTCCGTTTTTTAAGAAAAACCCAAACGGAAGCTTCGAAATGGACAAATTTGAGCTTTACACCGCCGCGCTTTCTTCTCTCACGCGCAAAAGTAAACAAGAGATAAGCCCAAAAGACGGGCTTTGCTCGTCCGACGGGCGAATCTTGACGTCAGGTAACACAACGATAATGCACTGTGATAAACGCGGTGCGGAGTATCTTCGCGCAAAAGGCGTGTCTGATTTATGGGACGAGGTACTCGAGGATATTCCCGATGATTTGGAGGGGATTAACCCGTTGATGTTTTGGGCGGCGGGGAAGCTTTTTGCGTTAAAAAACACAAAAGCTCCCGTTTTAATGCTCGATACCGACTTCATAGCTTGGCAGCTTCCCGAACTCGGAAGCTCGATTGTCGCGGCACACAGAGAGCCGTTATTTGAAAAAACATACCCCGATGTTTCGCGCTTTCAAATGAATGACAGCTATACCTTCAATGACAAACTCGATTATACCGTTCAACCGTTGAACACGGCGTTTTTATATATGAACGATGATGAGTTTAAAGACTATTATGTTGAACAATCGCTCGACTTTATGAAATCGGCATTACCCTGTGATGACTATCTCACCTACATGGTTTACGCGGAGCAACGGCTATTGGCTCTTTTAGCCGCATATAAAAACATCGACGTTAAAACTATTCTGTGCTATGAACAGCTTAGACTGCCGCAAAAACGCTACACCCATACATGGGGTGCAAAACAGGTTATGAGGGACAATCCGAGCGAGGAAGAGCGGTTTTGCGAAAAATGCAGAAACAGAATCCGCAAGGATTTCCCCAAATATGAGTATATAATTGATATTATAGGATAGGGGGTCATAATGAAAGCTAAACAAGAGATAACCCCAAATGACGGGCTTTGCTCGTCCGAAGGGCGAATCTTGACGTCGGGTAAGCTACTTTTAATAGACGGCAATTCCTTAATCAACCGTTCGTTTTACGCAATACGCCTTCTTTCAAACAAAAAAGGCGTCTATACGAACGCAATTACCGGCTTTTTTTCGGCGTTCCTTAAGTTACAAAATGAGCTTAAGCCAACCCACGCGGCAATCGCATTTGACCTTCGCGCACCGACCTTCCGACACAAAATGTACGACGGCTATAAAAAACGCCGTAAAGGTATGCCCGAGGAATTGGCGGCGCAAATGCCTTATATAAAACAAATTCTCGATTATATGGGAATAGCGCGGGTAGAATGTGAAGGCTATGAAGCAGATGATATAATCGGAACGCTTGCGCGGTCTGCCGCATCGGACGAATCGGAAAACCTTGTTTACATCGCAACGGGCGACCGCGACTCGTTTCAATTAATAGATGAACAAATATCGGTTTGTCTCGCGTCAAATAAAGAAGAAATCATTTATACGCCTAAAAAAATCGAAGAGCTGTACGGTATAGCCCCTAAACAATTTATTGAGATTAAAGCGTTAATGGGCGATTCGTCGGACGATATTCCCGGGGTTGCGGGAATAGGGGAGAAGACGGCGTTTTCTCTTATACAAAAATTTGAAACCGTCGATTATATATATGAACATTTAGCGGGACTCGATGTGACCACTCTCGTCAGAACGAAGCTTTCACGCGGAAAGGAGTTGTGTTTCCTTAGCCGCGAACTCGGAAGAATAAAAACGGACGTCCCGATTGATTTATCGCTCAATTCGTATATACCGCAAAAAGGAAACCCCGCGCAATTGGCGACGCTTTTAACAGAACTCGAATTAGCGACGCTAATGAAACGCTTGAAGCTTCAACCGGTTGAGCTGCCCGCTTTGAGCGACGTATCACAAAATGAACCTCAAAAAAACGAAGCCGACAACGACCAAACCAACGACCACCCCTATGAACACCTTCAAGTCGACAACGATTTAGAGCGCGTTTTGCGCGATATGGAAAATACAGGGATTAAGGTTGACGCAGAGGGGATTCGGAAATTCGGCGAAGAGCTTGAACCGCAAATTAACGCGCTTGAGTCGCGAATACACGAAATGGCGGGGGTACAATTCAACATACTTTCGCCTAAACAATTGAGCGAAATCCTTTTTGAAGGCTTGGGCTTAAGCGGTACAAAAAAGACAAAAACCGGGTATTCGACCGGTGCGGAGGTGTTGGAGGCTTTGGCGGACGAACACCCGATAATCCCCCTTATTACCGAATACAGAGAGCTTACAAAGCTTAATTCAACTTATGTACAGGGGCTTTTAAAATGCGTAAAAGACAACGGGCGAATCCACACCACCTTTAAAAACGAAACGCGAACGGGGCGGCTTTCGTCGGTTGAGCCTAATATTCAAAATATTCCGGTGCGTACCGAACGCGGAAGAATTTTCAGGCGTTTTTTCATAGCGGAACGCGGTTGCCTTTTAGTAGACGCCGACTATTCCCAAATAGAACTGCGGGTTTTAGCGCACGTCTCGTCTGACTCAATTATGCTCGACGCTTTTAGAAATAATGCCGATATTCATACAATAACCGCGGCACAGGTGTTTGGCGTAGCCGAAAAAAACGTAACGCGGGAAATGCGTAGCGCGGCAAAGGCGGTCAATTTCGGAATAGTGTACGGAATGGGCGCGTTTTCGCTGTCGAAGGAAATCGGCGTTTCCGTCGCACAAGCAAAGGATTATATCGAGCGTTATCTCAAAAAGTACAACGGCGTCCGCGAATATCTCGAGCGCGTCACAGAAGAAGCAAAAAACTGCGGCTATGTTAAGACTTTACTCGGACGAACCCGCAACATTCCCGAGCTTAGGTCATCTAACCACAATATACGCGCCTCCGGCGAACGAATTGCAAAAAATACACCGATTCAAGGAACGGCGGCGGATATTATAAAAATAGCAATGGTTCGGGTATACGACCGCTTAATAAAAGAACAACCGAGCGCGAAGCTTATATTACAGGTACACGATGAGCTGATTGTCGAATCGCCGGAACAAATTGCCGACAAAACGGCAAAAATCTTATCCGAGGAAATGATTTCCGCGGGGAGAGAACTCGAGATGAATCTAACGGTAGATGTAAAAACGGGGAGTTCGTGGTATGAAACACACTGACGGGCAGTTGCAGTTGACAATTGACAAGGGACAGTTGACAGTTGTTGAGCGCGTTTTACAAATGGAGCGGGTTTGTTTTGATGAGCCGTGGTTATCGGTAAACCCAAACTCCGTTTTTGTTATTGAGGACTACGGTTACGCCGTCGGAACCCAAAACGAACTCCACAGAATCGCCGTCCTTCCGGAATTTAGAGGTAAAGGCTTGTCATATTCGCTCATGCGTTCGTTTTTAGACAAATGTAACGGCGAGGTGTTCTTAGAGGTTGCTTCTAAAAACGCCCACGCCGTTAAGCTTTATAAAAAATGCGGTTTTAAAGAAATTGCACGCCGTAAAGATTACTACAAAGATGATGATTGTATTGTGATGTCTATGAATACAGCTTCTAATTCTTCTAACTCTTCTAATTCTTCAACTTGAAGTTTGAAACCAATTCTTCCAATATATCCGATTGATTATTCATTTCCATAGACGCCGCCGCACTCTGCTCGGCGGTCGACGAGTTTCTTTGAACAACCTGTGCAATATGCTCCATGCCGGTGTTAATTTGAATAATCCCGTGCGACTGTTCATCAGATGATTGTGCAATTTGGGTCACGATTTGGGTGCTTTCGTTAATCCCCGATACAATATCGTTAAGACTTATTGCCGTTTCTCCTGCAATTTTTGAGCCTAACTCGGCTTTCTGAACGGAATTTGCAATAAGCTCGCCCGTTTCCTTTGCCGCCTCCGCGCTCTTCCCCGCCAAATTCCGCACCTCCTCGGCAACAACGGCAAAGCCTTTACCGTGTTGACCCGCGCGCGCCGCCTCAACCGCCGCGTTTAACGCCAATATATTTGTTTGGAACGCTATGTCGTCAATAACCTTAATTACCTTACCTATACTTTGGCTCGCCTGATTAATTTCATCAACCGCCTTCATCATTTCGCTCATTTGATGACTTCCTTTTTCGGCGTTCCCTTTTATTGTCTCGGCGAGATTTGCGGCTTGTTTAGCCATGTCTGCGTTATTCTTAGTCTTAACCGCTATTTCCGCAACCTCTGCGGACAGCTCTTCTACTACCGACGCCTGTTCCGTTGAGCCTTGAGCGAGCGATTGCGCCCCCTCCGACACCTGTCTCGAGCCGTTGGCAACCTGTTCGGTAGAGGTGTTGATATCGCCGAACATAGTGTTCAAATTATCGACGGTATGTTGAAGCGCGTTCCCCATAATGTCGTTTTCGGAAAGAAAATCAATTTGAGTGGTCAAATCCCCCTTCGCCACGTTTTCCAATTCGTTGGAAATGTTCAAAACGTGTTTAATGAACAAATTTGTGCTGTTTATAATATGCCCTATTTCGTCGTCGATTTTTGCAAATCGGCTTATCTTATTAAGGTCGTCTGCGTCAAATTTGATGTCCCCCGTAACGCCCGCTTTGTGCATTAAGTCGGAAAGAACCCGCAGCGGTCGTAATATCCCCCTCGGCAATAACCACGATAAGAATAATCCGACCCCCGCCCCGACAATTAAGAAGACGATAATTAAAACGGTCGCAAAAACGCCGAGACGTATAATTTCGAGTTCCTCGCTCGTGCTTATCTCGGAATACCGCTCTTCCATTTGGGTCAAAAGCTCTATAACCTCGTTCGTCTTCGGAAGAACATCTTTTACTACGTGTTCCCGCGCATCCTTATAATCACCCGCTTCTATATATTCGATTACGAGCTTTGCCTCCTCGTGAATATATGTATGCGGCTCCAAAATTTGTTCTAAAAGGGAAAGAACGGTTGTATCGGATATATGCTGCGCCTCCTCGCTCTTGAGCCAGGTTCCTAACGCACAGCCGTTCGGGTCAACCGAACCGGTAAATTCGGTCTCCGCCAAAACCGCCTGTGTCAGTCCGTGTCTCCATATAAAATGCGCGTTCAAAACAATCGAAACGCCTTCGGCTTCTTTTTGGGTATCATATAAATTTGTTGACATATTCGTAAGTTGTTTTACCGAGAATATCCCCGCCGCTCCGAGAATAACCGAAATAGCCACCATAACAAAAAAGCTCAAATAAATCTTAGCGCGTACCTTCATAATAAAAACACTCCCTACTTATTTTTATGTTCCCCTTATACAAACACCATAATATTATATTCTACATAATTTTTTCAAATATGTCAAGTCATTAATATAACTTTAAAATCTTTTGTGAAAATTGCACAAATAAAAACAGATTCTCGTTAAAACGCGAATCTGTTTTTTAGCTATCGTCAAAATATCTCTTGTTTTGCTCCTCAATCGGTAGCGTTGGTCAAAGCGAATTTAATTTCTATTTCGTTACTTTCGCCGAAATTATTATACCGAATCACTTTAACGGTGACAACATCGCCGATACTCAAGTCTTTTATAATATTTTGTATATCCGCCGCAGTAGCGACGTCTTTCCCGTTAATCGCAATAATTATATCGTTTCGCGCAAGTCCGCTTTCCGCCGCGGGTGTACCCGGTCTGACCGTTTCGACTAAAAACCCGCTGAAATCGTCATAATACGGAATGACCTCTCTGCCCGTTATTCCGAGCATTGCGCGGGTAGTAACCGCGCCGAATTGTGTGAGGTCGGTTATAATGGGCATAGCCTCGTCAATTGATATAGCGAAGCCCAAATTGTCAATAGCGGTATCGTACACGAGCTTTATATTAACGATTCCGATAACCTCACCTTGCATATTAAATAAGGGACAACCGGAGTTCCCCGGGTTAAGCGCGGCGTCGGTTTGGATAGAGGGGAGCATATAAGGGTTTCCGTCGTCGAGCTCTCTTTGAAGCCCGGAAATAATCCCCTGCGTCATTGTTTTGATAAGTCCTACGGGGTTTCCGATTGCGACGACGGTTTGACCTATTCTGAGGTCGGAGCTTTTGCCGATTTCTGCATATTTAAAAGCCTCGTCTCGTTCTATTTTCAAAACGGCTAAATCGGACGGCGTGTCGGAGCCGTAAAGCGTTGCCTCGTATTCGTGCGGCTTTGCGGACGGGTCGTTATAATCGTCAATAACTACAAATATCTTTTCCGAACCGTCAACAACGTGAGCGCAGGTTATAATAAAACCGTCCTCGGATATGATGACCCCGCTCCCCACAATTCCCGATTCATCTCCCGCTCCCGTTTTTATTCCGACAACCGTATCGTTTAAATCCGCATACAGCTCGGCGGCGTTATAATCGCCCGAACGCAATTCGCGTTCGTGAACGGGGGGTTTTTCAAAAGCCGCCTCGTTCGAATTATCCAACTCGGGCTGTAAAAGAACATCGGGGATATTATTTCTGTCGACGTTATCCTTTGCGGCGGCGCGTTTCCCGCCGTTTGACTGTACTTGTGAGCTTGAGCTTATATCGACTATTTTTACAACCTCTGTAAGAAGCCAGGAGCCGCCGAAGCCTACCGCCCCCCCAAATATTATCGTCGCCAAACACGAAATAAAGACCGTTTGGAATCTTCCTTTTTTCTTAATGTATTCCGGTTTCATAAATCTCCTCCTTATGAATGTATATTATTTGTTTTTCGCCTTTTGGTATATACCTGATATAAACAGTATAATGCTATAATTTCTTATTGTCAATCGTTAAAGGAGAAAATTCACCCAATCTTCAGGGAATCCCAAATCGGCGGGATTTACTATATCGGCATAATCATCGAACAATTTTATCATATCGCCGACGAAAGCCTTCCCCCACTCCTTTTGATGATTTCCGCGCCTGTGCACAATTCGTATTGCAATTAAATAATCGAAGAGCGTCGAACCCATTTCATATTCGCGCGGAAAAAACGAAACAGAATCTCCGACCGCCTTACGAAGCTCTCCCGGCAAATTGTTGCCGTAAATTCGATTATAATGGGCGCAATGATTACGAAGGTTCCCCAAATTTTCGAGCCAGTTATCGGCGTTTCTTGCGTCGAGCTTAAAATAGTGAAGCGAGATATCTTTTTTATCGCTCGCGCGCATATCCTGATAAAAAAAGACCAACATACCAAAGCTGAACAGCTCCATTAAAACCCACAGAGGAAACGCCCCCTTGTGTTTGTTGTTATAATGTCGAACAAAGGACAAGTGGGAGTTTTTGTCTAACATACGCTTTATTTTATTTAAAAACGCTTTATGGTTATGTCTGCGGTCAAACGAATCCTCATTAAGATATCCCAACGAGCCGTATTTTGTGGCGTGATAGTTAGAAACCGCCGCTCTTACCGCCAATTCTATTTCCTCCAACAAAATGAGGATTTCCGAGCGCAGCCGCCTGTCAAAATCATAAAACCTCATTCCGCATTCAAAGGTCGTGCCTTCCTTGTAGTATTTCCCGTTATCGTCCAAAAAAACCGCAAAATAATGTAATAAACGATAATAATTTATAGATTCGAGCGTGTAATGTGCATAATCCTCGTCGTTAATAATCATTCCTCGTTCGCGAAGCTTTTCAATTTGAACCGAAATTGTGGCGGGGACTTTTGAAAAACCTTGTTCGCGCTCGGAAAATATAACAGCATTTGTCATATACGATAACCTCAATTCTTAGAATTAACTCTGACAAAATTTTTCTTGCCTTTTTTTACAACAACAAAGTCGTTAATCTCTATTACCGCGTTTACATCTGTTATCTTTTCGTCGTCGACCGATACGCCGCCTTGCTCCACGTTGGTTCGCGCATCTCGCTTTGAGCCGCAAAGCTTAGCTTGAATCAACAAATCGAGAATATTAATCTGCTTTTCGCTCACCGTAACAGATGGCATATTTGCATCGACGGCTCCCCCCCCGAAAACATTCCGCGCCGCGTCGCGCGCCTTTTGCGCCGCGTCGACGCCGTGAACCGTTTTTGTTAACTCGAACGCTAATAGCTCCTTTGCCGTATTGAGCTTCGCGCCCTCGAGGGTCTTTTCCATTTCCTCAATCTCTTCTATGGGGATAAAGGTCATCATTTTTAAAAGGTTGATTACATCGGCGTCGTCAACATTTCGGAAATATTGAAAAAAATCATAAACCGAAAACTTATTTGAATCGAGCCAAACCGCGCCTTTTTCTGTTTTGCCCATTTTCTTTCCGTCTTTTGTTAAAAGCAGAGAGAAGGTCATAGCGAAGGCGTCCGTTTTCGATTCGACCCGCCGAACCAAGTCCGCGCCCGCCAATATATTAGACCATTGGTCGTCGCCGCCTATTTGCATTTTTACGTCCTTTGCTCTGTATAAATGTAAAAAGTCATAGCTTTGTAGAAGCATATAATTAAACTCGAGGAACGAAAGCCCCTTTCCTTCGAGTCTCGAACGGAAGCATTCGGCGGTGAGCATTTTGTTTACCGAGAAATGTCGTCCTATATCGCGGAGAAAATCGAGATATTTTATATCGGCAAACCAATCCCCGTTTTTCACGATTTCCGCTTTACCCGGACGCAAATCAATAATCTGCGAGAATTGTTTTTTGAAACGCTCGGCGTTATACGCAATATCCTCGGGCGTCAACATTTTACGCATATCCGTCTTGCCCGTCGGGTCGCCTATGAGCGAGGTTGCCGTACCGAGCAAGGCTACGGGATAATGTCCCGCGTCCTGTAATCGTTTCATGGTGATTAGCTGCATTAGCCCGCCCACATGAAGCGAATCGGCGGTTGCGTCAAACCCGATATAAAATTTTACCGAGTCGCCGCCCGATAAAAGCTCTTCTATTTCCTTTTCGTGGCTCATCTGTGCAATAAGACCGCGCCGCTTTAATTCTTGAAATATAGTCATTATTAACTCTCACCCCTACAAATTTTTATAAATATTATAACACAACAACTGTCAACTGTCAATTGTCAACTGTCTCTCTACCCTGTGCGCTACGGCACAGGTTACCTCATAGGGAATTGTCCCCAATGAATCGGCAATGTCTTCGACGCTAATCCCGCTGTCCTCGTCGCCGTAAATTGTTACCTCGTCGCCGACCTTTACGTTATCAATATCGGTAATATCCGCCATAATATACTCCATACAGACGTTTCCGCATATAGGCGCGAGCTTTCCGTTAATAATAACCTTCCCGCGGTTAGAATGTCGTCGCGAATACCCGTCGGCATATCCCGCGGCGACAACCGCTATGCGGCGGTAGGAATCGGCGGTATACCTTCGCCCATAGCTTATGGGGGTTCCCGCGGGTACGTCTCTTATTTGAACAATGTCGGTTTTAAGCGTCATAACCGGTTTTAATTTAACGGGGCTTTCAAAGGCGGTATTAGGGCGATAGCCGTAAAGCGAAACCCCCAACCTAATCATATCCCCGCTAAGCTCCCCGTGGTACAGCGCGCCCGCCGAGTTATGCGCGTGATACTTCATGTTATATTTTTCGGCAAATTTTTGTATTTGCGCCTGTTGCTTGGCGGTAAATTCCCGATTTTCAATTTCGATTGAATCGGCGTCGGAAAAATGGGTGTAAAAAGCCTCGGGCTTTAATTGCGAAAACGCCATAATTGTATCAAGCTCGTCGAACGTGTTCACGCCGAACCGCGTCATACCCGTATCAATTTTTATGTGACAGCGGAGGCGGTTTCCACTGTTTTGCTTTAAGTGTTTTTGTATAACGGAAGCGTTGCCGACATTGGATATTGTCTGAATAAAGTCGTTTCTGATAACTCTTTCTATATACGACGAGGGTGTTCGCGAAAGTATGAGTATATCCGCGCCCTTTGCAATTTCCCGTATCGTCTCCGCTTCATAAATATTCGAAACGGCAAAGCTTTTTATACCGTGTTTATACAAACAATCGACGACGGCTTCTATCCCGTGACCGTATGCGTTTGCTTTAACAACCGCCATAATCTTTTTATCGGGACAAAGCCGCTTTATCTGTTCCACATTATGAATAAGCGCGTTTTTGTTTATTAATGCACGTATCATATAAAAATCTTTCCTTTCCGACTATTGAAATTTATTCTGTTTTATGTTATTATATATTTGGAGACAATCTTAGAAGCTGTATTCATAGACATCACCGTTCATCTTTCGGCGAATTTTCCGCCACACTGCGTTAAAAATTTCTTAAATATCAACGGATATTCGCAAAATTTTTGCCTTGTTTGACGAAAAATTCGCTCGACATTTAAACGATTCGTCTATGAACACAACTTCTTATTTTTTGAGAGGATATTATGGCGATTAAAGAAAAAAAGCACCTTCGCAGAAGGAGCAACTGGTACATCTACCTTATAAGCTTCGCAACGACAACCGTTTTACTCGGCTTGACTATATTGGCGTTTTCTGATGTTTTGTTCCCGCCAAAGAGTACGCTTACTCAAAAAGACGCTTGGGGCGAATATAAGCCCGATTCGGAAACCAACGTAACCGTTTTGTTCATGCTGTGCGATGAACAGGGGAGCGTCCCCAACAATTATATGCTTATGAGATATCGTCCGGGCGACGAGATTATTACATTAGTTCCGCTTAATGCCTCTACAAGAGTAACCGCCGGTAAAAAAACGGGTAAGCTTACCGATTTGTACAAACAAGGTGGGGCGAATACCGTGACCGAAGGGATAAAAGAAACATTAAGCGTCGAGTGTGACTTTTATGTTCTTTTTGACCGTTCGTCTTTTATAAGCTTGACGTCGCTTTTAGGCGATGTTCAGGTTAATATACCCTACTTTTTTGAAGACGGGGGGATTGAACTCGACACCGGTGAACAATATATTTCGGGGAGCGAATTGTTCTTATATATGAATAACGCCGATTTTCCCGAAGCGGGTGAGGATTATAACCTCATTATAATGGGCTCCGCCGTTTCGTCGATAATCAACACGAACGCGAGGCATTTGGAAAACGAAGCCATTCAAGACGCTTTTAATAAGGTTCTCAATACCGCGAGCACCAACTTAACCTTCAGACATTTTGCTTTTTATCAGCGCGCGCTCACCTACACCTCTGAAAACAGCGCGAACCCCGCTTATTATTATATCCCCACCGGGAGCTATGAGGCGGGCGAATTTGTTATTTCTGCCGAATCAATAGGGCTTATATATAACCGCTTTGATTTAGCTTAGAAGCTGTGTTCTCATAGACATCACAGCTTCTTAAATATTCTTCTCGCCTTTACCCGCCGATTTTATCGTAACCTTACCGTCCTCGGGGTACATGAACACCGTGCGCCCATAATCCGCGCCGGTATCCTGTGCAAGTATCGGAATACGCAATGCGTGTAACGCCGCCTTAACAGAAGCGACGTTTCGCTCGCCTATATTGAACCGACAAGACGCGCCGGTGGTGAACATTGTTGCTCCGCCGGCGATTTTTGCCGTTACCGTTGCTCTGCTTGCCCCCATAATGAGCATTTTGTTGAACATATCGGGGATTGCTGTGTCGGCGAACTTCATTCGGTTTAAGCCGCTCCCTTCCCCGGAGCCGGTCGATTCGGGGAGCATAATGTGCGAAAGCCCCGCAATTTTTGTCTTTTTATCATAAAGGCAGATACCCACACAAGAACCCAACGCATAAGTAACCACGACGTCGGGGGGTTTGCCAATTTTCCAATCGGAAATCCCAACGCTTAAGTTCATTCCATACCTAACTTTCCAAATAAAACCGAAAGCGAATCAACCGTAGGAATTAAAAGTATATTTGATTTCATCTTTACGCCGTTAATCTCTATAAACTTATCAATACATAAAAGCTTCTCGCCTATTTCTCCAAATTCGATAATAGGAACGCTCATAATTGCGCCAAACATATCGACGGCAAAGGACGGCGTTTCTATGCCTATATTGACGCCCGCTAATGAGGAAATGGCGGTCATATATGAATGACTCATTATGCTTCCTATTTCGGTTAAGGCGGAAATATCCTCATCGCTTAAATTAAGGAGGTCGATTTTCTTTTCTCCAAAAAAAACGCTTAGAATTGCTTCGGCAAACTCATGCTCGACGATTATCAGTATCATCCCTCTGATATCGTCTTTTAAATGAACCAAGACGGCGGCAACCGTTTCCTCGGGACTTCCGTTTTTTTCTATTGCCTCTTGAAACCCCAAAAACTTGACCTCGGGCATACTTATTACAATTTCCTTACCCGTCAATGATGATAAAGCGGTCGACGCGTTTCCTGAGCCTATATTCCCTATTTCCGTCAATACGTCTATTTGCGATGCGTTTAAATCTTCAAATTTTTTCAGCGCAGCCATTAACTTACCCCTCACTATTCTCTTTAGATATTCTCTTTATATCACCTTAAATTATTAACCGTTTTCATTATTTCATCAGACACTTGAACGAGCTTTGCATTAAACTGATACGAACGCTGTGTCTCGATAATCCGCACCATGTCGCCCGCCAAATCTACGGCAGACTGTTCATATACCCCCGCGAGCTTTTCCGCCGTCGGGTTCGCAACCGCCTCGCCCGACCGCTCGGTAACAATAAACCTATTGTTCTCCGCCTGGTCAAGTCCCCAATTGTTGGGAACGGAATATACGCCCACCATGTCGCGCAATGCGTTTACATCAATATCGGTGGTTTCAAACTCGGGCAATAAACGAATTTCTATTATATTGCCCTCTGCGTCTCTACTCATTTCCTTGCGCGGTTCGCTCATCAAAAACGGTATAACTATGCGATTCCCTTCGTTATCCAAAACAAAATCGCCAAACCCGTTGACAAGCACCCACTCCTCCGTGTCGACCATCTGTGAAATGTTAAAACGGCCGTCTCTCGTGAGATAGGTGTTCCCGTATCTGTCCATGGTCATGAAAAAATCCTCGTTGGGTAACGCAAAATCGAGCGGCTGGTCCGATAAAACGAGTCCGCCTTGTCCCCACATTAAATCGGTCTTTGAAAGATACTGTCCGTGTCCCGTCTGCCACTCTTCTCGCGGCGGATGCTGCAAAGTGTAAATACACTCCGCAAAACTCGGGCGCAACGGCTTATACCCGATTGTGTTGACGTTCGCTATGTTATTTGCATAGACGTTCAACCCTTGTTGCTGTGCAATCATACCCGTCCTTGATGTATAAAATGAAATACTCATAATTTAGATATACCCCTTAATAAAAATATACAATTACCTGTTAAGCTTTGCCATATCTGCGTTTCTGCTGTTAATCAAATCGAACGCCTTGAGCGCGAAGCTGCTCGCTTCGAACATACGCTGTACCTCGAGTGCTTTCGTCATTTCCTTATTCACGTCAACATTTGACTTTTCGAACGCACCTTGAATAATATCGAATCTCTCACCCGCCGGCATTACCGCGTCTCCGTCATAGGCAAAGAAATTGTCGCCGACCTTTCTGACGTTCGCTTCCTCGGGAATATAGGTCAACAGAAACTCGTCAATGAAGTTCTCTTCATAGTCTAATATAACCCCGTCGTTGGTTATAATGAAATCATTATGCCCTATGTAAATGTCGCCGCTTACCCCTTGAACCCGTCCTTGTCTTCCGAGTACAAGATACCCCTCTCGGTCAAGCTCAAATTGTCCCGCGCGGGTTTGATATGTTATGCCGTTGCGGTCGGTCACGTTAAAGTAAACATTCCCCCATATAGCAACGTCAAACTTACTTTCGGTGTATTCGAGCGACCCTTGTTCAAGAAAGGTATGCGACTCTTCAACATAGGTCTGTTCCATTGTCCCTCTGTGTGTGGCGTTCCTGCGCTGAACCCAAATGAGTTCGTCCATAAAGGTGTTTAAAGTAACCTCGTCCTTTCGGAACCCGGAGGTGTTTACGTGTGTAACATTGTTAGAAACGGTATCTAACTCCCTTTGTCTGACTATCATGGCTTGTGCCGCATTATAAAACCCTCTTGCAAACATAAAATATAACCATGCCTTTCGATTAATTTAAATTAAATTTAAAATTTTCTCAATTTAAGTTTTTTATATAATGCTCTAACTTTTGTTTAAGTAAAAGCATACATTTAGAATGAATCTGACACACCCTCGATTCGGTCACCTCGAGAACCTCGGCAATTTCTCTGAGCTTTAGATTCTCGTAATAATAAAGCGACACAACCTGTTGTTCCTTTGGTTTAAGCTCGGCGATTGCTTCGGCAATTACCCGTTTTTGCTCCTTCAAAAAAAGCCCCGCGCTCACCTCGTTATCCCCGGAATCCCAAAAATTATCCTCGTACAAAAGCTCTTCAAAGGACAATGTGTTCGCGCTCGCCGTATCGGACAACCTTTTTGCAAACTGCTCCTTAGTAAGCCCCATATGCTCTGCCAATTCCTGATTCGTCGGGCTTCTCCCGAATTGATGATACAATTCGCCGTAAGCGTTGTTTAACTCGCGCCCAAACCTCCGAACCTGTCTCGGTACCCAATCCTGTTTCCTGATATAATCGAGAATCGCGCCTTTTATTTTTATCGACGCAAATGTTTCAAATTTGACGCCCCTTGCGGTATCAAATGCGTCGACCGCCGCAATAAGCGCGATTACGCCCTCATTAATGAGGTCGTCCGCGTCGAACCCCTTTGCGTATATATTCCGCAACGCGAGCGCGGAATTTTTTACCGAATCCATATATAACAAGACGATTTCGTTGCGAATTGTAACGTCTCCGGTTTGCTTGTATTTATAGAATAATTCGTTCTTATCATTACCCAAAACACTCACCACCCGTCGAGCAGATTTCTCGATTCTTCAGCTTCCCCGCTCTTGTTTGCTTTCGCTCTTATTCGTTATTGGCTATATTCCCGATTGATTGAATCTGCACTGTATTGTCGATTTCGTTATACGACAATACAGTAATACCCGGAATAAACTGGTCAACCATTTTCTTAAAGTACACCCGCACCACCGGACTCGTCAGTATAATCACCTGCGGCACGACATCGCGTACCTTTTCAACCGCTTCGGTGGCTAAACTCATAATTTGTTGTACCTTTTCGGGGTCAAGAGAGAGATAACTCCCCCTGTCCGATTTTTTAACATTCGCTATAATAAGGTCTTCTATGCGCGGGTCAATTGTGATTACCCGCAACGAGTTTGCCTCGGAGAATCGGCGGGTTATTGTGCGCTTAAGCGATTGTCTTACATATTCAACGGCAATGTCTATATCTTTAAGTGCAGCTACGTTCTCCGCAAGTGCCTCAAGTATTGTTTCCATATCGCGAATCGGTATCCCCTCTTTAAGAAGCATACAAAGAACTTTTTGAAGATAGCCGATTGAAACGACCGCAGGAATGAGGTCGTCAACAACCGCGGGGTTGTTTGCTTTCATATTATCAACCATCGTCTTAACGTCCTGTCTCGAAAGAATCTCGTGACAATGGGTTCTGATTATCTCGGAGAGGTGGGTTATCATAACCGAAACGGGGTCAATTAACGTATATCCCGCAACGTCCGCCATAACCTTTTTGTCTTCGCTAATCCAACGCGCGGGAATACCGAACGCCGGCTCGATTGTATCAATTCCCTCAACCGGATTAGACACGTCTCCGTTATCAATCGCGAGATAATGGTCGGTTAATATTTCCCCCCTCGTGACCTCCTCGCCCTTGATTTTAATAAGATACTGGTTGGGGTTAATTTCGGGATTATTTCTCATGCGTACCGACGGGAAAACCATTCCCATTTCGGTGGCAAATTGTTTCCGAAAGAGTACAACACGTTCTATTGTGCTTCCCCCGCTTTTCTCGTCAACCAAATGCAAAAGACTGTACCCGAACTCCATCTCTATTTGTTCAATCGACAAAAGCTTAAACACATTGTCGATATTCCTGTAATAGCCTTCTTCCCCCGCGCTTCCCGCTCCCGGGAGCATATCCATGTCCTCCATAGCCGCCTGTTCCGCCGCCAAAGCTATTTCCATCTCCTCGCGCTTTAACATTCTTGACGTCTGAAACCCGAACAAAATAAGCGATATGCCTATAACAAACAAAATCGGCTTAGGAAACCCCGGAAGCATCATTAACGCCAACACGGTCAACCCGGTAATATACATTACAACGGGCTTTCTCGTGAACTGGAATATAATATCGGCGTTAAACGAACCCTCGGTACCCGCTCTCGTTACAACCATACCCGTTGCGACCGATATAAGCAACGCCGGAATCTGCGACGAGAGACCGTCGCCGACCGTCAAAAGGAAATACGTGCCTAAAACCTCGCCGAACGACATATTCATCATAACCATGCCGAGTATTCCGCCGGCAATAAGGTTTACGAGCGCGGTTATTATCGACATAATAGCGTCGCCCTTAACAAATTTTGTGGCACCGTCCATGGCTCCGAAAAAGTCCGCCTCGCGTTGAATCTTTACGCGGCGAAGCTTTGCTTCCTCGTCGGTAATCGCCCCCGTGTTCAAATCGGCGTCAATTGCCATTTGCTTACCCGGCATAGCGTCTAACGTAAACCGCGCCGCAACCTCTGAAACACGTTCCGCGCCCTTTGTTATTACCAAAAAGTTGGTTATTACTATTATAATAAATATGATGAATCCGACTACGGCATTACCGCCCATTACGAATGTTCCGTAGGTTTCAATAACCTTTCCCGCGTAGGCATCACCCAAAATGCCCCTCGTTGTCGATATATTGAGGGCTAATCGGAACACCGTCGTGATTAACAAAATTGTGGGAAATATCGAAAATTCGAGCGTCTCCTTTATATACATCGTCATCAATAAAATCATAACCGCAACGGCTACATTTATTATCAATAAAAAGTCAATTAACGCCCCGTCCCAAATTTTACTCAGAGGAATAACTATTGCGAGCACAATTACAATGACAAATACAGCGAACACGTTGTTCAGCATTCTTCTAATCATGCTACACTCCCCTTTTTTGGTAATTGTCAACTGTATCGTCAATTGTCAACTGTATCGTCTATTGTCAACTGTATCGTCAATTGTCTACTGTAATCCCCTTCGCCGTGTACATATCGGTCAAGATAACCGCTATTGCGTTATACATTGAAGGCGGTATTTCGGAATCCACCTCTACCGTCTCGTACAGCTCGCGGGCTAATTGGCGGTTTTCGGTGATGAAAACGTCGTTTTCCTCGGCGATTTTGATTATTCTCAACGCCATAGCGTCTTTCCCCTTTGCCACCACCTTCGGCGCGATTAATGTGTTTTCGCGGTCATAGGATATCGCCACGGCAAAGTGGGTGGGGTTACGAACTACAACGTCCGACCCCGGAACCTGTTCCATCATTCTCTGTTGAGCCATCTCCCGCTGTTTTTGTTTAATTTTGCTCTTAATTGCGGGGTCGCCCTCTATTTGTTTATACTCGTCCTTAACCTCTTGTTTCGACATTTTAAGCTTTTTCTCATACTGCCACCATTGAAAGAGATAGTCGCCGACCGAAACAAAAACGATTATTAAAACGAGAAGCATAATTATGCCGAATGCGGTACGCGCAATATAAGCGACCCCTATTTTTGAGTCGGTGTCGAGAAGCCTTTGATAGTCCGACATATTGTTGCGTATTTGATTATATACAATAACCGAAATAACGGCAATTACGATTGTTCCTTTTATGACGTTAACAAAGGTCTGCATTGAGAACAACCGTTTTACCCCGGTTATAGGATTGAGCTTAGAAAATTTTGGCTTAAGCGGCTTCATGGTAAAAAGCCCTTTTGTTTGAAAAATCGTGCTTATTACGGGAACAATTATTCCCACCGTCGCCAATGGCGTTGTTATAAGCGCGAAATACTTGATTCCGAAAACAAAAACGGAAATAAACGATTCTGCCGCGACCTCAAACCCCTCGCCGACATTTACAACCGCCTCGGACGTCATGTCCATCATAAATTGGAGCATGAACCTTCCGTATACAAACAACATGAAGAAAATGAAAAAGATAGACGCCGCCGTAGTTATTTCCTTACTTTGGAGGACGTTTCCCTCTTTCTCCCGCGCATCGCGCCGTTTCTTCGGCGTGGCTTTTTCTGTTTTTTCTTGACCTCCGCCTTGCCCCAATTAAATCACCCCAATCTTTCAAGGGTTGCGTATAAGTTGTCAAACATAATATCCATGAGCCGTTGAACAAAATCGGACATAGGGCCGGCTAACGCCATTACAAGGAAAAAGCCCATCATAATCTTCATTTGTATGTTAATTGCGAATATTTGGATATTCGGAACCGCTTTCATCATTACGCCCACGCAAATTTGCAGAATCATCTCCGCCGCAATAATCGGCATCGCCATCTTTACCGCTAAGGTCATTACCGTCCCCAAAAACATTACTATATCGTGCGACATGGAAATCCATTCCGTCGTAAACTCAAAGCCAATGGGAACGATTTCATAAGACAGCGCGAAAAGCGATATATAGCTTAAATGTCCCCCCGTGACGAAAAAGTACAAAATAAACAAATAATAGTACAAGCTCGCCATTATAGGCATTGTGACATTTGTCGTCGGGTCCATAACCTCGGAAAGCGACATAGTCATCTGATTATCTATTATTTTCCCCGCCAATATAATGACGTTTAAAATAAGATTCACTATAAAGCCGAAAACAAACCCTAACGCCGCCTCCATAAGCAAAACCATGACAAAATTCGGAATGTTCTCGGGTATATAACCGATTACATCGCCCATTGACGCTAACATAGCGAGCGAAAGCACAAGCGACATAGCCACGCGAACGCGCATAGGCACCGTTGCCCGCCCGAATATCGGGTTAAAGGTGAATATTCCGGTAACTCTCGCGAATACAACCAAACAGCCTATGAAGTTACCTATGATTAAATCCCATATTTCCTGCACAATTTATCAATCCCTTATATAACCGTCAATTATTCGTATAGCTGTCAATTATTTATCACAGAGTAATGCTCGCCATCCTTTCGAATATCATATTCAAAAAGTCAATTGTTTCGCGTATCATCCAAGGGCCCATTGCCAATAAAGCGACAGTTATACCGATTAGCTTCGGCGCAAAGGTCATTGTCTGCTCTTGAACCTGCGTCGCCGCCTGTAAAATTGCAATAATCAACCCTATGCCCATTGCCGCAATCAACATCGGCGCGCATAATTTAAACGCCAAGAAAATTGCACCCGTTAATATCTCTAAAACTATATCTTGAGTCATTTAAACTCCTTTTACACTCCTTCACAGCTCCCGTTCGGCACTACCCGTAACCGAAGGACTTGACAACCGAGCCGATTAACAACTGCCAACCGTTTACAAGCACAAACAACATGATTTTAAACGGAAGCGAAATCATTGCCGGCGGAAGCATCATCATACCCATCGACATAAGCGTTGAAGCTACCACCATATCTATTATCAAAAACGGAACGAACAATAAAAAGCCCATTTGGAAAGCCCGCGAAAGCTCGCTCACCATAAACGCCGGAATAACAACTCTGAAGCTGAGCTGTTCTTGATAGTTGAGCAAATTCACGTCTCCCGTGGGGAGAACGGGAACCTGATTCCCTTCCTCGTCTATATCATACATCGTAGCTTCGGCTAAATTCATAAAAAACGTCATATTACTGTTGGACGTTTGTCTGAGCATAAATGTTTTCATCGGGCGACCCGCCGCTTCAACCGCCTCCCACGCCGACTCAAATTCGCCGTTTACATAAGGTCGGTATGCTTCTTCGTTAATTTGAGTGAATACCGGCCACATAATAAACATTGTTAAAAACAGAGCTAATCCCGTCAAAATTTGATTTGGCGGCGTCGACTGTGTACTCATTGCGTTTCGCAAAAAGCCGAGCACTATTATTATGCGGGTATACGACGTCATCATTAAAAGAATGGACGGCGCGACCGACAAAATCGTAATAAGGAGAATAATCTCCAACGGTTGTGAGCCGTCAACGCCGATGAGGTCGCGTAATGCGGAAGAATCCACATTCGGCGCGAGAATTTCATCATCGAGAATCCCCGTTTCGTTACCGCCGGGTTCCGCAACTACGGTTACCGTGAGCATCAAAACCGATAAGACGACCACAGCGAAAAGGGTTGATATTTTACTAATCGACTTAAACCTTTTACTTACTTTCATCGTCCTTAATTCTCTCTTTTTCCTCGTTATCCGCATCATTGCCGACCGTTATATTGTCTTTCTTCTTTCCGATAAAACTGCTTAATATATCCGAAAAGGGAAGAACGCCTTGTACGACGCCTTTTTGTGCGTCCTCAAAAGCGGCCTTTGTGTACTCGTCCTCGGCAATGTCCAAATCGGCTAACTTTTCCATCCGCTGTGAGGAAACCCCGACCAACATCAATTTGCCGCAGACGGATATCACTAATATCATGGATTCGCGACCTAACGAAACCCTGTCGATTACGCGCAACCGCCCCCCGGACGTGGAAATACGCCTATTGAACATTCTGAGTCCGAAGAACGTCAAGAACATCAACCCCAAAACGCCCAATAAAGACACAAGCATCCATAAAATTTCCATTAAACACCTAAAACACCTAAATCAAGAGAATTAACTCACGCTTTTTTCGAGTCGCTCCTCTTGATTTTTTACTGTATTTTTTTCTCAACCTAAAATCTTAGTTACGGTTTGAAGAATTCTATCGGGCTTAAATGGTTTTACAATGAAATCGAGCGCGCCGAGCTTAATCGCTTCAACAACCATCGCTTCTTGTCCCATAGCGGAACACATAATCACTTTAGCCGAGGGGTGTTTGCTTTTTATTTCCGATAAAGCTTCAATTCCCGTTTTATTGGGCATGGTTATATCCATAACCACAAGGTCGGGCGTTTCCGCTTCATACACCTGACACGCAATTTCACCGTCTCCCGCTTCAAGAATATTTGTGTACCCGTTTTTTGTGAGTGTGTCTCTTATGAGCATTCTCATAAAAGCCGCGTCGTCAACCAATAGTATTTTTTTGTCCATGATAAAAATTCTCCTTCAAATTATTCTTTACCTAATGAATCCATAAATTTCGATTTGATTATTTCGGTTATTCTGACCGCAAAGTTATCGTCTATTACCACAACATCGCCCCGCGCTATCAGATTTCCGTTTACTACAACGTCTACCGGTGCGCCCGCCTGACGTTCGAGTTCGATTATTGTTCCGGGGGTAAACCCTAATATTTCCTTCACCCTTCTTCTCGCCGTCCCGATTTCTACAGAAATCTGCAACGGAACGCCCATGAGTAATTGTAAATTATCCCTTTGGTCTTCCGACAAATTAACGTCAAAGTTTTCAAACTGGTGAAGCTGTGCCGTTTGAATATTAATAGGCATTTGCATAGGATATCCTCCGTACTGTGGTTGATAACCGTATGGCGGCATTGCCATTCCCTGTGGCGGATACCCCGGCGGCATTCCTTGCGGCATACCCTGTGGCGGATACCCTTGCGGCATACCCTGCGGCGGATACCCTTGCGGCATACCCTGCGGCGGATACCCCGGCGGCATTCCTTGCGGCATACCCTGTGGCGGAACACCCATTCCCGCGGCGGGCTGTTGTGGTGTCGCGGCGGCAACCGGCTCGGGTTCGGGTTCCGGCTCGGGGTCGTCCTTCGGGCTGCTGACCTCTACCATTCTGTCCGAAAGCTCCTGTGCCAACGGAATACTCATGACCGAAACAAACTCCGAATTAATAACGTCCTCAATCGTAAGATTAAAATTAACCGCAACGACCGATTCCTCGGGTTCAAAATCTTGAAGCTCGGAAAGGTTAATCTGATTCATAATATGTGGAGCGGGGGTCGATATATCTATGTTCATATCAAGGAACTTCGACAATGCCGTTGAACACGACCCCATCATTTGATTCATCACCTCGGAAACCGCGCTTATGTTTAATTCGTCAAACTCAAAATCGGGTAAAAGCTCTAAAGGCTGACCCATCAGTTGATTCAAAATCATCTGAACGTCATCTTGTTTGAGTAACATCAAATTTGAACCGCTTATTCCCTTAGTGTAAACAATTTTCACACAAATAGCCGGCTCAAGCTCTTCCCTCTTCATATCCGACGCTTTAAGGACGGTTACCGTCGGCGTAGTAATCCACACCTTCGCATTGAGCAATTCCGATGCGGCGGTTGCCGCACTGCCCATGCCGATATTCATTATTTCGCCTATCGCGTCTTTTTGGACATCCGTTATTTCATTAATCGCCATTATATGTCCGATTCCTTTCCCTATTGCTATTCAAAATCGTTACGTAAAACCGTCTCAATTTTGATTGCTTTTTTACTATTGAAAACTCCGAGCTTTCCGTCGAACCACGTCTGTCCGCCGATGTTAAGGACAATATTCCCGTCGATACTTTTCCCTAACGGGATTATATCCCCCGTCTGCAAATTTATCACGTCTTGCATATCTAAGTTTGTCTCGCCCAAAACCGCGGTAACATTCAACAAAGATTGTGAAAGCGTGGTCATAATCGTTTCCTTACGCTCATCCTCGCGCGCCGCGTCCGTCTTTTTCGACCCCCGCACATTAAACGTGGTATATTTTTGCATAACGCCGTCTAACTCCAAGGCCGGCATACAAACCGATACTATAGACTTGACCTCGTTCAAATGAACCTCTAAAACGGCGATTACCATTGTATCATCATAACCTATATTGGAGATTACTCGCGAGTTGGTTTCTATTTTTTCGAGGTAAGGGTTTATTTCAACATAATTTTCCCAAGGCTCCTGAAACATATTTGCCATATTCTTGACGATTCCGCCCATGACGTTTGTTTCAATCTCGGTGAAATCTCGTTCGGAGTCGGTGTATTCGCCCCGCCCGCCCAAAAGACGGTCTATCATAATATATGATATCGAGTTAGACAACTGAACAATTGCGGTAACGTCGTCAACGTCTTCATCGTCTACCTTAAGGTTGATTATTCCCATAATTACATAATCCGGCAAAGCGTTGTTGAACTCAAAATACTTTTGTTCCTCAATCGAAACGAGCGTAACCTTACAATAAAGCCGCAACAACCCCGTGAGATACGATGACAAAAGCCGCGCATAATTATCAAATATGCTGTCGAGGATTTTCATTCGCTCCTTAGTCAGCTTTTTTGGAGCTCTGAAATCATAATCTTTTATTGTGATTTCCATACTCGACGGGTCTATCTCAAGTACCTCGCCCGACATGGCACTGTTTAGCATCGCGTCTATTTGTTCTTGTGTAAGAGCATCTGCCAAATCATCACCACCCTTTTATAATCAAAATAATTGTTGCCTTAGCAACCGTCCCTTACTCGGCACCTGCTCCACACCTGTCAGCACCTACTCGGCACTTACGCAACACCTGCTCGGCACTTGCTTGGCACTTACTCGGTATCCGGTCTGTCCGGAAGGGTCGGGATTCCTTTTATCACCGGGCCCCACTCGTCAAAAACATCGCTCGGCTTATTCGCATTGTCGAAGTCGTCCTCGCTTATATTATATTTTTCGAGAAGACCGCGTTTAATCTGTGCGGCTCTGTCGTGGTCGCCCGCCGTCGGGTGTCTGCTCCCCCCCTGTGACGAGCCTAAGCCGTAGTCATAGTTGAGTATATCGAGCATCTCTGCGGTACGTTCAACCTCAAAATCGTTGCGTGAGATTACGAGTTCAACACGGCGATTATGCCGCCTCGTCTCCTCTTGTTCATTAGACTTATACGGTCTGTACTGACCGTAGCCGCCCGTTTGGAACTTATCCGAATCGACCATTTTAGCCCACATATCCAAAAAATTGGTGACAACGACGGCACGCTGACTCGAAAGAGACCAGTCGTTTACGCCCGAACGCTGTCCCGCGGGAACCGCCGCCGTATGTCCGGCGACCTCAACCGTCGATATATACTTGTTCATTTGCCTTATTATGGGGGCAATTATGTTTAATGCGTCTCTCCCCGATTGCATAAGCTCCGCGCTGTCCGGGGGGAACATTATATCCGCGTCAAATCTTACATACATTTTACCTTGTGACATTCCTACCGATATCGAATCGCTAAAATCGGATAACTCAACCTCTTTAGACACCCAGTTGAACATATCGTCGAACGTCATAGGCATATTACCGTCAATACCGGGAATATCGCCGTTGTTTTCGCCGGGGTCGGGGCCGGGATTCTCCTCATCTTCCTCGACGCGGTTAATCGGGTCGGGTTCAATCGCCACGGGGTTTATAAGCTGTCCCTTTAAGCTCGCAAAGGACTGTAATATCCACTGCATCTTCGCGTCGTCGGGAACGGACGCGGTATACATTAAAACGAAGAAACAGAGCAACAATGTTACCATATCGGCATAAGTATTCAGCCACCCGTCGGTTTTTGCCGGCGGAGTTTCCTTCTTTTTACGCGCCATAACTGCTCCTCCTCTCGAAATTCTTACTGTAAAGACCGCTTAATTAAGTTATTATAACACAATAATTCTAAAAAAGCAACATATTTTTTAATGTTTTCAATTGTTGGTAATTTTTGGGTGTTTTATGCCGTCTTTTCTTTCCTTAAATCTGACTTAGCGAGCATAAATTCGAGTTTTTCTCTGATAAGTCTCGGGTTTGAACCCGCCGCAATCGACATAACCCCTTCAACAACCAACTGCATACATAAAACTTCCTTGTCGTGCGAAATCTTCAACGCGCTTCCTAAAGGCATAAACAGTATGTTTGCGATTAACGAGCCATAGAACGTGGTAATAAGCGCGACCGCCATGTTCGCGCCGAGGTCGCCGCCCGAATCGAGCGATACAAGCATTAATACCAACCCTACGAGCGTTCCGAGCATACCGAACGCAGGGCCTAACGCCAACCCTTTTTCACAAAACGCCTGTCCCAAATTATGTCGCTCGGTGGTAAATTCAATAGAATCCTCGAGCATAGCCCGAACCTTATCCGGGTCATTTGCGTCAACCACCAACATAATCGCCTGTTTAAGAAACACATCTTCACATTTGTTTGCCGGCTCCTCGAGCGCGAGCAAGCCCTTGCTTCTTGCCGTCTGTGCAAAAAGCTCGATTTGGTCTATGTATTCCTTAGGCTTAAACTTCGGCGGAAAAAACGCAATCTTAATAAACTTCGGAACGGTTTTTAACACCTCTACCGGAAACGACGCAATAAGACAACCGAGCGTACCGCCGATAACGATTGCCGCGCTGGTCGGGTCTAAAAATATGTTTAAGCTTTGCGCCGGTGCCAAATCGTTACTCATACCGCCGACTATAATCCCGAAGATTACCATTCCCCACGCGACTATACTACCTATAATAAACGTGATATTCATACTGTTCTTCCCTCTTTTAATTAATCTGTTGCCGTGTCTGAATTGTTGTTAAAGCGGCTCTTCCGCTTGCCCATTCGGTTAAACTCAACCACCTTGTCCAAAATTTCGTCGAGCTTTTCCGAAACAATGTATGTCGCCCCGCTGCTCATTGTGATTACAGTGTCGGGGGATTCCTTAGCGGTTTCGATGTGCCGCTCGTTGATAAGGAGTTCTTTACCGTTTAATTTGGTTAATATAATCATGATTATGACCATGCCTTTCCGAGCCGCAAAAAGCTTTACGAAATCAGTCAAGTTATTTTCGCTCTTCATTATGGTGTATGAGGGCGATTATTGCGTAATAACCGCCCCTACACATTAATTACTTCTTACCTCTTCAAATTCACGAGTTCTTCAAGCATCGAGTCGGATACCGTGATGATTCTTGAGTTAGCCTGGAACCCTCTTTGTGTGATAATCATATCGGAGAACTCGTTAGAAAGGTCTACGTTAGACATTTCGAGTGCGCCCGATATAACAAAGGTTTCGGACTCGGTTTGAGGTATTCTCACCGTCGGAGTACCCGACGCTAAGGATTCTCTGAAATAAGACGTGCCGTACTGTTGTAAGCCCTCGGGGTTCACAAAGTCAACAATGTCAACGCGACCGAGTAATAGTACGCCGTGGATTGGGTGTTCGCCGTAAATTACGCCGTCTCTGTCGATGAATATTTCCGCAGTATCGGGGGTTTGCGGGCCTTCAAAGGTACCGTTCCTCAACTGTAAGGTTGCGAGGCTCTTGAACGCCGTCTGGAAGAAGCTGTCTTCACCGCCGGACATACCGACGCGGAGCGGCATATCGCTCGTAACGCTGCTGAAATCAATAGCGGCGGACATATCGAGCGGCTGACGCGGTGCGGACGGGTCGGTCGGTGTGGAAATGGCTCTGACAATGATTACCGGCAAACCGTTCAGCTCCTCACCTTGGAAATACGCGCCGAAATCCTCTGCCAAAACGCCGGGGGTGTTAGCCGAGTTACCTGTCGTTCTGTTTATAGCGTTTTGAATTTCTTCGGCGGTAATTTCTTGCCCCGCGGGTCTGTCTCTCGGAATTTTAATTTCCAAGATATTACCGTTCCATTGCGCGCTTACGTTGCCGCTTCCCGCAATGGATTGCATCTTAACCTCATACCGGTTGCCGTTCGCGCCGGGGTTTGTCACAAGGAATTCAAGCGCGACGCTCGTTGCACCGGAAGCGGAGGGATTGTTGAATATTTCCGGTATTCCCGCCGCAAAAGCGTTTCTTGTAATAATGTTCAAGCTCGAACGCGCATTGAGCGTCGGAGTTGTTGTAGAGAAGCTTCCGGTGAACGCAGATGTAAACGCGGGCGTATACAACGGGTCCGAACCGTCAACTATCGAAAGGTTTAACATTTGTGCGTCTAAATTAGCTATAATAGAAGCCGCATGAGCCTGAAGATTAACCGGCAATGCGTTGTAAAAGGTCGCTATATCTGTTTGAGTAGCGGTAATTGAACCCTGTGCAATTGCGTTATCGCGTACTGTATTAACCAATTGTCCCGCGAAGTTGTTTAAAATTGCTCTTTCGGTTACCGTCAAATCCTGCCATGCGGTGTTCCAGTTTGCGGCGGGTGTAATTCTTACAAACAAATCCTGTTCAATAAGATTTGCTTCTAAGGAGGTCAAAGCGTCCGCGCCGGTTGTCAACGCTAAATAAGCTCTTCTTGCCGCTTCCATAACCGTATCGGGAACGGGCGCGGGTACAGTGGGAGTTACGCTCGCGTCCGCGTGCAAATCGGTGAGACCGGTTGTCAAGTTGGTATATTTAACCGGGTCGCTGCTCGCTAATGCCGCGAGCGCGTTCGCATAGGTCGATAAAGCGTTACGCTGTGTGCTGTTGAAGTCTAAGTACCACTGTGTAGCCGCCGTAGCCGTTCCGGGTACTTCTCTGTAGTTGTCGGCGTTCTGTGCCGCCGTGATATCGGGAACAGAGCCGAATTCCACAGAAAGCGGGATTAACGCATCGTCTACGTTTACGCCGCCTATGCGTATAGCTTCGTTCAGGTCTGCCGAGAACGCCCGCCCGATTGACGCTACAACCTCTTGTTCATACTGCGCCAATTGTACAACGGTAGCCGTCGCGCCGGGGTGCGGTACATAATACTCGCTCGTCGGGTCGTTTCTTACAATATCCTCGTAATCCTTGGTCAAATCCATTAACACATTGAGTCCCGCCGTACCGCTCATTGTCGCGAATGGCGAATTTGCGTGGTTGATGGTTAAGCCGATGTTTCCGCCGGGGCCGTAACCCGCCGCGGTAACGCTGATTTGATAGTTTTGACCGCCGATTGTGAAGTCTCTGCGTACTGATGCCGCCTGGTCGGGTATATCGGGGATTTGAATGTTGATTCTCTGTTGGCTCGCAATAACGCCCGACGGGTCACCCGAAACACCGAGTACCATGTAGCCGTTAGCGTCTACAAGGTTGCCGAAATCGTCGAGTCCGAAACGTCCGAGACGGGTATAGAATATATTACCCACCTGGTCCATAACCTGGAAGAAGCCCGAACCCTCGAGTGCCATATCAAAAACGCTGTCCGAGTAGGTCAAGCCGGACTGTGACATAACCTTGCCGACCGTGCCGAGCTGTACACCCATACCGATTTGAGTCGGATTTACGCCGCCTCGTACAAAGTCACCTGAGGATGCTCTTTGTCTCGTCTGATAGTAAACGTCTTTAAAGGTTACCGTTCCCGCTTTATAAGCCGTTGTGTTTACGTTAGCAATGTTATTACCGATAACGTCCATTCTTTGGTTGTGTGATTTAAGCCCGGTTACACCGGAATATAGTGATTTAATCATATTGATTAATTTCCTTTCATTTTCGCCGAAAAGTCAGAATCCGCTTATCATTCGTTCAAAGCAGAAGTATGTTCCTCGTTAGAGTCCGCATATTGTTCTCGGCTTTTTGATTTAAATAATTATAGTTGAGTCAATGTTCGTGAACACATTGCCGTTTCCCGCTAATCCCGCGGTATCCATTGTTGTAATAACCTTGTTGTTCTTAACGCTGACTACAAATGCCATGGAATCGACCAACACCAAAGCGTCGCTGCTTCCCTTCTGCGCCGCCAACTCGACGCCTTTGTTCAGTCTGTCGAGCTTGGTCTCGTGAATATCGATGCTCCTGCTCTCGATACGCCTCATTGCATGACCCGAAAATTCAACTCCGCTTTTACTTTTCGCAAGCACATCGGCGAAAGTATCGCCGTCTTCGTTGACCTGCGGTTGAGAATTTACGGAATTATCGTGAATCCCCGGTTGTCCGGTCGTAACGCTTATCGGGCGATTTGTCATTTTCAGGAAATCGTTGAGCAGCATAACCATTCCTCCTTTCCATTACTTTTTAATGGGGCTACCCTAACTGTCAACTGTTACTTGTCAATTGTCAACTGTCTCGTCAGTCGCCGATTGTTCCGCCGGGCTGATACGCCTCGTCTTCTTCCTTGCCTTCGGGCTGTTCAACCTTTGCTACGCTCGACAGCGGATATGCCATATTGTCGATTACGATTGAGATTTGACCGTCCTTGATTTCTATTCTCTCGACGATTCCTTCCTCAACCACCGATTTGCCGGAGGTGCTTACCATACCGATTGTTACATATTTTCCGATAAGGCTCGTTGCGAACGCGCCGTTTGTTCCGCCGGACAACCCGTCAAAGCTGTAATCCAATACTTCCATTATGTTTTTCAAAGGGTATTCCTGTCCGTTGACGGTGATGAGAAATTCGCCGCCCGAGAGGTTAACATTAGTGACAACGCCCTCTTGAACGTCGAGTCCGTCGCCGCCCGTACTGCGCGCAACGATAACCGTTTTCCCCGCTAACGATGATGCGTAGTTGGCGTTATTGTAGTACAACGCTTCCTGTTGAACCTGAAGCGAGGTAAACGACGCCATTTGTGAAACAAATTCGGTGTTCGACATAGGGTCCATCGGGTCTTGGTTAGACATTTCCGCTATTAAAAGCTGATAGAAGGTTTCTATCGACATATCGGAATTGCGTTTATCGGTAAATAAATCGGCATATTTAATTCTGTTTTCGAGTATATTTCCTATACTCCCCGTATTACCTGTACCCATAGCTCAATGTCCTTTCTTTTTATTAATTAGAATAACGACTCAACAATCTCCGCAAAGCTCATTTCACCCTGCTCTGCATCAACCGTTTCGGAATTGTTGTTTTCGCCGTCCGACGGATTCTGCTTATTTCCGCCGTTGCCGTTTTGGTCAAGAAAATCCTGTTGCACTTCGTTCGCCTGTATCGCCGCTTGTTGCTCGGTAACAACATCATACCGCTCAACCGTAACGCCGCCGAGTTCAATCATAACCTTTACCGAACCGGCTCTCGCGAGTAACAAATCTCGAACCGTTTCGCTCGCCGCGATAATCTGCACAGCTACTTTAACGCCCGCGCCGTTTGCCGAATCGTCGGTGGTAACTAACTTGACGGTCACCTTACCGAGATGCTCGGGATTAAGCGTCATTTTAAATTCGGTAATCTGCGTCTTAATCGGCTCAAGCTTATCTGCCCGTGCAATTTCAACGCTTTTGTTAATTCCCGCCGTCTGTAAAACTTTATCGAGCTTAGCAATACTTGAAGCTTCCGAAGCGTTTGCCGCTTTTTCAGAAAATCCCGTCACCTGCATGATAATCTTTTCGAGATTTTCAACAATCGCGCCGCTTACTTGAAGCGCGACGCTCTGCCCGCTTATCGTGTTTGCATATTGCGGTATGTCGTTTTCAACAATCGCATTTTTCTGTACGTTAGGCAATACATTGGGCAATTTTGCGTTTGAATCGTTCTTTTGCTTGTTTTTTTGAACATCTGTCGAATTCGTTTTTGCCGTTGTTTCCGTTTCGGTTACATTCGGTATAGCTTTTAATTCTTCAATTGATTTTTCAATTTTGACCGTTTTGCCGACATCGCCGACCGCAATTGCATCGCTCTCGGTAACAATAACGGGTTCAACCGTTTCTGTCTCAACTGTATCCCCAAAACGGTTAAAGTCGATTTCTCTGACAATAGCGGGACGCCCTAACACCGCTTGCTTAAATTGCAAGAACGATATATCGTTCTTCTTTTCTGCGTTCGCGCCAAATTGCGTTTTTGTCGACTTATACGTTGTCATGTCGTTGAACTCATAATCGGTAATATCCTTGGTCAAGCCTTCATGAAGCATTCTTGGAATTTCGCTGTGCTTCGCGCTTTTATCAACCTTTACAAATCCTTGTGCAATTCCCGTTATAATCGGCTCGTCTTCAACGGCTTTTAAAGGCTTTGAATCGGTTTTTGCTTCAAACCCGCTTTGTTTGGCGGTCTGAACGGCTTTAACGGCATTTTGAACCTTCTTCGTTTCGCCCGTCTCCGACTCGTCTTCATCGTTGACCAAAATTGCTTCGCCCTGCGCCGCTTGCGCCTTCTGCAACCTTTGCGTTTTCGGCAATATCGGCGACTCCGCTTGCTTTTCCGTCGGCATTTCTTGTGCGTTTTGTATCTTTTTTGTTTCTTTTATACCACCGTCTGCATTTTTATCGACATCTGCTTTAACGCTTTTTGATTCTTTTTCTGCGTACTCGACCTTTTCTGTCTTTTGAACGGTTTTAACAGCCTTAGCATTAATGCCTACGCTTTGAACCGCCTCTTCGACCGTCTGTACCGTCCGAACGCGTCCGGTCAATTCGGTCATTTCTATCGTCTCAATCAAGGTTTTTTCGCCGCCCTTGGTTTCCGCTCTCTTCACATTCTTTGTTTCGTTTAAACGCTCTAATTCTTCAGACCACTCCGACCATTCCCGCGGATTTAGAGTCGGGTCAATTGTTTCGAGGAATCTGCATATCAATTCCCATATTTCGAGGTCAAACGCCTGTTTCAGAGTTTCGGTTCCCGCGGTCCCGGCTTTATTTGCCATTTTTTCGACGATTGCTCTAATCGCTTCGAGCTTTTGTGATTCGTTGATTTCGCCTTTGCTGTAGTTAATGTAGATGCTGAAAATTGCAATTATGTCTTCGACAAACTCGTCGAACCGTCCTTTCACGCTTACGCTTTGCCACTCGGTCACGTTATAACCGAAGAGTATAAACGACCCGCCCAAAAGTTCCCGCCAATCCGCGTCGGTAAGCTTTTCAACCCCGCCGACGGCTTCCGCCTTTACTCGAACCCGCTCAAACAAAAACAACATTCGGTCAAGCATTGCGGCTACGGAATCGTTTTCGCCGCCCTCGGCATTAAAAGCTTCTTCAACCGTGTTTGTGTCAAAAATTGCGTCTTGGTTTGAAAGTACCGATTTGTCGGCTTGGTCATTGCCGATTGCGACTATTTCAACCGTTTTGTCAAATTCGGTCTCAACTTGGTTGTCGCTCGACTGTACAATTTCGCCGATATTGTCGTTTTCGGCATTTTCCGGGGCTTTCAACTCTCGTGACTCCTTAAAATCATCAAATTCCGCTTCCGCTCCAACTTGGCTCTCGCTCGGTTTTTGAGGATTTTTTATTTCTGTCGACTCCTGCGCGACCTGCAACCCCTGCAGGCAATCCGCAAATGTTATTTCCTGTGGCGAGTCTTGCGCTTCCGGTGAATCCTGTGTTCCATACGCCGTAAACAACAAGGTCGTTTCGGTAAATCCGACGCTCGCAGTCAACGGCACACCAACCGCACCAATCACATTCATAATAACCCATACACCTCCTTTCTTAAATTATTACTTCCTATTATATATAATTGTTAATAAAAAGTCAAGTATAAAATAAAGATTTCCTGTGATTACTATATACTATATATAGGGGATTTCTAAAAAATGTCTTAAATTGTTATTACGCCGTCGCGTATACGTTGATTACTGACAAATTCATCTATGAAAAGCTCTTCTTCCTTAAGCGCGGCATAATTATATTCCTCTAACTGTCGTTCTTCAAGCTTTTCGAGGGTATTAACCTCTTTATTAGACTCAACAACCACCTCAAGCTGTGCGGCTATTTCGTCCTCCTTAGCGGCTATTCTGCGGCGCAGGGCGTGGACTTCCTGTTGTTTAAAGGTGATAAACCGCTTACTCGCCGCAAAATTCGCGGGCGTTACGCTTTTTATCATCATATGTTCTAACTCGTCGCTTTTAAGGTTAATCAAATGAAGCAACCCGTCGAGCTCGATATTCAAATCGCGAAGCTCGCCCCTTAAAATACCCAATGCGTTTTTCTCGGATTCGAGCACCTGTTCCTTATAATTTTGCAATTTATCGAGTGAAAACTTAAATTTTTTCATGACCTAAGCACCACCTCTTTGAGCATCTTAACCGTATCGGCTAAGTCAAATGCCTCGTTCACCTTTTGCTTTAAAAACTCGTTAATTACATCAATTTTATCAATCGCCTCGTCAATTTTCTCGTTTGTCCCTTTTTTATATGCCCCTATATTAATTAAATCGGCGTTTGTTTCGTAAAGCGACAATAAGTCGCGCAGTCTGTTTGCGGCTTCGTTGTGGTCTTCGGGGCAAATAATCGCCATAAGCCTCGATATGCTTCCGAGAATATCAATCGCGGGATAATGATTGCGCGCCGCGATTTTTCTCGACAAAATGATATGCCCGTCGATAATTCCTCGAACGGTGTCGGAGATAGGCTCGTTTGTGTCGTCGCCCTCTACCAAAACGGCATATATCCCGGCAATGCTCCCTTTTTCGAAACAGCCCGCACGGTCGAGAAGCTTAGGCAACGCCGAATAGATTGACGGGGGATATCCTCCCGC
>WRHO01000023.1 GCA_009783205.1 Oscillospiraceae bacterium
ATGTATGCGGCAATAGGTTTAATAAGCAATACGGAGAGCTTCCCCCCGGGTACGACCATAAATATGTATATTCACACTTTGGCTATAATCTGAAGGCGACGGATATGCAGGCGGCAATAGGTGTAGCGCAACTAAAAAAGCTACCCGAGTTTATCGAAAAGAGAAAACGCAATTGGAATATTCTTCGAGAGGGGTTGTCGTGTGTTTCGGACGGCATTATCCTCCCCGAAAAGCAACCCGATTCCGACCCGAGTTGGTTTGGCTTTTTCATGACCTGTAAAAAATCGCGAGATAAGATAGTTCGTTACATTGAAGATAACGGCGTTCAAACGCGTATGCTTTTTGCGGGGAATCTTATAAAACACCCCTGTTTCGACCAAATGCGGTCGAGCGGCACGGGGTACAGAATATCGGGCGAACTGCCTAACACCGATATAGTGATGAATTCGGGATTTTGGGTGGGGGTATACCCGGGTATGAGCGAGGAAATGCTCCAAAGGATTATTGAAACGATAAGAGGTGCGAGTCACGGGAAAGCATAAAAAATTGATTAAACAGTTTGTTAAATTCGGAATCGTCGGTTTATCAAATACGCTCGTCTATCTTTTGATTTTTAACTCATTATTGAGTTTTACGGGCGAAGATATTGCATATTTCGCGGGGTTTATCATAAGCGTAATTAACGCCTATTTTTGGAGTTCAAGGTTTGTGTTCGCAAAACAAGAGCCGACGGACGGGCTTTGCTCGTCCAAAGGCTTGACGACCGCCGCCAAACAAGAGCCGACGGACGGGCTTTGCTCGTCCAAAGACTTGACGACCGCTGCCAAACAAGAGCCGACGGACGGGCGAAAAAGCACTGCCGCGAAAAGATTGGTTAAGCTTTATATTGCTTATGGTTTAACAACACTTTTAGGATATGCTTTAATGAAGCTTTTAATAAATTCATTTGAAATTTCCGCAAGAATATCATCGTTTTTAATATTGTTTTTAACAATCCCGTTGAATTTTATTTTAAATAAGCTTTGGGTATTTAGAGTTCCTTAGGAACCGTTCGAAAACAAAATATAAAAATAACAAAGTATAGGACACCCGCATATAAAAGCATTTAACGCGGTTCTTCCCCATATAAACGAGCGCGTAATATGAGGCTGTGCGTTGTCCGTCGGTTCGTTTTTTTGTACACGGGACAAAGGAAACGTCAAAAACGAAAACGCAATTATGCCCGCGACAAACGCGGCGGTACATGACGGTGCAACGAATCCGAGCGTCTTCTCGTCTATGACATTTGCGAGTATACTCCCGATATGCGCCTCGCTCGAGACCTTTCCGAAAAGTTTTGACAAAAACGCCGAATTAATTGTATACATTGCGAATACGGGCGACCCGACGATATTTAATGCAAACACCATCGCGCCGCAAGAGAGCGATTCGATTAAGAATACGGCTTTTATATGACGGGTATTTGTAAAGGCTAATATGCACATAAACGGCGACATTAATATAATCCAATACAGGTGGGTATAACAACAAACGAATAAAATCGCCATTGACGCAAACGAAACATAAACGGTTAATGCTTCATATTTTTGAATATGGAAAACGTCATCTTCCGTATTTTGTATATAACAGAAAATCCAAAGTAAAACGGTCATTATTACGAAAATCGGCGTTTTGATGTATGTCAGCTCGAGCGTGTGCGAAAAAAGGTAACCGACCATCCCGGTCATTATTGACGACGAGCCTTCCGGAACCGAAAATATAGCACCCAACAACAAATAAAACGAAAGTCCGCCTAAAAAGTACACAATAATCATGTGCAGACGTTTTTCGAAGAGCAATATAAGCGGAATGAATATAAATAGCGCGAAAAGCTTAAGCGTTATGGCGACCGCAAAAAAGAGAAGAAATTTTGTATAGTCTTTTTTTATATAAGAGTACAGCCCGAGCAAAATGAATAACAGACAGAATATATCGTACTGTCCCGTTACGGCAATTGCAAAAAACGCCGATACGCTCGAAGCAAAGAAAAACGCGCAAAGTATTGCATTATCCTTTGTTATTTCGAGCTTAAGACATATTTTGTATACCATAAAAGCACAGGAAAGTAAAAAAGGAATTAATATGCTTTTTGCGTACATGAGCGCGGTGGTAGAGGTGAACGGGTCAAAGCCGAAAAAACGCTCAAGCACCCAAAGCGGAAAATTCCATACGGCGAATATGATATACACCGTGAACGGGTATATCGCGGGCGAGGTCGCAAACCCCGTTATTTGCGGGTTAGCATTATCAAAGTAAAAGTTGAACAATCGCCCCTCAAAAAGCGACGTCCATACGTTTATCCCGTGTCGCGTAGTTATGATAATGTCCCAGTATAGATGGGAACAGAAAAGGACGCTCGTTATGGCGGCTAATATGAGCCATTCTTTTTTTAAAGGGTGTATAAATTTTTGTTTCATAATGGTTATTATACCACAATTTTTCCTTAATTACAAGCAGATTTACGGAGGTTGCCAAATGTTTAAATTAAAGAAGGTAAGCTTTAAAAATATAATAGATTATCCGGATATGGAAATTCGTTCAAATGAGGTAACTTTTATTTGCGGAGAAAGCGGCTCGGGAAAAAGCACCCTTTTGAAGCTTTTAAACGGAATGAATTCGCCGTCTGCGGGCGAGGTGTTATATTTAGGCAAGAATATAAACGATTATAACCCTATAACGCTACGCAGAGAGGTTTTACTTTGCGGACAATCGCCTTTTTTATTTGACGGAAGTATACGCGATAACTTCGATGAATTTTACAAATATCGCGAGCTTTCGCCGATTAATGCTTCAGACATTTTAAAATACTTAAAAATATGCGCCGCCGATTTTGAGACAACCGCCGGTTGCGGCACCATGTCGGGCGGTGAGAGACAGCGGGTGTTTATCGCGATTTGCCTTTCCTTTTGCCCAAAAGTCCTCTTAATTGACGAACCGACAAGCGCGCTCGACGACCTTACGGCAAATACGCTTATGTCAAATGTGAAGGAGTTTTGTAAAAACAACGGGATTACGCCGATAGTTGTCTCTCATAATAAAACGCTCGCCGATGTATACGGCGATTCAATTATTACATTATAGGGCTTTTTGCGGCTCGGAAAGGAAGGCTACAAAAATGAATGAGATTATAGCGTTAAATATATGGCAATTTGCGTTGGTTTATCTTTTATTGTTTATCGTACTTATTATTATGAAGGTATGCAAAATAAACCAAACAAAGCTCTTGCTTGTTGCGAGTATTCGAATGACGATACAATTGGTATTGGCGGGACTCGCGCTTACCTATATTTTTGACAACCCCCGCCCGCTCTTCACCGTTTTATATCTTTTGTTAATGACGGGGTTTGCCATATACACCGTTTTGTCGCGCAACCGCGAAAATAAAACGCTCAATAAGCGATTTAAAATTATAACGGGTGTATCGTTGACGGCTACCGGTTTTTTAATTGTGGGCTTTTTCATTTTGGTTATTGTAGGCGTAAACCTTTTTAATCCGCAGTACACAATCCCCATAAGCGGAATGATTATCGGGAACGCCATGACCGGAATGAGTCTCGGTTTACGTGCGTTTAACGAGAATATTCAATCGAATAAAAGCCAAATTGATACCCTTTTAAATTTAGGCGCGACGCCGCGAAAAATTCTTTTGCCTTTTGTAAATCGCGCATTGGAGACGGCGTTATTGCCTACGCTTAACTCAATGCTCGGTATGGGTATTATATCGCTTCCCGGAATGATGACCGGGCAAATTCTTTCCGGGACAACGCCCATGACCGCAATTCTATATCAGATTTCAATTCTTATCTCGATATGCTCGGTTACCTGTATGTCTGTGTTTTGTACCCTTTACATCGGATACAGAACATTGTATAATAAACGATATCAAATAAATTGGCTTTAGTGAATATCTAAAAAACGTCAAAAATGCTATAAGAAAGGTATGGTAAAGGGTTTGAAAAAATATTTACAATATGAGCGAGAGGTGACGGTCGCGGTCAGCGATACAGATTTCACCGGTCGGATTAAACCGAGCGCGATTATGGGATATTGTCAGGATGTGGCGACGGAACACGCCGATATTTTAAAAATCGGGTATGACGATATGCGGGCGCGCGGTCTCGGTTGGGTTATGATTCGCATGAGCTTCAAGGTGTATCAAAGTCCGAAGGTTTGCGACGTTTTAACGGTCAGAACATTTCCCGAAAAACCAAAGTCCGCCGACGTCAACCGCGGTTATTACATCTTAAACAAAAACGGCGACATTATCATCGCCGCATCGTCAAAGTGGTGCGTATTAAATTTGGAACGGCAGAGGATTCAGCGGTGTACGCCTATTTTTGAACAATTTTCAGATAACGAGTTCATACCGAAGGCTCCCTTTGAAGACGCGAATTATAAAATTGATGACATAATAAAATATGGCACTCCGTCATGCGAAACGCTCGTTCAAGCGGTACAAATAACCGATTTGGATTACAACGGGCATATGAACAATGCGCGCTACGGCGACGCGATTTTAAACATTTGCGACCCCGATTTTTTACGCGAATATATACCGTCGCGAATTGATATAAATTTTATGTCACAGCTTTTTTTAAAGGATTCGCTTGAGGTTTATTCAACAACTCCGAGACAAAACGCCGACATTACTTATGTTGAAGCAAAAAAAGTAAACTGTGACGAGGTTGTGTTTCGCGGGCGCGTTGAATGGAGCAAGCGGTAAAATTTAAAAATCCCCTCTAAATAAATCATCATTAATGCGAAAATGCACCGGTATACCGTTATCATATTTTATCTTCACCTCTCCTTGAATGAGCGGTAAAAAATAGTCATTTACTTCGGCGAGTATATCGTTACCTTCAGATGAAATCCAGTCGAGCGGGAAAAGCCGTTCGCGGTTGGCGCATAGCTTTACGCAGACGGGAATATATTCGACCTTATAAGGAATATTGCTTACGCGGCGAATTGTCATCATTACGCCGCTTTTTCCCTTTAGCGCGGTTTGAACCGCCGCCGCCGCAATTTCCTCCGCTTCGTTGAGGTCGGTCTCCGACGCCGTATGAGCGGCGCAACGCTGACACACATTTAATTCAACGGAACGCACCTTGCACCCGAGATTGTCCGAAATTTCATGTTCGAGGAGTTTTCCGAGTCCCGCGAGGTATTTATGTCCGAAAACATCACTTTTCCCCGATTGATTAGCAGCGGCAATGTACCCGCCGTCCTCATTTTTCAACCCCTCCGAAACGGCGACAATGACCGCGCGCGTCTTTTGGTGAAGCCTTTTTATATCATCTAAAAAGCTTTTTGTGCAAAACGGTTTTTCGGGAAGGTAAATCAAATGCGGCGCGCCGTTACAGCTTTCTTTAAGGAGCGCGGAGGAAGCGGCGAGCCAGCCCGCGTCTCGCCCCATAATCTCTATAACGGTTACAGAGTTAAGGTTGTACACATTACTGTCGCATATAATTTCCTTGATGGTCGTCGCGAGATATTTGACAGCAGAGCCGAACCCGGGGGTATGGTCTGTTTCGGGAAGGTCGTTATCAATTGTCTTAGGCACCCCGACGAATTTAATATTAGAGCCGATTTGCGCGGCGTAATCGTGTAGCTTGTCTACGGTATCCATTGAATCGTTACCGCCTATGTAGAAAAAAGCCTCAATTTTATATTTTTGCAGGTTTGCAAAAATTGTTTCATATTGAGCGGGTTGAAGCTTAATTCGACATGAGCCTAACGCAGTTGAAGGCGTCGCCCTCAGAAGACGCAATTCATCATCTGTTTTAAGCAGCTCGCCCAAGTTGCAAAAACGATTGTTTATAACTCCGTCGATTCCGTTTTTTGCACCGTAGATTTTTGTAACGCCGTTTCGCTTTGCTTCTTTTACAATTCCCGCCAATGATGAGTTTATGGCGCAGGTAGGCCCCCCCGATTGAGCAACCGCAATATTCATTTATATGACCATTCCTTTCTTATTACTAAAATTCAAATTCTTTAAACTCGTTATTTATTTCTTCGTCTTCTATACCGCCTTTTGCCATTTTAAAGCTATTGTCGCCTAATATTTCCGAAACGCTTTTATTTGGGTTTTGGTGTAAGATGTTTATAAGCTCGATAAAATCGCGTATAATCTCGCGAGGGGTGATATGCGCCCGCGCGCCGACGCGGTTGTACTCAACCGTAAGAAAATACAAAAGGTCTTCGTGCGTAAGCGTCGGAGAATATGAAAACAAGTCCGCGTGTATTTTCAAAAGCTTTTCAACTAAAATATACATCTCCTCCTGCGAAAGCATTTGAAGGCGAATAATGGGTGCGGAAAGGTCTTTTATGCCGCCCCCCGAGAAATGCCCCTCCGCAAGTCGCGAACGCAACGCCTCATAACTGAACACGCCCTTGTATTTGTCTTCAATACTCTGCGGCGTCCCCCCCATAAGAAAGCCGATATGTTTTGCTTTACCTTGAAGCACATCGTTATACATCGTTAAAACTTTTTCGTAATTGTTTGCGCGGGTTATCGAATTGGGGATTTTAAAAATGTTTACAAATTCGTCTATTACGACGAGCAACCCTTTATATCCCGCACCAACCAAAAAGGTCGCGAATATTTTCAAAAAATCGTACCATGTTTCATCGTTCACGATAAAGTTAATTCCCAAATCGGCTTTTGCTTCTTTACGAGAAGGATACTCGCCGCGGAACCACTTAAGCACGTTAGATTTCATTGTTGCGTCGTCGTTTCGATATGCGTTCCAATATGCCGCCACAGCTTTTGCAAATTCGAACCCGTTTACCATTCCCTCGAGCGAACTCGCGACCTTGTATATTTCTTTTTCAACAATGTCGTCAAGCTCGGCAGATTCAAAAGCTGCATAATCGTGAGAGCTTTTCACCTTTACCTGAATACCGGAAATCCACTTTTCTAAAATTAGCGGTAACCCGCCACCGTCAAGCTTTGACTTAACCGAAAGGTTTTGTATAAGCTCCTTATATGTTGCGAGACCTTGCCCTTTTGTACCCGCAAATCTTCGCTCGGGTGAGAGGTCGGCGTCTACTACGGCGAACCCCTTCGCAGTTGCATAATTGCGGATTGTTTGTAAAAGAAAGCTTTTCCCGCTTCCGTATTTTCCTACAATAAATCGAAACGACGCGCCGCCGTCTTCAATTAAAGCTATATCCCGCAAAATTGCCGATATTTCTTCCGCTCGCCCCACCGTTACATATTCCAACCCAATGCGCGGGACAACGCCGCCTTTTAAAGCGTTGATTAATATATTGGCAATTCTGTTCGGAATTTTAGATTCTTGATTCATATTAAAAGTCCTTTTATTTGTTCTGTGTAATCCTCATATATATTAAACTCATCATCGAGTAAATTATCGCCTATCATATCGTATGCTTTTTCGTTAATATCGCCGACTAATACCTCCGGCATTATCCCCGTCTCGTTTGCAAATTGTAAAATGCTTTTTTCGCCGCTTAGGAGAAATGACAAAGCCTTAACCTCTGTTTCATTGAAAGGATTTTCGTTATGCAAAATCGGCTCTTTTTTTAATGTGTCAATCAAAGGCTTTGAAGCGTCGGGCTTTTCCTCTTCGACAATAAGCTTTTCTTGTGTTGCGGTCGCTTCCTCTCTGATACGTTCAAGATTGTTTAAATTCACCTCAACCTCAACGCGATTGAGTTCGATAAAATAATCGTCAACCGCTTTTTCTATATCTGTGTCAAACTCGCCCAAATCGGTTTTTAATTTGTAATTATAATTAACCTTAGCGCGTATACAGGCTTCGACCTTTTTTAGTATATACCCGACCAAGCTCTTTCCCGAATCGGTGATAAAAAGCCGCTTCATAGTGATTGATTTATTAAGCTTATTATGAAATAACGCATCTTTGAATGGCTCGCGTTCAAAGCTTATGGGAGAAAACAACAATTCCTTAAAGTTTATTCTTTGCTTTAAAATGCGTATTACAAATTCGAAGCAGTTCTTAATCAACTCATTCTTTTCACATTCGTTTATCCAAAACCTCGATTTTGTTATATCGTAGGAGGATACTTTGTTCCAAGCCGCCAAATCATCGGAATTGCATAGGGAGCTTTCCGGATAAAAGGCTTCAAGTCGGTTTGTCGAAACGAAGTTTTCAAATGAATCGGATAAATCATAATAATCGTGATATTCCTTCAACCATTTCGGTATATATTTGTCGAGCTCGGGAAAGCGAACACGGTAATTCTGCCAAAACGACATGAGAGTATTAATCCCCCGCGCTTCATCGGTAACCCCGATATTGTTGAGGAGTTCATAAGCGTATACCAACGCATACGATAGGGATGTCCGACAAATCTCGCCATTTCTTACCTTAACGCGCCATGTAAAATAAGTGCGAAGCTGTTCATATCCCATTAATTGATAACTCGGGTATTTTTCGGAAAAGTCTTTATAGTCGCAATAATTGTCGGAAAAATCGCTCATAAACTCACCCTGCTTACAAAAAATCAACGAGTCGGAATTGTTATAATTCCTACCGGTTATTTTGTACAGCCCCGCAAAATCATAAGCTAACCTTCGCCGCGCCTTAAGACTTCGCGCCAACTCTCTCATTTTGTAAAAGCGTTCCTTTGTTTCGTCCGCGTCGGCAGAGTAAAGCTTTAATGATTGAGCTTTACCAGACGGCAAGATTCGCCCTTCGGACGAGCAAAGCCCGTCCTTTGGGCTTATCTCTTGTTTTGCTCGTGAATCATATTCTATTTCATAAAACATATCATCCATATTTGTCATTTTACCATATATTCTTAAAAAGGTCAATAGTTCATAAAAAAACGATAAAGCACCCTTTCGAGTGCTTTATCTTTAAGCCCGCCCTACAGGGCTCCGCTCTTGTTTTACTTCATTGTTAAGAGGATATTTAGCAGCAGCAGTCGTTTCCTCTGTTTCTGCATCCACAGCCACAGCCTTCGTTACCAAATCCGCCGCAGCAGAAGAGTAACAGAATGATAATCCAGCAGCAATTACCGTTTCCGAACATTGTGTTTTCCTCCTTGTAAGTATTTATGAAACGTTTCATGTTTTACTATATGCCGCAAGAGAAATTGTGTTACAAATTAAAGCCTTTAATTACTCGGAATAGGTTTTAGAAGCCCTTTTAACAAAAGAATTTGAAAAATCTTAAAAAAACACTTGCATTTACCAAAATTATGTGTTATACTACTACGGTATAAGTGCGAATCCGCACAAAAATAGTAGTAAATAGTTTAAGAGAAAGTAGGAGTCGAACACAATAATGGAAGCGTTGAACATTATAACAAAAGACAGTCTTAAGGCTGAATTGCCTAAATTTGAAATAGGCGATACCGTAAAAGTCCACGTAAGGATTACGGAAGGAGAAAAGTCCCGTATACAGATGTTTGAAGGGACGGTTATTGCAAAAAAACACGGCGGAGTGAATGAAACCTTCACGGTTCGAAGGGTTTCGCACGGCGTAGGTGTTGAAAGGGTTTTCCCGGTACACAGCCCATCCGTAGTCAATGTTGACGTAATTCGCGAAGGTAAGGTTCGCCGCGCTAAACTGTATTATCTCAGAGATAAGGTAGGCAAGGCGGCAAGGGTTAAGTCTAAGATTCGCGCAAGGAGCGCGGACTGATACCTACTGATACCTTAGGAATCAAGAGAAATCAATGGATAACGGACGTTAAGCGATATATGTTCGTTATCTTTTTGTACCCTTAATTCACACTGCGAGGGTGTGGGAAAGGCATGGTCATATTATGGAGAATACCGATAAAGTAAAACAAGAGATAAGCCAAAATGACGAGCTTTACTCGTCCGACGGGCAAATTTTAACGTCGGGTAATATTGATAATAAAGCCGCTGTTAATCAGCGAAAGGGCGGTTGGTTTATTCGCGATGTTTTCGACTGGGGCGAAACGGTTGTTTCGGCGTTAATTATTATTGTGGTTGTGTTTACCTTTATAATGAGGGTGACATCTGTTGACGGCGGTTCGATGATGCCTACGCTTCAAAATAAAGACCAAATATTAGTAACGAACTTCTTTTATACACCAAAGCATAACGATATTGTCGTTATTTATGCCCCGAATTTGTACAACGACGAAAAAGCCGAAAAAGGGCTTGAATCCCCTTACGGAAAGGATATTATCAAGCGGGTGATAGGGGTTGCCGGCGACACCGTAAGAATTGAGACCCATGCTGACGGTGACGGAATGGTTTATCTTAACGGCGAGCCAATCACAGATTTGGATAAGCTTTTTGAAGAAACCCATTATATTAACAGCCCTACCTATGTAAACGGGAATCAACCTCTCGAAATAACCGTACCGGACGGCTATGTTTTTGTTCTCGGCGATAACAGAGGAAATTCGGTAGACAGTCGCTATATAGACATGACCACGCGGCAGGGGGCTGTCGGTTTAGTCGATATCAACCATATAGCCGGAAAAGCGTTTTTCCGCGTAGCCGGCGATAAAGAAGTATGGGGAAGCTTTTGGAACGCATTCGGGCGCGTTATTTAAGCGCGATGAATACAAAAGACAACATCAATATTCATTGGTTCCCCGGGCATATGGCAAAAACGCACAGGGTAATTGAAGAAAACCTTAAGCTTATTGACGTTTTGGTAGAAATAACCGACGCGAGGATTCCCGAATCGGGGAGAAATCCGACATTGTCCCGCTTGAGCGGAACTAAAACAAAACCTCGTATTCTGCTATTAAATAAGCGGGATTATGCAGACCCATCCGTTACCGAGTTGTGGTTAAATTATTATTCCGGACAAGGTATTACCGCCGTTTCGTGTGATTGCAGAAGCGGGGCGGGGTTAAAAGGATTACTCCCTTTAATCAAAAAAATTGCGGGGGAACGCAAATATGGCGGCTCAATAAGGATTATGGCTGCGGGTATCCCTAATTCCGGAAAATCTTCATTTCTTAACCGAATGGCGGGTGGAAAAAAAGCCGCCGTCGGTGACCGACCGGGCATTACTCGCGGGAAACAGTGGGTTAAGGTTGCCGGTTCAATACCCGTGGAAATACTTGACCTCCCCGGGATTCTTCCGCCTAAAATAGAGGATAAAAAAGCGGCTTTGAACTTAGCGTACACGGGGGCGGTAAAGGACGAGATAATGGACGTTCATGCGTTAGCGTCGAGCTTAGCGGGATTTTTGGCAGAGAATCATTCGGACAAGTTGACGGCGCGGTATAAGCTTACCGAAGACGACGAATGTATAAGAGCTTGCGACGGAAACGCCATTCTTCAAAGTATTGCAAAATCTCGCGGAATGGTAATATCGGGGGGTGAGCTTGATGCCGAACGCGCCGCATTAGCTCTTTTAGACGAATTCAGAAGCGGAAAAATCGGGAGGATTACACTTGAACAACCACCTGTACAATTTTGACAGAGCTTTTGCGGAAAAGTACGAATCGGGTGTGGTGATAGCGGGAATTGACGAAGCGGGGCGGGGGTGTCTTGCGGGTGATGTATTTGCCGCCGCGGTGATACTTCCCGACGAATGTACAATAATCGGAATCGACGACAGTAAAAAGCTCTCCGCAAAAAAACGCGAGTTTCTTTACGATGAAATCATCGCCCAAAGTAAAAGCTACGCCATAGCAACGGCAACGGTTGAAGAAATTGAAGAGATAAATATTCTTCAGGCGGCATTATTGGCGATGAAGCGGGCATATGAGGCATTAAAACTCACCGTTCCGCACATAGTTCTTGTGGACGGGAACGCCGAGCCTAAATTAACGAATAATCATCAATTGCCAATCGTCAATTGTATAATCTCCGGCGATGCGAAATCCTCATCAATAGCGGCGGCGTCTGTTTTAGCAAAGGTTGCCCGTGACAGATATATGGTCGAACTCGATAAACAATATCCCGAATACCAATTTTCTAAGCACAAGGGATACGGTACTAAGCTACATAAGGAGTTGATTTTAAAGCACGGAATAACGCCCGTTCACAGAAAATCGTTCCTAAAAAAGATTATTTGAGGTTTTAAATGAACTATACAAGTACGAGAAATTCATCTATTTCAATTACCGCCGCAGACGCTATTGTTAAAGGCATTTCTGATGAGGGGGGGCTTTTTGTTCCCGCAAAAATGTCGGAATTGCCTAAGCTTACCATAGACGAAATTACAACAATGGCGGATAAACCTTATCCCGAGAGGGCGTATGATGTTTTACGCAGATTTTTGGACTTCGGCGATGATGAACTACGCGATTGTGTGAATAATGCCTACAATTTTAATTTTAAAACAATCGGTACGACGCGCCTCGTTAATTTAGTCGATTCGATTTATATGCTCGAGCTTTGGCACGGGCCTACCGCCGCTTTTAAGGATATGGCATTACAGATTCTTCCCGGATTAATGAGCATTTCTATGAGAAAGGCGAGCAAGACAAGGAAAACGCTTATCCTCGTCGCAACCTCGGGAGATACGGGGAAAGCCGCGCTTGAAGGGTTTAAAGATGTCGGCGGGATTGAAATAGCTGTATTTTATCCCGAGGACGGGGTGAGCGATACGCAAAAAATGCAGATGATTACTCAAGAGGGTGAAAATGTACACGTATTTGCGGTGAAGGGCAATTTCGATGATTGTCAAAATGCCGTTAAAGCCGTATTCACCGATTCACAGGTGGGGGATAAAGCCGCCGCCGCGGGCGTTGCGTTTTCGAGCGCGAACTCAATCAACTGGGGGCGTCTTTGCCCGCAAATTGCTTACTATATTTCGGCATATGCCGATTTGGTGCAAAAAAAGGCTATTAAACCGGGCGATAAAATTAACATTTGCGTTCCTACCGGAAACTTCGGCAATATACTTGCCGCATATTACGCCATGGAGATAGGGCTACCGATTAATAAGCTTATCTGTGCCTCTAATACAAATAAAATCCTTACCGACTTTATTAATACCGGCGTTTATGACAGAAATCGCGAATTTCACACCACCGCCTCACCCTCAATGGATATTTTAATTTCGAGCAATTTAGAGAGACTTCTTTATCACATCTCCGGAGAAAGCGATTCTTTGGTCAGCGAATGGTTCATTGCGTTAAAACAGACCGGCAAATTTGAGGTAGGGAAAGAGCTTCAAAAAAAGATGAACTCCCTGTTTTACGGCGGCTGGTGCAGTGAAAGTGAAACGGCGGAAACAATAAAATCGGTGTTTAATGAAAGCGGGTACCTTATGGATACCCATACGGCGGTGGGTTATAAGGTTTTACTGGACTATCTTAAAACCGACAACTCCGGTATAAAGACGCTTATGGTTTCGACCGCAAATCCGTATAAATTCGGTGAATCGGTATATGAGGCGTTATATGGCGAGTATAACGCTACCGAAGACGCCCCCGTATTTTACGAGGATGTTGCAGACGAATTTGAAAACGACGTCCCCGAGGGCATGACCAATGAGGTGAACGCGGAGCCGACCGGGGTCATGAAAACGCTTCAAGACCGAACGGGTATCCCCGCTCCGAAGTCTCTGACCTCGCTCAACGGTAAACCCATACGTTTTACCGAAACGCTTTCTAAGGAACAAATAAAAGACGCCGTGTTAAAAATTATCAATTAATGTCTGTATTCGCAATTTCCGATGTTCATTTATCGTTTGGGACGAAGAATAAGGATATGAGCATTTTCAAAGGCTGGAGCAATCATTCCGAACGGTTGCGCGCCAACTGGAACCGAACGGTAAGCGAGAATGATACGGTTGTAATCGGCGGCGACATTTCGTGGGGAAAGACGCTTTTTGAAGCATTGCCCGATTTTTTATTTATCGACAAAGAATTAAACGGAAAAAAGCTTATTCTTAAAGGGAATCACGATTATTGGTGGACAACGCTCGTAAAAATGCGAAAATGGCTTTCCGATAACGGGGCGTTGAATATTGATTTTTTATATAATAATGCCTACAGAATAGACAATTTGACAATATGCGGTACTCGCGGATACATTAATTCAGAGAATGATAAAGAGAATGTAACGTCCGAGCGGGGGCAAAAAATGCTTTTAAGAGAGGCGGCGCGCCTCGAAGCTTCAATAAAAGCGGGACTCGAATTAGGCGGCGAGCCGATTGTGTTCCTACATTATCCCCCTATATACTCAATTGAAGAAAACGAAAATATTTTAAAGCTTTTGAACAAATATGTGATTAAACGGGTTTTTTCGGGTCATATTCACTTAAGCGGAATTGATAAAGCTTTTATAGGCAAAAGGAACGAGACTTATTTTGACACGATAACTGCGGATTTTTTGGATTTTACACCAAAAAAAATCTTGTAAAAGCTTTTTTTATATGTTATAATGTTTAAGAAAAAATACAAAGAGAGGGAAAAGGACGTTAATATGCAAATCACATCAAACACAAAAACGGAGAAAAACAATATCGAGGTTGAGTTTAGTATAAGCGCAGATGAGTTTGAAAACGCGGTACAGTCGGCGTTTATGAAGAAACGCAGGAATATTCAAATTAACGGATTCCGAAAAGGAAAGGCTTCGCGCAAGATGGTAGAGGCAAATTATGGCGAGGGCATTTTTTATGAGGACGCAGTTAATGACTTGTACAGGGATAGTATTCCTAAGGTTATTGACGAATTGAAGCTCGAAATAGTTGATACCCCCGCCGTAGAGGTCACCGATATAAATAAGGAAAGCGGCGTTACATTTAAGGTTAAGCTTACGGTTAAGCCCGAAATCGAAATAAGCGATTATAAGGGGCTAGAGGTCGAGCTCGAAAAGCTTAATGTTTGTGAAGAGGATATAGACGAAGAGCTCAATAAAATTCTTGCGGATAACGCGAGAATTATTGACGCGTCCGACACGCCGGTTGCAAACGGTGAAATAATAAAGTTCGATTTTTCGGGCTTTTGCGAAGGTGAAGCCTTTGACGGCGGAACGGCAAAGGACTTTGAGCTTGAAATAGGGAGCGGGCGGTTCATTCCCGGCTTTGAAGAGCAAATTATCGGCAAAAACATAGGTGAAGATTTTGAAATAAACGTCACCTTCCCCGAGGATTATTTTTCAGAAAACGTAAGAGGGAAAAATGTTTTATTTAAATGTAAGATTCACGAAAAATCGTCAAAAGAAACGGCGGAGCTTGACGACGAATTTGTCAAGGATATAAGCGAATTTGACACAATTGACGAGCTTAGAGATGATGTCAGAAAAAAAATCGAACAAAGCAATGACGAGATTCGCGACATGGAGCTTGAGCGCGAGCTTGCCGAGAAGGTTGTGGAATTAATGAAGGGTGATATCCCCGACGCAATGTACGAATATCGCATAGATGAATTGGCGAGAGATTGGGCGTTAAAGTACAATATGCGCGCCGAAGATTTTGCTAAACAATCGGGAATGACCTATGAAAAGTATCGGGACGGTTTCCGCGAAATTGCCGAGAAACAGGTTAAGTTCAGATTATCGCTTGAGAAAATCGCGCAAATAGAGGATATACCGGTATCGAAGGACGAGATTGATGCAGAGTACGAAAAAATGTCAAAAGAAAATCACATTAATATCGACAGGATACGCAATATAGTGAGCGAAAGCTCTTTAGAGTTGGATTTGAAAACCGAAAAAGCATTGGTTTTGCTTAAAGAGGCGGCGGTTATAAAGGACAAAGTGGAGGTATGAATATGAACATGAATTGCGGCAGTTTTACACCGGGCATGAGCTTGGTTCCTACCGTCATTGAACAGACGGGGCGCGGAGAGCGTGCATATGATATCTATTCGCGGCTCTTAAACGACAGAATTGTGATGTTGCACGAAGATGTCAACCCCATAACGTCAAGCTTGGTGGTAGCGCAGCTTCTGTTTTTAGAGGGGCAAGACCCCGATAAAGACATCTTCCTTTATATAAACAGTCCCGGCGGTTCAATTACCGACGGAATGGCTATTTACGACACAATGAATTATGTTAAGTGCGACGTTGCGACGATTTGTCTCGGAATGGCTGCGTCAATGGGTGCGTTTCTTTTGGCGGCGGGCGCGAAGGGAAAGCGTTCCGCGCTCCCCAATAGCGAGGTTATGATTCATCAACCGCTTATTCAAGGCGGATTATCGGGACAGGCGAGCGATATTCAAATTCGCTCCGACCATATAATTCGCACTAAAGAAAAAATGAATCAATTGCTTTCGGAAATGACCGGTCAACCACTCGAAACAATTAAACGCGATACCGACCGAGACAGATTTATGTCGGCTGATGAGGCACTTAAATACGGACTTGTCGATAAGGTTATGAACCGCGCCGAAATTAAATGAGTCAAACAAGAGATAAGCCCAAAGGAGACTATAATGCTTAGATGCAGTTTTTGTTCAAGAACAGAGAATCAGGTTGAACGTATGCTACAAGGTAAAAGCGGGTATATATGCGATAAATGCGTATATGCCTCGTTTCAGATGCTTTATGAGGAGTTTTCGGGACTCGAATTTCCGGAATCCCTTGAGGATTTTGAGAGTACAAGCAACCCTTTTGAAAACGATTATGACATCGGTGACGTTGAACGCGGCGACTTTATAAAACCCTCCGAGGTTAAACAAACGCTTGATAAATATATAATCGGACAGGAGGAGGCGAAGCGAACCCTTTGCGTTTCGGTTTATAACCATTATAAACGTATCTTCCATAATGAAAACATTCAAGATACAGACAGCGATGTAGAAATCCAAAAAAGTAATGTTCTTTTATTAGGGCCTACGGGAGTAGGCAAAACAATGTTGGCTCAGACATTGGCGAGAATTTTACAGGTGCCGTTCGCTATTGCCGACGCTACCACCGTAACCCAAGCGGGATATGTCGGCGAAGATGTAGAAAATGTACTTTTAAGATTGATTCAAGCGGCAAATTATAACGTAGATGACGCGCAACGAGGAATTATCTATATTGATGAAATAGATAAGGTTTCCCGCCGAAGCGAGAACACATCAATAACCCGCGATGTCAGTGGGGAGGGTGTGCAACAGGCGTTGTTGAAAATACTCGAGGGGACTATATCAAATGTACCGCCGCAAGGGGGGCGTAAGCATCCGCATCAGGAGTTTATACAAATTGATACAAAAAACATTTTGTTCATCTGTGGCGGGGCATTCGACGGCATGGAAAAAACAATAGCCTCGAGGGTAAATTCGTCGGCATTGGGCTTTGGCGCGCCGGTAAAAACCGCAAAGGAAAAATCGTGCGACAGGATTATGAAGGCGGTTGTACCCGAGGACTTGGTGAAATATGGTTTAATTCCCGAATTGGTCGGGCGTATTCCGGTGATTGCCGTTTTAGATGAACTCGATGAAGATGCGTTGATAAAAATACTCAACGAACCAAAAAACGCTATAATAAAACAATACCGACATTTGTTCGCGCTCGACGGAATTGAATTTGACGTTGAGGAAGCGGCATTTTCTAAAATTGCAAAAATGACGCTCGAAAAGAAAACCGGTGCGCGAGGACTTCGGACAATAATGGAGGAGCTTTTAGCAGACATTATGTTTGAAGCACCCGGTGACGATACAATACGAAAAATCGTTGTCACTGCGGATTTTGTAGAGGGCAAGAGTGAGATAAAAATTGAACGCGGTAAGCCGCGAAGTAAAGATGAGATTAAATCAAAAAAATCGCCGTCAAAGCTAAAAAATAAGAAAAACTCTAAAACGGCGGGTTAAAAATTTGTATCAATCCCATTATATATCTCATTTGTTTTGATGACGAAATAGAACTCGTCGCTCTCATAAACGCATACGACATCATCTTCCGCGTTTATTCCCTCTTCATTGACCGGTGCGGCGTTGACGACAAATTCGCGGTTTTTATGAGAAAAACTAACCTTGCCCGAATCGCCCGTATTAATCGGTTCAATGCAAACGCCCTCAAGACCGAAGGCTTTTTCACCTTTGGGGAGTCGATTGCGCTTTACAAAATCTACTATGCTTTGTCCCAAATATTGTACAATGAAACAGGTTGATAAACCGCACGCCAAAGCGCACAATAAGGTTAGCCAGTCCGGAAGAAATGTCAGTTTAAAAAGACACCCCGTCGCTCCCACCGTCATTGACGATATAATGAGCATATTCAAATTTTCGGGAAAGAATTTTTCTATGGGTACAATATCGTTTTTTATATTGAAAAGCCGCCCGCTAAAGTCGAAATTTTTGATTTTTTCGGTATAACGCAGTATTATATCTGTAATTAACGCCGCCGATGATACAATTAAAATAATAATATAAAAATACAGCATATTGTATTATTGTATGCTCCTTTTTGCATTTGTTTTTAGATGTTCCCTTAAGTAGTATTCTCTGTTGTGTTATTAATATCTAATTTTTCTACATTGTTATAGCCTAATAAAAGTATATCGTTATTCACCTGAATAAAACGTGAATACTCCTCACCTAATGAAAGGCGGTTGTGCGGTAATGATAGCTGTGTCGTGGGATAAACCGCAATTGTATTCGGTTCAAGAACATATATGCTGCCCGAAACGAACTCAACCTGTGTCGCGCCCGACGAAACAACCGTTTCGGATTTATTATTGCCGTTTAACGAAATAAGCGTTACCGTTCCGGCGGTGAAATCATTAACCAAAAGCGCGACGGAATTGTCGGAGAAAGCATAATCAATAAGGTTGCCTTTATAATCATAGCTATCGAGGATTTTTCCGTCGTTTAAATCAATCGTTAAGAGCGATTTGTCGCACACAACAAAAGCATTGTTTCTGCCGATATGAAGCGCGAAGGGCATTGCGTTTCCCGGAAGCTCGGTTTTCCAAAGCCCGCTATCGTCTTCTAACTCGGTGTCGTATTTATGAACGGCGGCAATAACATCTCCGTCTTTAAAGCTCATAGATGTAATTATTATATCTTTATCTGCGGCGGTGAATGCAATTTGTATGATATTGTCGTCCAAAAACTTTGTTTTATAACGCCAGTCTCCTTTGCCGTCGTATATTTCGAGGGTATTAGCGTAAACCTCGTGTTTGTATACAATTGCCGCACTCGAATCCTCTCCGATTGCACCGTAGAGGATTCTTTCGTCGGTTTCCTTTTCATATATTAAACCGTTTCTCCCGTAAAAAGAGTATTGTTTACCGTTGATATCATAGACGAGTATTCGCGTATCGGCAACCGCGGCGTTCGGCTCCGAATAGCTGTGTCGTTTATTATATCTTTGCCCGCCGTCCGAGTCGTATACATAGACATAGGTTTCGGTCAAAAGCATAAACCCCGAATCAAACTTATTAATTGAATAACCCGTACTCCCCGGAAGTCGAACGGGGAATCCCGCTTCAGAAGTGCTTTTTCGCCCTATCCCCTCTAACGGACTCATTATAACGCTCCTGTTATAAAAAATCAGTACAGCCAAAAGCGCGATTACACCCATGACAAAAAGCGCGACCATAGCCTTTTCCCATTTTTTTTGTTTGCGGTTTTCGGAAGATTTGTTTAAATGATTATTTTTATTCATATTGTTTCACCATTTCTTAGCGTCATATTTTGAATCATATTTAACCTTGTTCAAGTACAGCCCGTCGGGAGGAAGCGTAATCCCCGCCAATGCCCTGTCCCCTTCGTTGAGTGACCGCCGTATATCGTCAAGGTTTCGCTTTCCTTCGCTTACATATATCAATGTCCCCGCAATAATCCTCACCATGTTGTGTAAAAAACCATCACCGCTTATTACAATTGACAATTGACGGTTGACAAAGGATAACTGAATATCTTGTATTTTACGTATTGTCCCGCGTTTTTTCGATTTTGTTATTTTCAACGACTCCGCCTTACAGTATGACGAAAAATCATGCTCTCCTATAAAAAGCGCGGAAGCCTTTTCCATTATTTCAATATTGAGCTTATGCGGGTAAAAATACGCCAACCCTTGCATGAATACATCTCTGACATTGCCGTTGTATATAAGGTAACTGTATTCTTTCGATTTAGCCGAATAACGAGCATGAAACCCGTCGTCAACCTCTTGACAGGTGTTGACCGCTATATCGCGAGGCAAAAGCGCGTTTAACCCTTTTACAAATCCCGCGCACGGAATAACAGAGCTTGTACGAACATTGAAGCAAAATGACTTAGCGTGTACACCCGCGTCGGTTCTCGAGCAACCGATTATTGTTACTTTTTCACCGAGAAGCTTTGATAAAGCGTTCTCCGCGACCTCTTGAACGGTTATTGCATTAGCCTGTCGCTGAAAGCCGTGATATGCCGCGCCGTTGTATGAGATATTTACCTTTAAGTTCCGTATTTGATTCATAGGAATATATTTATAAGAACGGCGTCTGTGAGTAACCACAATACGAAAAAGCTCGCCGCATAGTCAATATAGCTCGTTTTCAATTGTTTTAATCGCGTTCGTCCCTCTCCCCCCGTGTAGCAACGACACTCCATAGCCATAGCCAACTCGTTTGCGTGTTTAAACGCCGACACAAAAAGCGGTACCATTATCGGGATTAGAGCCCTTGCGCGTTTCATAAGCCCCCCGGAGTCAAGCGTTGCGCCCCGCGCTTTTTGTGCAGACATTATCCTTTCGGTTTCTTCGATTAAAATTGGAATATATCGTAAAGCAATTGTCATCATCATTGCCAATTCGTGTGACGGAAACTTGAGCTTTTTTAAAGGCGACAAAAGACTCTCGATTGCGTCGGTCAATGTAATAGGAGAAGTTGTATAGGTTAATAACGACATTCCTATTATTAAAGCAATAATTCGTATAATCATGAATATCGAGGTGCTTAAGCCTTCGGGATAAATTTTGAGGAATTGCCATTCCCACAGCGGCAGCGAGTCATCGCCGCCTTTAATAAAGAATAAATTAAGCAAACCCGTAAAAATAATTAAAGGTAAAATCGGACGAAGGCTTTTAATAATCAATCGGTATTTTATTTCCGATAATGCGTAAACGCAAAATATAAATACGGTGCAAAGCCCGAGTGAATAATAATTCCTCCCTATAAACAATATGACAACGAAAATAATGTTGAGTATTATTTTACAACGGCTGTCCATTCGATGTATGACCGAATTGCCCGGGAAATATTGTCCTAAAGTAATATCCTTAAGCATATTTGATAATTAATAATGAATAGTTATTATTCTTATTCATTTTTCCTTTTTATTAATGATAGTATTCGTTCGGCGGCGCGTTCGACGGTGTATACGTCATTCCCTAAATCCACACCTCTTTGTTTAAGCTTTTCGGCGAGTCTCGTTATTTGCGGAACACCGAGACCGATTTCCGTAATCTCTTTTGCTTTAGAGAAAACCGAATCCGTATCGTTATAACAGAATATTTCGCCCTTATTCATGACTAATACTTTATCGGCATATTTGACTATATCCTCCATCGAATGAGAAACCAATATAACCGTTATTCCCGCCTTTTTATGATAATCGTTGATAAATCCGAGAACTCGGTTGCGCCCCCTTGGGTCAAGCCCCGCCGCCGGTTCGTCAAGTATGAGAATCTGCGGCTCCATAGCTATTACACCGGCTAATGCAACACGGCGTTTTTGTCCTCCGGAAAGGTCGAACGGCGAGCGGTCAAGCCACGATTCATGAACCCCCATATACTCGGATGCGCGCAGTACGCGTTCTTTTATCTCCTCTTCGCTCAGTCCCATATTACGAGGCCCGAACGATATGTCCTTAAAAACCGTTTCCTCAAAAAGCTGATGCTCCGAGTATTGGAACACAAGCCCGACTTCAAAACGTATATCGCGTATATTAACACCTTTTCCGCGAATGTCCCTTCCGTTAATCCATACCTCACCCGAGGTTTGTTTCAAAAGCCCGTTAAGATGTTGCATAAGCGTTGATTTTCCGCTCCCGGTATGCCCGATTATTCCTATAAAATCGCCTTTGTCGACGGTAAAGTTAATGTCGTCGATTGCGGTAACCTCAAAAGGGGTTCCTATTGAGTATTTATAGATTAAATTTTTTGTTTGTATTATTGTCATGTTAAGCGACTCCGTTGTAATCAACGACGGCGATTTCGCTCATTGCTTTTTTTGACGTTTCTGTTATATTCTCTAATTGTTTAATTACATCGCCGGTATAAATAATCTCATCACATTCCGAACATTTATAACAGGGGACATTTCTGACTATTATAAGGCAATTTCCTAAATCGGTAACATCTGTTGTTGTTGAAGAAAAAGTATTTGCCCCGCAGGAGATACATTTCATAATAATAACCATTCCTTTCCGAGCTGTAAAGAACTCTGCGAAATCTGTCAAGCTTCCGGCACCTTTCTTGTTTTCAAGTCTTCTTCCCAATAATCTGTGTCGGGATAATACGCCGTAATAAAATATAAGTAACCTTCTCCTATACTCGTTACAGTGTGTATATATTTATTCTGCTCCGTTAATCCTAATAATAAACAACTCGGGAAAGGTTTATCGTTTTCGTATTGCTCAATAATTATACCAGTACCAATTGCGTTTTTTATATCGTTTATAGTTATACCGCGTTCAACAAATCTTTTTCTTACATGACTTGTTACGGCTATATTTTTATCATTGCATAAATTTTGTAAATCGCTAATGTTTAACAAATAATTATACCCCCAACACCTTTACAATACAATCTGCAAATTCGTCCTCGTCAATGATATCATCGGGGATAACGACACCCGCTTTTCTCAAGCTGTGCGCTAATTCCGTCACCTGTGGAATATCGAGTCCGACTCGCAATAATTGTTCGGCTTCCCGAAAAATCTCACGCGGCGTCCCGTCCATAATCACCCTTCCGCCGTCCATGACAATAACCCTGTCCGCGAGAGCGGCTTCTTCCATATAGTGTGTTATATAAACAACGGTTGCGCCGTTATTATTAAGCCTTCTTACCGTTTTTATAACCTCGGAGCGTCCTTTTGGGTCAAGCATTGCGGTGGGTTCGTCTAAAACGATACATTTGGGTTCCATAGCGAGTATTCCCGCGATTGCCACTCTTTGTTTTTGCCCCCCCGATAATTGATGAGGGGCGTGTTTTGCAAAACGGGACATTCCGACATTTTCGAGAGCCTTGTCGATTTTTATGCGTATTTCATCGGGCGGAACACCCAAATTTTCCAATGCGAACGCCACATCCTCCTCAACAATAGTCGCTACAATTTGATTATCGGGGTTTTGGAACACCATACCCACCGTTTGCCTAAGCTTTTGAAGCGTCGATTCATTCGCTACATCAAGTCCGTCGACAAATACGTTTCCGCTTGTTGGGGTAAGTATACCGTTCAGATGTTTTGCGAGGGTCGATTTCCCGCTCCCGTTGTGACCTAATACTGCGATAAATTGTCCCTTCGGGATTGAAAGATTTATATTATACAATACCGGTATACTGCCTATAATCTTATCGTGTTCATGTTCGTCATAGGAGTTATATGCAAAAGACAAGTCTTTGACTTCTATAATATTACTCAATCCGACTCCTTCATCTTCATTTTCTTTAAAACCGCGCCGACCGCTTTACCGTTTTTATGCTTAACGCGTATATTGTAAAATATTTGACCGTTTCCCGCCGCATATGCTTTTGAACCCGCCGGAAAAATCCATTCCTTTGACTCTTCGGTTGAAGGCGTTTGATTTGAATAAAATGTTGCGGCGTTCGTTATTTGAGAACATTCATCAAAGCTCAACCCTATAAGCGAATTATCTTCAATTAACTTTTCTGCGAATTTATATTCATCATCGGGAACCTTTCCCGCTTCGCTAAGATTGTTAATCAAGATATACCCGCCCAACACAAGCACCGCGAGTCCTAAAAGCGGGAACAGAATAGCGGCAATTTTTGAAAACTCGCCGCCTTTGAGCTTAAATTGCGTTTTTGTTTTCAAATATTCAACTTTAGTTTTATTTTTAGCCATTATATACCTCGTTACTAAACACGCTACTAATCTCGTACCCTAATTATCGAATCGGACAATTGTCGTATTTCCGCAGGGAAGGGGCAACCCGGTTGATTTAACGGGGATACCTATTTCCGACGCGGTTACGCTTATTTTGTATTTCAAGCCGATTGTCATGCTCATTAAATACTTGACCGCCGACGGCGACAGCCCGGTAGTATAGCTGTTCATGAGTAAAAACAACGGTTTTTCCGACAACACCTCCGTACACATCAGCAGAAGGGCATTGATAGAATCTTCAATTTTCCATGTTTCTCCGTTTGTCCCTCTGCCGTAGCTCGGCGGGTCAAGAATAATTGCGTCGTATTTGCGTTCGCGTTTTATCTCGCGGGCAAGAAATTTCCCGGCGTCGTCAATTATCCACCTTGGCGCGCCTTTATCGGGATTATTGCTTAAGTTCGATAGACTTGCGTTTTCCTTTGCCCATTCAACCATTCCTTTAACGGCGTCTAAATGACAAACATTCGCCCCCGCATTGAGACAGGCTAATGTCGCGCCGCCGGTATAAGCAAAAAGGTTCAATACGTTTATTTTGCGCGATTTATCGCGATACATTGCATCACGAATAATCTCGTCGCAAAAGTCCCAGTTTACCGCCTGTTCCGGAAATACGCCGGTATGTTTAAAGCCGGTAGGTTTCACTTTAAAAGTCAAGCCTTTATACCGAATGTACCAGCCTTCGGGAAGCTTTTTTTTGTATTCCCAATTGCCGCCCCCCGAAGACGAACGTATATATCGAGCATCGGCGAGCCGCCATTGTTGCGAGTTGATACGCGCTTTATCCTCCCACATAACCTGCGGGTCGGGGCGGATAAGGGTGTAATCGCCCCAACGCTCTAACCTTTCGCCGTTCGATGCGTCAAGCAATTGATATTCATTTGCCCCCCAAGCGGAAGAATAACGCATTATGTCCCCAATTCCTTTTTCGCCACCGCGCATATTTTATCTGCCCATTCTTCTATTTCGCTTTGAACCTTTCCCTCAAGCATGACCCTAAGAAGCGGCTCGGTACCCGATTCGCGAATGAGTATTCGGCTTTCGTCACCCGCAACCCTTTTAATTTCATCAATTACCGCGGTCATTTCGGCGTTTTTTTCCCAAGTGCCTTTTTTATCCGCCGAAATCGTCACGTTTTTAAGCGTCTGCGGGAACGTCGGTATTTCGGCGACTAAATCCGCTAAAGGTTTTCCTTTGTTGTCGAGCATATTTAGAAGCTTAATTGCCGAGAGAATCCCGTCGCCGGTTGTTGCGTGTTTCTTAAAAATAATATGCCCCGATTGTTCACCGCCGATATCATAATTATCTTCGAGCATTTTTTCGAGAACATAGCGGTCTCCAACCGATACGACCGCAACATTGATGTTATTTTTATTCATATATTGATGAAAGCCCAAGTTGCTCATTACCGTTACAACAACCGTATCATCGTTTAAGTCATTTTGCTCTTTCATATAAACGGCAAGAAGCGCGATTATTTTATCCCCGTCAACCAAACAGCCGTTATGGTCGACCGCGAGCATACGGTCTGCGTCTCCGTCAAACGCTATTCCCAAATCGTATTTGTCGCCGACAACTTTTTTTGCTAATTCTTCAATATAAGTAGAGCCGCATTTGTCGTTGATATTCAATCCGTCGGGTTGGTCGTTTATAATTGTGCAATTCGTTGAAAGCTCGGCGAGAATCCCCATAAATGACGCGCTCCCGTTGGCACAGTCGATTAATATTTTAGTTTTATTTTGCGCCGTATTGCTTAGATTATATAGCGAAATATTATAATCGCGATTTGCTTCGGCTATTGCCGTTACGGTACCGACCGCGCCGCCGTCCTTGAGCGAGATTCGAGCGGGGTTTTTCACTAATGCTTCAATTTCGTCCTCTTTATCATCGGGAAATTTAAACCCGTCCTTGTTAAAAAGCTTTATTCCGTTAAACTCTGCCGAGTTATGCGAGGCGGTTATCATAACGCCCGCGTCGGCTTTATAATGCTTTACAAGAAAAGCGACGGCGGGCGTAGGAATAACCCCCGTTAAGTGTGCGTCACCCCCCGCAGATGTAATCCCCGCGATTAAAGCCGCCTCGAGTATATCGGAAGACCGCCGCGTGTCTTTACCGATAATGATGGTCGGGCGTTGTTTTTGTTCTTGTTCATTTAATTTTGAAACCAACGCCCTCCCAATGTTCATTGCCAATTCGCAGGTGAGTTCTGTAATAGCTACCCCTCGCACTCCGTCCGTTCCGAATAATCTTGCCATGTTGTTCCCTCCAAATTTAATTAATACTCAACTGTCCCGTCGGTGTAATCCCCAAATGTTTATAAGCCAAAGCCGTTGCGGTTCGCCCTCTCGGTGTCTTTGCTATAAACCCCAACTGCATCAAAAACGGTTCGCATACATCTTCTAATGTCACCGCCTCTTCTCCCAACGACGCCGAAAGTGTATCCAGTCCTACGGGGCCCCCGCCAAATCCTTTTATAACAAATTCGAGATACCGCCTATCCAAGCTGTCTAAGCCTAATTTATCTATTTCGAGGCGGGAGAGTGCTATATCAGCCAATTCCTTTGTGATTCTTCCGTCGCCCATAACCTCTGCAAAATCGCGGATTCGTTTTAGAAGGCGATTGGCAATACGGGGGGTTCCCCTTGAGCGTAAAGCAATTTCCTTCGCGCCGTCTTTAGTGGTGGGGATTGCTAAAATAACTGACGAACGCATTATAATTTCACATAACTGTGATACATCGTACAGCTCTAACCGTTGTATTACCCCAAACCTGTCTCTTAGCGGGTTTGTCAGTTGCCCCGCTCTCGTGGTCGCGCCGACGAGCGTAAACTTAGGAAGGTCGATTCTTATTGATTGTGCCGACGGGCCTTTACCGATGATAATATCAAGGGCAAAATCCTCCATGGCGGGGTACAGGATTTCCTCAACCTGTCTCGAAAGCCTGTGTATTTCATCAATAAAAAGAACGTCGCCGCTTTGAAGATTAGTCAATAATGCCGCTAAATCGCCCGCTTTTTCAATAGCGGGGCCGGAGGTTACGCGAATGTTTACCCCTAATTCGCCGGCAATAATCATAGCGAGCGTTGTTTTCCCCAACCCCGGCGGCCCGTATAATAAAACGTGGTCTAACTCTTCCTTGCGCGATTTTGCCGCCGTAATGAACACGGAAAGGTTTTCCTTAACCTGAACCTGTCCGATGTATTCGGCAAGCGTTTTTGGACGCAACGAATATTCGGTGTCCGATTCGGCTTGAGTTTCGTCGTTCAGAATCGGACTTATTAATCTTTCGGACGGGATATTAACCTCATCGTTTTCGGTTTCGGAAAAATTAGCGTCATTAATAATCATTACATTTGCATAAATCTTTCATTTTTTTGATTGAATTTAATCGTTTTTCGAGTCGTTCCGATTCAACGTATCCTCTGTTATTACAGCTTTTTTTAATTTTTTCATAATAGGCAGTCATACGCCAATAATCACCCTTTATTGCCATGATAACCGATAATTCAGCTAATGCCGCTTCCGACTCGTTATCTATTTCGAGGGTCTTCAAAAATTGTGACTCGGCTTGGTCATAAAGCCCCAACCCCATTGAAAGCGTGCCGAGCATGAACATAGCCGCGATGTTATCCTTATCGTACCGAAGGATTTGTTTATAATAAAACTCGGCTTTTAAAAACGCGCCTCTTTTGCCGTACATTTCCGCTAAGCTAAACAACGATTTTAAATTAGACGGCTCGGATTCAACCGCTTTTACACAACAATTGAGCGATTCGGAGGGTTTATCTTGTGCGTCATAACACTTAGACATCCATTCAAAACAAAACGCATTATTTTGAGAAACGGTAGAATATCTTAATGCTTTTTCAAAGTGTTTTATAGCAACGGAGTGGTCGTTATTCAGATAAGAGCAAATCCCCTTATATGCAAATTTCGCCCCCTTGTCACTATAAATAGAAACCTCGTTTCCGATACTCATTAATGCGTTTTTATGAATTATTCTCGACGCATTTACTCGTTTTAAGATATAAAAAAGTCCGACGGTAAATCCCGCAGTGAAAAAGAATACACATATCGTAAATATTACTATATACATTCTTTAATCGCCTCCTCCAGCTTTTCAAATTCGTATACATCGTTTGCCATAGCCAAAAAGTAAAAACGCATTAACCCCGCTATGTCGCCGATTTTTGCCGATTCGATAGCTGCCTCCGCCATGGGCGCGACATAACCGTTATTTGCCTTTATTGCGGTTTGGTACTTCTCTATTGCCGTTTCGGACTCACCGTGCCTCGAATGAAACTTAGCTAATTTAAAATATGTGGCGGAGGACAGCGGGTCGTATTCCAAAGCCCTGTTATAATGTGTTTCGGATTCTCTCGATTCACTGTCCCTGTAAAAATCGCCGAGCTGATTTGACGCAAATATATCCGACGGAGAAATTTCAACAGCCGCCGAATAACATACCGCCGCTAAAACACGGTCGCCGTAATCGTCATAACACCGCCCCGCCCACCCGAGACAGTAGGATTTATCAAGCGGGTCGCCGGTTTTCTGTGCAATTTTCATAAAGGTCATTGCCGCTTTTTTAAAGGTTCTGTTTTTTACATATTTATGCTTTAGTAATGTTCGAAGGGTTTTTTTAAAACGATTTTTTGATTTTAAATCGACATTAAGCCGGGTATTATCCGATAAACGGTCAACTTGATTGCGTATCTCTTTTTGTTTATCCGATATATTAATGCAAAGGATAATCGCATTTGTTATAAATAAAAGACAAACCGCGATTATTATAAGTAACAGTTCAATAGTCATAATCATAACCACGCCTTTCCGAGCCGCAAAAAGCTCTGCGAAATCAGCCTTTAGAAAGCTTTTTCAATGCACGTTTTATTTTTTCAGATGTATCCAACTCATCGGTCAACCCCGCAAGTGCTTGTGCCGATTCGGACGCGGTGAAGCCAAGCACCATTAACGCGCTCAACGCCTGAGAGTCTTTGGAGGTTGCGGCGCGTTGAGGGGTTGCGGCTATCGTGGTCGTTGCGTCCGAAGAAAGCTTGTCTTTAAGCTTCAAAATAATCAATTGCGCCGTTTTTGAGCCGATTCCCTTAACGCGGGTAAGCGATTTCACGTCATCGGTGACAACAGAGAGCGCGAAATCCTGTGGGGACATATCCGATAAAATCGACAACGCCGCCTTAGGCCCAACGCCCGATACAGATAAAAGCATTTTAAATGTTCCAAGTTCATGCGCCGTGGCGAAGCCGAAAAGCTCAACCGCATCCTCGCGCACGCTTAAATGCGTCAAAAGGGTCACATTGTCGCCGAGCTTTAAGCCGTCTAATGTTGCGGAAGCCGTGCGACAGGCGTATCCGACCCCCGCACATTCTACAACCGCCAAGCCTTCGTCAATATAAACTAATGCCCCTTTTACCGAATAAATCATTTTTTTAACCGTTCCTCTTTTTTGATAATACCGTTATTAAACACCCTCGTTCTTTCGGACGAATGAGTATGCGCGTGACATACCGCAATCGCAAGCGCGTCGGCGGTGTCGTCGGGCTTAGGTATTGCGGGGAGCTTTAATATTCGTTTTGTCATCTCCTGAACCTGTGTTTTTACGGCTTTACCGTAGCCGGTAACCGACTGTTTCACTTGTAGCGGGGTATATTCGGCAATTTCTATCCCGTTGTTGACCGCGGCGAGCAGAATAACCCCCCGCGCTTGACTCACGTCTATTGCCGTTTTTTGATTAGTTGTGAAAAAAAGCCTCTCGACCGCCATAAAGCTCGGTGTATACGCTTTTATAATTTCGCACAGGTCGGAATGAATTTCGGACAACCGCCTTTCAAAAGGAATATGCGCGCCCGTCGTAATCGCGCCGTAATTTATTACGCGAAACTGTGCTTTATCATAGTCGATGACGCCGTAGCCTACCGTTGCGTAACCGGGGTCAATGCCTAATACTCTAATCATAATAGCCTTATTATACCATATGTCGAACCGTAAAGTCAATAAAAATTTACAATATTTATTACCCTAGTTTTATGCCGTTTCGCAAAATATTTTTTCAAAAAAATAAGCACAAGGCAGTTAAACCCTGTGCTTATCACGTTTTTATTATTACTTAATCACAATTCGGCAAACCTATCCTTTAGTTTTTCTAACGCTTTTTTCTCTATTCTTGATATATAGGAACGCGATATTCCGAGGTGCTTTGCCACGTCCTGTTGCGTCATGGCTTTTTCGACTTTTATTTCGCCGCCGCCTAAACGGACTAAGCCGTATCTCATACATATAATTTGTCGTTCGCGTTGTTCTAAGCCGTCGTTTATATAATTGTATAAGTTTTGCAGATTTATACGCATTTCGGCTACATCTTCAATGTTTACGGGGTCGCGAAATATATCGGCGAAGGTTATTTGATTACCGTCTTTGTCGGAGTCAATCGGGTCGCTTATGAATATTTCATTTTGACTTTTTTTAATCTTGCGAAAGTGCATTTTGGTGCGGTTTATATGACGAAGACTGATTAAAATGTTACGGCAAATGCTTGAGTTTACAAACCGCCGCTTTCCCGCTTGGAGAGCGGCGGTATTTTATCCCCCGCTTGCGAATATACTCT
>WRHO01000024.1 GCA_009783205.1 Oscillospiraceae bacterium
TGAATTTGCATACCATCTAAAAATAATTGTTTCATAATACCCTCCGAAAATTGATTTTGGCGATATGATAATTATACCATTTTTAAACTGGTTTTTCAAGAGGTTTTCGGAGGTCACCTATTGTAAAAGACGGATTAAAACGTGGCAGAAAAACAAATTAGTGGGACTTTATTTCAACCCCCCGACCCCCATCTTATGCATCCCGACGAATTATTCGGCGGGTATCGTTGGTATCACGACGAGGAATTGCTTTCAGAAGACGAATCTGTTGCGTCGTTCCCTTGGCTGCAATGCGTCAACGAACGCGCAAGCCTTTTGCGAAAAGGCGTTTTAGGAGGCATAGAGCCGTCGGAATATATAAAAAAAGCAAGGCGCGATATTACCGCAATGACGCCGTATCTTGATTCAGATGACGCGCTTACGCGAAAGCGGCGAGAGATGTTCTATTTGAACTATTATGGATTTATGCAAACGCTTTCAGAAAGAAACTTTTTTATGTCGGGGGCGCACGGCTTGACCGTTTCGGCACCGTTTAACAGGTTCGAAATCGCAGAATATGCGTTTAATATCCCGTGGCACATGAAAGCATATAATAACAGAGAGAAGGGGCTTCTTCGCTACGCATTTAATGAAATGCTTCCCGAATCGGTCGCGTGGAGAAAAAAATCGCCGTTTCCTAAAACGCACAACCCCGAATACTTAAAGCTGGTTACGTGCGAATTAAACGATATTATTAACAAAACCGACTGTCGAATTATTGAAATATTTGATAAAAACAAACTCAAGAAATTGGTCGAAAGCGGCGGTAAAGTATTCAAGAATAATTGGTTCGGACAGTTGATGAGCGTTCCGCAGATATTCGCATATATGATTCAACTCGAGCATTGGTTGAGGGAATTAGATATAGCGGTACAATAATCCCGCTCTGCATCCGTTACGGTCATTTCAACTATACTGTTGCGTTCATACGCTACAGTAGTTCTTATAGGCGTGTAACAGCGGGTGTGTCCAAAAAAAGGTGTCTCCATTAACACCTCGCGTTCCGTTCCGATTAGCCGCTCAAAAAAATCCGCGCGCATTGTTCCCTCTAATTGTTGTAATTGTGCAACTCGTTCCGCTTTAAGCTTCTTAGGAAGCTGTCCCGTCATTTTTGCCGCAGCCGTTCCTTCTCGCGGCGAAAATGCAAACGCATGAACCTTCGCAAATCCGATTTTCTTTGCAAAATTAAGCGTTTCCGCAAATTCTTCCTCGGTTTCTCCGGGAAATCCCGCTATTATATCGGTGGTCAGTGCGGCGGAAGGAAAATGCTTCATTATAGTTTCGGCTTGAACCGCAAATTCCCGAGCGGTATATTTACGGTTCATTCGCGTTAACACCGTATCGCTTCCGCTTTGGAGCGATAAATGAAAATGTTCGCATAATTCGGGACATTCCGCTAAGCTTATTATATCCTCCTCGCTAATCATATCCGGCTCAAGCGAAGAAAGACGTACCCGCCGAACGCCGTCGATTTGTGCAACGGCTTTAACCGCTTTTACCAACGAGCTTTGATACGCGCAAATATTAATCCCGGTAATAACAATTTCCTTATGACCGACGCCCGCGAGAAAACTCGCTTCTTTTTGAATTTCATCAATCGAGCGGCTCTTTACCCGCCCGCGCGCCTTCGGAATTATACAATAAGCGCAACACCGATTGCACCCGTCTTGTATTTTTAAAAAAGCTCTCGTTCGCTCACTCTGGGGTGAATATAGCGAATATGGCGACGGCGGCGGTTTAATTGTATCTAACCCCTTGAATATCCCCGGAACAATCGTATCCGCTCCCGTTTCTGCCGCTTGAACCGGGAAAGCCTTTGGGAAGCACCCGCATAAAACAACATTTGTAAGAGGATTTTCACGCTTTATTCTTGAAATTAAGCCTTTTACCTTCCGCACGCTGTTTTCCGTGACCGCACAAGAGTTAATGATATGGATATCGGCGGAATGAGTCAACTCGGCGGGAATATATCCGCTTTGCTTCATAATCTCGGATATTCCCGAGCTTTCATATTGATTAACTTTACAGCCGAAGGTTGTAACGGTAAAATACATTAGTTTTCCCCCTTGACATTCTTAAAATATAATGCTATAATTTTGTAGAGTTTTTGTACAGAGTTTTTGTACAGAGTTTTTACGGCTCGGAAAGGCACGGTTATAAATATGGTTGAAAAAAAGATTGAATTTGCTTATGATGAAGTAATCGACGGGGTGAAGGAATTTGTTAAAATTGTCTCTGAGTATAGTTTCGATATTGATATTATATCGGGAAGATATGTCATAGACGCAAAATCAATTATGGGGCTATTCAGCTTGGATTTATCGTCGGAGTTGACAATAGCGATTCACTCCGACAACTGTGGCGCGCTTCTCGAAAGGCTCGATAAATTCATCATTGAATAACATCTATCTTGTGAAAGCTGTTGTTTTTTAATATCGTTGCCGTTTTCTTGTCGATTACCTCGCCCGGTACAATTATCGGAGCGCAAGGCGGCGTAACGGCATAAACCCCCGCGCATATCCTCCCTGCGGACTCGGTTGTATCGACCGTTAGCTTATCTGAAAAATATGCGTCTCTCGGCGATATACATACATTTAAACGAACAAGCTTTTCTTCCGTCTCTTCGTGCGTTTTCAAAGGGGCGGGTTCTTTTTTTTGCGGAATCGTATACATTGCCCTGTATACTCTTTCGGTATTGTGTTTCTCGGTAACGGTGGAAAACAATAATATGATGCGGCGAGAATCGTACAGTTCACAGGAAATGCCGTTATTGCGAAGCTGAACGGCGTATTCGTCGCCCGAATAACCGTATGCGTTTGTATCAATTGTAATACGAAGTAAATCGCTTTCAAAAAGGCGGTATCCTATTTGAGCGAGCCGCTTTTTCAAATCTGTCACATTACTAAACGCCGCTTTTGCCTTCTCTTTTTCATGGGCAATATGTAGGTTACACAGGTCAAGGCTGTCTAATATAAGATAAGAAGGACTCGAGGTTCCGAAAAGATTCATAGCTTTAACTGCGGAATCGGCTAATTCGATATGCTTTTCGGCTATATGAAGGTATGCCGCGCCCGTGAGGGTCGGAAGGGTTTTGTGTGCCGAATCCGCCGACATAGCCGCCCCCAATTGAATAGGGTGCGAATCGGTAAACACAAGATATGCACCGTGCGCGTTGTCAACCAATAACGGCACCCCCGCAACGTCACAGGTTTTTGCAATTGATTTAATATCGCGAATTTTCCCGTAATAGTCAACGCTCGTTACAAAAACAGCCGCCGTTTGTTCGTTAATACGTTCGGAAACACAATCATCTGTATAAACCCAATCGACGCCAAAGCCGAGAAGTATTGCCGCGTCAATAAAGCTTCTGTGTGTTCCGCGAAAGGCGGTTACTCTTCTGTTGGCGCAAAAAGCGAGCATTGCGAATATAGCGAGCGTGCTTCCCGAACAGGAAAAAAGCGTTCGCCCCGCTTTAAACAATTCTGCGGCAATGCGTTCGCTTTCCTGTACAATATCAGTTGCACCGTGAATTTCGGTAATGTCAAGCTTGTTGTGTTTACCTTTATGACCGGGCGTGTGACAACGCTCAAAGTCGGATACGGAATATCCGCCGATAAAATCGTGTATCGGGGTTTTCATATGCTTCCCGTTATCGGCTTAACGGCAATTTCGCCGGAATTGTCTACTTCTACGCGACAACGGTCATGTTTAATCTCGATTTTTTTTCGTTCGCTTCCTATCCTTATGCTTACCCCGGGCCATATCGCCTTACGCGCATCAATATGCAGATTATCGTTATCGAGAAAACTCGCTTCAATTTCCGCAATTCTTTTCCTGCCGAGCTTTAACTCATTTGAAAGCTTAAAACGCGCGCGGATTGATGTGGCGAGGGTGTCTTCAAGTGCGCGGGCGACCGTTCCGTGCTTTTTCTTTGCGTTATTGATTGTGTCAATTTTTTGGATAAGCTTCCCGATTTCCTCGGTAAGCTTAGCTTCTTCCTTCTCGAGTTCGAGCTTTTCCTGTGTCAAAATCGCTCCGTTACCCAAGGTGAGACCCGTTTTCGTGTACGATTCAGAGCCGATTGTGTTAAAAACCATTCCTTTGAGACAGGTCATTTTCCCGCCGACAATTACACCTTTACCGGTTATTGCAAAAGCGGTTCCGTGACAAAAAATGTCGCAGGCAACATAACTGCTCGAGGTTAAATCCCCCCCGCAATCTATTGTGGTGCTTTCGCAAAAGCCGGTTTTAATATTACCCTTTGAGGTAAGAGTTGTGTTGACGCAACCCATTTTTACTTCGATATTACCGCCGGCAATAATCTCGGCGTTATTAACGGTTCCGTTCACTAAAATGCTCTTCTTTGACTTAACCGAAAAGCCTTCAAAAACATTTCCCTTAACTTGAACATCGCCTATAAAATCAATATTTCCGGTTATCGGCCCGACATCTTCGGCTATAACCAAAATTTCATCAACGGCAAAGTTGTCCCTCGCCCATTTGAGGTTTCCGTCAACCGCGGCGATAATTGCGGTTTTATCTTCATTAAGAATTGTACCCGTACCCAAAAGGTAGTTAGGCGGTTTTCCGGGCATGGGCTTATGTGGGTTACCGCAGACGTCCATACCGTCTTCCCCGGGTGTTTCGGGAGTAATATCGGCAATAACCGTCCCGGCAAAGATGTTTTTTACTAAGCCTAAATCCTTAAAGTCCATCTCGTCTCGTTCGTTTATCTTTGCCGATAAAGCACCCGATGTCTCAAAATGATACTCTACAATTCCGTTTATTCCGTTTACTGGTTGAACGCCGCGCGCTATTATTGCGCGTTCGCCGTAGTTTTTAGAAGCTATTGCTTGAGAAATGGCGTTTTGGTCTACCTCAATACTGACATCGCTATCCTTGACCTCGAGCATTACCTGTTCAAGAGTTGCTTCTGCGCCGCCGTTATGCGGTGCGGAGATAATTAAGTACGCAATCATCTTATCTTCGGACAATTGTATTGATACAACCGAATCAATCGCATCATCCGCTTCATTGGCGGGGGTAAAGGCCGACTCGTTCATACAGCCACCTCCTATTCATCGCTAATATGCCGACAATGATAATTATAACACAGAGATTTAAAACAATCAAGGCTTTTTTATGAATTGTTTAATTTTTTTCTGTGTTGTTTATTTTTTTTAGTGAAAATCAAAAATTAAAGGGTTGACTTTATAAAAGAATGTGTTATAATTATTTGGTATTTTAAATTCGAGGGAGATATATTGTAGCATGATAATGAAAAAGAGATTGTTAGCATTATTTTTGGCGACCGGCACAATTTTTATGATGTTGACGGCTTGTGAAAAAAGCAATAATAACGTCGTGAACGATACGGTAGGTGAAGAAAAAAACACAGATGAAGCCGCGGAAGAAACGCTGTATTCGCTTTTACCGGTTGAAATCCCGGAGGATTATAACGTATACGAGAACAACGAATATGATTTTTCCGTGGGCGTTCCGAACAGATGGACTGTTACCGAAAGCGTTGACGACAATACTGCGGTCACCTGGATTGATTCGGATAATTCAACTATGGATATAAGGGCTAATATAAGTTTAATTGTATCTTCGAGCAATTTAGAAAGTCAACTCGATTTACAAAGTGAGGAATTTCAAATAAGCTTTCAGTCTAAAATCGAAGAGACATATAAGGATACGTACGGGAATCTTACTCCCGGCGAACTCGAAGGGGTAAAATTGGGCAACAATTATTTTATTTTGTATTCTTGTTCCTATGACACGGGCGATGAGGAGCTGGGTATAGATAATGTCACGCTGAAGGTATATCGCGCAATAACGGTATTAAACGGTGAATTGCTCACCTTTATGTTCACATACCCCGCCGAAGCGGTCACAGATGATTCAAATGTTACCGCGACGCACATTGAAATGCTTTCAACTTTAAGTATAATTTAAAGAGTATAATTTATGGAGTATAATTTAAGCAACGTCCGTCGCGTATCTCCAAAAGAAGCTCCGCCTTTTTTGCGAGCGAGTCATTATGAGTAACGATTATGACCGTTTTCCCCGTTTTGTGGACGGCGAATATATGTTCTAAAACTTCTTTTTCGGATTCTGTGTCGAGGTTTCCGGTTGGCTCGTCCATCAAAAGAATATCCGGATTATTTGCGAGAGCGCGAGCAATTGAAACACGTTGTTGCTGACCGCCCGAAAGTTCATAAGGCTTTGCATCAGCCTTATTTAACAAGCCGACGAGTTCCAAAAGCTCTGCGGCTTTTTCCTTTTGCGCTTTAGATGTGAGTTTAATTGCGGGGTTCAGCATCATTGCCGTCTGAATATTCTCCAAAGCGGTGAGATTTTGCAGAAGGTTGAAAAATTGAAAAACAAACCCGATTTTACTCGCGCGTATTGCGGCTAATTTGCCGTTACTCAAGCCGGTAATGTCGACCCCGCCGATAAACACCTTCCCGGCGGTTGGTTTATCGAGTCCGCCGATTAGATTTAATAATGTGCTTTTACCGTGTCCGGACGGCCCGGTTATACAGGTAAACGCACCGGTCGGTATTTCAATGTCAACGCCTTTTAGGGCGTGCGTCTTAACCGCGCCTTTGCCGTACAGCTTTTCCAAGCCTTCTGTTTTTATAATGCTATATTCTTTATCCATATGAAACAGCCTCCACCGGCGTCAGTTTAGACGCTTTTAAAGCGGGGTACAAACCCGAAAGAATCGAAATGACAAAAGAAACAATGACCGCGGTTAAAACGAGTTTTATATCAATACTTGCCTCTGCGGAAACTCCCTTAAGCATATCCAACCCTTCTCTGTTAATAATCGGCGCGGCAAAAACCGAAACGACATATCCCGCTACTACGCCGACACAACCGCCTAATAAGCCGTACACCCCCGATTCAATTAAGAATACCTTAAAAATCGTACCCGCCCTTCCGCCGAGCGCGCATAAAATCCCAATTTCTCGACGTCTTTCATAAACGGCGGTCATCATGGTGTTTATTATACCGAAAGCCGCCGCGATTAACGCCACACCCGCTATGAGGCGGAGGGTCGAATTGACAGAGCCGATAATGGATAACACCGATTCGAGAAGCTTATCGTTTGTTGCGACCTGAACATTTGCTATTTTTAAGATAGCGTCTTCATAAGCCTCTATTTTTGACATATCCTTAACCCGAGCCGACATATAAGAGATGTAACCGTCCTTATTGAAAAGGCGTTGTACAACGGTAAGCGGCGCGAACATTGTCATATCGTCGTTCCCCTGTGTTTTTGCTAAAATGCCGATTACGGGAAGCTGTTCACCTTTAACGGTCACCGTTTCACCTACTCGAAGATTGCGCGTTTCGGCAAAATCAATACCGACAACAACCGCATTTTGGTCGTCGGACTCAAAAAATACCCCCTCGTTCATTTCCCACACCTTAAAGGCATAGGTTTCCCGAGGAAGTATTCCCGCGACAACGGACGGTTTATCTTTAATTGATGTTTTCTGTGTTAAATGCGGGATAATTGTGACATCGTTTACCGCCGTCAAATCCTCGAACACTTTGTATTCCATAGATTCGGATATAGTTTCTCCCGTAACAATCGCCATTTGATTATATATACATATATTTTCGGGCATTATCATAAAGCTCGCGCCGAGACTCTCCGCTTGCGCTTTAACAACCGATTGCATATTTTCGCCCATCGAAAGTAACGCCACGAACGACGCCATTCCGATTGAAATACCGAGAAGGGTGAAAACAAACCGCCCTTTTTTGCGGAATAGATTTCTCGCTACAAGTTTTAATATATTCATACCTAATCGACGGGTGTGTATCCCGCCGCCATTATTCCTTCTTTAATATCATCTTCGCTGACGCTCGAATCGTGTTCGACGGTTGCGTTTTTTTCGTCTAAATCCACAACGACATCGAATACGCCGTCTATTTTGTTCAACTCGGCTGTTATGGAATTGACGCATTTACCGCAAGACATTCCCTTAATCGAAACCACCGTTGTTATAATCCCTTGTGCCTCTTCACCATCTGCGGCGGCTCTCGCGTTATCAATTATATTGTTTCCGCTTTCAATCGGGTTTATCGGTTTATTGTCCTCGGCACAGGCGGCAAAAGCCACCGTAACGGCAACTGCGGCTATTAACAATGAAAGCGTTTTTTTAATTAACACACTCCTACAAAGCATTATATCCTCTTCCTCTTATATATGATTTGAGTTCGTTCGTGCCTAACCATGTTTCGTGGAGAATTGTGTATTTAACGCCGCATGAATCGGATACAACCGAGAGATTCAATATGCCGTCTAAAGCCATTAACAAATTTGTCAACGGAACAATACAACACACATCGTAGCCGCAAACGATTATTTCAGATGTATAGGCTGTTATTACGGGTTCTGTGGTTGTAGCGGGCGGTTCGGTTGTTGTTTCCGGAAGGGTTGTCGTTTCGGGGGCGTATGTTGTTTCTTGTACAGGTCGGTCGGTCGTTTCCGAAAAATTATCTGTTGCGTCTGTTGCTTCGGCAGTGACCTCTTGTGCAGTAGTTGCTACAACCTCGGGCAAGGGTGTGGTTACCATGGTTATTTGGGGCAAGGCGATTGTTTCCGAAACGGTTGTTGCAATTTGCGGGAGGGTGATTTTGTATGAAACGGTGAACCCGTAGTTTTCCATATGAGCCTTAATTGAATCGGCAGTCAACTTTTCATCGTGTACAACCTTTACGGTCTTTGTGTCCCATGTTACAGAAACGTCAACAATACCGCTTAAACCCGACAGTATAGTAACAATTGCATCCTCACACTTTATACAGTCCAACTCATTGACAATAAACTCGCTTGTCGCGGTTTGTTTTAAAGGCGGGTTGCAAAGAATCATCACGGGCGATTCAATTCCGACTAAGCCGGACAGAACCATCAAACCGTCGAAAAGGTCAACAACGCCGTCTTTGTTAAAATCGTACATTTCAATTGACGGTAATTCGACCAGCTCAACCATATACTGAAGAATTTCAATAAAGTCAAATAAATCTGTTTTTCGCATTTCCGGCTCAGACTCCGCTTCAACAACGCTTCCCGCTACGGGTATAATCATTGCACAAAGCATAACCCCCGCGCAGATTATAGCCGTTAATCTCATTCTGATACTCATAATGAAAACCATACCTTTCCGCCACCAACGTGGCATAAATAAAAGCCTATCCAGTTTCGGGTCGGCAAAGCCGCCCCTGCAACTTTTTTTCAAACTAACCTTCTAAATTATGTTTTCTTGTATTCTTCATGTAACAGAATAGCCCGCTTCGGATATTCTGTTTCTTATTGTATCCGCGCTTAAGCGCGATTCGTGTACCACCGTTATACTCCCCGAGTTGTAGCTCGCCGAAACGCTTATAACCCCGTCAATTGACGATATTACCGCCGCAATCGCGACCTCACAGCCGACGCAGTCTAAAGCAACATTAAATGTAGACGTTACCGTTACAATGTCCGTTGGCGTGGGCGGGAGCGGCTGAGGCGGGGGCAACGGTGCTTGTGTTGGCACGGGTAATGTAGGCGGTGGGACAGGGGGTTGGGTAGGCTCGAGCAACCGTATTTTAGGTTGTTCTGTGGCTGTTGATTCCAATTGTTCCTCAATTAACTCAACCGGCGTTACCGTCGTTTCTTGTTCCTCTTGTACAACCGCCGTAGTCGTAGTTGCGGCATTTGTTGTTGTCTCATATGTAACGCCCGTCGTTACCCGTTCCGTTATTGCCGATGTTGCATAAGAGGTTGTCGCAAGCGCGGTCGAGATTGATGTTGAAAACGAGGTTTGTTCTTGTGTCAACTCCGATGAGTTGACAGGCAAATCCCCCTCTTGATTCTCGCCACAGGCGGCGAAAGCCGTTATCGCGACAAAAGTAAGCGAAACGAAAAAAAGCGATATATTAGTTTTTTTCATATATAAACCGCCTTCCTTTAGTTGCCTTTATAACCATTATAACAAGGTAACCGACGTATGTCAAGACATTTTCAACAATTCGTCTTCATTAATTATCTTTACCCCCAACGCTTCCGCTTTAGTCAGCTTGCTCCCCGCGTCGTCGCCCGCAACCACATAGTCGGTTTTTGCCGAAACCGACCCCGCACATTTTCCACCCAAGCTTTCTATTAACGCCTTTGCCTCTTCCCGCTTCATTGTGGGGAGAGTACCGGTTAAAACGAATGTCAACCCGTTAAGATTGTCTGCTATAATTTTGCGCGTATATTCCATTTTTACGCCGCCGTCGCGCAACGATTGTATAAGCTTAAGCATTTGCTCGTCACCCATAAAATTGATGACGTTTTCCGATAATATATCCCCAAATTTATCAATTGTTTTAAGCTCGTCAATATCGGAGGATATAACAGAGTCTATATTGCCGAATTTTTCACAAAGCAACGTCGCCGACTGTCTCCCTATTCCCTTAATGCCGAGCGCGAAAATAACGCGGTCTAATGAATTATCTTTAGAGCGTTCAATTGAGCTTATAAGGTTTGCCGCCGATTTTTCTTTAAATCCGGGAAGGGTCAACAAATCCTCTTTAGTGAGCTTATACAAATCCGCGGCGTTATTAATCAGCTTATGCTCTGTCAAAAGCTCGACAATTGCTTCACCCAACCCGTCTATATTCATTGCGTCTCGCGACACAAAATGTTCAATACTCCTTAGTATTTGGGCGTTTTTCATCTCCTCGGGACAAGCGGCGGGAATTTGAAAGGGGGCGGAGGTGGGGTTAATTACTTTTACGACCTCGGGTATAATATCCCCCGCCTTTCGGACAATTATTGTATCGCCCTTATTAATACCGAGCGAGTTTATTATATCTTGATTATGCAAGGATGCGCGGGTGACGGTTGTTCCCGCTAAAACAACGGGGTCAAAAATTGCGACGGGAGTCAACGCCCCCGTTCTTCCTATATTAACCTCAATTTCTCTTACAATTGTTTCCTTTTCCTCGGGCGGGTATTTAAACGCCACCGCCCATTTTGGAAATTTTGCGGTATACCCGATAATTTCGCGCATTTCAAAATTATCGACCTTTATTACGGCGCCGTCGAGCGCGAAGGGCATTGTGTTCCGCAGCTCGCCGATTCTCGCGATATAATCTATTGCGAGTTCAATATTGTCAAAGGTCTTGTATCCCGTAATTACATTAAAGCCCAATTCTTTCATGTATTCAAGGGATTTTTTATGGCTAATCATATCTGTTTCACCTTGAATATTGAATATGAAAATGTCGAGACCGCGTTCGGCGGTAATTTTCGGCTCCTTCTGTCTTGCGGAACCGGAGGCGGCATTTCTTGGATTTTTTGCCAATTGTTCGCCGTTTTCTTTTTGTCTTTGTATAAGCCTTTCAAAGCTTTCGAGCGGCATAAAAATCTCGCCGCGAACGACAATGTTAATAGGTTCGGTAAGCTTATGCGGGACATTTTTAATCTCCATGATATTTCTTGTAATATTTTCGCCTATGAATCCGTCGCCTCTTGTCGCGCCGAGAACAAGAATACCGTTTTTGTATTCGAGAGAAACCGATAAACCGTCAACCTTCGGCTCGACTACATAAAGCGGGGTATCAACCGCCTTGCGTACCCGCGCGTCGAATGAGCGAAGCTCGTCGCTTGTGGAAACATCTTGAAGGCTTCCCATTTGAACCGTATGCGAAACCTTATCAAAGGTGCTTAACGCCTCGCCGCCAACGCGTTGACTCGGGGAATCGGGCGTAATCAAATCGGGAAAAAGCGTCTCTAACTCGATTAACCTACGCATTTTTATATCGTACTCATAATCGTCGATTGTCGGGTTGTCTAAAACATAATAGTTCCTGTTATGAATTTCTATTTCGGCGGACAGCTCCGCGTGTTCTTTTTCTGCTTGTTTAAAGTCCATATTTATGACCATTTCTTTCCGAGGCACAAAACTTCTGCGAATAAAAACCTATCCGGCTTCGGGGCGGCAGAGCCACCCCTGCCAGCTTTTATTCAAACTTATCCTCTTTGCTATAATATAATATGCGCGTATGATTCGGGAACCGTTCCGACTATAACGGTTTGTGTTATAATAAATTCCGTCTCGACATTAACCGAAGCGGTATACCCCGGTATAATTGCCGATATATCCGACGATACATTTAAAGTTATTTGGTGCAACGTCTGATTTATTCCGGCTTGTGTAAATTTTGAAACAAGGTTGACCGACGCAAAACCTCGAGGTGACAATTTCACGGGAATTGCCGGCCCTCTCCCATATAAAACATTAATACCCGAAACGGTTCCTATGGGGATTTTAAGCTCGCTTTGTCCGATTGAACCCATGCCCTCGTTAATTGTTTGTGAAACGCGGGCTTTTAACCGATTAATACCCGCCATATTGCTTTCGATTGATATAATATTACCGGCGGCGTCACGCGACAATTCAACTAAATCTGTATAATTATACTCCTGTGCTTGAAGCTCGTCCTGCACAGCCTGATTAATTATCCGTAACGCGACAACCCGACTTTGATACTCCCCCGCTTTTTGAATAATTGGTCGAAGACGTATATCGGCTAACACTATAAAAATGATTAATACCAACCCCGTTGCAATAAGCCTATAACCCGCTTTGCGGTTACTTTGCTTCGTTTTATTCAGCATAAATATACTCCTCCCCGTTTTATATCTATGCTTGTATTTCTGCTTTAATACTCGAGGCAACTTCAAAAAAGTGTTGACAAAAAAGAATATAATATGCTATAATAATGCTCATGAAAACAAAAGCAGTTATATTTGATTTAGACGGGACGCTTCTCGATTCAATGCACGTTTGGCGAGAGGTGCCTTATAATTGGCAAAGAATTGAAAAAGGTTATCGCGATGAGGTTGTTTTAAAGCCGGGGGCTTATGATTTTCTCGAAAGTCTTAGGCAAAACAATATCAGAATGGTACTCGCAACCGCAACCGACCGTTGCTATGTTGAAACGGCATTACATCGTAATAAAGGCCACGGTTTTTTTGACGCGATTTTCACCTGTCGCGAGGTGGGGGAGAGTAAGGAGTCGCCGTTAATCTATCATAAAGCCTTAGAATTTTTACAAAATACCCAAGAAATGAACATAAAAAAAGAAGACGTTTGGGTGTTTGAAGACGCCTATTACGCAATGAATACCGCGAAAAATGCCGGATTTAAGGTCGCCGCCGTTGAAGACAGGTGGGCGGATACGCTTTGGAAAATTTCCGCAGATGAAGCAGATGAGATTATGTCGCGGGTTGATTTATATATAAACGATTACCGCGAATTAAAACTCTGTCAATTGGGATAAAAGCTTTTCGAATAACACCCCGTTACGGCTTTCATTATCTGAATTTCCGTTAGCGGCATAGGTCAGCGCAACCGATTTTCTTGCAAATTCGGTTGCGCGTTCGATTGCCGTATACAAGTTATTCCCGCAAAGAATAGACCCCGTCAAAACGCTCGCAAAAATATCGCCGGTACCGGGGTAATGTACCGGAATGTGTTGATAGTTTACGCGCTTTAATTCCGATGACGTGCGTTCGAGTCCGATATTACAAACCTCGCCGTCAATAACCGCACCCGTTATAATGACCGTCGGAGTACGCTTACATAATCGCATCAGCCAGTTTTGGGCGGTCGCAATGTCGAGCCTTCCGTCCAATGGATACTCTTCTTCAAGTAAAATCGCCGCTTCGGTTAAATTCGGGGTTATTATATCGGCAATTTCGGTTAATTCGTTCATTCGCGAACAAAGCTCTTTTGTATAAGTCTGATACGGTTTACCGTTATCACCCATAACGGGGTCGACGATTTTTAACGCGGACGGAAACCCGCAAAAAAATTTGAGACACCCGTCAATTTGCGCGGAGGAAGCTAAAAACCCGCTGTAAATTGCGTTAAAATCAATTGATAATTGTTTGTAATGATTATAGCAAAGCCCGATATAGTCCGTCAAATCTTTGAAGACCATATCGCTGAAGCCGCCCGTATGCGTCGACAGAACGGCGGTCGGTACCGGGCAAACCTGTACCCCCATCGCCGATAATATCGGGACGATTACGGTTAGCGAGCATCTCCCGAACCCCGAAAGGTCGTGAATTGCCGCGACTCGTTTAATTTTCATAATATCGAAAAGTCTTGTTATCGCTCATTCCGAATCAACTTTACTCTCGACAAACTTTACAATATCCTCAACCGTCTTCACGCTTTCGACCTTATCGTCGGGTATTTCAATACCAAACTCGTCTTCGAGACTCATAACGAGGTCAACTATATCGAGAGAGTCGGCACCCAAATCATCTTGAATATTAGAAGCTAAGGTTACCTTTTCCTCACTTACATCAAGCTGTTCAACTATAATTGCTTTAATCTTTTCAAAAACCATTTTTTAAAAACCGTCCTTTCTTTGCCTTAAATTCTTTGCCTTAAATTATATTATAGGATATTATATGAAAATAATCAATAGAAATTTTCCTCAAAATATATCCAAATTGTTTTAACATTTGGCTTTTGCATTTGTGACTACTGCATAAATAGGTCTAAATTAAAAATATCCTTGATTTTTTACAAAAATTGGTGTATAATAATCCTTATATCTATGTTAAAAGGGGTACAGTGTTTAGAATGAATAAGAAATTCGGGTTGTTAGGTTATCCTTTGGGACATTCCGTATCAGATTACATACACAGGCGTATTTTCGAACTGTGCGGTGTGACCGATTTTGAATATAATCTTTATGAAGTCAGCCCCGACGAGCTTTCTTTAAAAAGCGGACTAATGAAAGAGCTTCAAGGGTTTAATGTGACGATTCCGTATAAAACGGCTATTATTCCGTTTCTTGACCGTCTCGATGAAACCGCGGCGGGTTACGGCTCGGTAAATTGTGTAAATTATAATGAGGAATTTAACGAGTATGTGGGGTATAATACAGACGGCTACGGATTTTTAAAGGCGATTGAGGTTTTAGGTGCGTCCTTGAAGGGGGCGAAGGTTCTGTTGCTCGGGTGCGGCGGAACGGGGCGAATGATGGCTTTTGAATCAATAAAAGCGGGGGCGGAGCTTACGGTTGCGATTAGGCGCGAGGCAACGGAGGAGAAGGCGGCGGCAAAGCTATCTCAAGATATAGTGGGCTCGGACGGGTCGGGATTAAAAAACAAAAACGGACAATTTGTTACGGCGACAATCGGCTCAATTAATACGCTCGGTAACACCCTTCCCCCCGCTCGAAGAATGAGAATTACCTATACCGATACGCTCAACGCCGTTAATGAATACGACCTTTTATTAAACGCAACCCCCTGCGGAATGTATCCGAATGTTGACGATATACCGCTCGTTCCGGAAATACTCGGTAAGGTCAGATATTTGTTTGACGCTATATACAACCCGACGCCGACAAGGTTAGCTTCCGAGGCAAAAAAACGCGGGGTGAAAACGCTTAACGGTATGACAATGTTAGTTCATCAGGCGGCAATTTCCGAGGTCATTTGGAACGGGTTAAGGATAAGCGACGACGACTCACAACAAATAATAGATGAACTGTTAAACAAACTTTAAAAGAAGGTATGGAATTTTATATGCGCGGTGCATTATACCTGTGCGGGTTTATGGGTTGCGGGAAGACTACGGTCGGTAGAATTGCGGCAGAAGGGTTAAATCTCACTTTTTGCGATTTAGACGAACACATTGAGGCTTATGTCGGACGAAGCATTTCGGATATTGTTAAAGCTGATGGGATTGACCGATTTCGCGATTTGGAAAGCGAGCTTCTCGGTTCCGTCTTTTCAAAATCGCGCGCAATAGTGGCTTTAGGCGGCGGCGCGGTTTTAAGGCGCGAGAATGTTGCTTTGATAAAAAAACGGGGAATATTAGTTTTTATTGATACGGATTTTTCTGTTTGTCGCGAGCGCATTAAGGACGACAATAACCGCCCTTTGGCTTATGAAAAAACAATTGACGAATTAGAAAAATTGTACAACGAGAGAAAACGGATATATCTTGATAATGCGGATTATACGGTGAACGGGAACACAAGCGTTCAAGCTTTATCGGAAGGGATTATTTCAATATACAATGATTATATACAACGCTAAAATTTACACGCTCGACGGAGAAAATACTACTTATGACAACGGGTTTATCGAGTTTAGCGGTAAAATAAAAGCAATAGGGCATATGAGCGATTGTCCGCTCACAACCGATAAAGCCGTAGATGCGGGCGGCGCGTTCCTTTACCCCGGGTTCATCGACGCGCACAGCCATGTCGGGGTTTGGGGGAACGCCGAGGGGTTTGAAGGGGACGACGGAAATGAGATTTCCGACCCTTGTACCCCGCATTTGCGCGCAATTGATATGGTTAATCCTACCGACCTTTGTTTTAACGAGGCGGTTAAGGCGGGTGTAACGACGGTCATGTGCGGGCCCGGAAGCGCGAATCCGATTGCGGGGTTTTTTTCGGCAATAAAAACTTCGGGGAGTCCGCGTATAGACAAACGCATTATACAAGGGTCGACGGCTATGAAGTTTGCGTTTGGAGAAAACCCGAAAATGGTATACCGAGAGAGAAGCGAGACGCCGGTAACGAGGATGGCGACCGCCGCAATTATTCGAGAACAATTGTACAAGGCGCAACGATATTTGAAGTCGGTAGACGCGCATAACGCCGACCCCGAAACAGAGTTGCCCGATTTCGATATAAAGTGTGACGCGTTGTTGCCGGTATTACGCGGCGATATTAAGGTTCACGCACACTGTCACCGTGCCGACGATATTTTCACCGCCATAAGAATAGCCGAGGAATTTAATCTTAAATTAGTTATTGTACACGGAACCGATTCGGCAATGATAGCGAACGAATTGAAAAAGCTTAATACGCCCGTTATAATCGGTCCTGTTTTGTGTGACCGCGGTAAGCCGGAAATGTTGAATCATTCGATTTGCACGGCGGGAATACTTTCAAATAAAGGGATAGAATTTGCTATTTGTACCGACCACCCGGTTATTCCCGTACAGTATCTTCCGCTTTCGGCGGGGCTTGCGATTCGGGGCGGCTTGGGCGCGCAAAATGCGTTAAGAGCAATAACCGTTGACGCGGCTAAGATTTGCGGAATATCGGACAGGGTTGGGAGTCTCGAAATCGGGAAGGACGCCGATTTTGTTTTGTTCAAAGGGAATTTTTACGATGTGCTTGAAACTCCAAAATCGGTGTACGTCGACGGGAGTAAAGTATAACAAGAGCGGAGGTGTCGGTGGCTGTGCCGCCGAGCAGTCCGCTTGACGGAGGCTAAGTATAATAAGAGCGGAGGTGTCGGTGGCTGTGCCGCCGAGCAGTCCGCTTGACGGAGGCTAAGTATAACAAGAGCGGAGGATTAATGGCGTTATTTTCAACTGAAATCATATTAGACGGCGAAATCCCGTCAACCGATGCTAAGCTTAAATGGGAGCGGGCGGCAGAATCGGGCGCGCGAGTGGGGCGGGTTAAGGGTAAAGCTTTATTTTTACACTCGCATAAGGAGCATAAATACTCCCTGCATTATTATCAAAGCTACGGCAAGGATTTGTGCGATATAATGTTTACGGGTGAGATATTTGAATATGACGAGGGAAAAAGCCAAATATCCGGAAAAATCACCGTTTCGGAAGCGATGAAGCTTTTTGCGTGGATTATTATTATCGCGTCGTTTCCGCTCGCGTTGCTTTTCAATTTGATTTTATATTATATAACGCCGTTCGTCGAAGGATATATGCCTTTTTTGACAAAGCTCCCCGAAACGGGATATAACGGGGTATTTTCTTTTGCGGGGGCGGCGGTCGCGCTCGTTATAGTCGGTATAATGAGCCTAAAGGTTGACAAACGCAAGGTTAAGACGGTTATGGATTATCTGCACGAGTTTTTACAACGGGAAGAGGAGGAAAAAACAAAATGAACAGCCCTATTATGCAGCTTTTTGAACATCTGAGTAATCCTACGGGGAACAGCTCGTTGTATATTGTTTTATTGTTTTTTTCGATTATATCGAGTACAATAATACTTTTGCCGTTTCACGAATGCGCTCATGCGTTCGTGGCTTGGAAATTAGGCGACAATACCGCAAGTGAACAGGGGCGGTTAACGCTCAATCCTTTGCGGCATATTGACCCGATTGGCTTCGCTTGTATGTTTTTAATCGGGTTCGGTTGGGCAAAACCGGTTCCGGTCAATCCGTTGCGCGCAAACAGGAATATCACTATGAGAAAGTTTATGTCGCTTACTGCGGCGGCGGGTCCCGCGTCAAATGTGTTGTTTTCTCTTATTTGTGTTATTATCAGCAAGATTATTTATATTACAACCGTTCCGGCAAGTATAATCGCTATTTTTTCCGAATTAAACGTAGATATATATACGAGATTCTACAATCTTTCTTTTCCTCCGCAATTTCTTTTAAATATGTCGCCCGATTATTTTAACAATCGGTTTATGGCGTATTTGGGCTTTTCGTTAATGATGATATCGTCGATAAGCTTATATCTTGCGGTATTTAATTTAATCCCCATTCCTCCGCTCGACGGTTCAAAAATTATGTACTTTTTCCTCAGCACTAATCAGATTAATTTTATCGAACGATATATGCCCGTAATAAGAATAGTTCTTTTAATGATATTGATTACAACGCCTTTTCTTCGATATTTTATTTCGGGGGTCAGCGATGCCATCATGGTGGGAATAAACTACGCTACATTTTTTATTACTCTTTGAAAGAGATACTAACAGGCTCTAAGGTTCGGAAAGGCACATCATGGAACAATTAAAGTTTAAATTAGAAATAAAAGCCGAAATATTTGACGGGCCTCTCGATTTAATGCTCTCTCTAATCGCAAAGCACAAGTTAGATATTCAGGATATAGAAATATCCGTTTTACTTGAACAATTTTTGAATTATATTGCCGATTCAAAGGAAAACGAGATTGAGTTAGCCGGCGAGTTTCTCGAAATGGCTGCGCGTCTCATATATATAAAGACGGTCTCTCTTTTGCCTAAACACGAAGCGGAGGAGCTAAAAAAAGAATTAGAAGGCGCGTTAATTGAATACGCTTTGTGTAAGGCTATGGCGGAAAAGCTCAGAAAGCTTTTTGTCGGCGATGTTGTTTTTGTGAGAGAGCCGCTTGAAGCCGAGATTGATATGACATATAATTTGGTACATTCGGTCGACGAGCTTATACTTTCAATCGGGGCGGTCGGCGTAAGGGAGAAGCTTAATGCGCCCGTTGAGTTTATAACCCCCATTGGTGAGATAAAAATTGATTATGTGAGCGTTTTCTCTAAGGTTGTATATGTACTGAAGCAAATAAAAAAAGGCGGAAGGTTAAAGCTTTTGCAATTATTCAACGACCTCGGACGCTCGGAACAGGTTGCGACGTTTATGGCGTTATTGGAACTTTCGAGCCACGGAAGAATATCATTTTCCGACGATTTAAACTATATTGAGTTTTCAAAAGGGGGTCATAATGCCGTTACCGAGAATTGAGGCTGTGCTTTTTGCTTACGGAGAACCCATTAAAGCGGAGAAATTAGCACAAATTCTTGAGCTTCCGAAAAATGAAATAATCGCAGAATTGACCCGACTAAAAAAGCGTTATGACAATAAGGAAAGCGGAATTGTGCTTTTAGAATTGGGGGGGAGTTATCAAATCGCGACCAAACCGGAATATGCCGAAGCGGTAAAGTCGGCAATTGATATTAAGCGACAAACCCCATTGTCACAGGCGGCTATGGAAGTATTGGCAATTATTTCGTATAATCAACCCGTTTCGAAAGCGTTTATCGAGAAGGTGCGAGGAATAGATTCGTCAAGTGTTGTCAACACTTTATGCGAACGAGGATTGGTTGAAGAGGCGGGGCGGTTGGATTTACCGGGCAGACCGATTGCTTATCGAACGACCGCTCATTTTCTGCGTTGTTTCGGAATGAAGAGGTTAAGCGATTTACCGCCCTTGCCCGGCGAGGAAGAACAGCTTTCGTTTCAAGAGGAGACTTAAATTTGACGGTCTTATATATAATAATCGCGGTTTTGCTTTTTATCGGCGTTTTGCTCTTTTTTTCGGTGATTGCATATATTGATTACGGAGATGACTTTTCTGTAAAGGTTAAATACCTTTTTATAACTTTATATGATTCAAAAAAGCCTAAAAAGCAAAAGAAAAAAAAGCATAAAAAAAGAGAAACAAACAAAAACAAAAAACAAAAAAAGTCATTCGCGAAAAAGCTTTCGGAAGGGTCGGGGATAGACGAACTCGCCGAGGACGTTAAAGAGGGGAATAAACGCGGATTTGATTTTGAAATGTATATGTTAATTTATGACGCGGCGAAAGCCCCGATTAAACGACTTATACAAAAGCTGCGGGTTGTAAATCTACGGCTCAATTGCGTAATAGGCGGGGACGACGCCGCAAAAGTCGCGCTAAACTACGGGCTACAGTCGGCGGCGGTTTCGGGCGGTTTAGCTTGGCTCAATCAAATACTGAAACTAAAAATAAAAGAGGTCAACGTAACCGCAGATTTTGCAAAGGAAAAAACCGATATACAAATGGAATGTAGAATTAAGCTTCGGGTTATATCGGCGGTTGTGTTTTTTATAAAATATTTAGCGAACGCAGCAAAAAAATGAAGCGTGACAGAGCTTTTTTTACAGCTCGGAAAGGTAAGGTTATAAAAAATGGCGCAAAATTTAGAAGGAATGATGAGTACGTCAATGGATAAAATTCGCGAACTCGTCGATGTAAACACTATTATCGGAGAGCCGATTACGGCACCCGACGGAACAATTCTTATCCCGGTATCAAAGGTTTCGTTCGGATTCGTTTCGGGCGGTTCAGACCTTCCGGCGACACCGCCTAAAAATGTTTTTGCGGGTGGCTCCGGCGCGGGTGTAACTATTAAACCGATGACATTTGTGGTAATAAAAACCGATGGCGACGTAAAGCTCCTTGAGGTTTCAAAGGAGAATAATATTATGGAAAGTGTGTTTGAATCGGCACCCGAATTTATCGAGAAAATAAAAGGGCTTTTTTTGAAGAAAAAAAAGGACGAAACCCCTGATTCTGACAATTCGGGTTAATAATATATACTAAGAATATCTTTTAATTTTAGCGATAAAATAGTCATATGAAAAAATTTATAATTAGTATAATAGTTTTATCGCTATTTGTCGGTTTAAGCGGCGCGACGGAAATATCCGTTTCGTTGCCGCGCCCGGGAATATCCGCAGTTTCGGCAATTGTCATAGACGCAGATACCGGGAAGATTTACTTCACAAAAAACGGCGAGGAGGTTCGAGCGATTGCGAGCCTTACAAAAGTTATGACCACAATTCTGACGCTCGAGGCGGGAGATTTGGATAAACCTTTTAAGGTTGACAATAAAGTAATCCACGTTGAGGGGACGTCAATGGGGCTTCGAGAAAACGACATTGTAACGAGGCGTGCGTTGTGCTACGGAATGATGCTTCCGTCGGGAAACGACGCCGCTAATGCCGCCGCGGTAAGCGTTTCGGGAAGTCTTTCCGAGTTTATTAAGCGCATGAACCAAAAGGCAGAGCAAATCGGAATGAAGGACACCGTATATGCAAATCCTCACGGACTTGACCAAGAGGGGCATCTTTCAACCGCACGCGACATGGCGGTGTTAACCGCTTATGCTTTACAAAACGGCGATTTCCGAGAAATCTGCAAAAGCAAAACCGCGCGCCTTGAATTTGGAAACCCACCATACAAACGCTCAATTTCCAACAATAATAAAATGTTGTTCAGTTATGAGGGCTGTATCGGCGTTAAGACGGGGTTTACCGATAACGCGAGGAGATGTTTAATTTCGGCGGCGGAAAAAAACGGAAGGACGTTAATAGCTGTTACGCTTAATGCTCCCGATGACTGGAACGACCATATAAAGATGTTGAATCACGGATTCGATGTTTTAGGAGCATTAGAAAAGGTATATGAATAACAAAATAAGACTTCAAAAAATAATAGCCGATTCGGGCTACTGCTCCCGCCGAAGGGCGGAAGCATACATTAAAGAGGGTAGAGTAAAGGTAAACGGACGAACCGTTCAAATCGGAGATAAGGCGAGCGAACGCGGCGATATAATCACCGTCAACGGCGAAAGAATTGCCTCAAAAGCAAAGCCGCGATATATAAAGCTTTATAAACCGAGGGGGTATTTGTGCTCGGCATCCGACCCGCACGTAGGGACAAAACGGTTGGTTACAGAGCTTTTGAATAAAATACCCGAGCGGGTTTATCCCGTCGGTCGACTCGATGTAAACTCAGAAGGGTTGATTCTATTGACAAACGATGGCGGATTTGCTAACAGAATAGCGCATCCGTCGAGCGCGGTGAGCAAAATATACCGCGTAACCGTTGCGGGTAAAGCAGATGAGCTTAAAGCGGAAAAATTGGCGTCGGGGGTAGACATAGGCGAAGGAGAGATTACCCGACCTTGTTCCGTTCAAATAATCACAGAGGAAGAAAAGCGAACGGTCATGCTCTTCGCTATATCGGAGGGTAAGAATCGCCAAATTCGAAGAATGTGCGAAGCGGTAGGCTTGGACGTATCTCGCTTAAAAAGGGTATCGGTCGGCGGCGTCAAATTGGGGGTACTTAAACCGGGTGAATATGCCGATTTAACAAAACAAGAATTGAGGTTATTGGAGGTTACCTGTGGTAGAAATAAAGAATCAAGTGAATCGAGACGGAACCGTAAGATTTGATGTTAAGGGTGCCTCGGGAGAATCAAACCTTATTTTAAAAATAAGCGAGAATAAAGCCGACGTCTTGGAAATAAAAGCAAGAGATGAGGATATATATGACGGATTAGTTAAAACCGCCTCTGCATATGCTTTTCGCAGGGGGATTTCTTTTAATAAGGAGAACATTTTGTGGAAACAAACGGGCTGCGACCGACAAAAACGAGAACAGTAATTGTCGAAGTAAACGAAGAGGAATATGAGTTAGAGATTGAGGAATTCTCGGATTCGGAAAAAGAAGATTTTAATAAATCTTGACATAAGACATAATATATGTTAATATAACAATAATAGCGCGAATTAAATTTTATTGAAAGTTTATCATAACGGGAGAGTACATGAATAAAAAATATAACGTAGGAATAATAGGCGCGACGGGTATGGTAGGGCAAAGATTCGCGCTTTTGTTGGAAAAGCACCCGTGGTTTAACGTGACGGTGCTTGCGGCTTCGCCGCGTTCGGCGGGGAAAAGCTATGAGGAGCTTGTCGGTGGCGGCGGGAGATGGCTTATGGATTCGCCAATCCCCGAGGCGTACAAAAAAATGGTCATTATTGACGCGGCAAATATAAAAGAAATTGCCGATAAGGTTGACTTTGTTTTTTGTGCGGTAGATATGAAGAAAGAGGACATTCGCGATTTAGAAGAAGCGTATGCCAAAGCGGAAATACCGGTTATCTCAAATAATTCGGCGCACAGGAATACACCCGATGTCCCTATGATTATCCCCGAAATAAACCCGGAGCATACCGAAATCGTAAAAGCACAGCGGGCGCGTTTGGGAACAAAACGCGGATTTATTGCTGTAAAGTCAAACTGTTCAATACAAAGCTATGTCCCCGCGTTACACCCGCTTATGAAATTTGGGGTTAAGGAGGTTGTCGCCTGTACCTATCAGGCAATTTCGGGCGCAGGGAAAAACTTTGAAACGTGGCCCGAGATGGTAGACAATGTAATTCCTTTTATCGGCGGCGAAGAAGAAAAATCGGAACAGGAGCCGTTAAAAATTTGGGGGAGCATTAAAGGCGAACAAATAGTAAACGCCGATAATGTAACAATAACAACACAATGTATAAGGGTTCCCGCGAGCGACGGGCATTTGGCGGCGGTATTTGTCAAATTTGAAAACCCGCCGAAAAAATCCGAAATACTCGATTTGTGGAACAATTACGGCGGTATTAAGCTTCCGTCCGCACCCGAGAAATTCTTAACCTATTTTGAAGAGGATTGTTTCCCTCAAACAAAGCTTCACCGTGATTTATACGGAGGCATGGGTGTTTCAATAGGGCGGCTTCGCGAAGACGCGTTGTATGATTATAAATTTGTATGCCTGTCGCACAATACGTTAAGAGGAGCGGCGGGCGGCGCGGTGTTAATGGCGGAGCTTTTCGCCGAAAAAGGTTATTTTAATTGAGAGAATAATCAGAAAGAAATGGTTACAGCTATGAAAAAAACAATATTTAAAGGTTCATGTACGGCGATTATAACGCCTATGAACCACGACTTAAGCGTGAATTACGATTGTTTCGGAACGCTTATTGAAGAACAAATTGAAAAAGGAACATCTGCTATAGTTGTCTGCGGAACAACCGGCGAAGCGTCAACCCTGACCGATGATGAGCATATTGAGTGTATTCGCTATGCCGCGGAAAAGGCAAAAGGGCGCGTTCCGATAATTGCGGGAACGGGGAGCAACGACTACAGCTATATGCTCGAGCTTTCCATTGCCGCGGAAAAAGCGGGCGCGGACGCACTTTTACTTATGACGCCCTATTACAATAAAACGTCGCAAAGAGGGTTAATCGCCGCTTTTACGGGAATAGCCGACGCCGTAAAAATTCCGATTATGTTGTACAATATACCGGGGCGAACCTGTGTCAATATAGAACTCAAAACCTTTACCGAATTGGCTAAACACCCAAATATAGTCGCCGTAAAAGAGGCGGGCGGGGATATAAATTATTTGGCGCAGATTATCGACGCTTGCGGCGAGTCGCTTGATGTTTATTCGGGCGATGACGCTATGACAACCTCGGCAATGTCTCTCGGGGCAAAGGGGGTTGTATCGGTATTGGGTAATATATCGCCCACGGTTATGGCTGATATATGCGGGCTTTGTATTAATAATGATTTTATTGCGGCGGGAAAGCTGCAGATAAAATATTTAAAGCTTTGCTTAGATTTATTAAAATTAGACGTTAACCCCGTTCCGGTAAAAGAAGCAATGAACATTATCGGTAAAAATGTAGGCGGGTGCAGAATGCCGTTGTACAAAATGGACGAGGCGGCTTTATCCGAGTTGAAAAAATCGCTCAAATATGTGAATTTAATATAAGGAATTGTCATAAAAATGATAAACATTGTGTTATCGGGCGCATTAGGAAAAATGGGCGGAGTTATAGCGGAGCTTGTTTCGGCGCGAAACGATTGCCGCATTGTCGCGGGGGTCGATATACGTGTATCGGATTTTAACGGACAATTGCCGATTTTTCCGATTTACAAAAGCGTTTTCGATTTAAAGGAAGAAATTGACGTTATTATCGACTTTTCACATTCGTCGGCATTGCCGGACTTACTTACCTATTGTAAGATGAAAGAGCTTCCGTTGGTTGCGGCTACAACCGGGTATGCCGAAGGTGAAATAAGCGAGATAAAGAAAGCCGCCGCACAAATTCCAATTTTCTTTACGGGAAATATGTCGCTCGGAATAAACCTTTTACAGGATTTGTCGCGGCGCGCGGCGAGGGTGTTAGGGGAACAGTTTGATATAGAAATTATCGAACGCCATCATAACCTTAAAAAAGACGCCCCTTCGGGAACCGCACATATGCTCTTTGATTCAATTAATGATGAATTTGGCAATAAAAAGTATCAGGTTCATAACAGAAACGGCGACCTTAAAGCGCGACGAAATAACGAAATAGGTATGCACGCTATTCGCGGGGGGACTATTGTCGGTGAACACGAAATAGTTTTTGCGGGACACGACGAGGTCATTACCCTTACACACTCGGCGTTGTCGAAGGAGGTATTTGCCGTGGGCGCAATTAACGCCGCCGTGTTTTTAAAGAGTCGGGCTAAGGGGTTATATGATATGTCCGATTTATTAAAGGCTATATAAAGCAAAACAAGAGATAAGCTCAAAGGACGAATTCATTTCGTCTGACGGGCGAATCTTGACGATGAAAGGCTAAACAAGAGGAAAGGCATGGTAATATATATGACGGATATTATCGTAAACGAGAATCAATCAATTGTGACATTTAATAATGTAGCCGCATCCTATGAAAATTCATTTATATGCGGAATATTGGAACGGGCGGCAAAATCGGAAATAAGCATAGATATGATTTCCCAAGCACCGGCGACCTCGGAACGAATAAGCTTTGGCTTTACTTTTTACGATGACGACTTGACAAAACTATTGTCAATCATAAATAGTTGTCAGTTATCGGAGGCAAATTGTAAGCCGCTCGTCAACAGCGGGAATGTCAAGGTTACCGTGAAATCTCGCGAAATGATTGATAACGCGGGGTTTGCCGAAAAGGTATTTGCGGTTTTAAGGAACATAAATTGCGTCCCTTTGCTTATTACTACGGGTATTGACGAGATATCGTTATTGGTACAGGGGAGCGCGGGCAACGATTTGGCAAAGGCTCTAAGTGAAACATTTTAAGATTGGACGGTAAAAAAATACCCGGGAGGGAAGAAAGTGAAAAAATCAATATTACCTAAAAAAATGTCTTGGAAAATTGCGTTCATAATAGGACTAATCGTTTTAATTGTCGCGGGGAGCGTTGCCGGTTATATGCAGACTCGTATTATAACCGAAATCGGAAAACATTCGAGACTGAGCCTTCAATATAAGCTATTGGAATTAGATGAAATTATAGGCTCCGAGTTCACGGACGCGGTCAATAAGGTTGACGATTTGTGTAATTTGACATCGGTATACTTTGATATCGACGGGTATAAAAAAGACCCCGAATTATATATTGAGCATATTAATGATGATATAGGGGGATTTGTATATAAGATAATTGAAGAAATCGGCTGTATATCCGCCGCATATATTTCCCTACACCCCGACTTGACAAACGAGAAGTATGTGGGGGAGATATATTATTGTAAAACAGAAGGCGGGATTGAGCGTTTTGATGATTCGGCGGAATATGAAGAATATTCCGAAGCAAACGAGGATTTACATTGGTTTTACGGCGCGTACAATACGGGTGAAGCGTATTGGTCAACTGTATACACGGAAGATTCGGGCGATATGGTCAGCTATACCGTTCCGATTTTTATTAACGGAGAAAAAGCCGGTGTTGTGGGAGCGGATATATCAATTAATCATATAGAAAGCGTAATAAAACAAGTTAAGGTATATGAATCGGGATTCGCGCTTCTTGAAGACAGTTACGGCGATTTTTTTGAAACAAATAATCTTTTTAGTCAACTCGGCGCGGCAGAAAAGGAAAGGCTGAGTCAAGTCTCAAGTAACGCAAACGGCGAAGTCTTTGAGATTACATTGGGGAGTAAGCACTTGGTCGCCGCGCATCCCTTGGTAAACGATTATACACTTTATATAGCCGCGCCGAAAAGCGAAGTAAACGCAGAGGTTACGGCGTCCTTAATAAGGTTTATTATTATTTTTGTTGTTGCTTATTCAATTGTTTTGGTTATAGCTTATTTTATCGGTAAAAATATGGGTAAACCCATTTCGGTGTTGTCCGCTTTTATGCGGAGAGCCGGTACAACGGGCGATATCGCATATGCAGACGGCGAAAAACAGCTTTTGAAGAAATACAGGCAAAAGGGCGATGAAATAGGCGCATTAATAGAAGACTGTAACTATTTTTTGAAGCATATTTACGGAGCGGCTTGTGAACTTGAGTCAATTGCGAACGGAGACCTTTCCGTGCAAATTAAAGCACTTTCGGAAAAAGATACAATGGCGGTTTCGCTAAACAAAATGATTGTAAATTTGAACAATATGTTTAATGAAATCAATAATTCGTCCGCACAGGTGTCGAGCGGCTCAAAACAGCTTTCAGACAGTGCCGTGTCCTTGTCGAGCGGCGCAACGGAACAGGCGGCATCAATCGAAGAATTGTCCGCGTCAATTGACATATTGCGAAAACAAACAGACAGAAACTCCGTTATAGCAGGGGAAGCGGCAGAAATGTCAAATCGAATCAAAGAAGACGCCGAAAAAGGGAGCGTCCAAATGAACAGCATGATGGCGGCGGTTACGGAAATATACGATGCCGGTGAGCATATTAAAAAGGTTATAAAGGTAATCGACGATATTGCTTTTCAAACCAATATATTAGCACTTAATGCCGCCGTCGAAGCGGCAAGAGCGGGGCAACACGGTAAAGGCTTTGCGGTAGTTGCGGAGGAGGTTCGCAACCTCGCCGCGAAGAGTGCCGACGCCGCAAGGGATACGGGCGGGTTGATTGAAAACTCGGTCGCTAAAGCAAATCTCGGAATGAGTATAGCCACAGAAACCGCCGAATCGTTAAAGGGAATTGTTGAGGGGATTAATAAAAGCGTCGGTATTATAGTCGAAATAGCAAATGAATCGAGCGAGCAATTAATCGCCATTAACCGACTTAATGACGGTATATCGGAGGTGTCTCGCGTAACACAACAAAACAGCGCGACTGCGGAGCAAAGCGCGGCGTCTTCACAGGAAATGAACGCACAGGCGAACATTCTCGAGGAAATGATTACAAAATTTAAGTTGAAAAAATAACAGGTTTTTTAGATGTTCTCAATTCTAAAGGAGTTACGACCATGCAAAAAATTGCACAAAATCTTACCGATTTAATTGGGAAAACTCCGTTGCTTGAGCTTTGCGGCTACGGTAATGAGCATTGTTTAAAGGCGAGAATTATAGCTAAGCTTGAATACTTTAATCCGCTCGGAAGCGTTAAGGACAGGGTGGGGGCGGCGATGATTACCGATGCGGAGCAATGCGGGAGGCTTAAGCCCGGCGGCACAATTATTGAATCCACAAGCGGGAATACCGGAATCGGTCTCGCTTTTACCGCCGCGGTAAGAGGGTACAAATTAGTTTTAACAATGCCCGAGACAATGAGCGTCGAGCGTCAAAAATTACTTAAAGCCTTGGGCACGGAAATAATACTGACCGATGGTGCGGGGGGAATGAACGGAGCTATTTTAAAAGCAGAAGAATTGAACGGTCAAATGACAGATTCCGTTATCCTCGGACAGTTTACAAACCACGCGAATACAGAAATTCATCGAAAAACAACCGCCGTTGAAATATGTGACGATATTGAAGAGGCAGGTGAAAGAATTGATTTTTTTGTATGCGGTGTAGGCACGGGCGGAACAATAACCGGCACGGGAGAGGTGTTAAAGGCAAAGTATCCCTCTGTTAAAATAATTGCGGTTGAGCCGTTTGATTCACCCGTTTTGTCGGGGGGGATAGCCGCGCCGCATAAAATACAGGGGATTGGCGCGGGGTTTATACCTCGGCTTTTAAACACTTCTATAATAGACGAAATAATAAAAGTAAAAACACAAGAAGCGTTTGAAGCGGCGAGGGCTTCGGCGAAAACAGAGGGGTTACTTGTCGGTATATCCTCAGGTGCCGCTTTATTTGCGGCAACCCAAATTGCAAAACGCCCCGAAAACGCTCAAAAAAACATTGTCGTGCTTTTACCGGATTCGGGTGAAAGGTATTTGTCAACAGAATTGTTCGTTGAATAATACATTCAAATCATATCATAATAATACTATACTCATTTACAGTAAATAAATAAGTCTTTTATTTACTGTTCTTAAAGAGAAAGGAATAGTATTATTTATGCAAAAACCGAAAAAACGGGCGACGCCCTTTGACATGATTTCTTCAGACGGTCGCGCCGTTTTAAGAAACGCCAATGCGGGAGCCGCCTTCGACAGCGTTGACGTAAACGACATAATAACGGACAAGGTTAATATTTCCTCACAAAATGCCGATACCGGGCTTCCGTCTTATAACCCCGACGATACAAGACCTTATGAGCAAAAGAACACGTCGGCGGGATTTCATAAAAGCGGAGTGAACAGTAAGTAATGCTAAACGCCCTCGAATTTAAACATTCGGGGGCGTTTTCTCAAAAAACGAGGTTTTATTCTTCCATTTGCTTACTGAAATACATTGCCGCCGCATTTACTAATGCCGTTTGTTCCGGGTTTGCGTATTCGTGCCCTTCTGCCGAGAGCATCATTACCGCCCCGCTAACATCGCCTTGTGAAATAATCGGCGAACAGGCGATTGCGTATCTGTCCATTCCTTCGATAGGATTTAATTGTTTATCTTCGTAGGATTTGTATACGTGAGTTTTCCTCTGTTCAATTAAATCTTCGAGCGAGTTTGATACACGCCTTTCCAAAATTTCCTTTTTCTGTATTCCCGAAGCCGCAATAACATGGTCTCGGTCGCATATAACGGCGGGACATCCGCCTATTCTTGATAATACCTCCGCATATTGTGAAGCCGTGTTTGAAATCTCACCCACGGGTGAGTATTTTTTGAAAATTACCTCTCCGTCAACATTAGTGTATATTTCAAGCGGGTCGCCCTCATTGATAACACTGATGCGGTATTCTTTGTCTTTTCGGTTCACTGAAGACTGGATTATATGCCCGAAAACCTCCTCGGTGGAGCATTTCAAAATATGGTCAATATC
>WRHO01000025.1 GCA_009783205.1 Oscillospiraceae bacterium
CATACCGTTTAAATTTACAAGGTCACGCAAAGGTGAAATATCAATAATTTGATTGTTGTTTAGAACCAGTGTATTTAAGTCTGTGAGATAGCTTAAAGGTGCGATGTCGTTTATTTGATTTTCGCCAAAAAATAATATATTTAATTTTTTTAATTGGATTAAAGGCGTAAGGTCGTCAATCTGATTATTATGCGCTGTTAAACAACGCATTTTTATTAAATTGCATAAAGGCGAAATATCATTAATTTGATTATTATGCAAATATAACCATTCTAATTCTTTTAAATCACTTAGAGCCGTAATGTCATTAATTTGATTATCTGATAAAAATAAATTTCTTAAATCCGTCAAAGAACTCAATGCGGTAAATTTTATAATTTTGTTTTTCTCTAATTGTAACCAATCAACATCATTGGGAATATTACCATTTTCAACCATTTCTAAAAGTCTTTCGTCGGTTATATTTTTATCGTTTAGATTAACGGAAGTATACGCCGATATAATCGGTATAGTAGCGATAAGCATAGTACCCGCTATAATCATTGATATTATTTTTTTCATAGATTTTCAATCTTATTATACGTGCCGTATTTATCTTTCAATATACATTCCATTCCTGCCATATAAATAATTATTTCTATGGCATCGTAAATCGTCGGTTCACATATACTAACAATCAATGAAACGGGAAGTGCATTTTTGCAATATATACTTTCATAATTATTTGAGATGTTATTTTCTACATTAATAAGGAATTTTAATATCATAATCATATCATATAAATTAATTTTATTCTCTCCGGTTACATCACCATACTTCCGATGACAAAGATTTTTTATTGAACATGAACGGGAATTACAACATTTTTCTTTTGATTCACATTCCACATTACATTTATTGCAAACCTCACAAATACCTTTACACGGGAATTTATCGCATGATTTACAGCATTTACATTTTTCTATAATCTCTCCACACTTAACACAGCATTTACATCTCTCGTCAGAATAAGGACGTACAAGCTTACCGCATGATTCGCAATACTCGCATATACAACTATCTTTTTGACCACAAACGATACAAACATGAACGATTTCACAATTTAAATTTCTGCAATAAGGACAGCATATAACACAATCGGTCTCACCGTGTCCTAAGCAAACGCAGATACAATCAGAGGATTCACACTTTATACACACAATATTAAATCCATATAACGCAGGCTCATCTTTATATCTTACTTTTGCACCGGACGGAACATAGATTGTTTCAATATCACAATATGCAAAAACGGTGTCGTCTAACTCCGGTGGAACCTCATTATTAAATGTTACTGTTTTAAGAGAGGCGCAACCTAAAAATGCGTACTCATATATATCCGTAACACTATCCGGGATTTCAATACTTGTAAGTGAGTTACAGTAGGCAAAAGCATATTCCTTTATAATCTTTAAAGTTTTCCCGATTTCTACTTTTTCGAGATTTAAACAACCATAGAAAGCATCTTCGCCGATTTCGCTTACAAACTCACCAATAATCAGCGTTTTCAATTCTTCTATACTTTTAAAAGCGTTTTTGGAAATTTTAGGCATATTAATTTCTAATGTGTTGAATTTCGGACAATCTTCAATTTCAAAAGAATCAATATTCTTGACGGTATTACTAATAAATATTTTTTCAAGTTTATTCATATTTTGAAACTTCATATTTTTTATTTCTTTAGAATTGATAGTAAGCTCTTTAATTTGTGTGCCGTAAAAAGCAGAATCTTCAATAACCGAAACATCATCGGGAATTGTATAGCTTGTTTGAGATTTTCCTTCCGGATATCTAATCAATTGAGTTTGTTTCTTGTTAAATAATACTCCGTCAACGCATGAAAAAAATTTATTATTATTTTCCACAGATAAATCTGTTAATGAAGTACATCCGTTAAATGAATTCGCATTAATTTCATAAACATTGTTATTAATTACAATGGATTTAATGCGGTTATTATTTTCAAAAGCACTTTTGCCTATCGCTATAGAGTTAATACTTGTTATCATTCTTTCGGAGGATTCATCAGAAATTAAATAAGCCGCAAGCAATAAGGAAGGAATTGTAACATTAGTTCCATTTCCTGTATATTCAATTATTACAGCATAAATTTGTACAGCTACTCCTCCATAATTTACTATACCAACATCATAAATCCAATCACCCATTTTTATTTTTTGCGTTTGTATAAAAGCACCGATTTCTGTTCCCGGTACAAATGTTCCTATTGGAGTTGTTTCTTCTAATATTTCAAATGTATTTTCAAAAATATCATCAACAGCAAACGCATTATCCGCAACACTCACCCCCGCCGGAATATCAATCCCGACAAGACTGACACAGTTATAAAACGCACTCGCGCCTATGCTCTCTAAGCTGTCGGGCAAATTTACGGTTGTAAGGTTAGCGCAATCCTCGAACGCGCCCGAGGCAATGCTTTTAATACCCGCGCCGATATTAGCGGTCATAAGCCCGGATTTTGTGAACGCAAAAGAGCCTAAGCTTGTGACCCTATCGGGCAAGGTAATTTCCGTCAGCTCGGTACAGTGAGCAAAAGCGGCAATGTCGATTCGCAATTTCGCTTTACTCTCGAGCGGTTTTGAGTTATTATCGGCAAAGTGGACGGCTAAAAGCCCGGATTCGTTAAATGCGCCGTAGCCGATTTGTTCTACGCTTTCGGGGATTGTAACCGCCGAAAGTGCGGAGCATTTCTCGAAAGCAAAAGAATCAATCTCTGTAACCCCGTCGGGAATCACAATAAAGGTTATATCGGTCTCCATAAACGCACCCGCGCCGATTTTCCTGACGGGCAAGCCGTTAATTTGAGCGGGGATAGAGACGATTCTGTTGTAGTTCGGCGTAGAGAACCCGACAATTGTCACAAAACTACCGTTATTAGTATACAGGAAATCGCCGTAAATGTCAACCCCCTCAAACGGCTCAACTACACCCGTCATGATATATTCCGCCAACGACAGGTCGTAATTCTCGGTAATAGTGAAGTTTTCCGCACTAATCATGATTTCTTTTGCGATAATAACGCCGTTGATGTTAATATCGGTGCCGCAAATCTGAACCGTGCCGTTGGGCGCGTAAATCACGCCGTTAATATCAATGCTCTCAACATAAATCCCGATATTGCCGTTAGGGACAAACAAATTCACTTCCTTGTCCTCGGCAGTGTTCAAAGCGGTTGAGCCGCTAATCAATATTGAGTTATCGGCAATAATCGTATCTTGTACCGTTATGGTGCTTCCGGTAATCTGGAAGCCGCCGTTTTGCACATAAATCGAAGAATCGTTTGAAACATCGGTACCGTGAATACCGTGCCACCACTGATAAGCTTGATAGTTATTACCGAGCGAATCCATAACCGCCTGTGTGAAATGCTCGTATTCTCGCTTTTCACTGCCGAGAGAATACGCGGTAACAACCTCCGGCGCGCCCGTTTCGTCATTTACGCTAATTGCGTCATACGGCATACCGCCGACAAATTGAACCGCGTCGAAAACGGTATGTTCGTGCTTGTTAAGCCGCCCGACCGCTTCACCTTTACCGTCAATGTCTACTTTTGCACTATATGCGTCAAGATTGCCGCCTGTGTAAATATTTCCGTCAATTGATGTATTTGAAGTGTTTAGTTGCAATGAGCTTCCGCCCGTGGCATACATTACGTATTGTTTTGTAAGCGCGGTTATCGCTGTAGTCGGTGTAACAGGGATTGCGGTCAAGAACATAGTTGCCGCTAATAAAATCGAGATTAGTCTTTTTGTAAACATTTTGTTTACCTCCGTTTAAAAATAATGATATCCCCATAATAACACATTAATTCTCATTTGTCAATATATTCCTCAACCACTAAAAAAGCGAGTCCTTAAAGAACCCGCCTTTTAAAGTATCAAAAAGTATCAAACCCGTAGTTATTCCTCTCCGGTCAAAACATCGGTACCCTCTGCATAATCAGATTTTGCATTGTTTGCGATTTGTTCGGCAATGCTTGCGTCTTCGGGGTCATATTCCTTACTTGCCTCATTAACCTGTTCTGTAACGCTTTTATCCTCTTCGGTTTTTTCGGTATCCTCTGCGGGCGTTGGCGCAAGTGATGCTTTTATTTTTGCCATTACGTCGACATATTTAACATCTGTTCTTCCGTCGCCCATTGCGCGGTCAATGGAATCGCTCAAATTCTTAGACAAAATGTCTAAGTTTCCGGTGAGATTCCCTAAAGCTTCTTGTTTCCCCGAAACGTCAAAGCCTCTCGCTCTGTCGCGTCCTATTTCGCCGACAAGCGTACGGGCGCGATTTTCAATGCCGATTCTCGCGGAATTCATCGCCTGTAACTGGGAAATTTCGCTTCCGCTTCCGAAGAAAACGCTGTTGTCAAATGTTCCGCCGCCCCACGTTCCGCCATTGCCGGAACCGCCGTTATTCATATAAGAAAAGAGGTTGGTTACGAGGTTATTGTCCGCGCCGTTAATACCCGCCGCAACAATAGCCGCCTTTTGGTCTTTTAGTGCTTCCATCTTTTCCCGATATTCGGCGGAATCAATTTCCTTACCCTTGTACTGATTTTTCAGCTCGTTCATCTCATTCTGGGTATTTTTTATTGCACCCGTACTCGGAGTAACGAGATTATTAATTGTCAACATAGCTTTTCCTCCTTATTATCTATAATTATTTATAACTGTATAATGCTTCCTACTGATAATATCGTAAATGCTCTCAAAAACTTTAGCATTTTTTTCAAATTTTTTAGAAGTTTTTGAAAAAAATTATATGAGTTATTGTTTGAAAGGCTTTTAGATGTTCACTTAAACAAGTCCGATTTTTTTATAGACCTTACGCAAGGTTTTAACCGAGCATTTAAGTGCTTTCTCCGCGCCCTCACGCATACACGCCTCAAGATATTCTTTATCGGCGGTAAGCCTTTCATATTCGCCGCGAATATCCGCAAACGCATCGGCAACCGCCTCGCCGACGCCGAGCTTAAAATCGCCGTAGCCTTTACCGCTAAATTCTTTTTCACATTCGGAAATGCTCTTTCCGGTAACGGCGGTATAGATTGATATTAAATTATTGATTCCCGCTTTTTCGGGGGCGTTTTCGTTGTACACAATTTCCGAACTGCTGTCCGTTACGGCGCGTTTGAATTTTTTTATAATAACATCGCGTTCGTCGAGAAGGCTTACGCTTGCATTAGGGTTCTCGTCCGATTTTGACATTTTTTTGTCGGGCGAAGAAAGCGACATAATCCTTGCGCTATTTTGCGGAATATGTGGCTCGGGCAATGTAAAGGTCGGCGAATGAGCATTATTGAACCTTACGGCGATATCGCGCGACAGTTCAAGATGTTGTTTTTGGTCGGCACCGATGGGGACTAAATCCGCCTGATACAAAAGAATGTCTGCCGCTTGAAGAACGGGATAGGTAAAAAGCCCCGCGTTGATATTCTCGGAATGTTTTTCGGATTTATCTTTAAATTGCGTCATTCGTGAAAGCTCGCCGAATTGGGTGTAACACGAAAGAAGCCACGACAATTCGGCATGGTGCGGGTTGTGGCTTTGCACAAAAAGCGTTGTCTTTTTTATATCAATACCGATTGCAATTAATATTGCGTAGGTTTCGCGTATTTGCGCGCGAAATTTTGCGGGCACTTGTCGAATTGTAACGGCGTGCAAATCCGCGACGGAATAGATACAGTTATAATCGTTCTGCATTAAAACCCAGTTTTTTAATGCGCCGAGATAGTTTCCGAGGTGCGGTGTATTTGTCGGCTGTATCGCCGAAAATATAGTTTTTTCAGACATAAAAGCTCCTTTTAATTCACTATTTTATAATTCACTATTTTACCAGACATCTTCCTCTTTATTTTCCGGAATAACCGGGAGCATAGCCGATACGGCAACCTGTAATTGTTTTTCGTTCGGCTCAAAAACGGTGAGTCTCTGAAGCCCTAATCCCGGCGCGGAAAGAATCCGCATGAATATATTTCGGTCATAACGCCCCGCCAACTTTATTATCTCATAGGTGAACGCTACTATAAAAGGGGTCAATAAAATTTGAATCGTTATTCGCAGAAGGTTTGCAAAAAATAGCGAAAGTCTGAAATATTCCGAAAGTGTTTCCGATTTAATGGGCAAAATCGAGTATATGAGTATACTGAACGCTAAAACGAGGAATATAAAGCTTGTGCCGCAACGGGGGTGGAAACGGGTATATTTTTTTAAGTTTTCAACATTCTCGGGGTCTAACTCCTCACCCGCTTCATAGGCGGCGATTGTTTTATGCTCCGCGCCGTGATATTCATAGGTGACGCGAATTTCCTTCATAAGAGATACCGCCCACATATAAAGAACAAAAAGGATTATGCGGACGACCCCCTCCGACAATGACTGAAGCCCGCTTATATCCGCATTAATGAACCCGCTGATAAAAGTAAACGTATGGGTGGGTACAAACATGAATAAAAACATACCGAACGCAACGCCCGCCACCATTCCGATAACACCGAGAAACCCTTCTAATGCCTTCCCGTCATCTTCTTTTTTAGCCTTTTTTGCCTTCACTTTCTTTTGCATTTTCGCTTTAACAACTGTCAACTGTCCATTGTCAACTGTCAACTGCTCGTCTTCGGGGTCAATAACCGGCATTGCGAGTTCATCAACCGTCAACTCCTCGTCAATTGTCAATTGCTCGTTTTTTTCTTCTTCTTCCTCTTCCAAAAAGCCCGATACATCGAACGATTTCATTAAATAGCTGTATCCGTTTTTCATTTGAAGAATAAAGTTGAAAACGCCGCGCACAAAAAGCGTTTTCTGATACCATTTGTTTGCGGGGACATCTTTAACCTCCGTAAAAATGCTTCCGTCTTTTTTACGGACTGCCATAGCTTCTTTACCGCTTCCGCGCATCATAACCCCTTCAAACAAAGCCTGTCCCCCGATTTTTGTCTTATGCGGGGCTTTCTTTATCGGCTTGTTTATAACATTGTCTGCGTCTGCCGGTTCATCGGCTAATTCGTGTTCAACGTCGTCTGTCGGTTCATTTGTCGGTTCGTTTATAACATCGTCTGTCGATTCATTTACAGGCTCGTTTATAACATTATCTGCCGATTCATCGGTTAATTCGCGTTCAACGTCGTTATCATTGTTTAGATTATTAGCATTATTTTCCATTTAATCCTCCGTTCCCATAGGTAATGTGATTTTAACGGTAGTTCCTTTACCTAATGTGCTTTCTATATCGAGCCTTCCCGAGTGAAGGGTTACAATTTCGTCAACAACCGCTAATCCTATTCCGGAGCCGCGACGTGTGTTATTGGCTTTAAAGAATTTCATCTTGACATTAGGGAGGTCGGTTTTACTTATTCCGCAACCGTTGTCCGTTATTGAAATAACAATACTGCTGTTATTTTTAACAATAGTATCAATTGTAACCGTCGAGTCTTTTTTACTGTATTTTATGGCGTTATCCAATACGTTAATAAAGACCTGTCTTATTCTGTGCTTGTCACAGTAGATTTTTTTGTCTTCAATGTCGAGGTTTTTGTTTAAAACGAGAGATATTCCTTCGCGGTTGGCTCTTTCGGCATAAACCTCAACCGCCGACGCGAGCTCCTCCGATAAAACGGTTTCGGTCATTTGAAGGGAGAGCGTTCCGCTTTGTATCCGCGAAAAATCCAAAAGCTCCTCAACCATGACCGTAAGGCGGTCGGTTTCGGTAATAATTACGTTCATTCCTTTTTCGGTTGTCTGGTCTTCATGAAGCCCCATAACCGTCTGTTCCAATACCGTTTCGCTCCACCCCTTAATTGCCGTAAGGGGGGTTCGAAGCTCATGAGACACCGATGATATAAACTCATTTTTGAGCGATTCGGAGGTTTCGAGTTCGTCCGCCATGTGGTTTATCACCTTACAAAGCTCTCCTATTTCGTCCTCGTTTTTTGTTTGGGTTATTCTTACCGAGAAATCTCCGTCTGCGAGTCTTTTTGCGGTATTTCCTATTTGCCGAAGCGGGGTTACGATTGAACGTATAAAATATAACCCCAAAAGTAATAACAGAAATAACGTGGCTATTCCGAGAAGCCCGACAAAAAGCGTGAAGGTGTATATCTGCGAATCGACGCTCTCCAACGACGCAACGAGGCGAATCGCGCTGTACACATTTTCGGGTTCCGACGGAAGCATAACCGTAAGTGCCATATATTTTTCGGACGAATTGCCGTTAATGCTCTTTGAAACGCCTATATAACGTCCGATTCCCCCCGAATTCTCCATAGCGTCGCGAAAGTCGGGCATATCGTATGTTTCATAAGGCGAAAAACCGCTCGAGGTCAACATTATTTCACCCTCGGGGCTTATTGCCATAAGCTCCATGCGGTTTTTTTTATCAAACGCTTCAATCGACCTTCGGATTTCCCCCGTGTCGACAACGCCGTAATTCTTATAATGACGGTCTAAGATTCCCGCGATTATGTTCGCCTCGGATTGTAAAAGCTGTCCCACCGCGCCGTAGTAATACTGCCGCAGCATGAAGAACAATCCCCCCGCCATTAACGCCAGTATAATTGCGACAACCGCAAAGCTGTTGACAAACCAGCGGGTGGCTATACTGCTCTTTCTACCCATTTCCGCCGCTCCATTTGTACCCAAACCCCCATATAGTTTGTATGTAAAGCGGGTTAGACGAATCCTCTTCAATCTTCATGCGTAATCGGCGAATATTCACGTCAACAATCTTGTCATCGCCGTAATAAGACTCTCCCCAAATGTGTTTGAGGATACTTTTTCTGTCGAGGGCAACCTCTTCATTCCGTATAAAAAAATCAAGTATTTGATACTCAACCTGCGTGAGTTCTATTACCGTGTTATTTTTTGTTATGGTTCTGCTTTTGACGTTGACCTTAAAGACGCCGGAGGCAATATCGCTCTCGGTCTCCGCTCCGTTTTTCTCACCGTCTGTATGCGGGCGGGTAATTTCAACGCGGCGATGTATCGCGTCAACCCTCGCCGTTAATTCCGACGGCGAAAACGGCTTTGTAACATAATCGTCCGCGCCGAGCATAAGACAGTTGACCTTATCCATTTCCTGTGCCTTAGCCGAAAGCATGATTATACCGAGACTTTTGCTCTTCTCGCGCAAAATTTTACAAACCTGCGTCCCGTCGATTCCCGGCATTGTAATATCGAGTAAGGCTATATCAAACTGTCCGTCCGCCTCCTCAAAAGCCTCCAACGCTTCCTCCCCGTTTCGCACATCGGTGACATTGTATCCGGCGCGTTTTAGGTTTATTACAACAAAATCGCGTATTGTATCTTCGTCTTCACATACAAGTATACGTTTCATATATACACTCCTTTAAGGAACCGGCAGTATTTTTAAAGCCTTTCTTAATGCCAAGGGGCGCATTGATTTGTTTAACACCCTCACATAATAGTCAAATTCATTATTGCCGCTCGAATTATACAAATTAAACTCGTACCAATCGGCGCGCTTCGGCGGAGCCGAGCCTTTAGGAACCGAAACAATTTTCAAAAGCTGTTCTTCTTCGTTTTTTTTGTCTAAATCATAAATGCTCTCGTATAACGCATTATCGTATTTCCAAAAAACAACCTCGTTGTTTTCGTGGTCGATTGTAACCGTTACGGCTTCCTCCCATGCTTCGGGGAAGAAAAAAACGTAATCGTCGTTGACGTTCAAATAGGAATACGCCGCCTTTTCCAAATTGTTATCGTCGTCAACATTGTACCAAATCGCGGCTCTTGCGCGTTCGGACGGACTCACGGTGTCATTATACCCGGGGAACAATTTATTGCCCGCCGCATTAACCCGTCTGTCTCCGTTAATGTCTCTTGCGTATGCGTAGGCGGTGAAGGGGTTGGGGCGTTTATCGAGAGACGTCAAAAGCTCCATTTGCGTACTTTGTCCGCGCTCGTAAACAATGTTATAAGGGCGGTCGCCGAAGCTCTCGTTCCAAATAATTATATCGGTTCCGAAAATTGCGTCGGTCAACGAGTATTCGAGAAATAATGCCGATTTCTCAATATATAAAAACTCGTTTTCTTCCCCGTCATTGTTATCATTATCGTCATCGTCCTCGTTATTGGCAATTGTCGCGGAATAGGTATTCTTAATTGATTTTTCATATTTGTTGGCGTTCGGGTTTGAGCGGAGCGAATAAACGGTATAAAATGTTCCGTCGTTCCATTCGGCGAAGTCAACGGTGGATTGTATAATATCCCCGCGTCCGCCGTTTATGCTTAAGAGCATATTTGTTCCCGAATTGTTAAAATCGCCTATTTCGTAGTAAATGCAAAAATCGCGGCGATACACCTGTGTCGGTTGTCCCGTTTCGGAGGGGGAAATAACGCAAAGATTCTTCCCCGGTTGATTCAAAACCGAATACCCTATAATGATATTTTCGAGCGGGTTATCGCCCAATAATGCAAACTCTACCTCTTCGATATCGGTTGCAAAAAAAGGAATATCATAGGTACACTCCCATTTCCCGTTATTGCTTTCGAGAAAGGTCAACCATATAGTGGGCTCCGCCGATACGCCCGACAATTCATAAAATACCATTGCGCGCTTACCCAACGAGTGCGGCGACATATCCGGAAAGACAAACGCCGAAAGATATTCCCCGGATTTTGGGTATTTTAGTGTTAAAGCGGAGCCGCGCGAGTTAATCAGCGCATTGAATATTTCTGTTTGCTCGCCCGTAAGCTTTGGCGGCGAAATCAAGTCGATAACCGGCGTGTTCCAATAACACCCGCTAAAACTGATTATCAGGAAGAACGCCGTTATCTGTATTCTTAAAGCCCTCGGCAAGCTCAATATCCTCGGGAGTCTCCGGAACTCTAAGGCTTTCAAAGGTTTCAATTTCTTCATTCTCTTCTTCATTATCTATACTGTATTTTCTGTCGGAAAGGGCGAGCAACAGCCATAAAACCGCAAACCCTTGTGCAAAGAACAGCGGGAGCGGCAAGAAAAAGCCGTTATCGCCGACAACTAAAGCGTTTTGCATTTCGGGGTTTGAGCCGTAGTAATAAAAAAGCCGCGACAATCCGTCCGAAAAAATGAGCAAAACGGCAGAATATCCCGTTACCGTAGCAAAAAGCGTGGTGAAACGAGTTTCGCTTCGCGCTATTATTCGCCCGCAGGATAAGAAAAAGAGCGCGAGCAAAATGTTTGACGATAATTCAATCAGCCGCGCAGTAAGGTGAATTGTGTACACCCTTTGCGTAAACTCCTCAACCGCGACGCCCACACAATGTCCGGCTATGACAAGAAGCGCAATGGCGAACAACGGTTTTATAGCTCTTTTTGCCACAACCGCGTATCCGATATAGGTGTAACACAATACCGTAAGACACATGATTATTTTCATAATGACCGTTATATCGCCGTCTTTGTAGGAAAGCACGGCAAACGTGTTGAGAAAAACCAACCCCCCGCATACCGTAAATATGATTATACCTAAAACGGCGGTCAAAGATGAAAATTTATAAGACGACGGCGTTTTTAACCCCCTTCGCGAAAGTATTCCGCATTTTCTTTTTCTGTCGACAAAGGTCAGTATAGCGGCTCCCCCCGCAAAAATTGCGAAAAAAATGTAATACGCATTATTAATAAAGCCCATTCCGTATTCGAAGAAACCGTTATCAATACGAATTACCGTTTCGTATTGAAGGAAGCGAATAATGGTAGAGGTGATTAACGCGATTATAAAAAATAGCGTTACCAAAGGAAATTTAGTTTTTGTCATGTGCTTGTCTTCTTTCTACAAAATTATAAACATATAATAGTATATCAATTAATTAACAAAAAGTCAAGAAAAATTTTAATATTATATTTGTATATTAATAAAAGTATAGAAGGGCATGGTCATAAGCATGAAGGAATATATTGCGATTATTATTGTGTTTTCGCTGTTATTATTTGCGACGCCAATCGTTTTCGGCGCGTTAAGCGAGAATTTATCGGTTAATTCGGAAGACGAGGAACGGGAAAGAGGCTTAACGCCCGGAATGAAGTTCCCCGAAACAATCTCTCTTTTATTGACCGAGACGGACGAGACGGTTGAGCTTTCGGCCGAGGAATACCTCATAGGCTGTCTCTTTGCTCAAATATCGGTAAATTATCATCAAGAAGCGTTAAACGCACAGGCGGTCGCGGCACATTCTTATTTGCGTAGGTTAATGCTCGACGGGATTGACATTTCCGACGATATAGTTGTTTCACAGGCTTATTTTACAAAAGAAAAGGCAGAAGAGCGGTATTCAAACGAATATGATAAGCTTCTCGAAAGGGTAAAAACCGCCGCCGCGTATGGAGTTAGGCGGCTTATTGTATATGACGGCGAGCCTATATACTCGGTGTATCACAGCATTTCCGCGGGGGTTACAAACACCGCCTACTCTGTTTGGGGGCGAGATTTTCCCTATTTAAAAAGCGTCGAAAGCTCATGGGACAGAAGTCACCCCGATTTTCTTTGTATCAACGAAATGACATCGGAATCAATACGATTGGCTATGTTCAATTACAACAGAACCGCATCAATGCCCCTCGATTATTCATTGTGGTTTGCCGACCCCGTAAAAAACGATTATGGGTATGTAATGTCGGTGAACGCGGGGGAGAGTCTTCTTTCGGGGGGGGATATGTGGAGGATATTCAATCTTCGGTCGACCTCGTTCGAAATTTCCTTCAGAAATTCGGACGTCTTTGTTTCGGAAACTCGCGGTCACGGTCACGGCGTCGGGTTAAGCCAATACGGAGCCGATGTTTTAGGGCGGCGCGGATATTCGTGTGAGGAAATATTGTTACATTACTATACAGACGTTGAGATTGTCGAAATTTAAGGATTTAAGGGATTTTTAAAAAATAATTGACATTATTGAAATATTCTGTTATAATATGTGTTAAAAAGGGGGGATTTCATGAAAACAATATTTGCGGTAGATGATGTAAAAACAAATCGAAACATGGTAAAAGACGCTCTTGAGGGGCATTATAAGGTATACACTTTCCCCGACGCCGATAAAATGTTTAATCTACTCGAAAGAATAATTCCCGATTTAATATTGCTCGATATTAATATGCCCGAAAAAAACGGCTTTGAAATTTTAAGCCAGTTAAAAGGGGATACTCGTTATAAATTCATTCCGGTTATATTCCTTACCGGCGAATTAGACCCGGCGGCGGAAATACGCGGCTTCGAAATGGGGGTAATTGATTTTATCCATACGCCGTTTACGATTCCGATTTTAATTAAGCGAATCGAAACGCACATAGAAATCGACAGTATAATTAAAAAGAACATACGCGCCGTTCACGCTTTTCACTTTACGGTAATAGGCGTTATAGCGAACATGGTGGAAAACAGAGATGTCGTAACCGGTAAGCACATAGAACGAACACAGGAATATTTAAAAATATTAGTTGAAGAATTAATTAGGACGGGTGTATACGAAGGGGAAATATCCGGCTGGGACATTGACCTTCTTTTGCCCTCGGCACAGCTTCACGACGTAGGTAAAATCACAATAAGCGATACTATACTTAATAAACCGGGAAAGCTTAACGACGAAGAATTTGCCGTTATTAAGACGCACAGCTCGGAGGGCGAGCGCGTAATTTGCGATATTATAGAAAAAACAGAAGAGGGTGACTTCTTATTACACGCAAAACGCTTTGCCGGAAGTCATCACGAGAAATGGAACGGGACGGGGTATCCGCGAGGGTTGCGCGAATATGATATTCCGCTCGAGGGAAGAATAATGGCGGTTGCCGATGTTTATGACGCTTTGGTGTCTAAGCGACCTTACAAAAAGCCGTTCACCCACGAAGAGGCGGTTGATATTATAAAAAAGGATTCGGGGACGCACTTTGACCCAAATATAGTTAAAGCATTTTTAAACGTAGCAGATGTTTTTAAAACAAAATCCGAAGAAATGTTAAAAGCCATTACCTAAAGAAAGGATAATTGTATGAATTTATTCGATATGTTACCAAAGGAGAAACAGGAAAAGCTGATGCAATCGTTCGGCAGAGACGCACAAAAGGCGATTGACAGCCTTAACGACGCGCAGAAAAACGACGATATTCAATTGATGATTACGGCTTTTCACGCTATGAAATCGGCTTTGGCAAATATCGGTCAAACGGAAAAGTCCGAAAAAGCAATAGCCCTCGAAAAAGCGGGGAAAGAGGGGAATAAAGAATATATAGCCGAAAATATTAAACAATTTATTGAAACTCTGCGCGGGTTAATCCCCGTCGAAAATGCGGCGGCTCCCAATAACGGTGAGGAAAGCGTTTCGGAGGATACGGCTTTTATAACCGAACGGCTGACTTCCGTTAAAGCCGCCTGTGACGATTACAATTACGGCTTGGCGGAATCATTGTTAAACGAATTGCTCAATAAACGGTTAAGGAGCAAAACGCGAGAGCTTTTGACCGAAACAAAAGACCTTTTATATTCGGACAGCGATTTTGACGGAGCGTCGGAAAAAATTTCCGTTTTTTTAAACGAATATAAATAGTAATAATGATTATAATATGATTAAGAGAGGGTCTTTTAAAAGATTTTTCTCTTGAGGCAGAACACAGAAATCGGTGTTTCCGATATAATGTTTTAACTGCTAATGGTTATAATACCATGAAGATATACGCCCCGCGTTGTAATGACGCGGGGCGTAATTTTTGGAAATTGACTGTTGACATTAATCAGATAGTATGATAGAATTGCATAATTAGACAAATTTACGAGATATTACGAGGTATATTATGAAAAAATCATCAAAAAAATTCAAAATTAATCTCAGCGTAATTGTATCGTCATTTATTATTATTGCATTAATGATGAATATTGTTCCGATGAATCGCGTTGAATTATCGAATCCCACGGTAAACGCGGCGGAACCCGCCGACGATAACCTCGATTATCTGTACATAAGCGCGGCGAGCGTAGAGGGGGAACAATGGATTGAACTCAAAAACCCTACCGATGAAACAATCTATTGCAGGGGGTTATACCTTTCAAATGATAACGATTATTTCAAATGGAAAATGCCGTCGCTCGTCGTAAGACCTCTTGGGACGGTGCGAATCAACGTCGAAAACGACGCTCCTGACGCCTTTGACATTTTTAAAAATATTCCGAAACGGACGGCGTTTAATTTTACCCTTGAATACGAAGAAACGCTATACTTAACCGATTCTGACGAAAAGATACTTTCGACATTTTTGCTCGAGCCGCCGGAGGATACTCGTCCACCATTGAACGGTATATTGATTAGAGATTTTACCGTAAACGAAAGCATTAACGACGCCAACTACGCTAACTGGTCGGTTGCATACATTTTAGAAGCCGAAGACGTTGTATACGGCGACAGAACAAATACTTTTGTATCAATTCCCGAGGCGTTAAAAGGTGCCGAGCGTATCAGAGGGGGAATAGACTTCACGAGAACAATCACGGACACCGTCGCGGAATTTGTCGCGGGAGAAGATATAACCGTATTTATCGGTCTCGATGTCCGCGTAGAAAATTCACCTTTAGGCTTATTCCCCGCATGGTTGCTCGAATGGAACAGAACAGATATGGTTATAGAAGCGACCGACCAAACCTCCGCTAATAATATTAAATATACCGTTTTCTGCCGTGATTTCAATAAAGGCGAATTGGTCACGCTCGGCGGGAATACAACGACGGGAACCACAAGCGGCGTGATAATGTATACGGTATTCGCCACGTTGCAACAAGAAATTGTTTATACCACCCCACCCGTTACCACAACCACTGCCGAGCCGACAACCACGCCTATCGTTACCACAACCACTGCCGAGCCTACAACCACGCCTATTGTTACCACAACCACTGCCGAGACGACAACCACGCCTATCGTTACCACCATAACGGATATTCCGAGTTACACAATTTCACTAAATGTAAACGGCGGTACGGCGATTACGCCGAACACGCGCACAACGGGTCTTGACGGAAGACTCACAGCGGCAAACCTCCCTACTCCTACAAGAAGCGGTCATACCTTTGAAGGGTGGTACAATTTAACCACCGGCAAATTGATAACAACGGGAACAACAGGAACCGTTTTTGCGGCAAACACTACTATTCACGCAAGATGGGCGGTGAATGAACAAGTTTTGGATAGCTCATTTGAGATTACGCTTAACCCGAACGGCGGCATAGTTATCCCTACTTCAAGAAGAACAGATTCACAGGGGTGTTTGATGTTACCGTTGCCGATTCCTCACAGAGAGGGTTACATCTTTGAGGGGTGGTTTACGTCGCAAACGGGCGGCAACAGAGTGTATTCCGGTGCAAACGGTACAAAGTTTAATACAAACACCACGCTTTGGGCAAGATGGGAAGCGGTTACGCCGGTCAGCATGACCAATATCCCGGCGGCTTTTAAGGAAAACTTTGATTGGTTGAGATATGTCCGTCACGATGTCGGCGCGCCGGGATATGAACACGGCGGCAAACCCGCGCCTAATCCCGAGCTTATCTACTTTAACACAAACGGAACTTTGCGACACAGAAATTCTATTTTCGACCAAATTTGGGAAGGTAACGGCACAATTAACTGGGCGGTCAGATGGGAGTCGGACAGGGTTATAACACTTGCGGAACGTCGAAATATGGCTATTATGCTCTCTGAATCTATTAATGTATGGACGCGGCCGTTAAAAGGTATGCCGGGTTGGCCCTTTGGCGAAATTGAAGTTGTTCTCGTCGGTTGGGCGGTCAGCGATGCATCCGTGATTCAAGCCAGACAACCCAACGAAACAATCTGGGTCAACAACGACCACCGCGCACCGCTCGGTATTGAACAGCCCGCTTTAATGGCGAGCGCGCCGCAAGCGATGTCAAGATTTCAGAATTTTTCCAATGCAAACAGCACTTATCAATATCCGGGCGGACTTCACCAACGCTATGATATGTATCAGTGGGTCACAAAAGGGTTCGGCGGTGCGGTCGGCGGCGACTGGGGCAATCGTACAAGCGATACCCGCGCCATATCATACGGTAGCGGCGTACCGAGTCTGAGCGGGGTGCAGGTTCACGAAGTCGGACACGGGTTCGGTTTATACGACCTTTACGGTGAAGCCGCGAGGAGACCGCCGGACACGAGCGTAGCCGACCCATCGGGAAATAGAAGATTTGGGTCGGGACAATTACGTACGGTTATGGACGGTACGTATAACGGTCCCCTCAATAACTACGACCAATGGCAAATACGCTATTATTGGGATTGGGTTTATAATCAAAGAAATGTACTCAATCGTCCGTTTGCGTTACCTACACAGGTGTTGGGATAAATATACACCCCGCGTTGTAATGACGCGGGGCGTAATTTCCGTACTCCTATAAAATTTAGGAACACAAAATGCTTTTTATATGTTATAATGTAAGTAATTGTGCTGTAAGACAGTGAAAAAAGTTGACAAATGCGATGAATTACGGTATAATTAAGGAAAGCAACAAGCAACAAACGGGATAATTCCGTTTTTTTACAGAAAATTATTAATTGTGAACATTTTTGTTCACCTTTTGGGAAACCAAATGGTGTATAATAAGAAAAATATAGCATAAAAAGCTAAAATTATGGTGGACGTCAACCCGTATAAACCCGGCGACCGCCCCGACTATGTAATAATAAATCAGGTTTACGGTAACGGAAATTCCGGCGAAGGAACGGCGGTTCCCGCAGTTTCGCACAGCTTTATCGAATTGTACAACCCGACCGATACCCCCGTAAGCTTAAGCGGAATGTCGCTACAGTACATCAGAGGTATAAGCTCTAATTATCCCACCTTCGGCGACTGGGAAAAGTTGGATTTAAGATGTTGGCGTTGATACAGATGATGCGAGCTACGTTATACCCGATTATGATACCGTTTGGGCGGGGCTTATCATGAGCAACCGAGCGTTCAGCGTCGCGCTCGTAGACGGAACGACCCTTCTCACCGGAAACCCCGCAACAAATACAATCAACGGCGGCGTAATTGATTTAGTCGGCGCGACCAACTCCACCCAAAACGGCGACATTGCGCCTTATTGTGAGTTTCGCCCATTTACCGATATATCGAGACAGGCGGCGGGAAGGCGTATCAACTTTGCCGATTACAATGAAAACAATAAGGATTTTGAACGAATAGATTATCGCGAAGCCGCGTCTGCTGCGTCTGCACCGCGTTGCGGCAATGACGGCGCGTGGGGAGAGGACATTTTCCCGATTTATCGTATTCCCTCGGGCGGAAAGCTCGCCTTCTCAAAAACGAGCGGCTTTTATGACAACCCGTTCAACCTTGAGCTGTCTACGGGAATCAGAGACGGTATAATCCGCTACACCACCGACGAAAGCGAGCCGACCAAAAATTCAAAGGAATATACCGCCCCGATTGACATAGCCAACCGCTCAAATATACTCGACTTTAACGCAAAAGCGGAGGCGTTCGATATAAAAATCAATGTCAAAGGAACCGCCGACGAGGATACAGTTGTTGAGCTTAGGGAAAGCGGCGGCGGTAACAAGCTTCATGAAAGCAATAAAACCGACGAAAACGGCATTTTTGAGTTGGAAACGGTTATATCATCGCATAATATCGCGACAATCGCGGGGGATTTGCGTATCATGACCGAACAAGCGGATTCAGATGACGACGTTACCGTTACATTCAAGGGAACGGGAACGAACGGTACGGTCGTTACGCTGTTAGAATCGGACGGCGCGAATAATTTTTTTGGACAGGCGACAATTACAGACGGCATTTTTGAAGTCGGCTATACCTTTACGCCCGACGAAATAAACGAGTTGTCCTACGGCAACGAAGACCACGGCGGCGTTACAATTATAACCGACAATCTTGACGACATTACCTTCACCGATATTACGGTTGTTCGGGGTGAAACAATCGTGTTTGATATGCAAGCCGACGCTAAGCTAAACGACTTGACCACCGCATGGACGCACACCGATTTCCTTGTACACGCGAGTCAGCCGTCTGCAACCATTACACCCGTTACCGGGCGTTCTGTCGCAACCGTTTCCGGAGCGGCGGGGGCAAAAACGGTTAAAATAAGCAATCGCGGCGTTGAATACGCAAGCTTGAGAGTATTGACAAAGGAGTTGGTTCCGCTCGTACCCGATACAGTGCCGAAAACGGTTATAACGGTCAAAGGAACCGCAACTCCCGGTGCCGTTATAGAGCTTAGAGAAACCCAAGCAGACCCTTGGCCGCTCCACGGAATAGCGACAGCCGATATAAACGGCGATTATGAATTGACCGCCGCCTTGACTAAAAGTCAAATTGAAAATATTGTTCATGATGGCGTTTCCCCTTGCGGAACCCTCGCGATTCAAACAGAATACGGCGCGCCCGTTAATTCGGATTACACCATATCCGAATTAAAAATAACGCGTTCCGACGACAAAAGCTTGATTTACGATATGCAGGACAGTAATTTACCCGCCTTGTCCACCCCGTTTGCACCGGTTGCGCCGGGTTATATTCAATACGCTTCGGGCGCAGAAATGTCCGACATAAGCGTAACGGGGGCGGCGGGTTCGAGAATAATCAGCATTACCAACCGTACCGATAACTGGCCCGGGATTAATATTTTGCAAACCGCTTTACTTGCGTCTGCGCCCGAGCCTGTACCCGTTATAACCTCTCAACCCGATTACACCATTACCGATATCACAATCACCGATGTCGATAAAGCCGCCGTTTTGTACAATATGCAAGACGATACCGCGCTTTCGACCTCTGCATTAACGAGCGCACATTCGCTTTTAAGACGTTCCGGCGGCACTGCGGCTGTAATTGACGTTCCGCCCGTTTCGATTGAAGTAACCGACCGCATGAATGTTGCCGACGGAATAAGCATATTGAAAACCGGATTATCGGGTTATATTCCCACCGGTGGAAGTAAGATGCAGGGCTGTACCATTAATATAAAAGGTACGGGAACACCCGGTACATCTATTATCGTTGAACAGGACGAGGGGTGGATGCATGGCGATACCCCCGAGCTTGCTTCCACGACCACCCACTGGTCGGAAGGCACTTTTGAAATAACGCTTCCGTTGACCGCGACGCAGGTCAGAAACAATTACGGAAACATTAAAATATGCCCGCCCTTCGGTTCAACTAAAGTTTTCGGAATAACCGATATAATAATCACCGCCGATGACGGAACGGTCGTTTATGATATGCAGGAGGATGAGGATATAGATTCTTTAAAGATATCATTTGCTACCACTAAACACCTTAAAAACGGCGGATTGACTTTAAATATATCCGATGACGAGGGTTCTAAAGCGTTAAACATTACCGACCGCGAGGGCGACTCACCCACAGAGCTTTGGGGAGGAATACAAATAATAAAAGGCACCTTAATGACCGCTTTATTGCATAGAGACTTTCTTGACGGCTCTGCCGAGCGCGCGCCCGACGCACCCTGGGAGAAAAGTCTTTCAAAGGGAAATGTTATACGCGCAAGGGTGTTCGACGAAAAAGGGAACCCCTTAACCGATAGAATCTATACACAATCTTATTTTGTCGGACTCGGCGGGAAATACACCGGCTACCCCGTCATTTCGCTCTCCACCGATAACGACAACCTATTTGCCCCGGATTTAGGCGTATATGCCAACCCTTACAGTAGGAGTAACGACTGGGAAAGGCCGGTTCACTTTGAAATAATCGAACCCGACGGAAGCACACATTCACAGGATATGGGCATACGTATGCACGGCGGCGCGTCGAGAGGCGACTCACAAAAATCGTTTCGTCTGTATGCGCGGGGAAGCTACGATTCCGATAACCCCACATTAAATTATGATGTGTTCGACGGAGCGGCATTTGACGTCAACGGTAAACCCATTACCGAGTTCCAAAGGATTCTGCTCCGCAGTACCGGTAATACAAAGGTTGCCGAAATGATGCGCGACCCGCTTTTACAGGCGCGGACTCAAAACATGACGAATATGCTGCATCAAGCGTACAGACCGTCCGTAGTCTTCATCAACGGCGAGTTTTGGGGATATTATAACATTCGCGAGCGTATTGACGACTATTTTATACGCGACAACGCTAAAGTAGACAACCGCAATAACATTATATTTGTAAATCCCGACGAGTATCACGGCGGTTGGGACGGCGAACCCGGAATATATTTACCCGAGCACGAAACCTATGAGGAAATGTACGACTGGTTCGAAGGCTTGGACGAATACGATTGGGCGGCAAAAGACGGTCATAAAATGACAACAGATGAATATAAAAAGGCACAAACCTTCTTAGACGTTGACAACTTTATCGACTATTGGGCGACCGAAATGATTATATCCAACTATGACTGGCCCGGGAACAACATTAAAATGTGGCGGTATGACACCGACTTCCCCGAGGAATACGACAGTAAGGTGTTCATGCAGGACGGACGTTGGCGTTATATCGTGTGTGACCTTGACTTCGGTTACTTGCTTTATGAGGGCGATGTTTATGTAAAGCATTTCAACAACATCTTTAAATTCCTTTTGGAGGATTCGGCGGTAAGCTCCGACTGGCCAAATTACGCATGGTCAACTACGATGTTCAGGCGGTTAATGTCTAACGACGAGTTCAGAGGGCGTTTCTTGGTTCGTTGTATAGATATTCTTAACACCGCGTTGAACGAAAAAGAGCTTCAAGCCGATATAGACGCGCTTAAAACGAAAATGTCTCCCGTCATGACGGAGCATCACAACAGATGGAGCTGTAATAGCCTTACTAAATGGAGCACAGAAGTAACCCGTTTCAGAAGTGAGGTCGAGGGCAGACTGACCAACTTCGCAAATCAAATTAAAACCTATTTTGACGATGATGATATAGGCTCGTTAGTGGAATTAAGCGTAAAGCTCACGACGGGATTAGGGGCATTAGCCGAGAATAACGACTTAGGATATGTAAAGGTCAACGGTACCGATATACTCGATACAACCGTAGGAGTTACAAGCGGCGTTTCATGGAAAGGCTCATATCAAGTCGGAACGGAACAGATAATAACCGCCATTCCGCAGGGGTACGGAATTTTCGATAAATTCATTATAAACGGTGATGAGGTATTTGATAATCCGTTAAAATTCAAATTAGAAGAGGCGACCGACGTTCAAGCATACTTTGTATTCTCACAGGACAGTAAAGACATTGACGACGCGCGTATAGCGGTTGAGGAGTGTGGCTTCGCCGATGTGTCTGTGGGTAATGTCGGTTCAGAGGAAGCCGCCAAAGCGCATATTAAAGCCATTGTAGACAGCATAGTTGAGAAATTCGGCGTAACCGCAAAAATCGTCGACCGCGATTACAGGGAGCTGACCGACGACGTAAACGGAAGATACAGATTCTACGTTGAGTTAAGCAAGGGTAAAGGCACTTCGCTTACTACCTCAAGTCTGTCATTGAGGATTTTGCCTAATTGTACCGGCGACCCCGACACCTGTAAGGTTCCGGGTTGTACAATTTGTAAAATCGACGAAACAACAACCGTTACAGAAACAACAACTACTACGGATACAGGAACAGGTACAGAAACGACAACTACCACGGGTACAGGAACGGGTACAGAAACTACAGTATCTGCGGGTACTGGAACAAATACCGCTACTGCCGATAACGGCACGGGTACTGCCGTTACCACGGCGACAACTGCGGACGGCACGGGTACTGCCGTTACCACGGCGACAACTGCGGATGGCACGGGTACTGTTGTTACCACGGCAACAACTGCGGACGGCACGGGTACTGCCGTTACTGCGGCGACAACTGCGGACGGCACGGGTACTGTTGTTACCACGGCGACAACTGCGGACGGCACGGGTACTGTTGTTACCACGGCGACAACTGCGGACGACACGGGTACCGATACGGCAACAACTGTGAGCGGCACAGGTACAGACACGGCGACAACTGCGGACGACACGGGTACCGATACGGCTACAACTGCGAGCGGTACGGGTACAGTTGTTACAACGGCAACAACTGCGGACGGCACAGGTACAGATACAGCGACCACTGCGGGCGGCACGGGTACCGTTGCAGTTACAACTTCACCGGAAGCGACAACCCCCAATGTAACAACCGAACCCGAGTATAAATACGGCGTCATTTCTAACGAAGGCGATGAAGAAGGCGCACCGACAATCTTCTGTTTCATTGAGATTCTTCTTTACCTCGTAAAAATGCCGAGTAACGCGGCAGATAACCCCGCCGCAATTCTCAGCCCCGAGGGTGAAGCGGCGGGAGAGCCGACGGATATAACCTTACCGGTTCAGCTTATGGCGATGGACAGGACATTTTTTCCCCGCCGAAGCGAAACTCTTCATATTTCCGGTAACGGAACTTATACAGCGGTGTTAGAGACGCCGGGGCTGAATCCTTTAGAGGATATTCTTCATCTTGCCGTTTGTGCCGAGGGTGCGAGATTTGACGGTGAGTTTGTAGGCGACCCCGCTTATTTCGGGACGTCGGTTGAAGCTCCGGCGAGGTATAAAAACGCTTATATAAAATTGAATTCAATTTTGATAAACGACTATGTTGAGGTCGGGAATACTTATAGTGCGGAGGGGTTCATCGACTGGTCTTTCTTAGGCGAAAACCGCGCCGGAGCATCATTTTGGAACGGCTGGTATTACGGGCAACAGGGGTTGACAGGGGTGAATACCGTACCGGTTACAGATACTAAAGATGAAGCGGTTGCATTTAATGTCGGCGAGCCGATATACAAAATGCTTTTGACCTTTACAATAAGCGAACTCAGCTTTGATAAAGCTTGCGGCTTTAATTGCGAGGGCTGTGGAATTTGTTCATTAGTCGTACCTAAAGAGTTCTTGACGCTCGATGTGGCTAAGGAAGTGAACACTACCGAGGTGAATGTTACGGGTCTCGCCGCTTACGAGGGGACAGACAGTATTGTAAAAATCTATTGTGACGGCGAACCCGCGGGGGAATTTACACCCAATAAAATCGACAGATATCGCGGCTCTGTTACAATCCCCGATATTGAGGGCAAATATGTAATCACCGCCGAATTAGAGGGTCTCGACGGTGAAGGGCTGACCGTCGAAGAGGTAATCATATACGACAGGAGTGCCGTAGCCGTTTCAACGGTGACAATGCATTATTACGGTCAATCAATCATATACAACATCTTAAAGCCGCCCGCCGTTCCGCCGAGTTATATATACAGAATACCGTCCGTTTACGGCGAAAAAGCGAAACAGTTTACATTTGTTGTGGAGTTTGACGACCCCGAAATTGATGTAAGCGATGTTGTCGTTGTAATCGAGGGCATGGGCGGTGCTATCCACAGAGTACCTGCGGAATATGACGAAAATAAAAAGGTGTGGATTGCTTATGATATTATTCAAGATGTCTTTAACGCCCCCGCTTTTATTGACGTAGAGTTTTATAAAACAACTATATTTGAGCCTATTGAGTTTGATACCGCTGTAATTGATGATTTTCTTGAAGAATATGAAGATATTTTAGCCGAATTAGAAGCCGAATCAAACTATAAACCGATTGATAAATTGCCCGAAGACCATTATTCTGTGATATTATTAAAAGAATTAGATATTTTTGCAAATATATTAGATGATTCTGAAAAGCTTAATAGTCTTACCGGTGAAGAATTTGAAAAATTATACGACGATTTTTTTGAAAAATTTGACGAATATCAAGTTGAATTTGATAAAGACCAAGACGAATTAGATAAATCCCAAGACGAATTAGATGAATTTGTTAACGGAGTTCCGGATATAGCGGATTTAATTGATATTGATGAAATGTTTGATACTACCGTTACGATAGATGACAGTAGCGGTTATATCGAATCCGAAATGCTCGAAAACGGATTCACCGCAATTCCTAAAACCGACGGAGGATTTATATATCAAAAGGATACAGAAACACAGATTATTACCGTAGACTTTGAACTTAATTTTTCTCATGTAATTGATATAAGCGAGATTTTAAATAAGTTAAGCGAGGCTAAGGAGTTTTTTTCTGAATATGAAACCGTGTTCAGAAATCCGACTAATGTTTCTGCTTTTTCCGATGAATTTATACAAGAACTGAGAAGTAAAGCAGATGAGTTAATGTCTACTTTTTTTGATGTTCTCGGTTTAGTTCAAGGTATTATGGAAGAGTTAGAAAAAATCGAAAAAAAGATTTATGAAGAAGAGACAAAAGATATAACAAAAAATTTGGATAACGCTAAAGCTGCATTAAATAAAAACCAAATAGAAATAGCCAATTCTAAAGCAAAAATTGATAGACTTCTCGATTCATATGAAAATACTTTATTAAAAGAGGATAAATTTGTCGGCGATGGTTATTTACGTAAAAAGACACAACTTGAATACAGGCTTAACGCGGAATATGACAACCTTCAGAAGCTCGAGAAGCAGCCCCCTAAGCTTAAGAGTAATGTCGATAATCTTAGTGATAAACTTAAAAAATTTAAGATACCAAGGGCTATGTCGGGCGGGTTCAAGGCTTTAGGAATAGTCGGTACAATTACCTCGGCAATTGATAATATTAATACGGTTAGTGAAGTTATTTTTATTTATTTATCGGTTGGAGATTGTTTAACGGAAAATTGCCAAAATTGTCAATGTAAAGGTTTGCGCGATGAGCTACGTAATGATATCGGAGCCTGTGGATTAAAAATACTTGCTTCGATTATTTTGGTTGAAATAGCGACAAAAGTAATATGTACGCAAATCGCGGGATTTTTGTCGGCGTTTTCCGCCCCACCCGCTTCTGTGTTAATATGGATTACGGTTGTCGGCACTGCCACACTTGTATTTTTGGAGCGTAATAATGCACTTAGCGGATATAAGCAAGAATTTCCCGGTTTTAGAACAAGAAGCACCGAAGTCTTTTATGTTTGCTTAGACAAATGTAAACCGGAAATATGTGAACTATGCGGCGGAAAGCTCCCGAAGCATATCGGTCAATGCCCGCCAAAACCGCCAACCCCCACACCCAGTAAAGTTGACCCCGCCGGCTATGTCTATGAAGCGGTTCCGTCCAACCGAATGAGCGGTGCGGAAGCAATCTGTTATTATGCGGGCGACAATTATCCGTTCAAAGGCGCGCCGCCCGTTCAAAACGCCGATGAATTGGGGATACAGCCGTGGAACGCGGAAGACCATGACCAACAAAATCCTATTATCACCGACAGAGAGGGTGCATATGCTTGGGACGTCCCGCGCGGCTGGTGGCAGGTTAAGATAGTTAAAGACGGATACGAGGATATGTTCAGTAATTGGATGCCTGTGCCGCCCGTACAAATGAACGTCAATATCGGTATGATTTGCAAGGACTCGCCGTCGGTGCAAAGCGTTAATGCTTACCCGACGGGGGTTGAGATTATATTTGACAAATACATGGATACCGCAACCCTACGGGATAACAGTATTCAAGTATTGCGTAACGGCATACCCGTAACCGGTCATATAACCTTCACGGATTCGGAAAACTCAATCGACCCGATGACCGAATATGCCGATTATATCAACGGGGATTTTGCGTCAAAAATTAAGTTTATCCCATCCTTCGATTTGCTTATCGGGGATATAACGGTAAATATTAATCAAGAAGCAAAAAGCTATGCGGGCGTTAGTATATCCGAGAATTTCTTCCAAACCTCCGCGGTAAAAATTGAACCCGACTCGCTCGAGGTCGACAATGTGCGGCTTGATTATGATGAAACCGGAAATATAGTTGTATCGGTATTGCCCATGGGGGCGGCGGTCGGCAAAAAGATAACCGCAGTATCGGATTCGCCTTTTATCGCATCGGTTGAGGGCGAGGCAATTGTTGACGAAGACGGTAAAGCGGTAATTGAGGTGGTCGGAGAACTCCCCGGCACGGTGAATGTCACCGTTTCATTAGACGGAACCGCTCTACAAAAGAACGTCTCTGTCTCGGTGGGAATGTTGGGACATCATACATGCAGATGCCGCCAATGCGGTTGCGAGGAGTGTTTCCCGCCATACGGCTTCTGCGGCAAATGTGAACAGTGTATTCAATCCCCGTCCAACGTCATTTACGATATGCAAAAAGACCCCGATTTGAAAAAGTTAGAAGGTACGGGCGGCAGTTATGAAGAAACCGAGGGGCGTAATGTTTTGAGAAGAGCGGGCAACCCCGAAACGTCCGTAACGGTAAATATGGGCGCAATGCGGACAATCACCGTAACAAAAAGAGGCGGTACCTCTCAAGGTACGCATATTCGATTAAACGAGCTGAACGCTAAGCCCGACCACTCATACAAATTTGAGGTGAGCGGAAGGTTGATAAACCCGTCGGCAGAGGTTCAGGCGAGACTCAGATTCGAAGGCGAAAGCAGAATATTAGAACGTGAAACACCCGCCGAAAACGGCGCGTTCAGCCTTACGCATATTGCGACATATAAGCAAATTATGGGCGATATAGAAAGTCGCGAAAAAGTAAACGAGGATGCGTTTTACAGTATAGGCTGTACAAGTAGTGACGGTACATTCCCCGATATGGTGATTACCTCAATACGAATTACCGAGATTTTTGGACAAAGTTTTGAAACAACACCGGCTACAACCACCGATAACCCGCCGGAATCAACAACGTCACCCGCGATAACAACCACTACGGCTGTCACAACCACCACTACGGCTGTCACAACAACCGAGCCTGTCACAACCACCGCTACGACAGAGACCGCCGTTTCAACCTCATATGAGTCTACCGCATCATCAGCAAATACAACCGAATCCGCAACGACGGCAACTACATCACCCGCAACAACTGCGACACAATCTGCAACAACCGAGAGCGGCACGGGTACCGTTGCAGTTACAACTTCACCGGAAGCGACAACCCCCAATGTAACAACCGAACCCGAGTATAAATACGGCGTCATTTCTAACGAGGGCGATGAAGAAGGCGCACCGACAATTTTCTGTTTCATAGAGATTCTTCTGTATCTCGTAAAAATGCCGAGTAACGCGGCAGATAACCCCGCCGCAATTCTCAGCCCCGAGGGTGAAGCGGCGGGAGAGCCGACAATATTCTGCGCTATTGAAATTCTCTTGTACATCGTAGGACTTCCGACGTATAAGACTCTCGGGTGAACCGACGGTATAACAAAAAAGGGTGGACGATTCGTCCACCCTTTTGCTATGTCGGTATATTTAGGGGGCTTCCAAAAACCTCATAAGATTCAACGCAATTTCATGAATGCAATAAAAACCTAAAAATTTCGCAAAATTCGCGTCCAAACGCTTCAAATCAAGAGTATCATCCTCATATTTAAGAAGCTGTTCTAACGGTTGTGGTATAACAGAAGAAGAGGATTATCGTTTTTACAAATTAGGAGATATTGACGGAAACGCAAAGCTTGATATTTTCGACTTAATCGAGATACTAAGATATTTCGGTAGGTTAGAGGGTGCTATACGTTATTGTTGCGATAAGGATGACTGTACAAAACCAAATCACGATGTCGCTTGGGTCGCCGCGTTAATCACATTAGAATCAAAGACACAAAATAACCCATTAATTCATGATATGCTCGAGATTTTAATGTATCTCGTAAGAATCGAAAGCGAACCGCTTGAATCCTTGTGGCGGAATAATTAACACTTAGTTTATTATCCCCCGTTTCTCTAGGAGCGGGGGAATAAGCTTAAAAGGAGGAGCTATGAAGAGAATAATATCAATATTAATTATTTTATCAATTTTCATTATAAAAAACCCTTGTATTTCGGCACTTGTAGAACTCGCGGGTGAAGGTATAACCGACGAAAAACTTGTAGAAATTATTTCTGAATATGAAGAAATAATACAAGAACATGGCGCGTTAAGTCTTTCTGACAATCAAATTAGCGACCTCACACCTTTAAATAAACTTACAAAAGTATGGGTATTTTTTTTAAACGATAATCAAATTAGTGACCTTACACCTCTAAAAAATCTTACAAATCTGCATATGTTA
>WRHO01000026.1 GCA_009783205.1 Oscillospiraceae bacterium
GTTTTAGGAGAAGTGGTGCGCCGCTTCTCCTTTTGCTTTGCCTACTAAAATTTTACACTAAGTTAAAAACTCTTTCGGTTCAATGACCTTAACAGCATAGCTTGTTTATCAACGTCGTTTGGTATTGCCGATTTTTTTACAACTGTCAAAATTACATCATCACTATCCGGAACGGTGACACCGTTGAATGGGGTAAAAAATCCTTGTTTAATATAACCTTGATACGCTTGTATTTGCATGACGCGCCTCCTTAAAAATTTCATCTTGAACGAGTGTCTGTATTATAAACAGAAAAAAACACTGTTGTCAATTATTTTTATTGTATATCTATTGTATCGACTGTTATTGTATATCTATTGTATCGACCTCAAACCAAAACAGACTCCCCTTCCCTATTTCAGATTCTACGCCATAGTTTCCTTTGTGAAGCTCGATGATTTTTCGAACAATTGAAAGCCCTAACCCCGTACCGGTCACGGCGCGTTTATGCGCCTTCCCGCTTTTATAATACCTGTCCCAAACATAAGGAATGTCAACGCCTGCGATTCCTTCTCCATTGTCGGAAACACTTATCTTAACCCTTCCGTTATAAACGCTCTGTGTTACAGTTATAACTTTACATTCGCCCGAATAGTTTACGGCGTTTATCAAAAGGTTGTAAAATGCTCTGCCTATCTTAGATTCATCGGCATTAATATAAGCGTCTTCGTCGTAATTAAAGCTTATTGTATAACCGTCCGCCTCTAATAAGACTTGAATACGTTTTGTTATTCTAAGAATACTGTCGGTAAGGTTAAAGCTCGATTTATTAAGCTCTTCGAGCGCGTCCTCTTGTTTGGAAAGGTCGAGAATGTCGTTTACGAGCGAGGTCAGGCGGCGGGTTTCATCCATAATTACACTTACCTGATTCTCGGTTATTTCATCGGGAAAATCGCTCATCATTTCCGCATAGCTGTAAATAAGCGTCAAGGGTGTGCGAAGGTCGTGTGATACATTGGCGAGAAGCTCGCGCCTTAGCGTTTCTACGCGACCTAACTCAATTGCGGCGGTGTTAAGCGTGTTCGAAAGCTCGGTTATCTCGTGGAATCCTTTTCCGTCAAATCTTACATCGTAATCCCCCGTCGCGAGCGTAAGCGCATTACGATTAATGTCTTCAATCGGCTTAGAAACGCGCTTTGCTATTATTACGGCTAACGCAACCGATAAAATAATCATCACTATTGTAACGAAGAATAACTGTGTTCTTAAGGTTGATACGGTTGCGTTGACGGGGACAATTGCGGCATGAAAGGTCAACGATATAACATACCCGTCCTCAAGCTCAAACTCGCGAACCTCTGTAATATATCCGGGAATTTGCATAACGATATCGCTCGGGTTCATTGTATAGCCAAATGGAGGGAACATAAATTCTCGCGTAAGTCTTACGGTTATATCCTTTTCCTCTTCAATTCGCTCTAAAACTTCCTCTAACTCCGAATCCTCTATACTTTTGCCAATTTCGCGCTCTACCTGCGCTATTGCTTGTTTTAACTCACTACTGCGTATTAATTTGTACATATCGTTTAGAAATACCGTTTGAAAGAGCCACAAAATTCCAAGAAGTAATCCGCAAAACCCCAAAAGAAAAGCAAATACCTTCCACTTTAATTTAATACTTTTTTTCATATTCAAACCTGTACCCTAATCCGCGTAAGGTTTTTATAAGCACCGAATATTCACCCAACGCTCTTCTTAAAAGCTTCATATGCGTATCTAAGGTTCTGTCATCGCCGAAATAGTCATACCCCCATACCTCGGTTAATATTTTCTCGCGAGAAACGGCAATATTCTTGTTGCGAATTAAGAAAAATAGTAAATCGTAAAGCTTTGGGGCGAGTTCTATCGGTTGCCCGTCAATTATAACCTTATGCGCGGTCATATCCGCAGTGAATCCGTCAACGCTGAAAAGCTTGTGTCCGTCTGTATTATCCTTGTTTTCGACCCTGCGTAAAATTGCATTAATGCGTAGCATGATTTCTTTTGAGGAAAACGGCTTAACCACATAATCGTCAACCCCTACCTCAAAGCCTATGACCTTATCATATTCTTCACCGCGAGCCGATAACATTATTACCGGAATACTTGAACTCTTGCGTATTTCCTTGACGGCAGAAAAACCGTCCATTTCCGGCATCATAACGTCCATAATAATAATATCAAATGTTCTTTCTTTACAGGCGCGAACGGCTTCGAACCCGTTTTCAGCTTCAAATGTCTCGTGTCCCTCAAATACGGCATAACGCTTTATTACTGCGCGTATTCCCGCTTCATCATCGCATATCAGAATTTTCGCCATAATCCGCACGCCTTTCTTATTAGTGTTACTTTTTAGAAGTTGCCTTTGATTTGATAATGATATTATAATCTTTAAAACTGAACTCACAATGTCGATTATCTGAACATTAACTGATAATCAATTCTTCGGCATACGGTAAGGATTCTATCCATAAACAAAACTCCCGCCATTCGGGGAGTCGATGTGTCTTACGCTGTGAATATATTGTTTTTAAACAACGATAATTTGTTGTAAGTCGTGCGGTAAGCTTAAATCCGCAAGGGTTTGAATACAAAAGGCGCAAATAATCCTCTTTATCGCCCGTTTCGTTATACCGGTCTTTAAGCTCGTTCATAATGACTATCATACGCGGGTCAACATACTCACAATATTGCGTATCTAACTCAAACTTGGCGATTCTGTGCATTGTAGATTGACTCGAAACAAATTCGAGAAAACGGTAGCGTTCGGCTTCTGTCCAACATTTTACGGTGAATGTAACATCAAAATTAACCCTTATACCGGTCATAAACTGGTCATGTCCTTCTCCTTTAGGTGATTGTGCTAATTTTTTAACGGTATTTGTAATATCGGCGGTACACGTATCGGTATTCACCGACATCGGATATTTACTCGCCTTAATTGACTCTTCGAGGTCATATATTTTTACGTTTTGTACTATCATTATTTAACCGTATCCTTCCGAGCATTATACTCATTCTGCAAAGCAATTATAAATTGCCTTAACCGCCTCGTCAAAATCATCTTCATTAACGCCGACAATTACGTTAAATTCACAGGAACCTTGGTCAATTGTCCTTACGTTTACGCCGGCATGAGCGAGTGCGGCGAATATTCGCGATGCCGTGCCGCGGGTTTCTACCATACCTCTGCCGACTATCGCAATCATGGCGAGCCCCCCCTGTTCAACCACAATGATATTCGGTTGCGCCGCTTCTCGTATATGGTCGGTAATGTCGGGGTGTTTTTTTAATTCGTCTGTAGCTAAAATGATGCTCAATGTATCTATGCCGGTAGGCAGATGTTCAAAATTAATCTCGAGCGTTTCGAGAAGGCTGAGTATTCTGCGTATAAAACCTATTTCGTTATTCATACCGTCCTTTTCTATATGAATAACGCTAAAATTCTTTTTACCGGCAATCCCGGTAATAATTGGCGGATTATCGTCTTTTGGTGCCGTTCGAACAATCATCGTTCCGGGGGCGTCGGGTTCGTTGGTATTACGTATATTAATTGGGATTCCCGCCGTTCTGACGGGAAAAATCGAATCCTCATGCAAGACCGTTGCCCCCATATACGAAAGCTCTCTCAATTCGCGGTATGTTATAACCTTAATAACCTCGGGTTCGTCTACAATGTTCGGGTCAGCCACCATAAATCCCGAAACATCTGTCCAGTTTTCATACAACTCGGCTTTAACCGCCTTCGCCACGATTGAACCCGTAAAATCGCTCCCCCCGCGCGAAAATGTCTTAATGCACCCGTTAGGCATTGCGCCGTAGAATCCGGGAATAACCGCCTTTTCCTTTTTGCATAAAACCGCCGCTAAAGACGCATTTGTAAACTCGGCATTAAAATCGCCGTTTGTATTAAAGCTAATCACCTTTGCGGCGTCAATAAAGCTGTATCCTAAGTAATGTGACAATATAATGCCGTTAAGATATTCCCCGCGACTCGCCGCATAATCCTCGCCGGCTTTTTTGCGAAAATTAGCAATTATCGTTTTGTATTCATTTTCGAGCGACAATGATAATCCTAAATCGGCTATAATCCCGTCAAAACGCTCCGCAATCGGCAAAAACTCATTCTTGGGGTCTTTTCCCGCTAAAACGGCTCTGTAACAAGTATACAGCATATCCGTAACTTTTGTATCCTTTTCACCGTTAGGTAAAACGCGCTTCCCCGGTGCGGACGGTATAACATACCGTCTTTCGGCGTCGCTTTTGATTATATCCGCAACCTTGCGAAATTGTATCGCGTCGGCGAGGGACGACCCCCCAAACTTTACTACCTTCACCATTTGTTGTATTACCTCTCTCCTTGTTCAACCGGCTCGTTGACAATTAAGCAATCGGGTAACGCCGCCCTCAATTCCTCAATTCTCTCGTCGCTAATCGGATTATCGAACAACCATATTTCGCGTAAATTCGTTAATTCGTACAATGCCGATATATTGCTTATGTTGTTACCGTTCATTCTAATCATATCCAAATCCTTCAATTCGCTTAAAACCGAAATATTGCTTATATAATTTTCGGCGATATTAAGCTTTTGAAGCTTTGTCATGTGACGAAGCGGCTCTAAATCCTCATTTGTTACTTCGAGCGAGTATAAAATAAGCTTTGTCATATCGGTACTGTATTGTGTTCCCTTAATATATACATTTGAAGGCGTTTTTTCAGAACCTCCGCAGGCGGTTAAAAATATTAAAACCGCAAATAATAAAACAATTTTTTTCATATACTCATGCTCTCTTTCCAATAAATTAAAATTTTTAGCTCTTGTTTAACATTCATCGTCAAGCTAAACGGGGGAAATCAATTCCCTCTTTTTAGCTCTTGTTTAACATTAACTTTCATAGAACGGCAATACCTCATCTGAAAAAACCGCTTTTAACTCGGCTTTTTGCTTATCGCTCAGTTCGACATCATTTAAATTAAGATTTGTTAATTCGGTCAACCCCAATAATGGCGATATATCGTCAATTTGGGTATTGTACAGGTGCAGAATCTTCAATGATGTTAAATCGGCGAGCGGCGATACGTCGGTAATTGGGTTAAACCCCAGTTGAAGCATTTGTAATTGATTCATATTCGATACGGCGGAAATGTCGTTAATTTGATTGTTCACAAGACCTAAGCCTCTTAACTCGGTCAATCCCGATAATGGTGATATATCCTTAATTTTATTGTCCCATATAAACAGCTCGCGAAGCTGCGTAAGCTCCGAAAGCGGCGATAAATCGTTTATTTCGTTATAAACCAACTCTAAAACAATCAAATTTTTAAGCGAAGCGAGCGGTGACAAATCCGATATTTGATTCTCGTTCAAATATAAATGCGTAACATCGGCGGGAATTTTCTCTTTTTCAACAAGCGAAGCCAACATTTCATTTGTTATTTTCTTTTCACTTAAATCTACCGATATATTCCCTTTACCGTCTTTTTCCGCTTTAACCCGAGGTAAACCGTTGCATGAGGTGAAAGTGCCGAGTATAATCACCACAAATAGTAGCGCGATAATTCTTTTCATATTTATGACCGTTCCTTTCCGAGCCGCCTCATGAAAGTATTTCACATTGAAGAACTTCCAAAAGCTCGCGAATGTCATCTTCGTCAACATCGTTGCCGGTTAAATTCAATCTTTGCATTTCGAGAAGCTCCAAAAGCGGCGAAACATCGCTTATCTCGTTTTGTGCAAGGAATAAGTAGCATATATTTGTTAATTCTGCAATCGGGGTCAAATCGCTGATAAAATTAAAGTCCAAATTAAGCTCAATCAATTCCGTTAACACAACAAGCGGCGAAATATCGCTTATTTCGTTATTGTTCAGTTTCAAACTTGTGATATCGGAGGGTATTTTGCCGCTTTCAATCATCTCAACGAGCATTTCGTCGGTAATACCTTTATTTGAAAAATCTCCCTCGTCTTCTACCTCGGCTTCGGTTTGTGCAACCTCCTCCTCGGTAATTGTCAATTCCTCGGTTTCGCTTGCTGACGAGTCTCCCGAATCCTCCTCCGTCTTTTCGCCGCAAGCCGCAAACATAACCACCAATACCGTTGCCGTTAATAATGCTATAACCTTTTTCATAATCCTTTACCTTCTTTCATAATTTTAGAGATTGTGTTCGTTATGCCACAGCCTCATATATTTTCGAATAGCTTCTAAGAAACAAAAACGTGTTTCCTTTCACCATTTTTCGACCTTTCCTATTATACTGTCTAAGCTCTTTATACCGTTAATATTCATATAATGCTTAATTCCGCCGATTATTTTTAACGGCGCGTATGGGTCGCTTATTATAACCGTTCCTATTTGAACCGCCTTTGCCCCCGCCAACATCATTTCTACGGCATCCTCTGCGGTCATAATCCCCCCCATACCTATTACATCTATTTTTACGGCGTTGACAACCTGCCACACCATTCTCACCGCAACGGGAAATACAGCCGCGCCGGACAAACCGCCGACATTATTACGCAATATGGGTCGTCGCGTTTTTATATCAATTCTCATTCCCAAAACGGTGTTTATAAGCGAAATACAATCCGCCCCCTCCGATTCAACAGCCTTTGCAATTTCGGTAATATCCGAAACATTAGGGGTGAGCTTTACAATCAACGGCTTTGACGTTACGGCTCTTACGGCTTTTGTCACTTTCGCGGCACCCTCCGCGCTCCCCCCCCATGCCGCGCCACCTTCCTTCACATTGGGACAGGATATATTAAGCTCCAACATATCTACATCTGTAGCGTCGAGTTTTTCTGCGGTTAAAATATAATCATCAATTGACCCGCCGGCAAAATTTGCGATTATTATATTCCCGTTCTTTTTCATAAAGGGCAAATGTTTTTCAATAAATACATCAACGCCGGGGTTTTGTAATCCTACCGAGTTAAGCATTCCCGCGGGCGTCTCCGCAATGCGCGGCGAAGCATTTCCGCTTCTCGGCAACAGCGTCAAGCCTTTACAGGATATTCCGCCTAATATATTAATTGGGTACAGCTCATTATAATCCTCGCCAAAGCCGTATGTTCCCGAGGCGGCAATAACGGGATTTGGGAACCTCACACCCGCCACCGTCACCGACATATCTCTTTTCATAAAAACGCGCCCTTTCTGCCTAAGCTTTTATAAACCTCTTTGCCGTCGAAAACGGGTCCGTCCTTGCATACCCGCGCCATTCCCCGTTCTGTTTCACAGGCGCAAACGACACAGGCACCTACGCCGCAGCCCATTCGCTCCTCTAACGAAACCTCAGACGATACGCCCGCGTTTTCACATTCGTCTATAACCGCCTTCAACATTGCTTCGGGGCCACAGGCGTAAACCTTTGTAACGTCGCCTTTAGACAGCTCTTGCGCTAACGGAATTGTAACCGCGCCGTGAAATCCTACGCTTCCGTCGTCGGTACAGGGGATAACATGAGCGTCCGCCGATTTAAAATCACCCGCAAGTATTATTTTATCATAGCTTCTAAACCCCAAAATTGCCGTCGCGCTCTCTTTCATAGTCTTTGCAATTGCGAGCAACGGGGGGACGCCTATCCCGCCGCCGACGAGTAACACTCTGTTATTCGGGTGAAGATTATCGGGCAACGTAAACCCTTTTCCGAGCGGCGCAATCATATCAATATTATCGCCGACATTAAGCGAGGTCAATTTCGCGGTACCTTGCCCGCGAATCTCAAACACTATACGAAGCGAACCGTTTTTGTAATCAATATCGCATATTGAAATAGGACGGCGTAACGTAAACCCGTCTATTTTTATATGAACAAACTGTCCCGGTTTAGAAAGCTCTGCAATTTCCGGGCAAAGTATCTCGTATGAATATATCCCCGCAGATATTGCCGTTTTTTCTATCACGGGATATGCACCGCATTTGTACATAGCTGTGACCGTGCCTTTCCGAGCTTTTAAAAAGCTCCGCGAACTCCGTTAAATTTCACCCTTCTGTTATTTCTCGTTCCTCTTTTATTTCTTTCGTTTGTGCCGCTTTTATTCTTATTTGTGTGAATTTTACGATAATAACCGTTAAAACCGCCGTTGTAATTATCCCGAAATTAAAAAGACTTTGCGGGGTGCGAATAAGAAAGTTTACGTGCATTTCCAATATATAAAATATCATCAATAACACCAAAACGCGTATTAAATATACACAGTAGACCCAATAATTGTATTGTCTTTGATTCATCATAGTTTTCTTTGCAAATATAAAAGGCAAAACGATTGCCGAAACAAAAACGATTAGCGAAAGCACGCCCCATATGATAACCGGTTCAAACCGCGCTTTAAGCATCTCCCCCTCCGCCGCTTTAACAAATGCCGAATTTGCCTGTGCCGCTTTAATAAAAACATCAATAATGCAAACCGCCGTTAAAAACAATTGAAACAACGAAAACAACTCAAGCAGAAACTGTACAAAAGAATATTTTCTTCTAATCATAACTCGGTAATATCCACCATTTCTATATCATTAATAGATTTTTTCATCTCGAGACAGGTTAATAATGCGGAAGCGGTATCGAGCGATGTGAAACAAGCGATTCCGCGTTCTACCGATTTCCTTCGAATTTGCACGCTGTCTAAAGCGGGCTTTCGACCCGTTTCGGAGGTAGAAATAACATATTGGATTTTTCCGCTCTCGAGAAGCGATAGTACATTGGGTTCTTTTCGTTTTTCTTTTTCCGGTTTTTCTTTTTCTGACGATGTATCATCAAAGTGTAACACATCGCTTATTTTGTAAACAAAGCTCGCCGCAACCCATTCACGGTTTAATTTGGAACAGGTTCCGCTCGTTGCATAAAGCTTGAAGCCTAAGCGTTCAAACCGCTCGGCTATTCTGACCACCTCCGGCTTATCGGAATTACGGACGGTGAACAATACCCCCCCCTCCGTAAACATCTTCATTCCCGCCGCCATGAGTCCCTTAAACAACGCTTCGTCAAATGTTTTCGCTATTCCGAGAACTTCACCCGTTGATTTCATCTCCGGCCCGAGCTGCGTATCTACGTCGTGAAGCTTTTCAAAGCTGAACACGGGGACTTTAACGGCGATATAATCGCCTTCGGGGTGTATGCCGGTCGTATATCCTTGTTCCTTGAGCGAAATACCGAGCATTGCGCGGGTTGCAATATCAACCATCGGGACGCCGGTTACCTTGCTTATATAAGGAACCGTTCTCGATGAACGCGGGTTGACTTCTATAACATATACCTCATCATTATATACCACATATTGAATATTGACAAGTCCGACCACTTTTAACGCTTTAGCCAACTTTTCTGTATAATTAACTATTATTTGTTTTATTTTTTTAGAGAGCGTTTGGGTCGGATAAACCGAGATACTGTCGCCCGAGTGAACGCCCGCCCTTTCGAGATGCTCCATTATTCCCGGAATGAAAAAGTCCGTTCCGTCACAAATTGCGTCAACCTCCACCTCGACCCCGCAAATGTATTTGTCGATTAAAACGGGGTTTTCTAATTTTGTGGCGGTGATTATATTCATGTATTCTGTTACGTCTTGTTCCCCGTGTGCAATTATCATGTTTTGCCCCCCCAACACGTATGAAGGACGCAATAATACGGGGTAACCCAATTCGTCGGCGGCTTTTATCGCCTCATCCGTTGTCATAACGGTATAACCGTTTGGGCGCGGAATGTTACAATTCTCTAATAACGCGTCAAATTTCTCGCGGTCTTCTGCCGCGTCAATGCTTTTTGCGGAGGTTCCCAATATATTAACGCCTTTTTTGCTCAAATAATCGGTAAGCTTTATTGCCGTTTGACCGCCGAATTGTACAACAACGCCGTCCGGCTTTTCTACCGATAAAATCCCGTCAACATCTTCGGGCGTAAGCGGTTCAAAATAAAGCCTGTCCCCTGTATCAATATCTGTAGACACCGTTTCGGGGTTGTTATTACAAATAACAGCCTCATAGCCCATTTCGCGTAATGCCCAAACACAGTGTACCGAGCAATAATCAAACTCTATCCCCTGCCCTATTCTAATCGGGCCCGACCCGAACACAATAATCCTCTTTCTTCCGTTATTATTGCGTTCAATGAATTTTACGGCTTCGTCGTTTTGGTCAAAAGTGCCGTAAAAATATGGGGTTCGCGATTCATGCTGCGCCGCACAGGTATCTACCGATTTATACGCAACCGCTCTTTTCTCATTTTGGCTTATGTCGCCGCCCGAAATTTGCCTAATCGTTTTATCCGAATAGCCGTATTTCTTTGCGCGATTGTACAATTCTGTTGTTATATCGGAATTTGAAAGCTCCCTTTCAATATCGACCAAGCTTTTGATTTTTCGAATAAACCAACGGTCAATGCGGGTAATTTTGTTTATCAGATATTCGCCGACGCCGCGTTTTAAAGCTTCAAACACACAAAATATGCGGTCAACATCTATGTTTGAGAGGCGTTTAATAACCTCCTCGTCGCTTAGCTCGGAAAACTCGGGTTTATTTAGCGAATCCATACCTATTTCCGCGCCGCGAACCGCTTTCATCAACGCACTTTCAAAGCCCGTCCCGATTGCCATAACCTCGCCCGTTGCTTTCATTTGCGTTCCGAGCGTTTTCTTTGCGTAAACAAACTTATCAAAAGCAAACCTCGGAAATTTTAAAGCTAAATAATCAATAACCGGCTCATCATTAGCATAGGTTGTTCCCGTCACCTGATTAACAATCTCGTCGAGCATATACCCTACGGCAATTTTTGTCGCCACCCTCGCAATAGGATAACCCGTCGCCTTTGACGCTAACGCAGATGAGCGGCTGACCCGCGGGTTGACCTCAATAACGCCGTAAACAAAGCTTTCGGGGTCAAGCGCAAACTGTACATTACAACCACCCTCGACCTCGAGCGCATTGACAATATTCAACGCCGAATTTCGAAGCATATTAAATTCCTTATTGCCGAGAGTGACAACCGGCGCGACCACAATACTGTCGCCCGTATGAACACCTACCGGGTCTAAATTCTCCATTGAGCATACAATAATAGCGTTTCCTTTTGAATCGCGAATTACCTCAAACTCTATTTCCTTATACCCCGAAACACATTTCTCAACCAATATTTGGTTAATAGGCGATGAGCGAAGACCGTTTTCGGCGATTTGTCTGAGCGTTACCTCATCATGTGCAATTCCGCCGCCCGTTCCGCCGAGGGTATATGCCGGGCGAACAATTACCGGGTACAATGTCGTTTTTGCAAAGTCTAAAGCGTCGTCAACGCTTTGTACAACTAACGAAGGAATACAAGGCTCGCCGATTTTCTCCATTGTATCCTTAAAAATTTGTCTGTCCTCCGCACGGTCAATAACCTCGGGTCTCGCGCCGAGAAGCTTAACATTATTTGCTTTAAGAAAACCTTCCTTTGCGAGTTGCATAGACAATGTAAGTCCCGTTTGCCCGCCGAGCGTAGAAAGAAGACTGTCCGGTTTTTCGAGTCTGATAATCTTTTTAACAACATCAAGGGTGAGAGGCTCTATGTATATTTTATCAGCCATATTTTTATCGGTCATTATAGTAGCGGGGTTGGAATTTATAAGTACAACCTCCAACCCTTCTTCTTTAAGTGCGCGGCAAGCCTGTGTCCCCGCATAGTCAAACTCGGCGGCTTGTCCTATAATAATAGGCCCCGACCCGATAACTAAAACTTTTTTTATATCCTTACGTAAAGCCATAAAATCCCCCCTTATGAATATATCTCGCCGCAAATACCCGGGTTTTCCCGCAAAATATGTGCTAACCTTCTTGTATCAATTCCTTGAAGCCCCACAATACCGCGCTCATTCATAAACGCTCCCAATGTGTTATCACAACGAAAGTTTGACGGTTGGTCACAGTATTCACGAACAATCAATCCGCTCGCGTGTTCACTCGACATATCGTCTTCTTTATTTACGCCTACGTTTCCGACGAGCGGAAAGGTTTGTAACAAAAGCTTTCCGCTGTAATTGCGGTTTGTAAGCGACTCCTGAAACCCCGTCATATTTGTTGAACACACGAGTTCACCCGAAACCCGACCCTTAGCTCCAAATGATTCTCCTTCGAATATTTCCCCGTTATCGAGTTTTAAACAAGCCTTCATAACCCAATCTCCCCTATTACACTCAACAAATCATCTTTCATGCGGACGGCTTCGCGATATGCCGCGCCCGCAAAATCTTTTTCGTCACATTTTTCCTTTTGATATGCCGCCATTATACCGCGCGAGCTGTTGACAAGTCCGCCTAAGCCGCGTTTATCAAATGCGGCGAATAAATCCTTTGCCGTTCCGCCCTGCGCCCCATAACCGGGGATAAGGAAAAATATACTCGGAAATCTCTCGCGAACGCTTTTGATTTGTTCGGGATATGTCGCGCCGACAACCGCCCCCACACCTGTGTACCCATATTTCCCCATAACGCTTTCTCCCCATTTCTGAAGCATATCGCCCATGTGCATATACACGGGCATATCGTCAATCTTTCTGTCTTGAAGCTCTCCCGAGGAAGGGTTTGAGGTTTTAACAAGAACAAATACCCCTTTATCATGAACCTCACAAGCGTTGATAAACGGCATAACGCCGTCCGAGCCGAGATAAGCGTTGACCGTAAGTGCGTCAACGGGAAAAGGCGAATGTTCAGAAGCTCCTACCCGCGTTACACCTAAAAAGGCATTCGCATATGCCGAGGCGGTTGACCCTATATCACCTCTTTTGGCGTCGGCAATGACATATAATCCTTCCTCCTTGGCGTATTTCACCGTATCGTAAAACACACGCATCCCTTCGTAACCCAACGCTTCATAAAAGGCTAATTGAGGCTTAACGGCGGGAACAATTCCGCATAAAGCATCAATCAGCCTCTTGTTAAATTCAAGTACGACCTCTGCCGCACCCAAAAGCGTTTCGCCGTATTCCTTATAATATCGTTCCTTCAAAAAAACGGGAATCAAATCCAAAGCGGGGTCAAGCCCCACCACGGTAGGATTCTGTTTCTCGCATATTTTTTCGATTAATCGGTCAAATCCCATTATATACTATCCTTCCGTTCACAATTGTGAGCTTATTTTTTCCTTTTAGCTTCATGCCTTTGAAGCAAGTATTTTTGGATTTTGAACAAAGCTTGTCCAATTCAACAACCCATTCCTCATTTAAATCAATTGCGGCGATGTCCGCGATACTCCCCGCCTGTAGCACCCCACCCGAAATTCCTAAAATTTGTCGAGGATTTACACACAACAATTCGATTACACGTTCAAGCGGGAGTAAGCCGGTATGAAACAAACGCGTAAGGGTTACCGCTAAAATTGTCTCTAATCCCAAAACGCCGTTTGGTGCATTAGTAAAAGCCGCTTTCTCGTCGGGGGTATGCGGAGCGTGGTCTGAAGCAATGCAATCAATGACCCCGTTTTGCAAGCCTTTAATTACCGCCGCAATATCGTCTTTTTCGCGCAACGGCGGGTTCATTTTATAATCGGCGTCTTCCTTTTCTAATACAGAATTGTCGAGGGTAAAATGATGAGGCGTCGCCTCACAGGTTACCTTTATACCGCGACTTTTTGCAATTTCGATGTATTCGACCGCCTCTTTTGTTGATACGTGCGCAATATGAACGGGTACATTAAACCTCTCTGCGAGACAAAGCTCTCTCGCCGTAATAAGATTCTCGCTTAATCGCGAATCAACGCCGTTATATTCACAATGCGAGATAATTGCGAGTTTATTCTCTGCGGCAAGTTTTAAAGCCTCCGACATTATTCTTGTATCTGAAACCGGCATACCGTCGTCGGATACCGCAACCGCCCCCGCCTTCTTCAATTCTGCAAAATCGGTAATCTCGAGACTTTTCAACCCTTTTGTAATAGCGGCACAGGGATAAACCCTCGTTTTGACGTTTTCATCGGCACAACGCGTTAAAAAATTGTTTAACAAATCCAAATTATCTAACGCGGGGGTTGTATTTGGCATACACATGACCGCAGTTACGCCGCCCGTAGCCGCGGCTTCACACCCCGAAAAAATATCTTCCTTATGGGTTTGTCCCGGGTCGCGGAGATGTACGTGCATATCGAAAATTCCGGGAATTACCGTTAATCCCGTACAGTCGATTATTCGCGCATTTTCGGATTCTAATCCGCTTCCGACCGCGCCAATTAAACCGTTATCAATAAGCACATCAATATTGCCGTTTTTTAATAATAAATTCATATCTGAATAATTATACAGTATTTTGTAAAAATTTACAAGATTTTTTTGAAAATATTCTTAAAAATTTATAAATTTGCTTTTAAAAGTCCCCTTAATATCCATAAATAAAATATAAAATGCCCATTGCAATCGGCTGATGAAGAAGGTAAATCCATATCGTGTACCTTCCCGTAATTGCAAGAAACGGAACGCGGGTTGTGTAGAAAAAGCTTGGAAAGCTTCCTCTTTTTATATATATGCCGACATATGCCCCCGCCAAAAATAAAAATACCCATGGGAAAAGCGGAAAATAATCACCCGAAAAGAATCCCGCCCCGGTAAGCCCCAACGGGAACAACAATTTCGCTTCATACAAAGCACGAGGAAGCGAAAACGACAAAAACGGAATGAGCTTGAATCCTATAACCCCTTCTTGTGCCATGACATATTCCCCGTTGTAGCGCGTCCAAACGGCATCTATGTTCCACGTCGCAGCGAACATGAACACGCACGCCGCGATTCCCGCAGGTGGCGGAATTTTGTCCCACAAAGCCGCTCCTAATCCGTAAATCATCATGCTTATGCCTAAAAAGTGCAGAATACCGAACATTATTGCGACGGACGGCGCGGCAACGGCGGTTATAAATGTTAGCATCATGCCTATTAAGAAGCATTGTGCTCCGCGTTTGATATTATTGCGCGAATAGCGACAGACTATTCCCGATATGAATATAAACGACCCCGCAAATACCGCCCAAATCAAATAAAACCATTCATCAAATAAGAACGGAACATTTATATCATAAAACTCCTCAAGCGTGAACGCTATATGATAAACCACCATACATATAATTGCGAACCCGCGCACTTCATCGAGAAATCCCGCCCTTTTATTTGCATTATCCATCTTTTTTGTGCCTTTCCGCTTATTATTTTAACTTTAACACATATTCCCAAAAAAATCAACACATAATACATAAAACATAGCCGCGGCAATTGTAAAGTTTACCCCGCCGCTTATAACCGCGATTATTACGATTATAACGACGAGTATCAAAAATAATGCTTCGACTATGTTTAGAATACGTTCGGGCAAAAACAATTCGAGAAGCTGTTTCCCGTCTAAGCACCCGATTGGAAGAAGGTTAAAAAGACCGATAATGAGGTTTAAAATAGCGAACATTATAGGATATATATTTGTTTTCGGCAAACTAAAATACAGAAAGAGAAACAGACATATATTCACCGCGCTTCCGGAAATAAGTACAATAAACCGTTCCTTAAACCCAATTGTTTTTAATGCTCCGTCCGCGTTATAACTCTCGCCTATGCGTATTCCGCCTCCGCGAAATACTATTGACTCGGGTTTTTGTCTAAAAATGAACATTGTCGTTAAATGACCCGCCTCATGAATTATACAGGTTAAAAGGCTTATAACGGCGAATCCGGTGGTATCAAATGTAATGTATATAGCGATTAGCGCGAAGAAAGTAAAATCTATCCCTATTTCAATTCCCGCCGCCTTAAGCTTAATCATATCCGAATAGCTTTAAAGCAACTTTTATGTATTCGTACAGCTCTTTATTAAAGAGCTTGCACGAAATGACGATAACCGCTATAACGGCGGCTATGGCGATTTGTACAGAGACAATTCGCCAATATGAAATGTGTCTTTTATGCTTAATTTCTTGTACGAACGCTACCGGCTTTTCTTGTTGCATATACACTCCTTAGGAAATGTCAATCGGAACCGCTATATTGAACACAGGTTTTAAATTCTTCATCGGAAAACTCGACTTCGATAATGCCGCCCGATTCAATCTCGCCCGATAAAAGCTTAGTCGAAAGCATATCCTCAATTTTAGCGGTGATTATTCGCCGCAAAGGGCGAACGCCATAAGCTCGGTTATATCCGAGCCTCGCCAATTCAATAACGGCGTTGTCGGAGAAGGTGAGCGTTATCCCCCGCTCGATTGCCCGCTCCGATACATCTTTTAACATTAAACGGCATATTTGCTCCGTATCGTCAGAGGTCAGTTTTCCGAAAACAATTGTTTCGTCTACTCTGTTGATAAATTCCGGTTTAAACGCCTTTTTTAACTCACACGTTACCCGTTCGTTTACATTTTTCTCCTTATCCTCTTCATCGCCAAACCCAATTGTCCCTTTATTCTCGGTTATGAGCGTCGCGCCTATATTTGAGGTCATTATAATAACGGTGTTCTTAAACGAAACCTTTCGACCGTCTGATGAGGTCAGCGTTCCGTCCTCCATAATTTGCAGGAATATATTATATACATCGGGATGAGCTTTTTCGATTTCGTCGAATAAAACAACCGAATAAGGTTTTCTGCGTATTTTTTCGGTAAGCTGTCCCCCGTCATCGTACCCTACATACCCCGGGGGGGAGCCTATAAGCTTTGATACGGCGTGTTTTTCCATGTATTCGGACATATCGAACCTTATTAATGCCGATTCGTCGCCAAATAATGTTCCCGCCAAAACCTTGGACAATTCGGTTTTGCCGACACCCGTCGGCCCTAAAAAAACAAAACAACCGATAGGACGTCGCGGATTGCCGAAACCCGCTCTGTTTCGCTTTACTGCTCTCGCAACCGTTGAAACGGCTGTATCTTGTCCTATTACCCGCTTTTGGAGCATACCTTCGATATCGTTGAGCTTAACCGCTTCATTGACCGTTATTCTCGCAACGGGTATCCCGGTTTGCTTTGCGACGAGTTCGGCAATTGCATCCGAATCAATCTCTCCTAAAACTTCAGATGCTCCTCCCCTTCCCCACGATAACCCGGTAAACCCGGGAAGCTCATTTTTCAATTCGTCCAATTCTTCGGCGAGCTTTACCTCCTCATCGCGCAAAATTGCCGCGGTTTCAAAATCTTGAGCGTTTATTGCCGTTGTTTTTTCATCGGTCAATCGCAAAAGTCTGTCGTTAAGCTCCTGCATATCGGGGGGGGCGGTGTACGCCCTTAACCGTAATAACGCGCTCGCTTCGTCAATCAAGTCGATTGCCTTATCGGGAAGAAACCTATCGTTTATATAGCGAGCAGACAACTCTACCGCCGCTTTAATTGCAGAATCGGTTATTTTGACCTTATGATGCGCTTCGTACTTGTCTCGCAAACCCTCTAAAATGAGAATTGCCGAAGCCTCGTCGGGTTCCTCTACGGTAATCGGCTGAAATCGGCGTTCAAGAGCCGAATCCTTCTCAATAAATCTGCGGTATTCCTCGCTCGTTGTTGCGCCGATTAGTTGCACCTCGCCCCTCGCTAAAAGAGGCTTCATAATATTTGCCGCGTCTATTGCCCCTTCCGCCGCACCCGCGCCTATTATAGAGTGTAGCTCGTCAATAAACAATATTACATTACCGTCGCTGACCGTTTCGTCAAGCGCGGACTTTATCCGCTCCTCAAAATCGCCGCGATACTTTGCCCCCGCAAGCATTGAGGGTAAATCGAGAAGCAATATGCGCTTTTCTTTGATATTTTCGGGAACGGTTCCTTGTGAAATACGCAAAGCGAGTCCCTCGGCAATTGCCGTTTTCCCGACTCCGCTTTCTCCTATGAGACAAGGGTTATTCTTACGACGGCGCATAAGTGCTTGAATCACCCGCTCTATTTCCTCATCACGATTAACCACCGGGTCGATTTTATTCTGTTTCGCCATCTCTGTTAAATCGCGACAATACTTGCTTAATGAGGTCGCATTTTTCGCTTTTTTAACAGCCGTTGAAGACGAATTTTTTGAGGAATATCCGCCAAAATAATCGTCATTATCCGAATCGCCGCCCGATTTACGACTCTCTGCTTTGTCATCATTAGCGGAACAATCGCCGTATAAAGTCGAAATGTTTACACCCATTTCTCGCATAAGCAATACGGCGTAGCATTCCGAATCCTTAATAATCGCCTTTAAAATGTGTTCCGTACCGACAAATGTATGATTTAACGAGCGCGCGTCTGTGAGGGCGGTTTCGAGCAACCGCTTACTTCGCGGCGTGAAATCACCCGCAGTCAAACGCGTCGGAATCCCCCGCCCTACCACAATCTCTATTTTACGCAATATTTCGCCTTTTGTTATTCCGTGCTTGTACAGAGCTTTACCCGCTATTCCCGCTTGTGTATTATTCTCCTCGAGTAAGCCGCAAAGAATATGCTCGCTCCCTATATAAATATGACCGAGCGATTGCGCCGTCTTAACGGCGGCATTAAGCGCGGTATTGGCTTTTTCGGTAAAATCGTTAAATTGTATCATGTACTTGAACTTCCTTTTTATAAAATTTGAGGGGACTTATTTGCCATATAATTAATTATTGACTTGTCCTTGTTTGCTTATTCAAGTATATTAACGGAGCATAAAAAAAAGAACGGGAGAGTGAAAAATTCACTCTCCCGTAAATATCACAGCAGATATTTTCTCAACTTGTCGAAAAGGTCGTTCAGATTAATGGGCTTCCCTATATGGTCGTTCATTCCGGCGGAAATACATTGTTCAATATCTTCTTTAAAAACATTTGCGGTCATCGCTATAATCGGTATTGTTTTATTTTGACGGCGGATACACCTCGTCGCCTCGAGTCCGTCCATCAAAGGCATTTGTATATCCATAAATACCGCGTTGTATATTCCCGCGTTTTCGGTAAACAGCTCTACCGCTTGTTTCCCGTTTTCTGCACAATCAATTTTTAAGCCCGTATTTTCTAACAAAGACATAATAATTTCGCGATTTATTTCGACGTCCTCGGCAATCATGATTCTTTTGCCTTTAAACTCATCTTTTATAATTTTTAATTTTTCCTCTTTATCGTCCTCATGCGAAATATTTCCCCGCTTTGCACTAAATGTAAATATGAATTTTGAACCCTTACCTAATTCCGATTCAATCCAAATCCGCCCCCCCATAAGCTCCACAATATTCTTGGAAATTGCGAGACCGAGACCGGTTCCGCCATATTCGCGGCTCGTTCCGCTTTTCGCTTGAGTAAATGCGTTAAACAAGCGTCTTTGCTGTTCCTCGGTTATTCCGATTCCGCTATCGCTTACCTCAACCCTTAACTCACATTGTCCGTCCGCTTCCGATATTAAAGCAACATCAAGACCAATTAACCCGTTTTCGGCGGTAAACTTAACCGCATTTGATAAAAGATTTGCAATAACCTGTGCAAGTCTTTGGTCGTCACATACAATTGAATACGGAACATTATCGTCTATTTTCACGGAAAAGCTTTGTTGCTTCTCGTCAACACGGTGACTTATTACCGTTATCACTTTATCGAGCATTTTTTCAAAAACAAATTCAACGGGCGAAAGCTCAAGCTTATTTGCCTCAATTTTGGTCATATCGAGAACATCGTTAATCAAGCCGAGAAGGTGCGACGATGCGGATTCAATCCGTCGGAGCGCGTAATCCTTTCGTTCAATTGTCTCCGCCTGTCTCCCGACCTCAGTCATGCCTATTACGGCGTTAAGCGGCGTTCTTATTTCGTGACTTACCGTGGCTAAAAATATGGATTTGGCTTTATTTGCCGCGTCCGCCTGTTCCCTTGCTAAAGTTTCTATATCCGTAATATCTTGTACAACCTCAATATATCCCGCGGGGTTTCCTTCGCGGTCTTTTAATATATCTACATCAACCTGATACGAATACCCCTGATGTGAGAAAAAGGTTTGTTTTAATCCGCGTTTGGCACAGGCGATTCCGCAATCGTCGGTTCCGCAAATATGCGCGTTCCAATCGCTGCACGGTCTGCCCATCATGTTTTCACGCTTCATACCCAAAAACTCTTCAACCGCCCTATTAACAAATGTCCACTTCATATCTGAATCGGTTACGGTTATAGGCAACGGCGTAGCGTCAAGTATGGATTTGTACCAATGTGATACGGCGTCGCTTTTTACGTGTTCCTCGGTTACATCGTGGAGTGCTTTCCTGAGCGATTTTATCATGTTCAGTATAAATATGTTGAATATTATTAAAACACCCGCCAATACAGCAATCATTATAACAAAAAGAATCGTCATAGGGCTTTTAAAATCCGCAACGCTCTCGGAAACCGATACAACCGAATACCAATCAAGCAACGGCATAGAACCGACTATTATTCTCCCGGACGAAAAATCAAAGCTCTTTACCTCGTTTGGATACAGCCCCTCGGCGGCAAAAATAATATCTTCGCCTTCAAATATATCGTTCACATTTATTTTATCCGTTACCAAGGAAATATCGCTCGCCGCCGTAATTTCACCATATTTGTTGAAAAAGTAAAAACTATTCTTGTTATCTAAGCTTTTATATATGTCGTTTAAAAAAGGGGTGAGGTCGACCCCCGTCCCGACAATTCCCGTGGGATTTCCGTCATCGTCAAATACAGGGGCATTTATCCAAAGCTTTGTAACATTAAGGTCGGGATTGTAGTTTATATTAAAGTTGTATGATTCGGTTTCATAAAGCGTCATATTATACCAGTAATTTTCGGGTATTGACGGGTCGAGACTGTACGGAACGTCATCGTCAAAATGAAATATCATTTCGCTGTCGCTGACCCAAAAAACGGTATTATCCTTAAAAGCGCGTCTGTACCCCGCAATTTCTTCAAGCGCGTCGGCTTCTGTTGCCAGATTATCGTCGCCCGAAAAATATCGTTTAATCAACGGCGAATCCGCCATTTTTAACACTAAGCCTATCTCTTTATTAACAGACCTTTCTAACTCAATCCTCTCAATTACAAGTATATTTGAAAGCTCGGCGGTTTTATTTGTTTTAAAAATATGGTGCATAGTTAATATAAATGCTGTACTCCCCCCTAAAAGAACAATAAAGAAGAGCATGACCGAGAATAATATAAAATTTTTCATTAAACGCGGTTGCGTTTTATGTAATTGTTTATTTTCATAGTCTTCCATAATAAAGACCGTTCCTTTCCGACACTAAAAAGGTGTGAATTATGAACCCGTATTCATACTTCGCTTATGGATATTATACATCTGTTTACTATACTTTGTCAAGCGTTTTATTCAAAAAAGAGAGACGATTTATCACCGTCTCTCTTTTTATAATTTTTTATAATTTTATAGACTTCTTCTTAACACATCGAGGAATGAGTTCTTTCCCTTTTGGCTGAATATAGCGGTTAAACGCGGAACATCGCCTTTGAAAAAATCTCGTAAACAAACTATATCATATGTCTTAAGCTTTTTAACAATTTTAGTTTTTGATATCGAATTGACGTAATTCAATTTATCAATCCTTTTGTCGAGCATATGCTCCGGTATAACCACACCACTGATTTCATATATCTTAGGTTTTTCGATTTTTTCAAGCAGCTTCGTATCTTCAACACCGGTAATTGTGCGTTTTAACGCAAGTAAAAACTCATCAATACAGGTTACCCCGAGGCTCCTGACGTTTTGTATGTTTTTAGAAAGATGTACATTATCCTGAAAATCTTTAATGTATATAATCCCCTCGCGTTTTAATGCTTTAGTAATTCTCGCCGCTAATTTATAATCACTGTATTTTAAATCGGTAATCTTTGTTTCGAAATACTCGCGCGGTATTATAATCCCTCTTATACAAATCGGCGAAAGTGCATTTTCCGCCTTTTTATAGGCGTCCATAGCCGCTTTGTAATCACAGTCGTTGATTTTTTTCTCAATACGTTGTATTATAGGTATTATTTCTTTACTCGTATAACGCATTTCTCCGAGAGTCATGTGTAAGTAGCCGGAAACAATTTTACACAAATCGCTTTTTTCCGGAAGCTCATTCGTTAAATCCACACCAAATCCGTCGTAATCCGCGCTATTCGCTCTCGACGATTTTTTACTTGCCGTAAACGAATTACAAGGCGATTCACTTTCGCCAAATAACGCCGATGTCATTTTCGACCCAAAATTTGTAAAGCTTTCTGTAATAATTTCTCCGAAAATCATTTTGATATCAGATTTTAGCTCTTCTCTGTCAATTATAATGTCATTTTTTCTTGCCATGGTACTACCCCTCTTCTAAAATAAAAATAAATTAAAGTATGTCCGTTTTTATAGACACTATATTGTACATGACTATGATTATATCACGAAAAATAAGCAATGTCAACATAAAATAAAAAGTTTTTTAAAAAAAGCAAAAATGCAAAAAAGTGTTGTTTTTAGAATATTTTTATATAAGTAGGATTTTGTCACAAAAAACTAACTAACATTCGTTAGTATATATAAAATTGTTACCATTATTTATTTATTTTTCATAACGGGTTGACAAATGGTTAAATTTGTAGCTATAATGTAAGTATAGTTTGGTGAGGGGTGCATCGGAAAGGAATGTTTATAATCATGGAAAACAAAATTAAATGCGCCGTTACGGGGAAAAACATATTTGAAATCGGCAACGGTCAAAGTGAAACTTATTACAAAAATGTAGAGATTAAACGCTCTATATATAAACAAATATCAGAACTATCCGATAGCGGAATTACCGATTTTATGTGTAACGCCGAGTACGGCTTTCCGCTTTGGGCTTGTGAGATAATTATAAAACTTCGTGAAATTCATAAAAGACAAAGCTTGAGTCTGTTGCGTCTACATATAGTTAAGCCGCACGAAGAACAAGGGCACGACTGGAGCGATGAGGTGCATGAGCGATTCTGCGCTATTCACGAGAAATCAGATAAAGTATCTTTATTGTATCGGCATTTCAGAGAGGATTGTTACAAAAATTCGGAGCGTATAATGATTGACAATTGTGACATATTGCTTACCGATGACGAAAACACCTTCGCGGCACAGTATGCCGAGCTTCACGGGAAGAAATTCATCATCTGTAAAAACTCACTTTCCGGAAACCCCTTGAGTCAAAGCGGAAGCAATAAAGCTCTTTAGATTTTGATAAACCTCGGCACAGTCTACAGAGGTTGCGTTTCCGGTATATTCATGTACGCGTATATCGTTCATTATAATAACGCTGTGCATAAAAAATCTCGCTATCGTTTCCGTGTCTGAAGGCGGTATTATGCCTTTTTGCACAAGTGCATCAAAGCCGGATTTCAACGAATTAACGCTAAATTCATGAAACAGATTAAAAACGATTGTTTTAGCATATTCGCTGTTGAATTGTTCCTTCATAACGAATGACATTCCGAGACAACCTATTGGGTCGAGCATCTCTAAAAATTCGGAATTAAACATATTGTTCATAAGCGCGTCGAGCGAATCGGCGTTTTTGTTCATCTGTTCGAGCATTTCGAAATAATTTTTATACCCCTTTTCAAATCTGAACAAAACATCGTTTAAAAGCGAATCCTTACTTTCATAATAGTTATAAATAGAACTCGCTTTTATTCCGATATCCTTCGCAATATCCCTCATAGACACCATTGAATAGCCTTTCACCGCGAAAAGCTTTATTGCGGAATCTAAAATTCTGTTTTGTGTTTCCTTCTCGTGAATCATTGTGGGGAGTTCTCTGATTGACATAGCTTATATAACCGATAAATTATCTACATCAAGGTAGATTAGCTCGGTATAATCACCCTCGTCATAAAGCCCGAATACCCCCGTAAACTCAATATCCGATTCCTCGGGGGGATAGTTTTCACCTTTTAATTTAAATTCAAAATACTGCATACAACACCCGTCGTCAACTTGGATATAATTAACGTCTCTGTCAATCTCTTCAACAAAAACCGGAAGAAATGTGCCTTTCATCTTAAATGTTTTGCCAATATACTTTTCGGGATTCTCGTTCATATCCAACATTGTCGCGTTGGCAATCTGCGCGGTATAAGATGTCAAATCATAGTCGACGCTTACCGATTGACGTTCTTCCGCCCTTGGGTCATTATCCCCCTCTTCACATCCCGCCGCAAGCGTTAATACGAGACATAACGCTAATAATAATGCTAACTTTTTCATTTTCTGTGACCATTCCTTCCGAGGTATAAACCTCTGTACCTAAATTTTATAGGGTTCTTAACCTCTGATTAACAAAACCGATTATACTAAAAACGGCGAATACCGCTATATCTACCGCAACAATTGTGGAACCTATCGGGGTACCTTTTTCCGGCAGCATGGATATAAGAATACCGAGCGCGGCACACACCACCGATACAACCACCGAGCAAATTGTTACCGCCCTAAAGCTTTTAAAAAGGCGCATAGCGGTTAATGCGGGAAAAACGACCAATGCCGATACCAACAACGCACCCACCAAATTCATCGCCAACACAATGATAACGGCGATAATTACCGCTAAAAGGAGATTGTATATTTTTGATTTAATTCCCGTTGCCGACGAAAAATCCTCATCAAAGGTAATTGCGAAGATTTTATTGTAGAATAAAATGAATACGGCGGTTACAAGAAGCGATAGAACTATACATACACTAACCGTTTCCGGTTTTAGCGTCAAAATTGCCGTTGAGCCGAACAACACCTTACACACATCGCCCGAAAGGTTGGCGGATTTCGAGAAGATGTTCATAAAAAGATACCCGACGGCAAGCGCGCCGACCGATATCATAGCAAGTGCCGAATCGCCTTTTATCTTAGAGTTCGGCCCCGATAACAATAACAATACAGAACAAAGTATTGTTACGGGGAGTACATAGAAAATATTATTGTCAAACTGACTGTCATATCCTATAATCATCACTATTGCCGCAACAATAGTTGTAGTTCCGAACGAAACGTGCGACAAACCGCTCCCTATAAACGACAACCGCTTTAATACAAGCGTTACCCCTAAAAGTGATGAGCAAAACGCAATCAAAACACCGACTATGACAGCGTTTTGGACAAAATCCATCTCTAAAAACCCCTGCAACCGCTGTAAACCTTCGCTCATGCCGACTCACCCCCCATAAAATCGACAAATCTCCGACCAATGTCGCTTTTGATATAATCGGACATTGTCCCGCTGAACAATACGCTTTGTTTGCCTATATGCAAAATATGAGACGCGTGCTTCGCCGAATTAACGAGGTCGTGTGATATCATGATTATACTCGTGCCGCTTTTGTTCAAATCTGCAATTAAATCATACATCTCAAGCGTCGCGTTAGGGTCGAGCCCCGCCGTCGGTTCGTCCAATAAAAGTATTTTTCTCGTAGCGCATAATGCCCGCGCTAATAATGCGCGTTGCTGTTGCCCTCCGGAAAGCTCGCGGTAACAACGAATTGATAAATCGGAAATACCGAGTCGCTCCATATTTTCCGCCGCCAATTGTTTTTCTTTGCGGTTATAAAACGGTCTGAGTCCGCATCCGTTGAGACACCCCGAAAGCACAACCTCGCGCACCGATGCGGGGAAATCCTTTTGAACAACCGTCTGTTGCGGAAGGTAACCTATTTCGTTCGGTAAAAGTCCGTCGCCGCTTTCGATATTCCCCGACATTGGTGATTTTAAACGAAGTATCGTTTTCATAAGCGTGCTTTTACCGGAACCGTTTTCGCCGAGTATACAAAGGTAATCGCCCGCATTTACGGTAAATGAAATATCGGTAACGACCGCTTTACCCTCGTACCCAACTGACAAATTATTACATGATAATTGTGCCATTAAAAATGCCCGTTCCTTTCTCGTATTCCCCTTAAAACCGAAACCTTTCATCGTCAAGCTAAACGAGGTAATAAATTCCCTCGTTTAGCTCTTGCTTTACTTACCCCAATGTCGGTTCGGATTCCGATTCCAACGCTTCTCTCAACACCTCTAAGTTGCTTTCCATAATCGAAAGATAGGTTACGCCCCCCTGTAATTCGACCGTCGTCACCGACTGCATTGCGTCAAGAATAAGGATTATTTGGTCTTTTGACGAGCCGTTTTCGATTATTGCCTCGGCAATAGTTTTATCAGAGCTTTCCGTAACCATTATATATTTTAAGCCCAATTCGTCTAATTTCCCGGCAAGCGTTGCTATAGTGCTGAAGCTCGCTTCCGTTTCTGCGGAGCATCCCGAAAATGCCGCATAAAAATCAAGCCCGTAATCGTCAACAAGGTATAAAAACGGAAAACGGTCTGCAAATAAAAGCGTATCAACCCGCGCCGCATTAACCATTATTTGATATTCCTCGTCCAACGCTTTTAAGCTTTCAATGTACGCATCGGCATTGTTTTTGTATATAACGGAATTTTCGGGGTCTAATAATGAAATCGCCTCGGATATTACTTCACAGAATAATTGAGCGTTGCGGAGCGATAACCAAACGTGTTCGTCTTCTTCATCATCATCGTGTTCGTCATCATGCTCGTCATGGTCATCATCGTCGTCATCGTCATCATACCCGTCATGCTCCATCCCATCGGTTACTCTTTCCATTTTTACAGCGTCGCCGAGTTCGTCAACCAAGTTGATAACAACCATTTCGTTGTTATTAGCGTTATTCAATGCGTTTTCTACCCAGTCATCGGATTCCCCGCCCACATAAATAAACATATCACATTCGGAAATCTTCGCTATATCGCTTATTGACGGCTCATAGCTGTGCAAATCAACAACACTGTCCGCTAAAAGAGTCAACTCAAAAAGCGAATCATTATTGCCGATAATCTCACGAATCCAATCATACTGCGGGAAGGTCGTGCTGACGATTTTTATTACATTTGTTTCGGGGCTATCGGGGTTATCGGGCGTTTCGCCCTCTGTATCAATATTGTTTTGCTCATCGGTCGCAGTATTTATATCTGTCGGCTCTGCGTTACCGTTACAGGCTGTTGTAATTGTTAAAAGCATAAACGAAGCAATTAAAATTGCGATTATTTTTGTTATTTTCATAATTTTCCTCTTTATTTTATTAGTTTTTATTAAAATTTTGCATAAAAATTGGCATAAAAATATAAGGTGAAACTACAGCAACATCAAGCGGACATACCGCTCGCGCTACTGTTCATTTACCTTAATTTATCAATATATTCAATTATTCATTCTGATTTTAAACTCAATTAGGTTTATATTTGCGCGCTTACGCAACTTCGTCGTCGTTATAAACAACAACGACGAGTGTAAACATACAATTGTGAAAAGCGCGACAACGGTTAATTTTAGTAAGTTTATTACGGTACAGGCAAAACAGGTTTTTTCAATACAATTATGCCCCGAATGTGTAACGCCGATAATTACCGACGAAAACGCGAGGATTACAAAGCATGATAAAACGACAATCGCCAATAATCTTTTCATCGCCAACGCTTTCTTCATAATGTACAAAAACTCATCTCTATAAACTCTTGTTAAGTAATACCGCATACATTTACAAAGTGATTATACAATATAGAATTCTATTTGTCAATAGTTTTTTATGAATTTTCTCTGAACTTTCATAAACTTTCATAGAATAAGCATACTGTCGCCAAAACTGAAAAAACGGTATTTATTATCAATTGCTTCCTTATACGCGGCTAATGTCGCTTCACGCCCGACAAACGCACTCACCAACATGAGTAATGTGCTTTCGGGGAGGTGGAAGTTGGTCAATAAAGCGTCCGTTATGCCAAACCTGTACCCGGGTGTAATAAAGATATCTGTACTCCCGCAGGTTGTGCCGCTTGTATCAAAGGCTTCGAGCGTTCTGCATGAGGTCGTCCCCACCGCAACAACACGGTTCCCCCGCACCTTACATTGCGCGATTCTGTCAATTGTTTCCCTCGGAAGAACAAACCGCTCGGAGTGCATTTTATGCTCCTCGATTTTATCGGTTTTTACAGGGCGAAATGTACCTATTCCTACGTGTAAGGTGATTTTTGCGGTTTCAATTTGCTTTTGTGCGAGCGACTCAAATACGCCGTCGGTAAAATGCAGACCCGCGGTCGGTGCGGCGGCAGAACCGGTTTTTTCTGCATAAACGGTATTATATCTGTCCTTATCGGTCAGCTTTTCGGTGATGTAATGCGGTAACGGCATATTTCCTATTTTATCGAGCGTGGTGTATATATCATCACCTCGCTTAAACCGGATAAGGCGGTTCCCCACATTAATCGTTTCCAATATTTCCGCAGACAATTGCGGATTAACCGAATCGGGAAAATCGACAGTCGCCCCCTTTTTTAACCGCCGCCCCGGGTGTACCATTGTTTCCCACACGGTATTATCGCTTTCACATTGTTCCAATAATAAAAATTCAACATCGACCGCCGAGCCGCGCTTTTTTCCTATTAATCGCGCAGGGAAAACCTTTGAATCGTTCATCACTAAAAGGTCGCCCTTATTAAAATAGGTGGCTATGTTTGAGAATACATCGTGTGTGATTGTTCCTTTTGTACGGTCAAGCACCATTAAACGGCTCGAATCGCGAGGTTCAAGCGGCGTTTGTGCGATTAATTCTTCGGGGAGCGTATAATAAAAATCTGATTTTAACATGAGAGTTATATTAACATATTATATATAATGTGTCAAGATTTATTTTCCCCTTGACAAATTTATCCGCCTGCGCTATAATTGGAGTTAATTGTCATTTTTGGGATATAGAACATCAAAATCGAGCGATTTAATCTCTTTGGGTCAATTCCCCGCCGCTCTGCGGCGAATTTAGAATCTCGGTATGCTTTTCAAACTTTTTGAACATCAAAAAAGGAACAAAAGGCAACAAAATA
>WRHO01000027.1 GCA_009783205.1 Oscillospiraceae bacterium
TCAATTCCTATAACGGATTTCACTCCGCGCCGAGCGAGTTGCATTATCTGCACAACAACCGCATAACCGCCCTCGAAACGGCTATTAAAATCCATATCTGCACCGAAACCGGCAGAATTGAAAATGTGAGTATAGGCGACTATTGGTCGCGCTCCGGATTACCCGGCGCGCCGAATGCTTCGGTTGTAGCCGATTACACAAAAACCAACTCTGTCGGATTTGAAATGCACCGCTCCGATTGGGAATATATATCCCATTTAAGCGTGACAAATTATAAAACCGGATTGTGGGTCGGGAGGGAAGCTTACAGAATCGACGGTCAGAATGTTCTTGCCGGATATACCCCAAACGCCCAATTCTACGGGCTTGTACTGCAAAACTGCGGAACAGGATTATATATCGACGGCATAAACGGGTTCGGGCTGCTCATCTCCGATTCAAAGCTCGGAGGAGACAACGCCGTATGGTTTGACACCGAATTCGACACAGTGGTTCAATTCAACGGGGTTGATTTTTACGGGCAACTTGTTTCTGAGTCAAAAGGCGGAATAAGCTCATTTGAAAACTGCGATTTTTCGGGGTATGCCGATGCTCACGCCATACAGGTCAACGGCAATATGAATCTGCTACTCTCCCAAAGCGAATTCGACACCGCCGACAGCCATATACATAACGCAAAAGGTTCAACCGTGAAAGCGGTCAATTCGGGCTATAACGGCGTTTTGAATATATCGGGAAACACCGACAAGGTTTCGCAAATCAAAAACGATGCTTATATCGCCGAGCCGTTACCGTACGGAATTCCAACCGTTCCGGCGATTCTCCCTAAGGCGGGCGGAGACAATGTACTCAAAGCCGAATTGCCCCGCGTGACCGGAATCAATAACGATTCTCCGACTGTAGATGTGTCAGAATTGCTTCAGAATGCCTTAGACGCCATGCGAGACGCCGGCGGCGGAATTGTATATCTGCCGGGGGGCAGGTATTTGGTGAATAGTCCCATTACCGTTCCGTCCGGCGTTGAGCTGAGAGGGACATGGGATGTTCAGCACCACACCGAGGGCGGCGGTGCGGCGATTTTCACAGACTATGGCAAAAGCACCGACGGCGATGGGGAATCTCTGATTCAATTGAAGGAAGGTGCGGGGCTTAGAGGACTCAGCATTGTACAGACCAACATAACAGCTACCTCCAGCTTTGACGACAACGCCCCATTTCTTATTCAAGGGCAGGGCAAGAGGGTTTTCATTGTAAACGTAACCGTCCCGGTCGGCTACCGCGGCATAGACCTTATGACCTACCATACCGACGGTCACTATGTAGATTATTTTAGCGGCGTCTTATTAAAAGCCGGCATTTGGGTCGGCGGCGGTGACACGGACGGGTTTATCCGAAATACACAGTTCAACCCCCATTACGCGCTGAGGTTTCCCGCCGGAAAACAGGGATACCCGACAGTTTCAAACGCCTCAAGTGCTTTGTATAACTACATTCAGAGCAATTGCAGCGCGCTGCTTCTTTCCGATGTTAATAATCAAACAGTTTTTAACAGCTTTATCTTCGGCTCGGTATACGGCGTTCACTTCAAAAAAGATGAACTAACCGAAAAATATCCCGGAAAAATCACCCTTCTCGGATACGGCACGGACGGTTGCACCTATACCATGTATGTGGAAGACGGCGATGCCGATACCCAAATCACCGCCGTCAACTCGCAGTTAGTCAATACAAGTCTCGCGAGTCAATCCGAACGAACATATATCAAAATGGGTGCGAACACGAGCGCGGATATTCATTCCAAAGCCACGCTGATGCTCTGCAACAGTTCTTTTTGGGGAAGCACGACCACAGGCCCTATCGTCAATGCCGGAACGCTTATTTTCCGGCAGGCGAATTTTCACCAAATGAACGGCAATAATCCCGGCTTGAACGTCAACGGCGGGAGCTTGCGTACATTAAACTCATATTTCGCTTATGACAGAGATGTGGGCTACGCCCCCAACCCGCTCTATTTATCTCTGACGGGTACGGGAACGGCAGAGTTCACCAACAATTACTACCGCGCAAACAGCGAAATCGGCGCTTTGCAGTATGAGCGATATTCACCCAACGATGACATTAAAAAGGTTTACGGCTCAGACATTGCCGATTCGGTGACCTGTTTCGAGCTTATCGGAATGCCCAAGGGTACGCATACCTTTTATGATGACACTCCTCTTTTAATTGGGCTTAAAAATACCGGCGATACCGTCCTAAATCAAGTGCAGGTAACCGTCAACGACGACAATTTTGTCCTCAGCGGTACTGTCGACGCGGCTGTGGTAGAGCCGGAGGAAATCATGAATTTCACCGTCGCGCCAAAGCCCGGTTTAAAATTAGGAAGCTACAGTGCCACTGTAAGTCTCGCCATTAACGACATACCCGCAGCGAGCCTTAAGGTATCATATACCCAAACGGTATGTCCCCATTTAACCGTAAAAACCGGCGACTGTACAATATGCGATGACTGTGGCGATGTGATTGACGGATTCAGTCACGATTTTTCGGGGTGGCTGATAAACACAACACATCATTGGAAAATATGCACAAATTGTTTGACGGTGGCTCAATTGTCGGCACACACGGAAGTCAATCAATCGGCAGTCGATTCCGATTGTACGTTAGACCTTGTGTGTTTGTGCGATTTTGTAATGACAAGCGGAGCGGCGGCACATTCCCCTAAATCCACAGACTGTACGTCTTGCAATCATTGTACTGCGACTTTAGGAACACACAGCCCTAAATCCACAGACTGCACGGCTTGCAATCATTGTACCGCGACTTTGGGAACGCACAACCCGAAAGCTACAGACTGTACGGCTTGCAATCATTGTACCGCGACTTTGGGAACGCACAACCCGAAAGCTACAGACTGCACAGCTTGCAATCATTGTACCGCGACTTTGGGAACGCACAACCCGAAAGCTACAGACTGCACGGCTTGCAATCATTGTACTGCGACTTTAGGAACTCACAGCCCTAAATCCACAGACTGCACGGCTTGCAATCATTGTACCGCGATTTTGGGAACACACGCCCCGAAAGCTACCGATTGTACCGAATGTAAAAACTGCACCGCCGCGGAATTGGCAAAAGTCTGCTCCTACGAGGCTCCCTGCGAATTACACGCGGCTGTTTACATCAAAGCGGTTGTCACCGAGGGTAACGGCTATATTGAGCTCCACAATCCCACCAACCGTTCGATTTCCACCAAAGGTCTGTTTCTGACTAACAATGGTGATTCCTTTAAATGGCAAATGCCGACAACCAAAATTTACAAGGCTTCGACCATTCGTATTTATGTTAAAAGCAATCATATCAACACCGCCGTGAAGGGGCTGCAGACGAATTTTGATTTAAGCGTTGGAGAAACTCTGTATTTGACCGACGCGACAGGTGAAATATTATTTGAGGTTGATTTAACAGTATAGAGAATTATCATAGAGTTACGAAGATTGGTAACGTCAAATCCGCAATGAAAGAGTCAAACTCTTGTTGTGTTGGTAAATGATAAAATATTAATTATTGTTTTATTTTGATTGACTTTTTCTTTCACACATAGTATACTGTACTTACGAATACTTTAACACGTTGTATAATCACTCTGTATAAGTAAGGAGGAGTCCGTTATGAAAACTCGAATAATGTCGGCAATTACGGCGTTAATAATGCTACTGCATATTCCCGCCGTCAACGGGGGAATGACTATTGTTTCCGCCGACGAAACAAACGAAACAATCGTCGGTACCGAAAGTGGCGTTAATCCGTGCGCGAGCGGACATGACTGGGGCGATTGGCGCGGGGGGGGCGTACCCACCTGTGAAAACGAGGGAAGCGACTCGCGAACCTGTCGCAGAAATTGCGGGGTCGCGCCCGAAACCCGTTCAATCGCCGCGTTAGGGCATTTGCGGAACGAAGCCGCCTGTAACGAATGTACAAGATGCAGCTCGTCCGCATTAAACAGAAGCTGTACCGAGTCGTACCCCTGTATCAATCACATTGACCACGACGGAAAAGGGCGAATTGTAGACAGGAATCAGCCGCCTTCAATATTTGATTTTATAGAAATACTTAACTATCTTTTAAAAATGAATGACAGCATTATTCTAAAAGATGGTGTGGGGTCTCGCGCATGGTACGCGGCATTGATTACCCCCGACGCGGTAGAGCCGACAATAATGGACGGACTCGAAATTCTTCTGTTTATTGTGGGGTTACAAAGTCATATAGGAGTTAACCCCGTTGTTCAACCGCCCCCGCCGCCAATTACTAAGCCCGATTTTTGGTATGATGATTCGACAAACGGCGACCGCGTCGGATTCTGGAATAAAAGCACAATTACCGTTACGGCGGGAACCGCGGGTACTGTGTCGCCCGATTTTAAACTCGGAGCAAGAGTCGGCGAATCGCTCAACCAATGGAGCAAAGCGTTGAACATTAAGTTTGACATAAGCTCTTCTTCCTCCTCAAATATATCTATATTCGGCGGAAGATTAAGCGCGTTACAGGAATTGCACGGCTCATGGCCGCCTAATGCCGCGGGGTTGTGCGAATGGAATGTCGCGAGAAATCCCGACAGAAGTTTAAAGGTGGTCGATACCTTTACGGTCAAGGGGAGCAAAAAAGAGGTGTTTTCTTACACAATGGCGAACTTATACATCGTGCAAAAATCGGCAGATGATTCATGGTCACAGAATCAAATAAATTTAACAAAAACGGTTGTAACGCACGAATTAGGTCACGGCTTGGGCTTTTTCGGTCACGTTCCGCGCTTATCGGCTAACAGTAACGATGTTATGTGGTGGCAGGAGCAACCCGATTTTACATTAAAAGCGAATGAAAAAAAACACCTTCGACAGGTGTATGATTATTACAGGAGTTAAGCCAAAAGTCCCTAAGGAGACGATTATGAAAAAAACAATAACGGCGTTAATTGCCATACTTTCATTAACCTTGAGCGTCTGCTCTTGTACAACCCCCGCCGCCCCTCCCGCTTTGTTCAGAAGCGTAACCTTTGAGTACCACACATTTGAGGAGGCTTTGACCGATTTTGCAACCGATGTGGTAAAGGTGCATTATATAGCTCAAAAGCCGTTTGGCGAACAACAATCCTTGACGGAATATGAGTTTACCGTTCTCGATAGGGTTTTGGGCAATGCCGCAGACACTATTTTTGTTTATACAGAGGGTGAAGAAAATATAGATGCGACGTTTATCGGTACCGATAAAGACATTTCGTACACACCCGGCGATTTGGAGTTTAATACCGAGTCGACATATTTGATTATTCTGCAGAAAATACTAAGCCCTCTCGCGTCTACACAAGACGACGGGTACACCTTTTTGGACGATATCGTTATAGATTTGGAAAAGCCGTCAAACAGCCGAATGTACAGCGAGGCGTTAGATAATCACTCTGACGACTTTCGTTTTAACGACCACCCCTCTGAAGATGAGATAATCGGGTATATTAAGGAATTGACAAATCAAAAGCAAGAACCGATTTATAATCATTTTCCCGAAAACGAAACAACTGAAAATATACTCAAGGGTTCGCCTTATGTATTATCGGTCGAGGTCGGCGAATTGTTCACTGCCCCGAGAACAGACTGGATGTCTACCGACGTGCATCATGTCACCGTTACAAAAGTATTCAAGGGGGATATTTTATCGGGACACGAATGTTTAATAACCTTCACCGCAAACTCTGTAAAGGTGGGAGAACAATATATTGTCGCCGTTGAGCCTATTGAAGAGGGGTACGACGATTGGTTCCGACTCACCTCTGTCAACAGCCTTTTTGATGTCGAGCTGCAAGGGGAAATTCTGAAGGTTTTATTAGCGAGGTAAGAGAGCTTGTTTAGTATCTTAAAAAATCCCGCTCATTGAGCGGGATTTTTTATTCAGCGGAACACGAGGCTCGAACTCGCTACCTCCACCTTGGCAAGGTGGCGCTCTACCGGATGAGCTAGTTCCGCAAAGTTAATACTATGACATTATACATGATAAAAAATTAGTTGTCAAGTCTTTTTTTTAAATTTGTTAAAAAGTTTTCTTTGAGTTTTTTCTTGAGTTTTCTTTGTGGTAATATTGCACAAAGATATTCAACATTATTTATTTAATATATACAGGCTCTTATGTTGGATATAAGCTCCTCTGTTTCTCGTATAAGGTCGGTGTTTTTGGCTAAAACCCCCTCTAAATCGCCCGCCTTTGCTTTTTTTTCCAATCTTTTTGCCGATTCAAATAAATCAATTGCGGCAATTCCCGCCGCGGCACCCTTTATTGTGTGTACGTCTATTGCGTAATTCGGAAGGTTTGCTCTTGCCGCGTCATAATCGGCAAGGCGCGAAACAAAGCGCAGTTTTTCAAGCTCCGCCGGTATGTTATCGGCAAAAGAGCGTATAAAATCAAGGAACATTTCCTCGTCACCTTCAAAAAGCGCAAGCCCCGCCTCATAGTCGATGCCCGATATTTCAATAGACGGGGTTGTTTTTTTGTCCAACGTGTTATGTGCAGCTTCTTCAGCTTCTGCGGGAGTATTATCGTTACAGTTTATACATTCTGTATTATTAATATCCTCAATATCTTTAATATTCACGATAATCAATTTTCGTATAACCGCATCTAATTTTGTGAGATTAACCGGTTTTGTTAAAAACGCTTGAAACCCGTTTTCGGTAAAAAGCCGCTCGTTACCCGCAACGGCATTTGCCGTCAGCGCAATTACGGGAATCGTTTTTGCATATTCCGAGTCGAGGGCGCGAATATGTCGAACCGCTTCAATGCCGTCCATTCCCGGCATCATGTGGTCCATAAAAATGGCATTAAACCTTATTTGTTCGCTTTTAACGGCGTCAATTGCTTCCCTCCCGCTCGTTACACAGCTTACCTTCATCTTGTATTTACCGAGCATCCACCTTGCGACATCTAAATTGGGTATATAGTTGTCAACTACCAAAATGTTTACGTCGCTTAAGTCCGGGCGAGCGTTTAAAATTATAGAATTATTTAATGTGTTTTCTTTATCTGTGTAATTAAAATTGCACAAGTTTTCTATAGTTTCTTTGTCAATTAACTCATCGTCGACAAATTCTTGAAGAAAGCTTACGCAAAATACCGTTCCATTGCCGTATTCGCTTTCTACGGTTATTTCTCCGTTCATAAGCTCGGTAAGTCCTTTTGCTATAGACAAACCCAAGCCGGTTCCCTCTATTAAACGATTTGCTTTTGTATCAACTTGATTATAATCGTCAAAAAGGTTTTTTAAATCATTTTTGCGAATACCTATCCCCGTATCGCTTACCGAAAAGCTCAGACGGACGGCGTTTTTGTTCAGCGAATTTAGGGGCAATATGTCGACCTTTTCGCGCACTCCGCTCACGCTTAGCGTAACCGTTCCTTCTCTTGTATACTTAAAAGCATTACTCAGAAGATTATTAAGAACTTGTTTCACGCGCAAATCGTCGCCGTATAATCTTTTAAATATATCCCCGTTTGTGTTAAGCTTAAATGCGACCGGTTTATTTTCAATTCGAAATATATTAAGCGTAATTATATCGTTTAAAAGCTTTGTCGTTTCATATTGCGTCGGAACGAGCGACAGCTTTCCGGACTCAATTTTTGATATATCTAAAATATCATTAATCAGACCGAGAAGTATATCGCCCGCGGTGTGGATTTTTTTCAAATAGTCCCTTAAAGCATTATGGCTCAACGAGGGCGCGTCCTCTAAAAGAAACTCGGTCAACCCTATTATAACGTGCATTGGCGTTCTTATTTCGTGGCTCATATTTGCTAAAAAAGCCGATTTCGCATTGTTTGCGGTTTGCGCGGCTTTTACCGCGTCCTCCAACTCTCTTTGCAGGCGAATCAGCTCGATTTGGTTTTTCACCCTAAGCCTTACCGTCTCCGCATGAAAAGGCTTACTTATGTAATCTGCGGCACCGGAAGCGAGCCCCTTTTCCTCCGCCGTTTTATCATCGAGCGCGGTAACGAAAATAACGGGAATGTGTTTCGTTTCATTATTCCCTTTTAACTCGCCAATAACTGCATATCCGTCCATATCCGGCATCAATATATCGAGCAGAATAACGTCGGGTAGGCTTTCGGCGGCACATTCAATTCCCGTTTTTCCGTCGGTCGCCGCAAAAAAAATGTATTCATCGCCAATAATTTGGCGAAGTGTTTTTATATTTGTCGGGTGGTCATCAATAATAAGTATACTGTTATTCTTTCTCATAAAACCTTCTCAGAGCCTGTATAGTATTTTAAAAGCCTTCTCATTGTATCATATTTAATTTTCAATTACAAGTATTTTCCAAACATTGTTATTGTAAAAATAAACGTAAAAATATTTTTATAAATTTTTACAAATTTGTTGCATTATATTTATCTTTGTGTTATACTCTAAATAATATACATTTTTCGCTGATTAAGCTTATTAACTAAATACCGTAGGAGGAATCAAGAAATGAAAACAAAACGAAGGCTAATCTCGCTATTACTGACCTGTGCAATGATTTTATCGGTCATACCCGTATCGGTGAGCGGACAAACCGTCTCGCTTTTCGGCAACAAAGGGAATGCGAAAACGGGTGAAATCTTGTACAATACCGCCGATGTCGACGAATACAGCATATTTGACGGCATCGAAATACTTAGTAATCTTATCAAAATAATAGACATGAGCGCGTGGGAAAAGGACGTGTTCAACTTGACCGGAAAGCCGTCGGGTACCGACCCCGCAATTTTCGATTTTGTTGAAATATTAACAAACCTTATCGGCGCGACGTTCCATAAGCGCATTTTCCCCGATTATCCGCCGACCGCGCCCGGAACGGACACCACGGCAAAAGCGGGCGGAGCGTGGACGTCGCTCGGCAACGGGCGTTATAAGCCGCCGTCCGACTGGGACCCCAATTCGTATTATGTGTGGTCGCCCGAAAAGGCACAGCTCGACTGGGTCGTTTACCCCGGCGGGGAAATGGGCCCTAAAGAAGCGGTAGAGACGACCGCGCAAATCACCACTACTACAATTAAACCACCCCCTATTACTACAGTCAGTGTGACAACCGTTTCGGACAGCGAAACTGCCGCTTCGGACAGTGAAACTGCCGCTTCGGACAGTGAAACTGCCGCTTCGGACAGCGATACTCCCGCTACGGAAAGCGATACTCCCGCATCGGACAGCGAAACTGCCGCATCGGACAGCGAAACTGCCGCATCGGACAGCGAAACTGCCGCATCGGACAGCGAAACTGCCGCATCGGACAGTGCGACTACCGTTTCAGACAGCGATACTGCCGTTTCGGACAGTGATACTGCCGTTTCGGACAGCGATACTCCCGCTACGGAAAGCGATACTCCCGCTACGGAAAGCGAGACAGTGCCGAGTACCGCCACAACCGCCGAGGATACGACAACAATCGCCACGACTACCACCGCCGAACCCTGTCGCGGCGGCAACACCAACGGAACCTGCTTATTTGTGCCGTGGTGCGAGCAATGTCCGAATTGTGACGTTTACGCCTGTGACCATGCGCCTTTACGAAATTGCTTGAGCGGCAACACGCTTTGCAAAAAATTAAGCTGTGAACCCGCTTGTGTAAAGGAATGTAACGCCAGCCCGGTCAATCCGGAGTGCAGCAGATATCAGTGTCAACCGACCTGCAGCAAAAAGTGCAACGAGGAAGACTGCGTAAGACCGTGGTCTTGTCAGGACGACTGTGAATGTACCTGTGAGGATTGCGGAATAAAGCCGACGCACAGATTCTGCGTGGGCGTCTGTGACCAACGTATTTGCCAATTAGAAATGCTCGACCACCCGCTCCAAAAGCACAGCGGTGCCGATTGCGCGTGGTTAAAGCGCGAGTGTCAGCCCGAGTGCGCGCGCGTATGTCCTCGCGCCGAGGAAAACAAATGTGACAAACGCGAATGTCAGGGCGGCGAATGTGAAAAACGTGTTTGCCCCGGTGAAAACCCCGGTTGCATATTGTATGTTTGCCAAGAGGCTTGCGACCATATAAAGCCCGAGCCGACGACGCCCCCCGTAACAACCGAAACCACCCCCGACACAACAACCGCGCCGGACACAACGACAACACCTCTCGTCCCCGATTCAGAGACAGATTTTGACACGTCCGATACCGATATTTCCGAAACCTCGGAAATTAGCGATACCGTTGATACAACCGTGACGCCCGAGGTGTCGGAGACGACCGAAACCTATACTACGATTACAGATGACGACCCCAATCCTACTACGGAATCCACACCTCCTACTACTGTGGAAACGAGCGATAGTGTTACGACGACAGATACAGAGCCGACAACAACTACGCCGCCGGTCACCACAACCACCGTCGTTACAACCACTATAAATGTTACACCCGATGGCGATACAAGAGAACTCTACAACATGAAAACCGACCCGAGATTTGCCGATTTAATATTAACAAGCAGTTCGGGTCACCCATCCTTTATAAGAGGCGGGGTGACCGGTGACTCGGCTACCGTTGATGAAGCGAATAAAACGGTTACAATAAAGGGAAGAAGCGGTTCGGGTCAAGGGTTAAGATTCAAATTAGCATCTCTCTCTACAAAACCCAACCATAAATACACAATTGAATTTTCGGGAAAATTCTCAAATGCCGACGAACCCGAGGCGGGCGTCGTACCGAGAATACGCTTTGAAGCTAACGGAAGTTCAGACGCCGCTAATCAAAGAACGGTGAGCGTACCCGCTCCCGCGCCTACCGGTGCTGACGGCGTATTCACCAAAGCATCCGCTACCGTTACCGCAGAACAAATTGCGGCTGATATCGCGTATTGTAATCCCACTGTTACGCCGACATACAGCTTAGGAAATACGGGCGGAAATCATGATATAACCTACACAGATGTTAAAGTCTTTGAAATTTGTCCCCTCGGATGTGATTTAATCTCATGCGTAGGCGGCGCGAAAGATGTCGAATTGTATAATTTACAAAAGGACGTCGATTTGTTCAAAATTGACACCGCGGCAAACGGCTCAAGCTCAAATCCAAACCCCGGCGACAAAAATAAATGGTTACAATCGGGGAACGACGGAACGAGTTCGAGCGGAAGCTCAAGCTCCGCAAAATCTTTCGTAGACATGGGTTGGAAAACGGCGGGCGTAAACTCTTTCAGGTTTATAGGAACGAGCTCCGCTCATACCGTCGATATTAAATTATCTGCTTTTACCACGAGACCAAACCATATGTACACCTTTGAATATACCGGAACGATTATAAGCGGAAGCGGTGGTACGTTAACCCTCTCTGCCGCTCCTGCATCGAGTGCCGGTACGCAATTGAAAACCTTTTCCGTAACCGCCGACGCGCCGTTTACGGTATCGCATGAGGTGTCCGAATCGACGCTCGCAACACAAAAAGCGGGCGGTGCAACATTAATACGTCTCAAAGGCTTCTCCGGGCGTACCGTAAACTTTACCGGCATTAAGGTTATTGCACAATGTCCTCCGTCATGCACGAGCTGCGAGGCAATGCCGAATATTGAGCCAATAAAATCAACAATTAAGAGTTCTATCCCGGCGAGCTTAAGCGCGGCTTCAAAAATTGACGAAATAAAAGCCGGCTGGAACTTAGGTAACACCTTCGACTACAGAAGTGAATCGAGATTTGACGAAAGCGGCGCGGGCTACGGTCTTGACGAAAGCTACTACTCGGTTACCTATCTCGAAACATCATGGATTAGCTACAGCGAATTTGCAACACCCCGTTCGCTTTTCAAAGAGCTTAAGAAACAAGGGTTTAACGCGGTAAGAATACCCGTAACCTGGCACAAGGTTGCCGACCCTAAAAATAACTGGGCAATTCGTAAGGATTTCATGGCGAGGGTCAAGGAGGTTGTAAGCTGGGCAATGTCGGAAGATATGATTGTTATTCTTAATACACATCATGAAAATGAGGTCGTTAAGATGGACGGTAGCTCGGCAAGCACAAAATTTGTCGGCGATATTTGGACGCAGATTGCTAATGAGTTTAAAGAATTTAACGAAAACTTGATTTTTGAAGGACTTAACGAGCCGAGAAATGTCGGCAGCGGGGCGGAATGGGACGGAGGAACATCTTCCGAACGCAGTAACTTAAACTCCCTCAATCAACATTTTGTTACTACGGTACGCGCAACCGGCGGAAATAACACCAACAGAATACTTGCGGTTCCTACCTACGGCGCGGGTTCAAACGGTAACTCGTTGAGCGGCTTTAATAAACCCTCTGACCCCGGTCAGTCAGTCAATAAAATCGCTATGTCGGTTCACATTTATGCACCGTTTCTGTGGGCGCACGAGGGACAGGGAACAAACTACCCCGGCTCAAGCGAAATAACTACCGCGCTTAATTCAATAAGCACTCGCGCTAAAGCCTTAGGCGTTCCGGTCTTGTTGGGTGAATTTGGTTCGGTACGCTCCCAAAATGACAACGGAAGCGTTAGCGGAACAAGAGATTCGGGAAGAATACAACACGCTAAGGATTATATGGCGGCGGTAAAGAGTCATCGCGTTTCGTCGAACGGCCCGGGTATGGCGGCAATTTGGTGGGATGCGGGGAGGCCCCCGGGACACGCGAGCGGCGACGGCTTCTCTATCATCGACAGAACGTATCCCCATAAAATACGTTTTCCGGATATTGTAACCGAGCTTACAAAATAGAGGAAACATCTAAGAACATCTAATGCGCTAAAAACGGAGGTTGATTTTGAAAAAGAAAGACAGAGAAAAATTAATGCTTGTATATAAAATTTTAGCGGTTATTTTAGCAATTTCAATGATAATCGGGATTATATTCGGCTCGGGTGAATTACTCGGTATAATTTAAAGAGGTTGCCTTCAATAACAAAAATCGCCATCAAGTTTAGAAACTTGATGGCGATTTTCAATTTGAGACTATACACGCCTAATACTCTCCTAATACACGCCTAATACGCGCCAAAATGTTGCACATAATATCTCATTCCGTCATAATCGACTATGCCTACTCCGAGGTAATAGTAGTTTCCGTTCAATATATTGTCGCGATGCCCCTGCGACGCCATCCACCCCGCCATAACCTGCGTCGGTGTGTACCAATCGGCACCGGTTTGAGGATGTCCGCCTTTAGCCATATTTTCCCCAATAAAACTGTACGCTATTCCCGCTTCGTTTATTACGGTAAACCACGCGCTTCCGTCCGGTCTGCTGTGGTCGGTATAAAAACCGCTTATAATTTCCTGCGCTCTTATTCGTGCGGTGTATGCAAAGTTTTCGTCCCAAGCCAACGCGTGAAGACCGTAAGCCGCTCTTTCGGCATTGACTAAATCGAGAACCTCATAAGCGAGATTTCCGCCATATGATACCGGCTCGGGCGGAGGTGGCGGCGGCGTTTCGGGGATATCGGTGATGTAATGTGACGTTTCAGTATATGTGGTTTCAAAGGTTGTCGCTTCGGTTACGGTCTCATTTGTTTCCGTCGTCGCAATTGTTGCGATTGTCGCAATTGTCGCAGTTGTCACGGTTGTCGTTTGTTCCGTAGCGGAGGTCACACCGCTTGATTCATTGGGGGGGATTTCGATATTAGTGTTTACCGAACCGTTTTCACAGGCTGTCGCGCTTATAATTAATACAAGCGTAATTAATAATATTTTTTTCATTTTATAAGCATACCACTATTTCAAAAATAAATCAAGCTATATATATTGCATTTTTGAGAAATATATGTTAATATATATTGTATAAGGGATTGTGATTAAATAAAGGGAACACCTAAAAATATGGAGATATGTAAATGACTGCTTCTGAATTTCTTAATCAAATAAAAAAGGAACAGCTTACCGGAAGAGAGTTTTTGGCTCTTATAGGTCATACCGATATAAGCAACGAAAATTATATTGAAATCAAAGATAACCCATCTATGACCTATTCTCGACTTGTTGAGGTTTTTGAAAATTCGCCTATAACCGCCGAGGATTATAAAGAATTATTAAAAACCGCACAGCGCAGAAAAGAAAAACAGCTTCAAATAAAAAAACGAGAAAATCTCGAAAACCGACTTACACAGATTTTGTCCGACCGTTCGCCCGCTTTAAATGCGGATACAGAGGCTGACGAACGCTTTGAATACGCAACCGATGAGATTAATCTCGGCTCTCTTGATACAGATGATGATGTTTCGGTATATCATGTTACAACGGCGGAGGAATTGTGGGCAGATTTAGATTCAACCGTGTCCGACAATGCTCATTCGGAAAATAACGCAACAAATGATGATGACGACGACGATTCAGATGAATACGGCGGCACAAAAGATTTTGACAAGGATGCGCGCCGCGAAAACCTCCCTAAAATTATTATTTGCTTATCCTTTGCCGCGATATTATTTGTCGCGAGCTTTTTCATACGTTATATGAATACCGGAAGCTTTGGCGTATCGGGGTTCGCCCACAAAACGCCCCAAAGCTATGAAGCTATATTCGAGCTTCAATCGGGAAAGCCCGCCCGCGAAAGCTTGTCCGAACCGCAAATTATATGGCGCGCCTCAAATTTTACCGCGCCGTTGAACCCCCTTTCGACAATTGCGGCGAGTAATCGCTACTTGTTTAAAATAACGGGACAGGTTTTATACGCCGTCGAGTTTGATTCGGGCATTATGAGCGACGCCCCGTCGTTTGAGCCGGGGATTGATATTATAGGAATGTTTGAACAAAACAACAGCTTATATGTAATTTGTGAGGATTTGCATACCTATTCGAAATCGCTCGACGATAGCGGCGACGAAACACAGTTTCCTCAATCGTTGACAATAATTTATGAATTTGACGCCCTCGATTTTACGGGAGAGGCTAATGCCGAATACAGCGTTTACGGAATTTTTAAAGATGCAATCCCGCACGATGGCGGCTTTTTCATTATAACAGATTATACACCGAATGACGACCCGAATAATCACGTACCCGTTGAAATTCAGAATATTGAGTTTATAAAAGATGCGGTATATTCTAACATGACGTTGATTTCCTCTGTAACGCGCAACGGGTTTGAGCTTTATGCGGTTTCGGGAAATTCCGCAGATTGCGTTTATTTTAGCGGCAAATCGCTCTTTTTAAGCTTTTATTCACAAAAAAAGGACGAGTCGCGCATAATCCGCTACAACGTATACGGAAGCGTTTTAAACAATCCTTCATGGGGGAGCGTTACCGGAATGGTGAGTCGCGGGTTCATCAACGAGGACATTGAAACGGGAATAATACGCATTGTCTCCGATTACGGGGATTCCGCCGCTTTACAAATTCTCGGAGGTAATATGTCAACACAGAGCCGCTCGGGGAGCATAAACGCCGCGGGCGGTGTAAAGGGCGCGGCGTTTGACGACAAAACCGCTTATATAATTGCTAATCAGCCGACAGAAGTTTTTGCCGTCGACACCTCCGGCAATAAACCGACATTTCTTAATCAAACCGATGCGTTAATTTCCGATAATGAGTTTTACGAATGGAGCGATAATCGCTTTTTTTCTGTTAATGTTGATTATAATGAAGAGGGCGACCGAAGCGGAATTACCGTTAATATGTATTTTAACCCCCCTAATTCAAATTCATCGCCTAAATTGGAAAAAAGCGAGCGGCTTTCGCTTAACGACGCAGTTTGGCACGATTATACAAACACCTCTGCCGAATTGTTCAGAGAGGCGGTTGCCGCTAATCGTGAATCGGGTATTATAATCATTCCCGTAGTTTACGTAAACAATGTTACCCGTGTTGAAAGCTTTTTTGTTTTAAATTATATTGAACCTTTAGTTAACTCCGACGATAATTCGGAGAAAAGCGACGTTGGATTTATTGAGGTCGGAAAAATAACGGAAATCGGCTTTAATACGCGCTCTCATGCCGCCGTCATACGCGGAGGATATATCTACACGTTTTGGGACGAGGTTGTGCGGTCTGCGGCAACAGACTTAACAATGATTGCCACGCACGAATTTGGTTAGGCTAAACAAGAGATTCGCCTATATATTATACGCTTCCCGATTCGTACGTCCAACCGTGTCCGTGAACATCGGACACCGTGTCTGTAATCATAAACGCACCTTTATCATGTTTGTTTACTATTAATACCAAATGTCGATAATCCTTTGAATTAAGGGCAATCATTAACATTTGAATTTCGTTTTGTCCGTACGCGCCTATTGCGGGAATAATTGTAACCCCTCTTCCTATTTTGTGTAAAACGTCATATGTTATAGCGTCAATCATATCGCTCATTATATAAACGAGCTTTTTCTTGTTTAACCCCGACTCAATATAATTCATAGTAGCCGAGGTTATGAATATAGAGGTAATGGCAAAGAAAAACGAATCGGTATTGAACACAAGAAGGGATAGTAAAACGACAATTCCGTCCGTTATAAAAAGACCTAATGAGGTTTCGGTTTTAAAGTATTTTTTTAGGATTAACGGCGGAATTGACGTACCGCCGCTTGACGCATTATTGTTGTACAATACCATATTCGCTATTCCGAATATAACGCTTCCGACAATCATAGACAGCATTGTGTCTTGTACTATGGCGACGTTCGGGATAATACCTATAAAAATCGGCAGAAGAATTGCTCCTATAACGGTGTTAAAAAATACCTCTCTCCCGAGAAAAATTATACAGAGTATGAGAATGACCGCATTTCCAAGCATTATTACGGTTGAGATTTCAAAACCGAAAAGGCTTTCAAAAATAATCGCTAATCCCGTCACACCGCCCGCCGCAATACTGTGCGGCGCAAAAAACATATTCACCCCCGCCGCCATTAATGCAATCGAGAGGGTAATGTATAATAATTTTTTGAACCATTTTTGTACTCTTTTCATAAACCTCATAACCTCATAAAACTATTATATCTCTTTTTTTGATTGACTTTACTGTAAAATTGTGGTATGATAAAGAATCAGAAGGTAAAACAAGAGATAAGCCTAAGGAATTGCTATATTAGGAGGATTTAAGTTGAATAAAAGCTGGCAGGGGTGGCTCTGCCGCCCCGAAGCTGGATAGGCTTTTATTCGCAGAGGTTTTGTGCCTCGGAAAGGAATGGTATTATATGAAACTCTCATATTTATTGAAAAATACCGATTTATCGCAAGCTGTAGCGGATTGTGAGCTTAAATCGGTATTTTTTGATAACGCAAAACGAATTTTAACGCTTTACATAAAAGCCGAGGAGACTCTCGATTTTTCGCTTTTGACATCAGCCGAAAATATGATTAAAGATGAACTCGAAGTGTCAGATGTCCGGATTATGCCCGAATATCCCGCGCCAAAAGACACATTGGCTGATGATAATGTCACCGTAATCTATCAGCCGCCCCCGTCCGCGTCCGTCGCAAATGACGTCGTTTCGCACGACGGTAAGGTTTTATTGGGGAAAAAAATAACATCGCCCCCCATACCTATGGAAAATCTCTCGGGAAACGCCGAGGTCGTTGTTTCGGGAACAATATTTGAAAAGGACAGTCGAACTCTGAAAAACGGGAATATAGTTACTGTTATAAGCTTTACCGATAAGACTTCATCGGTTATACTTAAGTTTTTCACCCGCTCAAAAGCGAAGAAGGAAGCCGAAAAAATCCTTTCAATCGGAATGACAATATTAGTTCAAGGGAATTATAAATATGATGAGTTCGAAAAAGCCAGTATACTTGAACCTATTTCGATTATGCAAATTAACCCCGTTGAAAGGGTCGACGATTATGAAGGAGATAAGCGTATCGAGCTTCATGTTCATACGAAAATGTCCGATATGGACGCAACAAATACCGCCGCCGAATATATCAACTTAGCCTATAAATGGGGACATAAGGCGGTCGCAATTACCGACCACGGTAATGTTCAAGCTTATCCCGAGGTTATGAAAACATATGAAAAAATTTTAGAGAAAGACCCCGATACCGATTTTAAAGTCATTTACGGTATCGAAGCCTATTTTGTAAACGACGGGAAACCGCTTATTTCGGAGGGGGGGAGATTTCCGCTTTTTGAGGGGGGGGAGTTTATTGTTTTTGATTTGGAGACGACGGGATTAACTCCGGGGGATTGTCGAATTACGGAAATCGGCGCGATAAAGCTTCGCAATATGGAAATAGTTGAAGAATTTTCTACATTTATAAATCCCGAGATTCCTATTCCCGACGAAACAATAAATCTTAACGGTATTACCGACGATATGGTGAAGGACGCGCCATATGAAAAAGAAGCGTTACAAATGTTTTTAAACTTTTGCGAAAAGAGCGACGCGGCGTTAATCGCGCATAACGCGCCCTTTGATACGGGGTTTCTTCGCGCGGGCTTTAAACGGTGCGGGTTAGAATATGGTTTTTCGGCAATTGATACATTGACGTTAAGTCGCGCCGCCTGTCCCAATGTGAAGAAACACGGGTTGGGCTTTATGGTTGAGCATTATAAATTGGGCGAGTTTAATCATCACCGCGCATTAGATGACGCAAAGATGACCGCGTTATTGTTTAAAAGGATTATTTCCGATACGGCAAAGCTTGTGCCTTTAGAAAAGGTTGCCGATTTAAACGGCGCGTTCGGCTCTGTCGATGTCAAAAAAGAAAAGTATTATCACATGATTATATTTGTCAAAAATATGGTCGGGCTTAAAAACTTATACAAATTAATCTCTTACTCCAACCTGCATTATTTTTACTCAAAACCGCGTATTCCGCTTTCGGAGCTTTCCAAACACAGAGACGGGCTTATTATAGGCTCGGCTTGTGAACAAGGGGAATTGTTTCAAGCGGTTATGTCCGGGAAATCAAACGCCGACTTAGACGAAATTGCCGAGCTTTACGATTTTTTAGAGATTCAGCCGACCGGAAATAACCTTTTTTTGTTGCGAAAAGGAAAGGTGGATACCGAATTAAAGCTTCAAATGTATAATAAAAAAATATACGACCTCGCAAAGAGATTGGGAAAACCGATTGTGGCTACCGGCGACGTTCATTTTATGAACGCCGATGACTCGATTTTTCGCGAAATTTTACAAACGGGACAAGGGTATGACGACGCCAACTCTCAAGCACCTTTGTTTTTCAGAACTACAAAAGAAATGCTCGAGGAATTTGAATACCTCGGGAGCGAAGGCGCGCATGAGGTGGTTATTGACAACCCGCGGGTAATAGCCGACATGATTTGTCATAAGGAAATACGCCCTATTCCCGCTAAAGAATGTCGCCCGTTTATCGAAGGGGCGGAGGAGGAGTTGAAAACCCTTTGTCAGAATCGCGCAAATGAGCTTTATTTACAGGAAAACGGCGAATTGCCCGATATAGTTTTCAAACAAATGGATAAAGAGCTTAACGCTATTATAAGCAATAGCTTTTCGGTGCTTTATATAATCGCCCATAAGCTGGTTAAAAAATCTAATGACGACGGTTATTTAGTCGGTTCGAGAGGCTCGGTCGGTTCGTCGTTTGCGGCATATCTTTCGGGAATTTCGGAAGTAAACCCGCTCCCGCCGCACTATCGCTGTCCCGAGTGTCGCTATACCGAGTTTTCGGAAAATGCGGATATAGGCTCGGGGTTTGACCTCCCCGAAAAGGACTGTCCCAAATGCGGAGTAAGTCTTTTCCGCGACGGACACGACATTCCGTTCGAGACATTTATGGGGTTTAAGGGCGACAAAACGCCCGATATAGACTTGAATTTCAGTGGGGAGTATCAGGCGCAGGCGCATAGATACACCGAAGAATTGTTCGGGAAAGACCACGTTTTTAAAGCGGGAACAATTGCCGCCGTTAAAGATAAAACGGCATACGGCTTTGTGAAAAAATTTGCCGAAAAGAAAAAAGGGTTAAAGCTCAATAAAGCCGAAATAAACCGCCTTGTGGCGGGGTGCAGCGGGATTAAACGCACCACCGGACAACACGCAGGGGGAATGCTTATCGTTCCGCAACAATACGAGGTATATGATTTTACACCGATACAACACCCGGCAGAAAAAGACGATAAGGACATTATAACGACACACTTTTCTTATAAAGCCCTGCACGATACCATAACTAAGTTAGATATACTCGGACACGATGTACCAACGATGTACAAATACTTAGAGGATATGACAAACATAAAAATTTCCGACGTTCCTACCACAGACAAAAAGGTTATGGAGTTGTTTACCTCTCCCGCGCCGCTCAATCTGTCGGAACCCGACCCAATGTTCCCTACGGGGACATACGGGCTTCCGGAAATGGGTACGCCGTTTGTTGTACAAATGCTTAAGGACGCGGAGCCTAAAAGCTTTTCGGATTTGCTTCAAATATCGGGGCTTTCACACGGAACCGATGTATGGCTCGGAAACGCAAAGGAGTTAATAGACAATAAAACCTGTACAATCTCCGACGTTATCGGTACCCGCGATAACATTATGATTTATTTGATTAATAAAGGAATAGACAGCTCGCTTGCGTTTAAAATTACGGAAATTACACGTGGCGGCGGCGCGACAGAATATTTTGATGATGAGATTTATAAGGCGTTTGAGGAGCATAACGTCCCCGATTGGTATGTTGAGTCGTGTAAAAAAATCAAATATATGTTCCCGAAGGCGCACGCCGCGGCTTATGTAACGGGGGCGGTAAAATTAGGGTGGTTCAAAATATATTATCCGAAAGAGTTCTATGCCGCCGCGCTTATGCGACATACCGAGAATATAGAAACATCTGTCGTAATTAAGGGGAAGAACGCCGTTAAAAATAGACTTACAGAAATAAAGGAGTCTTCCGAAAAATCACCTAAAGAGGCGGCGGTATATGAGGCGTTACAGATGGTGTATGAAATGCAGCTTCGCGGCTATAACCTCCTCCCCGCGTTTTACCAAAATGCACACCCTACCCGATATATAATAGACGGTGATTCGCTCCGTTTACCATATTCTGCGATTGAAGGGTGCGGAGCAAACGCGGCGAATAAGCTTTACGACGTTATAAAGAGCGGCGATTATAATTGTATCGACAGTATTCAATCAAAATCGGGATTAAATAAAACGGTACTCGAAAAGCTTACGAACGTGGGATTTTTCGGCGATTTACCACAATCCGCTCAAATTTCTCTGTTTGAATTATAAAGAAATTTTAGCTCTTTTGTTTTACTAATGTAAAGTTTGTTATATTTTTGTTGATTTTTTCAAAAAAACATTTACTTTTTTAAAAATATATGGTATATTAGTATAATGAGATTAGCGGAATGGGTCTGTGCGTCTCGTGAGGAAAACGAAAATCTTGATATTTTTTTGCAGGTTGCTCGCCTTTTACTTAGCTCCCAAAAAGGTTCGGGAACATTTTCGCCTGCTTTTTACGAGATTGACACAGACAACAATGTGACCTTTGTAGAAGCAAAATCCTTCAACGAGTGTGAATTGCCCGAGCGTTTTCGCGCGCCGGAAATAGTAAACAGTGTTTCGGGTATTTCGGGTATTTCGGAAAAGTCAAATGTTTTTTCGCTTGGCTTGTTGTTGCATTTTTTGCTCTACCAAAAGCTTTGCCCCGTGAACAGAGGTAATTTTACCTCGGGAAAGACTTTTTTAAAACCGCGCAAGAAAAATGTCGAAGCTTCTGCTTATATGTCGAACGACTCCGGCCCGCTTTCGTTGTTGATGGAGCGAATGACATTCTATAAACCCGAGTCGCGCCCTACCGTTAATGAGGTTATGTCATATATATACGGGAATTATGTGTGTCGGTTCGGAATTGTACGAGAGAATGTACTTTCTAAGGAACACTATACAGAAATTGTGCGTTGTTTCTCGGAGCGCGATGTTTACAGTTATACACCAGAAAAGGAATATACCGTTGACCTCGTAACGATTGCGCCTTTATCGCGCGAACCGATGTTAATTCCTTTCAGATTGGTAAAGAAACAATATATTCTGCCCGTAGCCTACGGGAGCGACGGTCGTTGGCATTGTGCCGAAAAGAAAGCGGACGCCGTTCAATTTGAAAACCTACCCATTGTTGAAAGAGATGCCGCCGAGCGGGTTCACAGGGCGACCGCCGCGCTACACTTTTGCGACGCGGTTTACGGGGTTGAGGGCCACGCGCTTTTTTGTGAAACTGACGGATATTCCTATGAGATGGGGCTTTATGAACACTTTTACGGAAATAAAAATAAACAGATAAGTATTTTTAAAGAGGGAGAGGTTGTTGTACCCGAAAGACTCGAGGCGCGAATACTCTCAATACTGCGCGAGGGTTCAAAGGCGGTATACGATTTATTTTGCGTCGCCGTATACGGTAAAGAAAACCCGGCGGCTATTAAGACTATTAACAATCTTTTTCCCGAAGCGGTGCGTATTTATCACTTAAATGACGATGATATTCTTAAGGGGGCGTCCCTTTATTTAAACAAAAGCTCGAGTATCAGCGAGAAAAACGCTGTTCATAATTAAAAAAAGAGGAGGGTCACAAATGAAGTATGATGTTTTTATGGGTGTACGCGGACAAGACGGCGGCTATAGCTGGCTCAACAGACCGAGTTATATGCCGAACGATACGCTCGAATCCTGTAACAAAATAATTGCCTTGTGTGAAAACGAGACTTTTGGAGATTTAGACTGGGACGATTGGGGTTCAAACTTCTTTTACCTGCGAACAGACAGATGTTGTTTATTGGCGCGGGCGATTAAAACAAAAAAAGACTTGGTTTCTTTTGAAGGAATATCGGTCAGAGCGGATAACGAAAACTCCCTCTTTTACAATGTACCGAGCTTGATTAACGACCTTTTACCTCCCGCTAAAAGCTTTTATGCGGTTTATGAGGAGGAGGGTGCCGTGAACGATATATTTGAAGCGCACCCGCTTTTGAATCCATTTGACGGGTATAAGGTTCCGGTTGATGTTCACCCCGCCGTCATGAATAATCAAGCTTATCGAAGCCTATTAAAATTCACCGCCTTTATTGATAAACCTACGGGGTTTATGTTCGGTAAAAACGCAAGAGCTCTTTCGGAACAGCTTAATATCGAAAAGCTCGGAATAAGCTATGTGTTTGATTTTGAAAATCCCGATTCACCCGAAGTAAACGAGAATGTATTCAACGAGAATTATACTGCCGTCAATTGTGAATATACCAAACCGACCCCTACCGGAAGAGATAAAGTCTCAATCTGCCTTTTTATTCAGGAAACTAATAATAATCACCATAAATACAGGTGGGTTGTAAGACCGTGGGACACAAGCGTGAAAGACAGTAAGCGCGCAAGATATGTTACAAAGTATTTTGAATTTGACGACAAAATTGAGTTGGCTAAGTTAGAACTCCAAAAAGAAAGTATTTCTAAGTTTTTAATCAATAACGGCTGGGCTAAACAGGCTGTGGGCTTGCGGTTTGAAAGAGATATTTATCAACGCGAAGTCTAACAAGAGCGGAGTCCGGAAGGGCGGGTTTTACCCGTCCGCAGGGACGCAGCTTGACGAATCGGGCTGTGTTAAAAATATTATAAAAAATTGGTAGGAGGACTTTGTATATGTTGATTAATCGTCAAATTTTATATTTTAAACACTCGTCAGACAATTCTGACATAGCGGGAATGTCGTATAAAGCGATTCGTCCTTTTGGAATGGACGACGCCGATTTCAACAGTATCTTGAACTTTTTTAAGAAGATTGTCGATGAAACAAAGGTCGAAGGGCTTAGATATTCCGACGATACCTTAATGAAGTATAATTTGAATCACTTTTGTTTAAACGGCGGAACGCTTTTATTTAAAGTGATTGAAGCGACAAAAATGCCCGGTTCCGGCGTTCCGGAGCTTTACGGCTTTTTTACGCCGCTTTCAGATGTACGGACGATGTGGCTTTCAATCGACAAAATGTGTTATTTGCTTGCGGCGGAAACGCCGGGGAGTGCAAAAGACGGCGCGATTGATTACGACGTTTTGTCGGAATACGATTCAAACACGATTCACGGCGTAAAATCATATTACAGAACATCATTAGAAAATATGATGAAGGATTTATTGTCCTCTCCGTTTCCTATTAATGTAGCTTTAACCGCCTCACCCGACGAGTTTTTCCCTCAAGGCGTTAAGTTTTATTCGAACGGAATGACCTCCGAAAAAACAGACAGCACGCTTAAAGAGGTCGAGATTGAATTTGACAAAAAGAAGATTCGATATTCAATCGGAAAATGTAATCAATCGTTGAAGCACGCACATTTGGTAAGTATTCCCCATGATGACGAGCTGAAGGGCGGCTTTTTAAAGCTTAAGAAAAAAAATGACGGCACATCTAAAGCAATAAGACAATGGAACTATGAATATACGAATAACGGTGAACAACAAAGCGATAACTGTGATTTTATAACCATAGATAAATCCTTTGAATACTCACCGGTCGGCGATACTTTTAATGCCTATATCGGAAATATAGGCGTTAATGCCGAAAAGCTTCCGCGTGTTGAAGGGGCAAGGCTTGTATCAAAGGTTGCGACATTAGAGCCGGAGATTGTTGAAGCTCCGCCGCAAAAGATGCAAAAAACCTCTAATGCCGCGGCGAACCCTGTTGCCGCCGTAACGCCGAAAGCCGACAAATACGGTAAACCCGATAAATTGAATAAGCAAAAAGAAGAGGCGGTTAAAAAGGTTGTTGAATCGTCCGCGATTGAGACAAATGATGAAGAAACAACCGCCGTTGGAGTACAGCAAAAAGCCGCCGTTAAACCGAAACCCGAAAAAACGGTTAAAGCTCCTAAGGCCGAAAAAGTTGAAAAAGCCGCAAAAGCGTCCAAACCCGCCAAACCCTCAAAACCGCCCAAAGCGGGGGTTAAGGTTCACCCTCTTCTTCAACAGGCGCAAGAACGCAGAGACGAAGAGGCGAGAACAGCTCGTGCGGAACGAACCGCGCCGATTCCGCCGCCGCCAAGACCCGAAAGAAGCTTTGGCGAAAATCCTTCTCGTTCTAAGTTCGGACAAAAGGTTCACCCGTTGATTCAACAAGCACAGGATAATTCCGACAACTCAAATGGGGGGAGAACCGATATGCCGCCAAGACCCGAGTCGAGACCGAGCGGCGACCCCGGAAGACCTACGCGCTCTAAATTTGCACCCAAGCCGCATTATTCTTCAAGACAGGAGCAGGAGGATTTAAAGCATCAAGCGGATTTAAAGCATAATGACGAACCGCCTTTGAATGATGATAATAATGTTGTACAAGCGGAGATAAACAATACTCACGAGAATAAAACGGAATCGAGACCCGCTCCGCTCCCGAGATATGCTCCGCCACAGGAAAAATAATTAATAAAATGCCAACAGGAGGACTAACAAATGAACATGACAGTAACGTCAAAAAAGGTACAGGTAGGACAATCCTTTACCGATTACGCAAATAAAAAATTGTCAAAAAAGCTCGACAGATTTTTTGGTGAAAACGCAGAAGCAAAACTAACCGTTTCGTCAATTCGCGATGAAATTGTTGTTGAATTGACGGTAAAGCACCAAAGCTTGATATTCCGCGCAGAGAAACAAGCCGCAGAAAAGAACGAAGCTCTTGACGCTTGCGTCGATAAAATAATCAGACAAATCCGTAAAAATAAAACAAAGGTTGAAAAACGTCTTCACGATTCCGCTTTTGATGATTCATACAGCGAGCTCGAGCCCGAATATGCAGAGGACAGTTATTCTGTAGACAGGACTAAGAGACTTGTGCTTACCCCTATGACCGTCGATGAAGCCATATTACAAATGAATCTTTTAGGGCATAATTTTTATATGTTCAAAAATGGCGATACCGGCGAGGTTAATTTGGTTTATAAACGTAACGGCGGCGGTCGCGCCGTTATTGAGGTATCTAAGGGTTGAATTTTATTAATATCAGGGTGTTTTTTTCAAAAACGGGGAAAGCTAAATATATATCACACCTGGATTTATATCGGGCAATGGGGCGAGCTTTAAAGCGTTCCGAATTGCCCGTTTGGATTACCGAGGGGTTTAACCCGCATATATACATGACGTTTGCATTACCCTTGGCGTTGGGGATTGAATCGCATGAGGAGTCGGTTGATTTACGGTTGACGCAAGAGCTTGATTTTACCGAGGTTACCGAAAGATTAAAAGAAGAAATGCCGCATGGACTTGGTATTAATCGTGTTGCCGCCCCCGTTTTAAAAGCCAACGATATAAATAAAGCGCGATATGAATTTGAAGGCGAAAAAGAGCTTTTGAACGACGTCGAAAGATATTTGTCTCGTTCGGAGATAATTATTACTAAAAAAACAAAGAAGAATACTCAAGTAATTGACGTAAAGCCTCTTTTGGAGCGAAAAGACAAAAGTCTTATTCTGCCCGCGGGAAACACTTTAAACATCAACCCTTGGAATGTTTTCGACAATTTTAGCGACAACGGAAGTATCAGAATAATTCGTACCGCAATATTATGCGACAACGGGAGAGTTTTTGAGTGAAAGACAAAAAGTTTTTAAAAATATTTATCTTAGCTGCGGCAATTTTGCTGACGGTTAAGGTTATGTTTGACTTTAACGCTTTTACGGGTATATTCACCTATATATCGTCTATTATACGCCCGTTTATTTTCGGTTTCATAATCGCTTATTGCATTAATATTCCGGTATCCTGGCTCGAAAAAAAGCTGCGGAAGCTTAAGTGGAATTGGATGGTTAAGGCGTCGCGCCCAATAAGCATTGTGGTTAATTTGGGCGGTCTTATCGGGTTTATCTTCTTAGGACTTTGGAGCCTTATACCAATGATTGTCGATAACGCGAAACAGCTTATTTCGGAAATGCCTGGATATGTTGAAGCGGGAATACGCGAGTTGAAAAGACTTCCTTTTTCTGATGAACTCGGCTTAGACGTGAGACTTGACGAGCTTAATGTCGATGATATTGTCGGATTTTTGCCGAATACCGACGTAATTGATTTGGCTACGAGCGTTTTTTCGGGAGTTTTCACCGTATTTTTGACATTCGTCGCTACTATATATTTCCTATTTGAATATAACAGAGTTCGAGACTTTATAAAGCGGTTTATCAAAGCCCATTCACCTAATAAGCAACGTCATGCTTTAAAATATGTTCGGCTCGTAGATTTCAGCTTTCGGAAATTCATAACCTGTCAGTTTTTGGATTCGCTTATACTCGGCACAATTAC
>WRHO01000028.1 GCA_009783205.1 Oscillospiraceae bacterium
GGCGGTTGGATTCGCTTTCGGAAATTATGGTGCAGTTGTTTGATATAAAAGTGGTGCTTGACGATGGGACTTTGGTTGGGCGACTTGCGCCGGAGATTGACAGGAATTTGGCATTGTTACGGAAGAGGGGGTTGGTGGGGGTGTGATGTAAATAATTATCTTAAAAATGTCTGATTGAATTAATCAACTTTTGTATTCTGTATGTGCAGTCATTTTCTCTGTTTTCTGCCTTACGCCATGAATCGGAAAGTGGGAAATACACTTTGTCATTAACTTTACCGCCCATGTCCCATTTTCCGTTTTCATTTTGATTATTCATCAGCCAATCTGCTATAAATCCTAATTTCTTAACATTGTTTTTATATGCTGACAACAACTCAATTGCTCCGATGTACTGGCTTGAAAGTTTTGTGTTAAACTCTAACGGCAGGTTGCACAAGGGTTTATCGTAAATATAATATATGCCGCAGTCGTGGTTTAATATATAATCGAATACCGCATTTTCGGTTTCATTATCCAAATTATCGGCAATAAGTGAAACTTGATAAAAAGTAACAAAATCGACCAATCTTCCACCTTTGGGTTTAATGCCGAAGGCTTCAGTATAAGCCTTAACATATTCTGAATGATTATAGCTTCCGTTGGTAAAAGCTGTGCTAATTATTTTCGCCCAAGTTTCGGAAATCGCATTTGCTTTTTTATCATGTTTTGTAAATTTGCGTATCCATGTTGAAATTATCAAATTGGTGAAAACATCCCAATCGTGCAGTTTTTCACGTTTGTCGGGAATTTGATTTCTGCCAAGCAGACAGTCACTCATATATCGTACCGCTCTTTGAATAACATCATCCTCAATGGTATAGCCAAAAATGCACAACCGTTTCAAGGCTTGTTCAGTTGTTATCGGATATTTATTCGGCTCGGATAATGAGTGAAAATAGCCCCATGACCCATTTTCTTCTTGTAATGATATGATTTCTCTTGCCCATTTTGTATCTTTATACATCTGCCTATTTCCCGCTTTCGCAAATATAATTTTTCTGCCTCTAATTATACCATAGAACCGCTCTAAAATCAACTACCGTGAGGAAATTTCCATGAATTCATTTACCCTCGACAACAGCATAAACTCCCGCACCGACCTCGGTCTGCGAATTACCCAACCGCCAGTAATTCCCATGTCAAATCGGCTTGTGGATTCAATCGCCGTGGACGGTCGGGAGGGCAGTCTGACGATTCTGCGGGGTTGGGAAGATGTAAAATTCAACATGAAAGCGGCTCTGCTTGGTGGAAATCAGCACAGACGATTCCGTGAAATACTCCCGATGATTCTCACCACCAAGACCGTCAGTTTCAGCGATGACCCCGATGTTTATTACAACGTCAAGCACGTTCAAGCGGGAACGTTGGAACGGCGAATGTACTCGCTGTACGAGTTTTCGCTGACGTTTGTCTGCTCACCGTTTCGGTATATTCAAAATACCATGCCAGTTACAATGACCTCATCGGGAACGGTTACCAATATCGGCACGGTGTACTCATTGCCGAAAATAGTCGTGTTTGGAACTGGCAGTCGAACGCTCACGATTAACGGCAAGCCAATTATTTTGAATATTCTGTCGGGCAGTTTGACGTTGGATTCCGAGTTAAAAACTTGCTACTTTGGAAACGTGGCACAGAATCAGAATATGCAAGGTGATTTTCCTGTGTTTGAAGTCGGCAGTAATAATATTGTTCTTGGGAGCGGAATAAGCAAAATCGAAGTTGAGGGGAGGTGGCGGCATATATGATTACATTTTACAGCAAACACGAGACCGATTTCAGCCACAATGGTTTAGGTTGTTTAGACAATTATATCATAAATCCACTCGTTTGTGAAGAGTTAAATGGGATTTTCTCGCTCAAATTCGACTACCCAATAACTGCACCCCACGCCGATGAGCTTCTGCAAGAAAGAATCGTGCGTTGCCCCGTTCCCGAAATGCCTCCGCAGTTGTTCAGAATAAGTGAGCGTGAATCGGCAATCGGTGGGACTTTTCACATAGTCGCGTATCACGTCTTTTACGACCTTGTGCAAAATCTAATTGAGGACACTTTTGTAATCAATCGAAACGGCAATTATGCGGTAACGCAACTTCTCGGAGCGGCTCAGTTTCCGCATCCGTTCACGGGCGATTCGGATATATCGGCAATTAACTCCGCACGACTCGTTCGCAAAAACATAGTCGAGGCGTTTCTGAATGACGAGTTAGACAACAGCTTCGCAATGCCTAAATATAAGGTTAAAACATGACGGATAAAAAGGTTAATTTTAGCATGGTTTATTTATATGTTTACTACTCTTACATAAATCGCCGTGCTTAAATTCCTCATTTCTCTTTACTCCTATCTGAATTATTTTCAGATAGAGCGTTTAATTTTTCTTGTTTTTCGCTCTTAATTCGGGGAATAGAAGTTTTAAGAAAAAATTTTAACATCTTTTTTTGTAATTCTTGAGGTAATGTAATTTTTTCTTTCATGTGTCAACTATATTCGGTGTACTGCTTGTACTATTCCAAATGAGAGCAAAAACATAGCTGTAAATACCTTGTATTCATGCGGGTTTACAGCTATATAGGTTTTTTATAAATGTAGGAAAATTGCTGTTCCTCTCCAAATGCAGAGCCAAATACACCAAATTTTGCAACGCTAATCGAATTAATTCCGAAAACATAAGTTTCACCCCCCATAACATACAATATAATATAACATTGTATGTTATGGGGGGTATGTCTTGTTACAAATATTTCAAATAAATAAACGCGCAACTTGATTAATAATTCCGCCGACGGTTAATGCAATTAAGGTGGTGGAAAAACTAATTGCACCGGCGATTTTCAACCCGAACTCCTTCACAAGAACGCCGAATACCGCCATGCACGGGAGGTACAGTAAGGAAACGACGCCGCCGACAAAAATCTGTAATTCGCTTAAATCGAGCGCGAGTAAAGGCATTACAGACATTTCTCTGCGTATAATCCCGAGTATAAGCCCCTCAACCGCGGCGGAAGGGAGTCCGAGCCAACGACTCATCAAGGGCGCGGAAAAATCGGCTATAACATCAATTGTGCCGGTTTCCTTTAATAAAGCGGCAATAATAATAGCGAGCATCATAGGAAATTCCGCTTCCAAAAGAAAATGCTTCATACGGGTTATTAACTTTTTGGCATACGCTCTCGGCTCGGGGACAAGCAAATTCGGAAGCTCAATCAACAAAGGGTCGACGCGCCCTTTTAAAAGCTTTCCCGAAATTAATGCAGATAAAATGAATACAAAGAGCATGAATAAAAGCATGAGCGGGAACATCAATAAAGAGGAACCCGATATTAGGCTAATTAACGCACCCGTCTGAGAAATGCACGGAATAGCGAAGCAAACCGCCGTGCTTATAACAACGCGCTCTTTACGAGAGGTGGACGCCCTTGTTCCGATAATGGCGGGGACGGCACAGCCGAAGCCCATAATGACATAAATAAGGCTCCCCCCCTGAACACCGAGCTTCCTCATAATATTATCGAACAAAACGCTTATTCGCGGAAGATACCCCGAATCCTCCAAAAACGAAAACGCCACATAAAACAAAAATACATAAGGCAGAATTGTCGCTAAAATCCACTCAAACCCGATAACAAATATTCCGTATTCGCCCACCAATATGTTGAGCAATATCCCCTCGTTAATAATAGAAGAAAACACCCCCGTAAAAAAAGGAACGATTATATTCTCGACAAACGGCTCGAGGATAAACCTTCGCAGAAGCTCACCCGCCCCCGCCACAAACCCGATAAGTAACGCGGTAACAAAAACCGCAATAGGAAGACCGGGAAACGGCTTCATAACGACCTCACCGAGCTTGTCTAAGCGGCTTTGCCCGTTTGCGGGGCGTTTTTTCAAGCTGACGCGGCGTGTTATTTCCCTCGCCGTCTTCCACAAATCACAATCTGTTTTGCCGGGGCATAATACACAGTTTTCGCACGACGTCGGCAAGCTTCCGTCAATTGCACCCGTTGTACCGCCGTCTCTTTTGAACAATATCGCCTCCAACTGTCTTTTCAGTTCATCTAAACCGCGTTTTTTCACGGCGACGGTCGGAATAACCGGCGCGCCGAGTTCGTGCGCAAGTAATTTGGCTTTAATGCTTATACCGCGACGTTCGGCAACGTCGAGAAGGTTTAATGCGTATATAACGGGAATATTGTATCGCCGTAAATCGAGAGCTAAATGTAAATTTCTTTCTAAATTAGACGCGTCTAACACGCAAATTACCGCCTCCGCTCCACCCTCGAGCATTTTTGCGGCAACCGTTTCGGCGTCCGAGGTAGGCTCCAACGAATATGTACCCGGTACGTCGGTCAACGTGAATTCCTTCGCGCCGTTTTCGAGAGTTTCGCCGAGCTTAAACCGCCCCTCGGTATAACTGACGGTCGTTCCCGCAAAATTCGAGCTGATTGCGTGAATACCCGTCAATTGCGTAAAAAATACACTTTTACCGACGTTGGGATTGCCCATGAGAAGTATTCTTCCCGTTCTTTTTGTACCGCTCATGACGCACTCTCCGCGTGAACGTCTGCCACCTGTATATTGTTCGCTATATCCTTTCCGAGAGCGACCTCATATGTATCCTCGACCTTAAGAAGCACAGGCCCGCCAAAAGCATAGCGAGTCTGTACCGTGACATTTGTACCCGTCCTAAGCCCGATATTGCGTAATAACTCAATATCGGGAACCGATACAACCTTAAAGCTTTTTCTTTTTTCCGCTTGATATAAGCTTTTTATATTCATGCTTATTATACTCCCTATACTGTTTATTTTTACACATTATATTAAATTTGTCAATAGAATATGTTTAAAAGGCACAGAAATTTAATTTTAGAAGTAATCTTTACATTAGAGCCTGTTTAGTATCTTTTGCTTTACATAACCTTTACATAATTAAACTTTTACATAATTATTTTCAAAAAGCATTGACAGGATTATGTAAAATTTGTTATAATAAATTTATCTGTAGGGGATTTTAATATTCCTCATATTTCTATAGAATATCCCTTAATCAAAAATAATTATTAAATACGCGGAGGTATCCCAAAATGAAAAAACAAAGGCTTATTTCTCTTTTACTCTCGTTTTCGCTCATTATCTCTATTATTCCTTTTGTGAATTTTACGAGCTATGCCGCATTATCGGTTACCCGCGAATGGATTGTTGCGGCGGGTGGGAGCAATATAACCACCATAGGAACAGACAACCATGTGTTAAGGCTTTCGCTTAATTTTAGTGATTCGGATGTCGCCGTAATAAGTAGCGGCGGTGAAGCGGACGTGAATTTTAATTTTAGCGTTGCTCATAATACCGAGAGACGAATTTTAGCGTGGACTGACCTTTGCGGGACCAAAGCGGAGGTTGAGGACTATTTCTTTGTCACCCCCGCAAGATATGAGGATAAAACGGTTATAAGAATCAAAGACCGAATTAATTCGGGCGATAAATCCGCCTCGCTATCCTTGCCTGCGTGGATGCTCTACGACACCGCCACAAAAAAAGCGGCGTCTTACATCTATGTAATATTCACTACCGACTCGACCGAATATACCGTTGCGGGAAGTGGCGGCAGTACGAATATCAACACAATGCAGCGCGGAGGAACCTCAAGAAGCGCATTAGGCGTAGCTAAAGAATTTGACCTTTTCGCACCCGTATCCTTTTCGATTTCCGCAGAACCCTGCGGCGTTTGCAGACAGCTTCCTTGTAAATGCGCCGCCGAACCCTGTAAAAACTGTCAACAGCTTCCTTGCGCGTGCAGTTGTGGTTATTGCGGAAAGTCTTCGTGTTACGGCGGCTGTATAACCGAATCAACATTTACAAATATATGTATCGCCCCGGGGCAAACCACCTCAACCTTGGGATTTTCGTGGTTTGTACCCTATAGCTATTCGAGCGGTTCGAGCGCGGCGATATTACAAATTGTTCCCGCGTCACAACTGTCATCTTCGGGGCAAATGCCGTCCTCTCCCACGCAATTTACGGGGAGCGTGAGTTCTATACCGAGTTCTACCCTTTATAAGTCGGCAAAGGTTCGCGCTACGGGAATCCAAAACAGTACCGAATACGCATACAGAGTCGGCGACGGAACAAAGTGGAGCAATATATATAAATTCAGAACGCAAAACCCCAACTCGGCTTATACCGCGCTCGTTTACGGCGACCCACAGCTCAGTACGAGCAATAACGATTGGGTTCGCGCTTTAAACGCGAGCGTGAGTCAAAACCCGAACGCCGCGTTTATACTTACTGCGGGGGACAATACAAACGCATATAACAACCCGTTAAAGATTTCAAACTTTATCGAGCCGCCGCAAATGAAGAAATACCCCGTTGCCGCCGCCTTCGGGAACCATGACTACAGCTACACGGACGACGGCGAAAACGCAAGGTATCTATTGGATTTATTCAACTATCCCGAAAACTCAAAAACGGTAGACAACGGTAAAAACTATTTTTTCTCCTACGGTAATACCCTTTATATATTCTTGAACTCAAACGAGAGCGATACAAACAAGCATAAACCGATTTTAGACGCCGCAGTTGAAGCGTATCCGTCCGCAAAATGGCGCGTCGCTGTATTCCACCACGATATTTACGGCGGCGGTATGCACGCAACCGGCGGAACTATACCGGGTATGCGGAGCGGTAGTTGGCCAAAGCTTATGAGCGATTATAAAATTGATATCGTTCTTAACGGACACGAGCATCTCCACACTCGCTCACATTTTTATAAAAGCGGAACGAAACAGGATAATCAAATGTCGGCTATTTTTGACCAGGATTTTTCGAGTTCGCACCCCGGCGCGGTCGTCAACGCTAACGGAACGCCTTTTATAACCCTTTCGACGGCGGGCAACCCCGGTTTTCGCGATTATACATCGTCTGCGTCAAGTTGGGTCGCGTTCGTACCGTATAAAACGGGTGTCCGAGAGTATTCGACGCTCACCGTTGACGGGGACAGTCTTATTCTTAAATCGTTCGCAGAGGTTGGAAAAGGCGACTATGCGTTGTCGAGTTCGGTTACGTTGCGTAAAAAAGCAACACGAACCGATTTAGAAATGATGCTCTCGGGCGCAAGTGCCGTTGACGATAACCTTTTTAGCTCTTCCTCCGGAATTAGTGCGTTCAGAACGGCAATTACAGACGCAAAAACGGTTCTAAACAACCCGAGCGCGACAAATGACCAAATTCACAGCGCGTATACCAACGTATACGACAAATATTTTGCGTTAAGCAAAAAAAGCTTCACCTCTCATACACATAGCTATAAACGCGCAAGCTGCGCGGTGAATTTTACCGTATATGAAAAGTGCAGTACCTGTTACAAATTGAGGGGGACAGGTGTATCTGCCAACTGCGCCTGTGAAACCTGCGGCAAATGCGTAACGGCGAGCTGTCCGACTACATCAAAGTGTGATTCGAGCGGAAATCATAATATATCGACCACCGCTACAACCGCCGCAACTACCGTCACCACTACAACTACCGAGACAACCGCCACTCCCGCGACAACAACCGTCGTAACGGTTGAAACGAGCGAGACCCCCGTTACAACCGTTACGACGGTTGATAATACGACTGTTACAGAGTCTTCCGACTCTGACATTACAACAACGACCTCGCTCGAAAGTGTAACCTCGTCCGAGTTTTCCGACTCTGACGTTACGACAACAACGCCGCTCGAAAGTGTAACATCGTCCGAGTTTTCCGACTCTGACGTTACGACAACAACGCCGCTCGAGAGTGTAACATCGTCCGAGTTTTCCAACTCTGATATCACGACAACAACGCCGTTTGAGAGCGTTACCACGCTTGGCTCGTCCAATTCCGATATCACGACAACAACGCCGTTTGAGAGCGTTACCACGCTTGGCTCGTCCAATTCCGATATCACGACAACAACGCCGTTCGAGAGCGTTACCACGCTTGACTCGTCCAATTCCGATATCACGACAACAACGCCGTTTGAGAGCGTTACCACGCTTGACTCGTCCAACTCCGATATCACGACAACAACCCCGCCCGAAAGCGTTACAACACTTGTTTCGAGCATCACCACAACGCCGCCGCCCGAAAGCGCGTCAACCCCGATTACAAGTGAAACCGAAAATAGTTCCGATGTTACAACGGCGACGCATACTACAGATGTAACCTTGACTGTATCGGAAACTGATACAACGCTTGATACAAATGTAACCACCACCGTTTCAAACACAAACGCAACGGTTGTAACAACTACGTCCGCGATGACGACCGTTTCCCTCGCGACAACTACACCCGCAACAACCCAACCGTATGTTAAATATGGTGTTATTTCTGACGAAGGCTTGGCGGGGGGGAATCCCACTATATTCTGTTTTGTGGAAATTCTTTTACACCTCGTTAAAATGCCGGACAGTAAAGCGACAAATAACCCCGCCGCAATTTTAAGCGCGGAGGGGAGAGCGGCGGGTGAACCGACAATTTTCTGCGGAATTGAAATTTTACAATACCTTGTGGGTATGATTAACGGCTCGGAATGGTACAGATGATATACTACGGTATATAGTTCAGACCCCCCGCTATGCGCGGGGGGTTATATACTCCTTAGGAATTGGAAAGCTGAATTGGAAAAAAATAAGCCCTTGAAAAAAATAAAAGTATGTAGTATACTTATAAATGAATTAATTCACGGAAGGTAATATTGTTATTATGAGTGTTCCTAAAAAAATACCCGCGGCTAAAAATTTGATTTCTTTACCCGCATTGCCTATGCGCGGACTTGTTATATTCCCCAAAATGGTTTTACATTTTGACGTAGGGCGAGAAAAATCGGTAGACGCGCTTAAAGCCGCCGCAAATTCGGGACGTAAAATCTTCCTCGTTACCCAAGAGGAAATAAACACGGCGGACACAGACGACAGCGCGGTTTACAAGATAGGCGTCGTCGCGGAGGTTCGACAAATTCTTAAAACGCCCGAAAACACAACGCGGGTACTTGTCGAAGGGCTACATAAAGCGAAGCTCGTTTCAATCGACGCACGCGAACCGTATATGCAGTGTACCGTTTCGCCTATCCGCCACACAACCTCTCGTCTTTCCGAAAGCGAAGAGACGGCTTTGTTGCGTATGCTTTTGGAAACCTTTAAGCGGTATTGTTCATTAGCACCGAAAATGCCCAACGAGCTGTATCAGACTATTTTAACCGAGAAAAAGCTTGAGCGTTTGTTCGATTCAATGGTGTTTAATATTTTCCTCAAGGCAGAGGATAAACAGCGGCTTTTAGAGCTTTCGGGGATTAAAAAGCGAATTGAGTGCCTTTTAACAATCCTTGAAAACGAAATAAATATAATGGAACTCGAAATAGATATTCATGAACAGGTTCGCGATAACATGGAAAAGAATCAACGCGAATACTATCTTCGCGAGCAAATGCGGGTATTATCGAGACAGCTCGGCGACAGAGAAGACCCACAGGAGGAGTTTTACGCATATCTTGAGGAAATAGAAAGCATTGGTTTTGACGCGGATATTGAAGACAAGCTGATTGCAGAAGCGGAAAAGCTTTTAAAATATTCCTCACATTCACAGGAATCGGGAACGGTACGCGATTATTTAGACACCGTTTTGGAAATCCCGTGGAATACGCTCACAAAAGAAAAAATTGACATTATAAAAGCGCAGAAGCAACTCGATAAAGACCATTACGGCTTAAAAGAGGTCAAGGAGAGGATTACCGAGTTGTTCGCCGTTCGCGCTTTAAAGCCTGATGTGCGGGGACAAATCATATGCTTAGCCGGGCCCCCCGGAGTCGGCAAAACATCGGTGGGGAAATCAATAGCCAAAGCCTTAGGGCGAAAATATGCCCGTATTTCATTAGGCGGCGTACGAGACGAAGCCGAAATACGAGGACACAGGAAAACGTACATTGGCGCGATGCCCGGGCGAATTGTGAACGCAATTAAACAGGCGAAGTCGATGAACCCCGTCATTTTGTTAGACGAAATAGACAAAATGAGCAACGATTATAAGGGCGACCCGTCGTCGGCAATGCTTGAGGTCTTGGACGCCGAACAAAACACCGCGTTTGTTGACCATTTCTTGGAAATACCGATTGATTTAAGCCGCGTTTTGTTCATCACCACCGCCAACAATATTGACGAGGTACCGCCGCCCCTTTTAGACAGGATGGAGGTTATTGAACTCGGGAGCTATACCCGCATAGAAAAATTCAACATAGCAAAAAAACACCTTATTCCGAAGCAATTAAAAAAACACGGCTTAACCGCCGCGAAAATGGGGGTTTCACCCTCCGGAATATATACATTAATCGACTCTTATACAAAAGAAGCGGGCGTTCGTAAGCTTGAACGTAAAATCGCGGCTCTCTGCAGAAAAGCGGCAAAGGAAATCGTTTCCGGCGAGGCTTCGTCTAAAATAGTGTTCAATTCCGATAATTTAATAAAATACCTCGGCGTTAAGAAATATATGCCGGAAGAAATATCGAGCGTTGACGAGGTCGGCGTTGTAAACGGTTTGGCGTGGACATCTGTCGGCGGGGTTCTTATGCCGCTCGAATCGGTCGTATTGGACGGGACGGGAAAGATAGAGATTACCGGTTCATTAGGCGACGTTATGAAAGAATCGAGCAAAATAGCGGTCAGCCTTGTGCGAAGTCTCTCGCAAAAATATAACATCGACCGCGAGTTTTACAAAAACAAAGATATTCATATTCACGCGCCCGAGGGTGCCGTGCCAAAGAACGGGCCGTCGGCGGGCATAGCAATGGTTACGTCGCTTGTGTCGGCATTGACGGGTATAGCGGTACGCAAGGACATAGCCATGACGGGGGAGATAACGCTTCACGGAAAAGTTCTCCCAATCGGCGGGTTGAAGGAAAAGACAATGGCGGCGTATAAGGCGGGAATAAAAACGGTAATCATTCCTAAGGAAAACGAACCCGATATTTCGGAGCTTGACGAAACGGTACGCGAAAATTTACGTTTTGTTATTGCGGACAAAATCGAAACGGTGTTGGAAACCGCGCTCGTTGAAAAAGCGGAGTCGATTGCCGGTTTAAAAATAGCGGCAGAAAATGTTGTTGACGGGCTTTCAATAAATCTGACAAGCGAGGATAAGCCTAAGCGAAAACGCGCAGGGCTTCGCTGAATAAAAACGCAAATGAAAATTCAGAACCGCTATATTACCTCTTCTCAATCACTACCGACGCCCCGCCGACATTTTTGTCGCGGGGTTTTTCCGTAAACGGTATATCGACCTTTACATTGGGCGGTTTTCGCGGCGAAAGCTTCCCCTTATCAAAGCTCGGTAAAAACGACCTAACCATATCTACCGAGGTTATATTTATATAGTTCTCCCCTAAAACATTTCCGTCGCCGTCTATTTCATACAACCTCGAGGGGTGACCAAAGGTGTTCCATTTAATAAAGAAGAGGTAATCCTGTCCGGGTTCGGGGTGGTAATCCTCCGGCATATCGTTTGAAAGCCCTCTCACAACTATTGTCTCGCCGTTTAATGCGGTATTCCCGTATAAAACCTCCGTCACTTTTACAGACGCCATAGAAACATCGTTTCCGACGACAACCTCGTCGGCTACTTCCCATACGTCGATAACATTTCCGGTAATTATAAGCTCCGACCCCGTCCAATACCTTCCGTCAACCTCATATATAAGCTCATTAATGTTGTTTAAAGGATTATATGCCATAGCCCCAACGGTTAAACTCATTGTATAGGTCAAGCATATAGCACAAATCGCCGCAAATACTCTTTTCATAACCCTCCCCCTACTATACCGCTTAACTGTCAACTGTCAACTGTCAATTGTCAATTGTCAATTGTCCGTCAACTGTCCGTCACTCGCTACGCAACGCTTCTACGGCGTCTCTCTTTGAAGCCATACGCGCCGGCAAATGTCCGCCTAATACGGTAAGCGCGGTGCTTATAACCAATAACAATATTACATGAACAATGCTGAGCTTAGCCACGTTTGGCAGATTTGTCATATTTTCGATAATAACATTGGCGGGGAAGGTCAACAACCATGCAATAAACACGCCTATCAGACCCGAAAACGCGCCTATTAAAAATGTCTCGGCGTCAAATACACGGGTGATATCCTTTTTTCTCGCACCTAATGCGCGAAGAATCCCTATTTCCTTTGTCCGCTCAAGAACCGATATATACGTAATAATAGCAATCATTATCAGGCTCACAACGAGCGATATAGCAGCAAACGCAATCAAAACGATTGTAATTGCGTTGATAATCTCGGACATAAACCCTAACAACATTCCCGCCATATCGGTATAATGAATTTGGTCGTCCTCCGCCTTGTCCTCGTTCCACTCGTCGAGATATTCGAGAAGCAAATCTTTATTCTCGAAGCTCGTCGGGTAAATTGTAATCGCGCCTATAGCGGCGTCGCCGCCGAGCATTGAATACAAAAGGTCTCTCGCGAAAAACGACGTACCGGGAATGACGTTTTCATCGCGCTCTGCTTGTGCGTTTAATATATCGGTATCCTGTGCGCGTTCTATCACCAATTCGCACAATTCGTCCGAGTACACAATCCCGCTCGTGAGCAAAGAGATACCGGAATCCTCCTTAGGACGCACAATCCCCACAATACGCAGAGGAAGGCTTTCGCCGCTGTCCCACATTGCTTTTAAATCGGCGTCGGGGTGTTGGTCGCCGGGAATAAATATATTACGCGGTTCCTTTGTCGCGCTCTCGTCGCGCTCTTCGCTCCCGTCTTGCGTTTCGTCTTCAATAATGCCTTCTTGATTTTCGTCAAAAACCATATCATCTCTGAAGCCTTCTGCCATAAATTCGTCGGGTAATTGTGATATATCGAAATCGTCGGGCAATTGTGATATATCGAAATCACCGGGCAATAATGCTTCAATATTACTTTCTACATTGGCGACCGGTTCTTGTTCAATGTAAAAATCGTTGTTCCCTATTAACATAAGCTCCGTTTTTACAATTTCATCGAACGGGATATTCTCGCGGTCATCTGTGTTAAACCCAAGCTGTTCAAGGGTCGCTTTTTCCAATCGCCCGCTATTATTTATCACTAAGACTAAATCGGTGGGATTAACGGGGTATTCCCCGTGTAAAAGTTCATAATTACGTTGAATATAGCTCTCGCCGTCATCGCTTAGCGTCAACGGATACGATGATAACCCCATATTCATCGACATCATAGAATCGCCGCCGAGTTCCATTCCGCCGCCCATCATCATTGTTATAAGCGTCGGGAAGGTAATATTTGAAATTACATCGTCGTCCTTGCGAAGCACGTTTATGCCGAGCATACGTTGATATCCTACGAAGGAAGCAATATCGGGGTTAATATCCTCAACATATCGGATATATTCATCTGTAAAATTGTTAATATGTTGTGTATAGAATTGACTCGGGTCGAATATCGACACCTCGGTAGGAGTATGAGACTCTTTATTCTTACGCTGTTCCCGTATCGAGTGTATATCGTCGTGATTAAAATCGGTAATTTCCCGCGATATAATAATGGGAAACTCCGCCATTGCGTCTTCCTGAAACTTGTCTATTTGAAGCTGGAACCCGTTAGAAAGGCTGAGAATAACTGCAATTCCTATTATACCTATGCTTGACGCGAACGCGGTCAGGAAGGTTCGTCCCTTTTTGGTCAGTATATTGTTGCCCGAAAGGTTCAGAGCGGTAAGGAAGTTCATCGCCGTCTTTTTTAAATTAAACATATCCGGCTTCGGGCGTTCAATATGAGGATTTGAGTCGGACACAACAACGCCGTCCTCAAACTTAATCGTTCTGTCGGCATATCCCTCCGCCATTTCTGCGTTATGAGTAACCATAATAACGAGACGTTCTTTAGAAAGCTCGCGGATTAAATCCATAATTTGTCTGCTCGTCGCGCTGTCTAATGCGCCGGTCGGCTCGTCACACAAAAGTATCTCGGGGTTATTCGCCAACGCTCGCGCAATGGCAACCCGTTGCATTTGTCCGCCCGAAAGCTGGTTTGGTCTTTTATGAAGGTGGTCTTTCAAACCTACCTCGGTTAAAACATCAACGGCGCGTTTGCGTTTTTCGCTTTTGGAAACACCCGATAACGTCATTCCCAATTCGACATTCGCAACAATGCTCAAATGTGAAATAAGGTTATAGCTTTGGAAAACAAACCCTATTGAGTTATTGCGATAAGCGTCCCATTCTCCGTCTTTAAAAGAAGCCGTCTGTTTCCCTTTAATGGTCATCTCGCCCGAATCATATCGGTCTAACCCCCCGATTATATTGAGACAGGTGGTTTTTCCCGAGCCGGACGCGCCTAATATGGCGACAAATTCCCTATCTCGGAACGCAACGCTTATTCCGTTGAGTGCGCGGGTTTCGATTTCCCCGACTTTATACGTTTTCTTTACATTTTTAAGCTCTAACAAAATTGTTCACCTCTTATATATCAATTCCTAACCCTAAAACACTAAACAAACCCTAATATCGTCGTAACCCCTGTAAAATAAACACCACAAAAAGACATATTGTGTTATATATAATTACCGTTGACGCCGATAACATTCCCGTTGCCGCAAATATTGTGAATATCAAACCCATTAATGCCGCTATTATGACCGTCATAAATAATAATGCAGATGTTACCATCATATCGCGGATAAGCGTTTTCGCCGTTACCAACGCCTTGGCAAATGATGTAAAGGTTCCGTTACAGGCGATTTCGGAGCTTCCGCGCGAGGTATATCTCGAATAATCCTCAAAGCTTTTATGGAGGTCAAAGGGCAATACCCGAATCCTACTCGGCTCAAGCTCGAACATATCCGCGAGCTTTGCCACGGTAACCAACGAATCCTCCGTCTTTACGGCTAATACAAACTCGTTTTCGTCAAGCTCACGCAGACTGTTCTTTACTGCGGGGTTCGGGATAACCTCAATAAAAAACATTGCGACGGCTTCTGTACCAACCGCCAAGTATACGACGTCGGCGTTATCTGTGCGATATTTTCGCTCCTTTTCCTCATCGGGAATTTCGATTCCGTGATGCTTCATCTGTTCGCGATTGCCTAATAAAACTCGCTGTGTTCCCATCCACCCCATTATACCCATATTGACTTCATAGATACAATTCTCAATTTTATAGAGAAGGTCTTTGTCGCCGGAAATCATGTCGTTAAACATACTCGACATGATTGAATCGGTTTTTATTGCCAAGCTCGCCGATATCACAATCGACTCGTCTATATTGATTGAATTAATGGCGTTAGGCTTTTGACAGCGTCTGGCGTTCAGGAACCTTACGCTTCCCGGCGGGAACAATACCCTCGCGTCGATAATTACGGCGTTTGCATAAGAGAATTTATGCGCCGCGTTAAACCCCATTACAACACAATCGCTCTTAGCCAACACATTAGACGCCCTAAGTAACGGGTTATTAACCACAAACATAATCGAAAATGGTAAAAGCGCAGATATAAACGCCCCGCCCGCAGTAACCGCCCAACAAATGCTCTTCGTGAGTTGAGCGTCATAAATTGGTAAAAAGAACGCCAATACCCCCGCCACAATTGAAGAAATAGCGGCGATAGGAACTAATTTGCGACATATTAAATCCGCCCAATCGACACAATAACTGTTTTTAAGATAATCGGTGAGGAACTCGGTTTGTCGCATGAATATCGGTGCGGGTACATCGCTCAACAAGCCTTTTGTGAAACCGTGCAAATCGCTGTCCTCTGAAACGGGGGGCATATATGCAGAATACTTAACGCTGTCTCCGGAAATAAACGCGAAATTTTTCTTTGCGCGAACAATCATAAAAATCTTTCCGAGGGTGTTAAACATCAACCCGCACAACGCAACGGATACATAAATATGAGCCATTCCTTGTTGCAAAAGGGCGGTGTTGTCGTTTTCGGCGATGTGTGCTATTGAAGCCGCCGTAGTCATAACGCAAGGAAGCGCGCAAGCACTGTCACAGTCTGCTTTTAAAGCGAAAAGGTTTTTTAACCCTCTGATAATTATGCCCGAGCAAAGAACCATTCCGATTACGCCGGCGATTAGGTTAGTAAACACAAAAGCGGTTGCATAACTCGCATACGCGCCGTTGAACCATTTGCTTATAATATGACTTCGTATAAAGTTACCGTCCGCACCGCCGATGTCGTTGACAAAGGTGAGAAATACCGAAAACGCGGTTATCAACAGCAACAAGGCGAATCGCCATTTTAAGCCCTTATGCGACTCTTCCAAATCCATTCGAATTAAATCGCTCGAATTATAATCATCATACTCGTCTTCGGCGACATTCTCCTCGTTTTCAAGCTCGTCATATTCGTCATCATCAATGTCTTCAAAAATAAAGTCGCGAACCTTTCGCTTTTTCTTGTCCCCGAGCAACCTTTCCTCGAGCTGTCTCGAATGTAAAACCGATGGCGGAAGAACCGCCGAATCCTCTATTATTTGTTTTTTGTAATCAATGTTCAGCTTAGCGGGTATAGTCTTACCTTTATAGCTTCGCTTTGAGCCTACCGAGGATAATGTATCCGCATTAAGCGTCCTTCGCAAATTTATATCCGATTTGCGCTTTTCGGCAAATGACTTATTTAACGATTGTAACATGGGTGTAATGTCGAGGTCTTCTTTAAAGTTGAGTTTTTTCTTGTGCTTTTTCTGCCAGGGTTGCATTTCGAACGACGGCTTATACTCCTTAACCTCTTCGGGTTGAACCCTTGAGGCTTTTGACGTTTGTGCGTCCTCGGGCAATTGCGGGGTTTCCGCAAATTCGGCAAAATCAGACGGTGCAGATGTTTCGAGCGTGTCTGCGGGCGATGAAATCATATCCCTCGTAAGCTTAACGCTTATAACCTCGGAATCGGCGGGTGTTTCGACATTTTTAACGTCATACGGGTTAATACTGTCTATTAATTCGTCGGGGTCTTCTAACGCCATTTCTTTTTCAAGCAGCTCTTCCTCTCGAAGCTTTTGAAGTCTTTCTTTTTCCTCCGGTTGAAGATAGGTCGGCTTATGCGGCTTTCTTATAGGCACATTATCTATCACAACCGTTTTCAAAATCTTTTTTGTATCGGCTCTTTTTGGCGCGTCCGTTTCGCCTTCACCCGACGAATCGGGCTTGAGCCTTTCGCGGGCGACAACCTCCGCCGTTTGAGGAAGCCGGTTAGACTTATATTCCTCAACATATTCTTGTTCAGATTCGCCTTTCGATTGGGGTTGAGTCTGCGCGGTGTCGTCGGTCACGGGGTTAAAACGCTTGATTGGCGAAGGCTTAACCGGTTCGAACGGTTGCTTGTTCAATTCGCCGTCGTTCAATATTTGTGTAACCGTAAAATCGGGTATGTCGGACGTATTCGAGCGTTTTGTCCGAGGAACGCCGTCCTTCAAGATTTGCGTAACCGTCAAATCGGCAGAGGACGACGACGGGCTATCGACCTCAAGCGTGTTTTCCTTCCCAAACCTTCGCTTCTCAATCGCCGCCAGCTCCGCAGTCAACGATTCATCTTCGCCCGAAAAAGCGATTCGCTCGTCTGAAGCGTCGGTATATTCTGCATTTTGAGCGGGTTTACCGCCCGATTTCTTTCCCTCAATCTCGTTTAATATGTCATCAACCGAATATTTATCGCTAATCTCGTCCACCCCCCTTTGGCAATTGACAATTTACAGTTGACAATTGACGGTTATTCGCTATATGGAACATTAGTATTCCGCCGCTTACCGACGCATTAAGCGAGTTTATTTTCCCCAACATCGGGATTGATACTACAAAGTCACAGTTATCACGGACAAGTCGGCTTAATCCCCGCCCCTCCGAGCCGATAACCAAGGCAATACCGCCGGTATTGTCAAATTCTATATCGGAATATGCCGTACCGTCGGCTTCCGCGCCGTAAACCCAAAGCCCCCCGTTTTTCAAGCTTTTGAGCGTTTCCGCTAAATTTGTAACCCGTGCAATTTTTACGTGAGCCGCCGCCCCCGCCGACGCAGTGTATACCGCGGCGGTGATTTGCGCGTTCCTCCGTTTCGGTATTATCACGCCGTCAACCCCCGCCGCCTCTGCCGTCCTTATTAACGCACCCAGGTTATGGGGGTCTTCGATTCCGTCTGTAATAAGTACAAAAGGCTTATCTGTCTTTAAAATATCATCAACCGCCGTATATTCTGCCGCCGCAATTTGTATTGCGACTCCGCCATGTCTGTTCCCGTCGCAAAGGCGGTCTAACTTATCCGCGCCGACCTCCTTCACAACGAGTCCGCGATTCTTGGCAATAGATATAACAGAGCCAAGCCCCTTAGCCTCATTTTGCACATAAAGCGCGTTTAACGAGGGCGGCTTGTCTGAATTTAAAAGCTCTGTAACGGCATTCCTTCCGCAAATAATTAAATTATTATCTTCCATACATTGTTAAGTATAACTTAATATATCGAAAAAGTCAAGTAGTTTATTTTCACTCACCATTCTTTACCGTCGGTCAACCCGACTAAATACTGTAATATCTCAATCCCGCAGAAAATTGTCGGTTCTCCCGCCGCCTTGCCTTCCTTGCTCAAGATTGCCGCGTTCAGCGCGTTTACACATTTGTATATATTACAATCGGGGATATACACAAGATATTGAAGTATTTCTATAAAATCGAATATCTGCGGCTCGGCATTACCGAGTATTCGCCCTTTTACCGGCGACTTGCCCGATTTACAGATATTACAGCTCCCACAAGTAGCGGTCGGCGGCGGCGGCTTTGGCTTAGGTCCATCGCCTTCAACAATTCTTAAACCTTTGAACGCATAAACCGCTTCATATGCCGATTTTGCACCGACGGGGACATATATCACAAGTTGTTTAGGTGTGTTATAGAAATAATCTGTAAAGTTTGTTCCGTTGTAAAAAGCGGGCGGTTTTATACTTTTAAATATTATTGAGATTAGACTTGTGCAATCGAGAAACACATTACCACCTATAGTTGTAACACTGTTGGGAATTGTAATTGAGGTTAAGCTTATACAATCGGAAAACGCAGACTTGCCTATACTTGTAATACTGTCTGGGATTGTGATTGTGGTTAAACTTATACAATCGGAAAACGCAGAATTGCCTATACTTGTAATACTGTCTGGGATTGTGATTGCGGTTAAGCTTTCGCAATAGTAAAACGTGTAGTTATCTATACTTGTAACGCTGTCGGGGATTGTGATTGATGTTAAGCTTGTGCAACCGGAAAACGCACCTACCCCTATACCCGTAACGCTGTTGGGGATTGTGATTGATGTTAAGCTTATGCAACCGGAAAACGCACTTACCCCTATACCCGTAACGCTGTCTGGGATTGTGATTGATGTTAAGCTTGTGCAACCGGAAAACGCACCTACCCCTATACCCGTAACGCTGTCGGGGATTGTGATTGATGTTAAGTTTATGCAATCGGAAAACGCACCTTGTCCTATATCCGTAACACTATCGGGGATTGTAATTGAGGTTAAGCTTGTGCAATAATAAAACGCATACTCGCCTATGTTCGTAACACTCTCGGGGATTGTGATTGAGGTTAAACTTTTACATTTATAAAACGCATGATTCCCTATACTCGTAATACCGTCGGGGAATGTGATTGAGGATAAATTTGTGCAACCGTAAAAAGCTATGTTTCCTATACTTGTAACGCTGTCGGGAATTGTAATTGAGGTTAAGCTTACGCAACAGTAAAACGTATAGTTACCTATACTCGTAACGCTGTCGGGAATTGTGATTGAGGTTAAATACCAGCAATCGTAAAACGCAGAATCACCTATACTTGTAACGCTGTCGGGAATTGTTATTGATGTTAATCTTGTACAAAGATAAAATGCGGTATCGCCTATACTCGTTACGGTTTTCCCGTCAAGTGTATCCGGTATTGTTACATCACCACCACTGCCATTATATTTGGTAATAGTCACCGTGCCGTCTTCACTATCGGAGTATGTATAATCCCCCGAGGTCGCCGCATTTGCGGGCAGAGTCACCGTCAGCAATAACGTCAACACCATACAAAACACAACAAACACCGATAATACTCGCTTTTTCATAAGTAAATCCCCCATTTTAAAATTCTTAAAGCTCAAATAAGCCATATAGCAAAATTCTATCATAAAATGTCGATAAAAGCAAGTATTTTCTAAAAATTAAAACCCGCCGTTTCTGTTTACGCCTAAAACGCCGCCAACCGAGCCGCATAAGACGGCGAGCGTGACTTTGCCGAACGTGCCTACGCCAATTGCGGAGGAACCCGCCGTTTGTACCGCGCCTTCTGCAACCGCCGCGCCCGTTGCGGCAAAAGCGAAGCCGTTTAGCACAAGCCCGATTAAAATAACGGGAACACAAAACAATAACGCCGCTTTTATCCCTGTAGAAAGCCCCCCCTGTCGCTTTTTCGCGCCGGCGGTAAAACCGGCAACGAGACAGCCTATGCCGAAAGCCATAATCGAGAAAAAGCCGCTTTGTGCGACCGGAATCCCCAAAAGGAACACAAGAAGAGAAAAAGCCACAAGCGATACCCCCGAAGCGATTGCCCCCACTACCGCCGCAACTATATAAAAACGAACTCTTCTGTAATTTGTTGATTTTGTTTTCTTAACCGCCATATATCGTTATCTCCTTTACAAATCAGACATTCACGTAATTATATGGGAACATCTAAACCCCTTTCCGAAGCATTGTCGGTAAAAAGGTTTAAGAAGTCCCCATATAATTTATATTATTGTTTGTACAGAAAAATAACCGTTTTTTAGCTATTCTGTTTAGCTGCTTCTAAGTTTAAATTTAGCAACCAAGTCTTCGAGCATAACCGACTGTCCGTTCATTTCCTCGGAAGCCGCCGCGCTTTGCTCTGCCGTTGCGGAGTTCCTTTGTACAACGGTTGAAACGTGTTCAATACTGATGTTAATTTGCTCAATTCCCTTAGACTGGTCATCGGACGATTCGGCAATACTGTTGACAATCCGACTGCTCTCGTTAATACCCTCCACAATTTCCGTAAGGCTCGCAGATGTTTCGTTTGCGATTTTCGCACCAAGCTCCGCCTTTTCCGTAGAATTTGATATTAACTCGCCCGTTTCCTTTGCCGCCTCCGCACTCTTTCCGGCGAGATTACGCACCTCCTCCGCGACAACGGCGAAGCCCTTACCGTGTTGCCCCGCCCGCGCCGCTTCAACTGCGGCGTTAAGCGCGAGAATGTTGGTTTGGAACGCAATATCGTCAATGACCTTAATAACCTTGCTTATGCTGTGACTCGCTTGATTTATTTCATCGACGGCTTTCATCATTTCGTCCATTTGATGACTTCCCTTTTCGGCGTTCGCTTTAATAGTTCCTCCGAGTTCAGCGGCTTGTTTGGCAAGCTCGGCATTGTCCTTGGTATTTTTTGCAATTTCTGCAATTTCGGAGGATAACTCATCGACTACCGACGCCTGTTCCGTTGAGCCTTGCGCGAGCGATTGCGCTCCTTCCGCAACCTGACTCGAGCCGCACGATACCTGTTCCGTGGAAATGTTGATTTCGCCGAACAGGTTATTAAGACTGTCTACCATTTCGTTTAACGAATTGCTCAATACATCGGCGTCCGAAAGGCGGTCAACCGTGATGGTTAAATCACCCTTTGCCATTTCCTCCAAATTACCGGAAATGTTTACAATATGGTCGATGAACGCGCCGCAATTCTTCATCATTTTACCGACCTCGTCCTTATACTTCATGTAGCTGTTTAAAGCCGCCTCTTCCTTTGGCTCAACGGCTATATCTCCGGTTGTTCCCGCTTTGTTTAAGAAATTCGATAAAAGGATTATCGGTTTACTTATAATGTTCGATATATAACGGGAAAGTATTATTGTCACTATTATCGAGAGCATGGCAATCACAAAAACTACAATCTGTGAAGAGCGGTTTGTCGATGCCGTAGAATCGACCGCGCCGACAACGGAGGACATTAATGTATCGGAAAGTTCAAGAACGTCGTCCAACGATGACGCCGAAAGAACGCTTATATCCTGCATATTTTTCACGTTAATGCTTTCAAATTCGAGGAACGCATCTCTATAATCGTTTAAAACCGCAACGGTTGCGTATGCGGTATCCTGTGTACCTTGATTTCTCGCACTGTCGCCGTTTTCTTGAATAAGGTCAATAATCAAGTTCATGTCTTCTTTGAACGCCTCGCTGTTAGACGTATCGCGCGAGCTGAACATATATTCGCCCTCGCCGATTAAAGCTTCAATGCTTTGTATAAATCCAACGGTTTCGTCTAAACGATTACCCCTTCTGAGTCTGTCCTCAGAAGAAATTGTCTCATCCTGCGCCTCCGCATCCCAAAGCAATTGTTGATTATCGTAGGTCAATCCCGCCGACGCTCTGAGAAGGCGTTGTTGCTCTCTGCTCTTATCAATAGCCTTGCTTAAAGCCGCATTACTTTCGCCTAATGAATCAATGGCACTTTTCCATTTCCCCAAATCCTCTTCGATTCTGTCAATCGCCTGCATATGACCGGCGAAAATTTTGTTCCCGCCGATGCGTCTCCGCATTTCGTCGAGGTTCTTATATGAACCGTCAATATATTCGTCTGTTCTGCGATAAATTTCGGGGTCGAGAGATGTAAGAAGCTTAACCGATTCAACCCTCGCCTCCCAGTAATGCTTGACAAAATCATCATAACCGGCAAGTAAAGCCGAGTTTACCTTTACAAGCTCAATATTCGCCGATGTACTGATATTAGACAAAAACACCAACATTGTAATAATCAGAATCATCGCCACAGAGCTTCCGAACCCTACCATTAGTTTTTTACCGACTTTTAAATTTCTCACCTTGCAAACATCTGTTTATTTTTTACTTGGAATTTTCAGGTGCCCACTTCGCCTAAAACACGAACAAAATATTGATATTATGACTATACTTTTACTAACTACACCCACTTGCGTAGCTAGCACAGTTGCTCACCCCCACGGTGGTTACAGGTGTTTCAGTCACAATTTAAGGTGTGTCAAGGTGTATTACACGGATGAGGGTCAAATAGCCACGGATTGATTTGTATAGGTACACAAAACATCATTTTAAGATGAAGAGTTTGTATCGTCTCCGTCTAATCAGGAGTGGGTAGCGCCAATAATCATTGCCACAGATTAATCAAACAAATTTACTGTCGTCTCTGCTAGCAGACGACGCTATAGTTTGAACATGTCGTTCATCAGAAACTTTGGGAAATGTGTTAGCAGAATTAAAAATGATTTTGGCAAGGTTATAGGAGGATTCGGTTATTGCACATTAAGTGCTGTTAAGTATAACACTGCAGATTTCATAAGTCGGTTTACTTGTTATTCGAATAATGTAGGCCATCAACATAGAATAGCCTATAACCGCTCCACTCGCAAAAATGATTGGCCGTCTGCGAACATTGGACTGTGCTTTGTGTCGGCGGGACTTCTTAATTTCCTTGGCCTTAAAGATGATTCTGAAAAAGAACCTGAACTAATTACAACTATAAAAAGGGGCATTCTACTTATACAGGTATGAATAACTTGATACGGTTTTATTGGCACTAACTTCAAATCAATCAAGGTAGCTACCTGGCAGTCCAGTGTCTAAACTCATATTGGTATGGCGTAATTT
>WRHO01000029.1 GCA_009783205.1 Oscillospiraceae bacterium
TTGCTCGTTGATTTTGTTTGTTTTGCTCATAAAAAATCCTCCAAAAATGGTAATTATTAGGGCAAATTTTTTAGCGTTAATGAAACATCGGCTCATATCAGCAGTTAATTTTGCCCCCTTTTTCTTCGCGTTTTCATTGGAAAAGGAATAACGCTAAACCCACAAACCCTTGTATTCATCGGGGTTTAGTGGTTTTAGCGTTATTATACCATAAGGGGAAATGACCGGTCTTGAATGGTCTGCCATCGACTTTGATAAAAGGATTATCAAAGTCAAACAGCAACTTATTTATGACTCCAAAGCCAAAGTGAAGCTTTACGTTTCAGGCACAACCAAGAACGGCAATGACCGTGATGTCAAAATCCCTCAGCGTGTCATTGATTTGTTGGCGGAATACAGAGAGTATCAGCAACAAGAGTTTAAGCGCAATGGGTGGAAGAAGAACATCAATATGGTGTTCACCGATTACAGGGCTGACGGGTTGATTCCGAAACATTCCCTTGATGACTGGTTCAAAAGTTTTTGCAAGAGATACGGATTACGTCATCTATCACCACATAGCTTCCGCCATTTCTACGCAACGACGCTGTATAATGAAACAGAAAAACCTGCAATGGTTGCACAACAAATCGGTGATAAGTTATCGACGGTTATCAAGTATTACGTCCACGCAGAGGATGATTCTATGGACATAGCGTGTGAAACAATCACTGGTGTGATTGAAGGAGCGATGAAAAATAATGGGGTAACATTGGGGTATTAACCTGAACAGAATCCCCGAAAGTGGCTTTATAACAGGACTTTTTGGGTTTTATATAAATTCGTATACCTTATGACAGTTCAGCGTTTACCTCGTGCGATTCGATACTCACGCAACCGCCGATAAAACGTGCTTTCGGTCAAGCTTTTTTTATAATTTCTTCAAAATATAATTTCAATCCAAAACAACCGTCCTATACAATCCCGATACAATATCACAATTCTCGCTGTCTAAGAAAACGCCTTTCCCCGACGGCAAAACGGCAACTTCATGACGGTGAATTTTCCGTCCGAGCTTTTCTTCTGCAACAGAACGAAACCGCATATACGCAGGTTTGTCGTAAATCCGCATGAAAAAAGGCATATTCATGCCTTTTTGAGAAGCCATAAAATCGCAAATCATGTGTTCAAGCAATATGTCTGAATCCACCCCCGACAGCTTATCTAAAACGGTTGAAACACGCTCGGGCGTGCAAGCATTACCCCCTAATTTTCGGTACAGCTCAAACGGTGTAATCTCCGACGCGGTAAGCGCGTAATCAATCGCAGACAAAAAACGTCCCTTATTGTAGGTCGCTTTGAGTGCGTATTCAACACGTTTAATCACATCTAAATCAACTTCACTCAACCAAGGACTTCTGATTATTTCATACGGCGGTTCTTCCGTGAATACAATCGAATTTTCCCGCTCGCGGATTTTACTTCCGTGAAGCATTTTCAAAAAACCGAGCTGTAAATGATGTGCGCCTAATTCATACGCACGATTGAAGCTGTTTTGAAAATCGGTCAATGTTTCATATGGCAGACCCGCAATTAAATCAATATGAATGTGAATATTTTTGCCGGCTAAAAGTCTTCGGATATTTTCTACCGCTTTCGGCAGGTCTGTCTTCCTGTTGACCGCCACTAATGCCGGTGCAAAAAAACTTTGTATTCCGATTTCGAGCTGTATTCGCCCTTTAGGTGCGGTTGATAAAAGCGACAATGTACACGCATCGAATAAATCCGCCGCCGCTTCAAAATGGAATGTCTTTTCGGTATCAAGACCAATCACAAATTTAAATAAATTATAAGCGCGTTTTGCGTTACAATTAAAAGTTCTGTCAACGAATTTAATCACTCTTGCACGGGATTGCGATAATTTATGAAGCTGTTCCTTAACCTGTTCAATCGAAAAAAACCTGACGCTGTTCCCGCCGCCGGATAAGCAAAAAGTACATTCAAAGGGACAACCTCTTGAGGTTTCGATATAGGCGATTCTGCCTTTTAATGAGTTGACATACTCTTTACTGTAAGGGTCAATAATTTCTTCGCATATATTTGCTTTTATAATTTTCGGGGGTGTTTCTCCTTGTGAAAGCCGATTGAGCAAATCGGGAAAGCTTTGTTCTCCCTCACCTTGAATGATGTAGTCTGCATGGTTCTCGAGCCAATATTCCGCATTATGTGAAGCCTCATACCCGCCGAGAACAATGATTGTCCCGGGAATATGTTCACGGATTAACGCTATAATTCTCGGCAATTTCGACGCGTTCCAAATATACGTTGATATTCCGACAACATCGGGGTTGTGTGCAATAACTTGTGATGTTATTTCGCCGTCACTTTGATTGATATTCGCCTCGACAACTTCGACCGTATGCGAATCTGAAAAACGCGAAACACTCTCCGCTAAAATCCATGCCGACAGCGAAGAGTGAATATATTTCGCGTTAATCGCGAGGATTACTGTTTTAGATATTTGCCGTTTTTTTAATTCTTTCATGCTGTTATTATAACATTGAATTAATTGTTAGTCAATATGGGGCGATTAGTATTATTGAACACTAAACGAAACATCATCTAAAATCAAATTTTGCTCGCCGTTGCTTGTCACAGAAAACGCAATTTCCGCTTTAATTGCACCAATCGGAGCCCTTGTTGTTATTCCGTTATAAAACGAAAATTGCCTGTTGCTCGTCGGAATATCGCCGTGGAGTACAAAAATTTCCAACCCGACTTCGCTGTCATCGGCTGATAAAAAAGTTACGGTTGCCGTCAATCCGACATTTGCTCCTTCACCATGCCCGAAAAATGACAGCTCGTAAAAACAGCCGCCTTCAATTGGCACAATTTGGCTCAGCGCGGCATCATTATATATGGCAACCGCTGAATTACCGGAATGTACCCGCCCCCTTGCCGTTTCTCTCAAAACACGACCCACAGCAGTCCAAGCGGTCGGAACATTGCCGTCGAACATTTCCATTCCGCCATTTTTAATAATCTGTCCTTTCGATACACAAGGACATTCACATTTTGGACAGTCCGGACAATCGGGGCATTTTGGACAGTCCGGACATTCGGGGCAGTCGGGGCATTTTGGACATTCCGGACATTCGGGGCAGTCGGGACATTTTGGACATTCCGGACAGTCAGGACACTCGGGACACTCGGGGCAATCGGGACATCTTATACATTTAAAACATATAGGACACCTCATAATACAGCAACAGCAATCGGTAGTGCCTTTTTCGTTACAATTGTTAGTTTTCATTATTTCCACCTCAATATATATTTTAAACCGCGTTTATCACGGTCTGTTAAACATAATATGCCGATAAGAAATAATTGGGAACTTTAAATCGGTAAATATAATGATTTTATTTAGGAATAAAAAATTTTTTTCAGAAAACGTGTATTTTACACTTGTTTTTTTGTTTTAAATCGTTTATAATTGAGAATATTAACAATTTTTGGAGGTAGAAAATAATGAAAAAAGTAAAGAATAAAATTTTATCAGTGGTTATGGTGGTTGTTATAATACTTACGATAATACCGGCAACAGTGTATGCCGCGAATGATTCAATAGGAACCGCTAAATTAATTTCATTTGACACTAATATAAGTGGGCAAATATCGACAAATAATAAAGCAGATTATTATTCTGTTACATTAAATAATTCGGGTCGAATTTCATTAAGTCTTACTTCTTTTATGCGATTTTATTGCATTATTCTTTACAATAGCGAAGGGCATGAAATTTGGAACACAAACAGAAACGAATGGATTTCAACAACGGGACAACGTAGTGATACACATAAAATTGACCTTGAAAAAGGAACATACTATTTTCAAATCAACGGTTACAGATATAACACTTATGATGCCTCAACCGGTAATTACAATTTCACCGTTGCGTTTAATTCTTCCGGTGCGAACACGCCAAACCCTAATAATAACAACATCGCAACCGCTCAAAAAATCGAATTTAATTCAAATGTAAAGGGGCAAATCGCAATAAACGACAGAGCAGATTATTATTCGTTTGAGCTTTTAAATTCGGGGCGAATTTCGCTAAGTTTTACTTCTTTTATGCGGTTTTATTGCATTATTCTTTACAGTAGCGAGGGGCATGAAATTTGGTACACGGACAGAAACGAATGGATTTCAACAACGGGACAACGTAGTGATACACACAAAATTGACCTTGAAAAAGGAACATACTATTTTCAAATCAACGGTTACAGATATAACGCTTATGATGCCTCAACCGGTAATTACAATTTCACCGTTGCGTTTAATTCTTCCGGTGCGAACACACCAAACCCAAATAATAACAACATCGCAACCGCTCAAAAAATCGAATTTAGTTCAAATGTAAAGGGTCAAATCGCAATAAACGACAGAGCAGATTATTATTCGTTTGAGCTTTTAAATTCCGACCGTGTTTCTATAAACATTACTTCTTTTATGCGATATTATTGTATTAATCTCTATAATAGCGAAGGGCATGAAATTTGGAACACAAACAGAAATGAATGGATTTCGACAACAGAACGACGTAGCGATACACACCAAATCGACCTTGAAAAAGGAACATACTATTTTCAGGTCAACGGTTACAGATATAACACTTATGATGCCTCAACCGGTAATTACAATTTCACTGTTGTACGCGGTACATCTAATACCGGTGTAACTGACCCTAACTCAATTGATAAAGGCGTAATATCTTCCGAAGGAAAGGCTACAGGCAAGCCTACAATCTTCTGTTTTATCGAAATACTGTTAGACTTAGTAGGGTTAGAAAGTAAAGCTACAAATAACTCTGCGGCTATATTAAGTCCGCAAGGCAAGGATGCGGGAAAGCCGACGATATTCTGCGGAATTGAGATTTTGCAATATCTTGTAGGATTAACCGACGGTAAGGAGTGGTAATAATATGCTTAGATATCCTGCCTATCCACCTCACCGCATTAGGTGATTAAATGTAGGGAACGCATTGTATGCGTTCCGTCATAAAAACGCATTATTAGCGGGGCGCATACAATATAAAACAAAGAGGTTAACGTGAAAGAATTATGGATTGAAGCAAAGACGGAAAACCTTGATTCCGTTATGCAATTTATAAGCGAACAATTGGAAGCCGTCGATTGTCCCGTAAAAACACAAACACAAATCGCTATGGCGGTTGAGGAGATATTCGTCAACATTGCGTACTACGCATACAGCGCGGAAGTCGGCGGACTCGGCATATTCATGGTGAAAAGCATTATGGACGCGGTTGAATACCGACGGGAGGACGACAAGAATATCCTCATCATTAAAAAAAGGAGATTATGATTATGAATATCAACAAAACCCAATACGGCGAAAAAACAACCTTCGCCCTGTCCGGGAGGTTAGACACAACGACCGCGCCGAGATTACAGGAGACTCTTATCCCGGAATTTGATACCGTAAAGCACATCGAATTGGACTTTACCGAGCTTGCATATGTGTCGTCGGCGGGACTTCGCGTTCTTTTAATTGGCGAAAAGACCGCAAAAGCAAAAGGCGGAAAGCAATCGCTTGTGAATGTTACGGCTGAAATCATGGAAGTGTTTGATATGACCGGATTTTCGGGGATATTACACATAGAGTAAATTTAACCCGCTACACTTCAATAAGTGTAGCGGGTGTTTGTAAAATCGTAAAATTGCTTGTGATATCGGGGTCATTTCAACTTAAATTTAGCAACCATATCCTCAAGCATATTTGACTGACTGCTCATTTCTTCGGAAGCCGCCGCACTCTGCTCGGCGGTCGCCGAATTTCGTTGAACAACGCTCGCCACTTGTTCAATACCGTGATTGATTTGCTCAATTCCGTTTGATTGTTCATCGGACGAAACTGCAATTTGATTAATTATTTGACTGCTTTCGTTTATGCCCGCTACAATTTCGGTAAGACTTGCGGCTGTTTCATTTGCGATTTTCTCACCTAATTCGGCTTTAACCGTTGAATTTGAAATCAATTCACCCGTTTCCTTTGCCGCCTCCGCGCTCTTACCCGCAAGATTGCGGACTTCTTCCGCTACAACGGCGAAGCCTTTTCCGTGTTGTCCCGCGCGGGCGGCTTCGACGGCCGCGTTTAATGCGAGAATATTGGTTTGGAACGCAATATCGTCTATGACCTTAATAACCTTACTGATGCTTTGACTCGCCGCATTGATGTCCGAAACGGCGTTCATCATCTCGTCCATTTGACGGCTCCCTTTTTCGGCGTTTGATTTAATCGTATCGCCGAGATTGGCGGCTTTTTTAGCCATGTCTGCGTTATCTCTTGTATTCTTTGCAATTTCGGATATTGAAGCGGATAATTCCTCAACTACCGACGCTTGTTCCGTGGAACCCTGTGCAAGTGACTGTGAACCCTCGGCAACCTGTCGCGAACCGCTTGAAACCTGTTCTGTAGAAGTGTTGATTTCGCTAAACATATTGTTGAGGTTATCGACCATATATTTTAAAGATTTCCCCATCATATCTGCTTCGGAAAGCAATTCGATTTTCGTGGTTAAATCTCCGTTGGCAATTGAATCGAGTTCTTGAGCTATGTGCGTTATATGCTGAACAAACAATGCGGTACCATTGCTCAAATCCCCTATTTCGTCCTTAGTCTTTGAAAGGACTTCAATATTTTTAACATCTTCGGGACGGAGGGAAATATCGCCCGTTTCACCCGCCTGTTTCATAAATCCGGAAATGGTTACAATCGGTTTGCTTATAAGCCCCGCAATGTAAATTGCGATTACAAGCGAAAGCAACGCCGCCGCCACGGAAACAGCCAACACAATCCAAAACGTATTGCCGGCGGTTTTTTCAGCCGAAGCTACATTTGCATCTGCCGAAGCCTCGGATATACCGATTAGTTCTTCACAGCTTGCGGCAATATCCCCCGCCAACGAACCCGCCGCCGCACTGTATCCTCTTGCGCGTTCGTTGTCACCGACGCGCGCCGCGTCCGCAACGCCGTCGCAAACCTCTGTCTTATATTTGATGAATAGTTCGCGAAGCTCCCCCACCTGTGCCAACGCCGCCAATGCTTTTTCCGACAAATTGCCGGATAATGCGGCTTTTTCGTAGGTGTCTAAAGCGTCCAAGCCGATTTTGTACGCTTTTTCGACGTCTTGATGTAATGCGTCAATCCTCGCCGCGTCATTTTCAACCGAAAACATATCCATTGCGGTAGTTACGCGGCGCATATCGACATATGACCTGTCGAAAATACGCATTTGAACTTCGGCTTCTATCGGGTGTTCAATTGCATATTTATACCCCGACGAAACGGAGTTTAACTGAACAATTGTAAACGCCGCAAGTATCGCCAATAATGTAATAACCCCCATAAAGCTGACAATCATTTTTGCCCTGACCTTTAAGTTCTTGAACCATGACATAATATTATCCTCCGATATTTTATTTTTAAAAAAACGATGCCTTAATGCCTTAATGCCTTAATGCCTTAAAGCTTGCTTCGTTTTTTATTACCGATATACAGCCTAAGCGTTTCGATAACCTTTTCGTCGTCGAGCGGTTTGCCGAGATGATTATTCATTCCCGCGTTGATACAGTCGTCAATATCTGTTTTAAACACATTTGAGGTCATAGCGACGATTGGAAGCTTCTCGCCTTTTTTATTTGGGTGGGCGCGGATACGTCGGGTTGCTTCGAGTCCGTCCATAACGGGCATTTGTACGTCCATTAAAACAATATCGTATTTTTCCGGCTCCGTTTCAAATAACGTCAACGCCTCTTGCCCGTTTTCGGCGCAATAAACGGTTATTTCGGAATCCTCAAGAATTGATATAAGCACCTCTCTGTTCACCGCGATATCCTCAACAATTAAAACGCCTTTTCCTTTAAACTCGCCGCTTATTGTGTTCGCGGCGGACATTTCAGAAGCATCGGAAATCTCATCTTCATTATCGACCTGTGTCCCGCATTTTGTCATAACCGTGAATATAAATTTTGAGCCTTTTCCTATTTCGGATTCTACCCAAATCCGACCGCCCATAAGCTCGACAATGCTTTTAGATATAACGAGACCGAGTCCGGTTCCGCCGTATTTGCGGTTTATATCGCTTTCGGCTTGTTCAAAAGCCGAAAAGAGCTTTTTTTGTTGTTCCGGTGTAATTCCGATACCGTTGTCGGATATTTCAACCCGTAATTCACATTTTTCGCCGTTATTAAAGCTTTCGAAAACATCGAGGTGAATTTCGCCGTTTTCGGGGGTAAACTTTGCCGCGTTCGACAAAAGGTTGGTTATTACCTGTGTTAAACGGTTGTCATCGGCAATTAAAAAGCGCGGGATATTCTTATCTATGTTAAGCAAAAGCCTTTGTTGTTTTTCGTCTATTTTAAAATTAATAATAGCGATTACTTTATCGAGCATTTTTACGAAATTAAACTCGACGGGCGAAAGCTCAAGCTTATCCGCCTCAATTTTTGCCATATCGAGAACATCGTTGACAATGTTCAAAAGATGCGTTGAGGCGTTACCGATTTTTTCTAAGGCATAATTCTTATTTGTTATATCGTCCGCCTTTTTCCCTATTGATGTCATGCCTATAATTGCGTTGAGCGGTGTGCGGATTTCGTGACTCATGTTGGAGAGGAATTTACTTTTTGCATCGCTGGCGGCTTTTGCTTCGAGCAAAGCTTTCTTAAGCTTTTTCTGTTCCTCTTCCAAATTATGATTAGTCTCTTGTATTTTGTTCATCATCTTTTTATGCTCGCGCAAATCGCGAGTATAACCGGCGACAACATCGTGTCCCTTATAATCTATGCGGACGAGAGTTATTTCCGCGGGGATTAAATCACCGTTCGGGTGCTTATGAACCCATTCAAAAATACATCTCCCTTTTTCAAAGGCTTCGCTAATATAATTGTGCGCGAGTACGCCGGAACGCTCGCCGGACGGTTGAAATTCGGGCGAAAATTCAAAGAATTTATCCTTATACTCCTGTTTATCCTTTAGCGAGTACAATTTTACCCCCGCCTCGTTACAATCAACAATGTTAAGGTTTTCGTCCCACAACTGACAGCATATCGGCGTAGCGTCCAACAAAAGCCTTGAGCGGTTATTTGCCTCGGTTATTTCGTTTTCTCTTTCTGCGCGAATAATCGTATTAACAAATAAAAATGCCGCAGAATGTAACGATTGCGCTTCAATCTCGTTAAAATAACGCTCGGCGTATAAATCCTCGAATAAAGTAAACCCCCACAGAGTATCATTAATTACTACCGGCGCGACAAAAATCGACATAAGATTCGCATTTTTAAACAAATCTGCATTTAATTCCGGAATTAAGCGCGCCGGGCCGTTAAGCGTTTTGCTTTTTTTAAACAACTCCGCCCAACCCGGAACATATTTGGCATAAGAAATGTCCGAAAACGGCGTTTTGGGCGACGAAATACCACCGAACTCACTGTCCCAGCGGTATATCATTGACGAATGAAGACCATCCTCCTTATTTGAATTGCGCCAAATAGAAAACCTGTCTACATTTGCCGCTTCAACAATGAGCTTAACGCTGTCCGCCATTGTGTCGGTAAATGATTTCTCATGCTGTGAAAGAAATAATATAGCCGCTTTATTCATCGACTCGGTCATTTTTTGATTGTATTCGAGCTTTTCCTGTGTCTGTTTAAAATTTATCATTGTTGCGTTATACTCGCGCAAATCACGCTTGTACGCAGCAACAACGGCGTCTCCCTCGTAATCGACAAGAATAAGCTTAATCTCGCAGGGAAGGGGGTCGCCGTCAATTGCAACATGAACAAATTCAAAACATTCATAGCCGCTTTTAAAAGCCGCACCGATTTTTTCACGAACAAACTCGTTCGATAGTTTTCCGTTAGGCTGATACTTAGGGAAAAGCTCGAGATAACGCTTTTGATATTCCTCGCGGCTTTGTAAACAGAAAAGCTTAAGCTCCTCCTTGTTACAACCTATGTTCGTACAAGCCTCGTTCCACAAGCTACACGCAACGGGGATATTGTCGAACAAATTTTTATTCATATCCGTCATAACTTTTCACCCTATCCTTTACAATCTCATGGTTGCATAAGCATTAAGCGCGCCGTCGGCGGTATTACCCGCCAAAAATTCATAATATGCCTGACACCCTATCATTGCGGCGTTGTCTCCGCAATATTCGAGCGCGGGGAAATATGCGTTCGGTAACATCTCGCGTAAACACATATTTGCCGAAACGCCGCCCGAAACGGATAAATCACAATTACCGATTTCCGAATGACAGTTAAGAAGCTTATCGGCGAGTATTTTGCATACGGTATGTTGGAAGCTCGCCGCCAAAGAGGGGAGGTCTATGCTTTCCGAATTTCCCGACTGTTTTGCGTTATGAAGCATATTTATAATCGCCGTTTTTAAGCCCGAAAAGCTAAAATCATATATATTTTCTGTTTTCGGGAACGGAAGCTTGTACTTTTTCGGGTCGCCGCCCTTTGCGAGGGCGGCAATGTGAACGCCGCCGGGGTAGGGAAGACCCATTGCTCTCGCCGCCTTGTCAAATGCCTCTCCCGCCGCGTCGTCGAGCGTTCTTCCTATTACCTCAAATTCGGTATATCCCTTAACGCGGGTAATTGTCGTATGTCCGCCGGACGCCACAAGTGCCAAATAGGGCGGTTTAAGTGCGGAATGACAGAGATAGCCCGACGCTATGTGACCCTTAATATGATGAACGGGAATCAACGGTTTTCCACAGGACAGCGCAAGCCCCTTTGCAAAATTAACCCCCACCAAAAGCGCGCCGATTAATCCGGGCGCATAAGTAACCGCAATTGCGTCTATATCGGCGAGGTGAACTTTAGCCTGTATCAGTGCTTCTTCATAAACCGCCGCAATAGCCTCACAATGTCTGCGCGAGGCTATTTCCGGGACAACCCCGCCGTAAAGCTTGTGTTCTTCTATTTGTGAGGCGACAATGTTCGAGAGGACTGTTATACCGTCCTGTACAACCGCGCACGAGGTCTCGTCACATGATGTTTCAATTGCTAATATATTCACATATAAAGCCTTTCTGATTAATTTGATAAATTTAAACGCCCGCTTAATTTGACAAATTCATCAACGCTTAATTCCTCTGCTCGTGCCGCGGGAGTTTTCCCAATCGCCGTTAATGCGGCTTTAACGACCTCTTTGTCAATGTTAAATTCTCGGGATACCGGGTTACACAATTGTTTTCTGCGTTCAGAAAACGCCGCTTTAACCAATCGAAAAAACTCTTTTTCATTTAAATCGTACCGATTCTCTTGAAATACATCGAGCCTAATCACCGCGCTTTCTACATTGGGTGTGGGCATAAAGCTCCCCCGCGATACCTTAAACAAAAGCTTCGGTTGCCCGTAAAAACGCGCCGCAACGCTGACGATTCCGTATTGTTTACTTCGGGGGAGGGCGATAAATCTTTGTGCGACTTCCTCTTGTACCATGACGATTATTGATTTAATAAGCAAATATCGACGCCGCTCCAATAGTTGCATAATAATATGGGTCGCCGCATAATACGGAAGATTTGCAACAACCGTAACCGGTTCATGCACAAGCTTTTGATTGATAACCTCAACCGCATCGCCCCATATAATCTCAACATTGTCACAATCGAAAAGCGTTTCTTTCAAAATCGGCTTCAATGACTCGTCGAGCTCAATAACAATAACCCTTTCGGCGACTTTAGAAAGCTCTTGCGTCAAAACCCCGATTCCCGCGCCAATTTCTATGACGGTGCCGCTTAACCCCTCCGACATACGCGGACAGACGGACGGATTAATTAAAAAATTTTGTCCTAATGATTTAGAGAAGGTAAACCCGTGCCGTGATATAAGGTCTTTTATAACCGAGATATTAGTAAGCTTCAAGTTTTAACCCTCTAAAGCCTTTAAAGCTTTTATTTCCTCGCGGCTAAGCTTCACCTGTCCGTCCTTTATAAGCTTCACATCGTTTTTGTTCACGGTTATTGCGGGGGCGTCGGTATTCTTGTCGAGCTTTACCTTTAATATACCCGTCAATATATTAGCGTCCTCAACCGTTCCCTTGCCTTCGCTCGTTTCGACATATGCTCCGACCTTCGGTGTAATTTTAAGAAGCTCCTCGTAACAATCCTGTTCATATTTTAAACAGCACATTAATCGACCGCAGGTTCCGGAGATTTTCGTGGGGTTAAGCGATAACGATTGTTCCTTTGCCATTTTTATTGACACCGGTTGAAACTCGCTTAAAAAGCTCGAGCAACAGAATTTGCGCCCGCAAATGCCTAAGCCGCCGAGCATTTTCGCCTCATCTCGTACACCGATTTGACGAAGCTCAATCCTTGTACGGTATATTCCCGCCAAATCCTTTACCAATTCGCGAAAATCCACCCGACTCTCTGCGGTAAAATAAAAGAGAATCTTGCTTCCGTCAAATGTGCAATCAATATTAATAGGCTTCATCATCAACTTGTGTTCGATAACCTTTTTCTCAAAAACAGCTAAAATGTCCATTTCGCGTTGACGATTTCTCTTACATTTTTCAATATCGTTATTAGTAGCAATCCTCATTATTTCCTTAAGGGCGCGCGATTTGTCGGAAATATCGACCTTTTTCTCGGTTAATACAACCTCGCCCATTTCTACGCCGCGCGCAGTTTCGACAATAACATTGTCTCCCTTTTTTATTCTGTATCTGCCGGGGGAAAAATGATAAATTTTACCCGTATCCCTAAACCTGACCCCTATTATTTCAATCATTCTATTTTTCTACTCCTAACTCTTAACTCTCAATAAATGTTGTATATATATCTGCGGCACATGATGTAATCGTAATTTGAATATTAGGATTAACCTCTAAGCGTCTGATATATTTTTGAATAATATCGGTAACGGAAATAACCCTCGCGGGATTCTTTGCCGTCCGCATAATAACGCTTAACTTTTGTATTAAGGCTTGTAAAACCGCCGCCAAAGCTTGTCTGTCCTTAATACGAGCGAACTCCGTAGCAAGAGCGTATTCGTTTTTCTTGGCTAAAGCGGAAATAATTGCCGAGGCAATTATTTCCGAGTCGGTCGGTTTGTCAACGGCGTTGTTATCGCCATTTTCCTTCTCGCGTATAACAACAACCCGCGAGAGTATTGTGGGGAGAATTTTCGCCGTCGAACCCGCAGTAATGACAAATCGGTTAAATTCGTGCGGCTCCTCAATAAATTTTAAAAGCGCGTTTTGACACTGTTCCCCGTGATAGCTTTCACCCATCATGTCGAAATCGTTAAAAACAAACACCCGCGTTTCCCCAAATTGCGGTCGTAAATTCCCGGATGCGATAACCTCGCGCAACGGGGCGATTTTATATGCTTCATCAGGCATTAGCTCTTTCACATAAACGGTATCCGCCGGGGCGCATTGATGAAGCTCTAACACACGTTTTACATCGTCGGAATCCCCACCCGATAATAAAACCGCATGAGGAAAACGCCCACCGTCGTATAAGCTTTGAATGTTCATTAGCCGCCGACACCTCCGCTCTTGTTAGACTTAATCGGCAAGCGGACTGCTCGACGGCAAAGCCGCCGATACCTCCGCTCTTGTTAGACTTAATCGGCAAGCGGACTGCTCGACGGCAAAGCCGCCGATACCTCCGCTCTTGTTAGACTTTCTCAAACCTTTCAATATCTGTAACAAATATTGTCGCGCCGCCTACGCTTACCTCAACGGGAAAGCTCGAATAGCTTCCGTCGCCGTAAGAAGCGGCGTTAGGTACAAATTGTTTACGTTTATTCGAGTGTTCCTTAATTACGTTGATGATTTCGTCAACCTGTGAGTCATCTGCACACAATAAAAAAGTTGTGTTACCCGACATAAGGAATCCCCCGGTTGAAACTAACTTTGTAGTTTGAAAGCCGTTATTCATTAATGCGGACGAAACCGCGTGTGAATCGTCATTATTAATTATAGCATATACAAGTTTCATAAAACCTCCTAAAAGTGAACAATAACTGTAAACTGTCAATTGTCAACTGCCTTAGTATCCGTCACTTGCGGTAGTATCGTCAAATTCGACCCATTTTTCAACGGCGATTGACTTGTACTCGTTTTCGTTGATACGTATAATGACGGTTGAGATACCCGCATTTATAATCAATCGCTTGCACATTGTACAAGGCTCAACCAAGCCGTCTATTTCCCCCGTTTTTGCATCGCGACAGGAAAGGTAAAGGGTAGAGCCGAGCATATCTCGTCGCGCCGCAGAGATGATACAGTTTGCTTCGGCGTGAACCGAGCGACATATTTCAAATCGTTGTCCTTTCGGAATGTTCATCGAATCCCTTAAACATGAATTTCCGTCGCAACAATTGTCTCGACCTCGCGGCGCACCGTTAAACCCCGTTGAAATGATTTCATCATTGTTTACGAGAATCGCGCCGAAATTTCTGCGAAGACAGGTTCCCCGCTCACTGACCACCCACGCAATGTCAAGATAGTAGTTAATTCTGTCGCGTCTTTTCATATTGTCCTCCGAATAATAAGTATTAGTTTTACATCATTATACACCATTTTAAATAATTAGTCAAGATTAAATTTTTTTACTTGACAAAAAGAGGAAATTATATTAAAATGGTATTCAATCTGTTTTAATAAGGAGTTTTATATGTACAAAGACTTACAGGATTCGATAGGATTTGTTTCGGGGCGCGACCCGGAGCTCGGCGCGGCGATGATTTCTGAATTAAAGAGACAACAGCGTAATCTCGAATTAATCGCAAGCGAGAATATAGTTTCTCCGGCGGTTATGGCGGCTATGGGGAGCGTATTAACGAACAAATATGCCGAGGGATATATAGCGAAGCGATATTACGGTGGGTGCGAATGTGTGGATAAGGTTGAGGAGCTTGCGATAGAACGCGCAAAGACTCTTTTTGATGCAAAATACGCAAATGTACAGGCTCATTCCGGCTCACAGGCTAATATGGCGGCATATTTTGCTCTTTTGGAACACGGTGATACGGTAATGGGCATGAGTCTTGACCAAGGGGGGCATTTAACACACGGTTTGCCGGTCAATATATCGGGGAAATATTTTAACTTTATTCCTTATAAATTAAACGAGGAAACACAGATGCTGGATTATGACGCAATTTTGAAACAGGCGCAGGAGGTGAAGCCAAAAATGATTGTTGCGGGGGCAACGGTATACCCGCGAGAAATCAATTTTGAAAGATTTTCGGAGATTGCGAAAAGCGTCGGCGCATACCTTGTTGTAGATATGGCGCATATTGCCGGGCTTGTTGCCGCGGGCGAGCATATGTCTCCCGTTCCTTATGCGGATATAACGACGACAACAACGCACAAAACCTTGCGCGGCCCGCGCGGAGGAATGATTTTAACCAATGATGAGGAAATTGCAAAAAAAATAGACCGCGCGATTTTCCCGGGGACACAGGGCGGCCCTTTAATGCACGTTATCGCCGCAAAAGCGATTTGCTTCGCCGAAGCGATGAAGCCGGAGTTTAAGCAATATGCCGTTAGCGTAAAAAGAAATGCAAAGGCATTGGCGGCGGAGCTTCTCAAAAGGGGATTCAATCTCGTTTCAAACGGAACCGATAATCACTTAATGCTTGTCGATTTACGCCCCTTTGATATAACGGGTAAGGCGTTCGAAAAACAGCTCGACGAGGTGTACATCACGACAAATAAGAATACAATCCCGAACGACCCGCAATCGCCGTTTGTGACGAGCGGACTTCGTATAGGCACACCGGCGGTTACAACTCGCGGACTTGAAGAAGCCGATATGGAGGTAATAGCCGAGTGTATAATGCTTACCGCAAAGAATTTCGTGGAAAACGGCGATACGGTTCGAAAAATGGTAACCGGGCTTTGTGAAAAATATCCGTTGTATCAGTAGATATACAATTTTATTAATGTGAGGAGAAATATTTTTATGGGACTTTTTGGGGGCGAGCCGGCATGGATGACCGATGATACAAATAAGCTTCATAAGGGATTAAAAAGCATCGAAAAATGTTACAGTCCCAAGTCGTTGAAAAAAGCGGCATTAAACGCGCCGAGACACGAAATACGCGTTGCGGCTATGGAGCGATTAATTGACCAGGATATTCTTGCTGATTTGGCAAAAACCGCGCCTTTATCGGATATAAGGAGACAGGCGGCGGTAAAGCTTACTGACCAGGTTGTGTTGGCGGATATAGCGGAAAATGACGAAAATGTTGTTGTGCGAACGGCGGCGACGGAATTACTCACCGACCAGGAGGCATTATGTCGCATTGTGCGTAACGAAACGGACAAAAAGCTGATATTATTGGCAATCGGTATGATAACCGACCAGGAAACGCTGACATATACGGTTAAGCACGAACACGATTGGAAAATACGGTTTAAAGCGGCAAAAAAGCTCGATGATAAGGTTTTGGCACAGGAGATATATTCACAGATTGTTAAATATGACGAGCTTGATGACGGAAAACGTAAAAAAATCGTCAAAAAGTTGACCGACCAAACCGCGCTCGCATATATAGCGAAGCTTCCCACAACTTTATCGAGCGAAATATGGAAATTACGAAATTTGGCGTTGGAGAAAATAACCGACCCTTCAATTTTATCGGATATAGCAAAAAATGCAGAAGAGGAAAAGGTGCGTAACGACGCCAAAGAGCGGATTGAGGGGTAAACAACTTAGTAGAGCTTTTGCGGCTCGGAAAGGCATGGTTGTAAAAAATGTCAATGGTTACCTTAGAGAGTGTTTCTTCGGCAAAAATAAGGAATCCAATCGCACCGCTTTCGGTAATAGCTCTCGAGGGAGCTAAGGAAATGGGCGATAGGATTAATCACTATTTATCAGAATGGGGCGGTCAACAAGAGAATCAAGAGTTTTTAATAAAGAGCGAATGTCCTCGGTTTGCGTCGGGTGATGGAAAAGGATTGATAAAATCGAGCATTCGAGGGAGCGATTTGTTTATTATCGCCGATGTAGGCAACTATAGCTGTACCTATGAAATGTTTAGTCAGACTACAAAAATGTCTCCCGATGACCATTTTCAAGATTTAAAGCGGATTATACAGGCGGCGGGCGGAAAAGCGCGCAGAATTAACGTAATAATGCCGCTTCTTTATGGTGGGAGACAGCATAAACGGAATTATCGCGAATCGCTCGACGCGGCGGTTGCGCTACAGGAACTCGAAGCAATGGGCGTCGAGAATATTATTACTTTTGACGCACATGACGCAAGGGTATGTAATGCCGTCCCGCTTATGGGGTTTGATAATGTTATCCCGTCGTATCAGGTGTTGAAAACGGTGTTCAAAAAAGTAGCCGACCTAAAAGTAACACCCGAGAGGTTTATGGTGTGCAGTCCGGACGAAGGCGCGATAAACAGGAATATGTATTACGCCTCCGTATTAGGGGTTGAATTGGGAATGTTTTATAAACGCAGGGATTATTCAAAAATGGTAAACGGAAGAAATCCTATTATTGCACATGAATATCTCGGAAACTCGGTTGAAGGAAAAGATGTTTTTGTGTCGGACGATATAATCTCATCGGGCGAGTCGATGCTCGAGGTGGCGAGTGAACTAAAAAAACGCAAGGCGGGTCGTATTATAGTATATGCAACATATTCGATTTTTACGAGCGGCCTCGATACCTTTGACAAAGCGTATTCAGATGGGGTTATCGACTATGTATTGGGGACAAACCTTACCTACAGAACGCCGCAATTGTTGGCGCGAGATTGGTTCTACGAGGTAGATGTTTCAAAATATATAGCGCATATTATTTCCGCCTTAAACTGTGATATACCTATAGGGCGGGTGATTGACCCGCGCAAAAAGCTAAAATTGTTTTTAGAAAAATACGGAATGACGGGAGAAAGCCCATGCCGTTAGCAGACAGTGTACGCCCCGCTTCGCTCAATGAGGTTGTGGGGCAATCTCATTTATTGGCTATTGACAAACCGTTGCGTAGAATTATCGAATCGGTCGAGACTAATGAGCTTCCGTGTATGCTTTTTTACGGGCCGTCCGGGGTCGGAAAGACCACCGTCGCCAATATAATCGCGGCAAAATCCTCAATGCGCCTTCATAAGCTCAACGGGACTTCTGCCTCTATCGCCGATATAAAGACAATCATCGCGCTTTCTAAATCCCGCGATTCACTTTTTGTGGAGCCTGAGCCGCAAAACCGCGGAACGCTTTTGTATCTCGACGAAATACAATACCTTAATAAAAAACAACAGCAGAGTCTTCTTGAGTTTATTGAAAACGGTGATATAACGCTTATTGCGTCAACAACCGAGAATCCATATTTTTATGTATACGGCGCAATTCTATCGCGTTGTACCGTTTTTGAATTTAAGAGCTTAACCGCCGAAAAAATAACCCCCGCCGTAAAACGGGGATTTGATATTATTGCAAAAAATAATACCGATTTATGTATAAGCGTATCTGATGAGGTAATACAAATTATAGCACAAGGGTGCGGCGGTGATGTTCGCAAAGCGTTGAACGCGGCGGAGCTTTGCGGCTTGGTCGCCGAAAACGGCATTGTTACCGCCGAAGCCGCCCGCGAGCTTGTACAAAAAAGCGCGATTCGATATGACCGCGCCGGCGATGAGCATTATGATACATTATCGGCGTTACATAAATCAATACGCGGCTCGGACGAAAACGCCGCGTTATATTATTTGGCGCGGTTAATCGTCGCCGACGACCTTCCCTCGATATGCAGGCGGATATTAGCGGCGACTTCCGAGGATATAGGCTTGGCTTATCCGAACGCGATTACAATTGTTAAAGCGTGTGTAGATTCGGCGTTACAATTGGGGTTTCCCGAGGCGCGCCTCCCTTTGGCACAGGCGGTCATTCTGCTTTGCACAGCCCCGAAATCCAATTCGGTGTTGACGGCGATTGACGCGGCTTTAGCCGATGTCCGTGGAGGGAAGGGGGGAGATTTTCCGCGACAACTTCAAAATGTACATTGTGACGGAACAAGCTCGGGTATAAGCGGACAAAACTATCTGTATCCGCACGATTACCCGAATCACTTTGTTCAACAACAATATCTCCCCGATTCATTAAAAGAACGGGTGTATTACAGCTTCGGCGACAACAAAAATGAAAAGGCGGCTTTAGCCTATCGCGATAAGCTAAGAAACAGTGAAACAATAAGTTGATTGTTTCACTGTTTCTAATCAATTGAATTTTGTTTGTATAATTTTATCCGACGCTTCGGTTGAATAAAGCCAATTGTCGATTCTTCCGTTTTCGATATAGTATTTGTAATTATAGTTAATTGTAGGATTATCGAACGAATCGACGATAATCAGTTTAATTTTCATTTTTTCGGGAATAATTGCCTTAATATAAACGCTGACCGCTTGATTAACGGCGACATTATCCCGAAGCTCCGCAAGCCCCGCTAAATTTGGCAAAAGCTCAACGAATATGCCGTAGCTTTCCACAGAACGAATTATCCCCGATACCGTTTCGCCGACGCAAAAGTGCGTCGAATTTTGTTCCCATGTTCCGAGAAGCTCTTTGTGCGATAGGGTGATTTTCGGAAAAATTCCCGAACCGAAAACGCCCCCCGTGTTCTTTTCAATCGACTTAACAATCGTCAAAACGTCCTGTCCCGTGCGGAAACGGTCGGCTGGGTGGGATATTCTCGATACCGATATTGCGTCAATGGGGATAAGCGAAGGAAGGCCGCGCGCGATATCTACGAAACAGCCGAATTGTTCAAGGTGGGTTATTTTAGACGGAATAATGTCGCCGGGGCAAAGGGCGTTAATGTATTCGTTGACGCACTCGATTTGCGCCTGTTTCCTTGAAAGTAACACCATGTCGTTTTTAAACCCGGTCACTTTAAAACAAATAGGCTTATTTACCCTCGAAATAAGCGCGATATCGCGGGTTGTTCCGTCTTCAATCCCGATTGCCCCCTCATTACGCGGGACAAATCCCTTTATAAACCCGAAATCGACAATCAGGTTATGGTCAGAGTCGCAGACATTGCAAATAGCTTCGACTGTACGCCCCGAAGCGATACAATCCTCTAACGCTCTTACCGATTCGGTGGAGCGCGTGTTTTCGTCTTTAATAATAAGACCGCCCTCAGGCAAATATTCTGTCATTTTGTATATCCTCTCTATTTTTCAAAAATCTCTTTTAATTCTATTGCAAAAATAACATAATTATGTTATAATAAAAAAATTAATTAAATCGACACTTGTAAATTATGTGTTGTTTAACGACATAAAATACTTAACGGGCTTATAAGGGGGTACTTAAGGAATGGCAAAAAAACGTATTGCGGTATTATTTGGCGGCTCATCTAAGGATTATAATGTTTCGCTTAAATCGGCATATTCCGTTCTAAGCGGACTTTCCGAGACGGTATATGACATAATACCCATTGGTATTACAAAAAGAGGGAGATGGTTATATTTTCCGGGAGATTATTCGGCAATAAAGGACGGAAGTTGGGAAATGGAGCCCGATTGTTGTTCCGCGGTATTAAGCCCCGACCCGTTACATGGCGGTCTAATAAAAATTATGGAAGATGACCGCTATTCGTTACACCGTCTCGATGTAGTTTTCCCCGTTCTGAACGGTAAATACGGAGAATGCGGACAGATTCAGGCTTTGTGTAAGCTTTCGGGAATAGGCTACGTGGGAAGCGGGTTTTCGGCGGCAAACGCCTGTTCCGATAAGGTGCTGACCCATTTGATTTTGAATAAAGCGGGTATAAAAACGGCAAAGTATTATTATCTCGAAAGGGTTAATATAGATTCGGTCGAGGACAATTTCGCGGTTATAGAAAAATGCGTCGATTACCCCATGTATGTTAAGGCGGCGTTAAGCAGTCGGTCTGTCGGTGCAAATGTTGCGGAAAATCGCGACGAGCTTAAGGCGGCAATAAAACTGGCTTGTTCCCATCATCATAAAATTTTAATTGAGGAATCGGTGACGGGCAAAGAGCTTGAATGTCTTGTGTGGGGTAGCGTATATGCACTTAACGTCAGTAAAATCGCCGAAACCGCCGACAATTTTGAGCTGATTATTCCCGCGAAAATCGACAATGACGTTACCGCCGAGGTAACGCGAATTGCTAAAACGGCATTTTTAGCTTTAGGGTGTACGGGGTTTGCGCGAATGAGCTTTAAGCTTTCCGATAACGGAACAATATATTGCTGTAAGGTGTCGAATATGCCCGGATTCACCGAGGACGATATAATGGCACAGTTGATGAACGCGAGCGGTTATGATTATTCAGAAATGCTCGATATAATAATCGACTCTGCAGGGGAAGCGTAGACAGTTGACAATTGATAGTTGACAGTTATTTAGGAGGAGTGAGTTAAATGAAAAAAGATGTTTCTATAAATATTAAAGCGGTACAAATTGCCGAGGACGAACGTGATACAACCGAGCTTTTCACCTGCGGAAGACTTTCGCGCGGGCGGGGAACCCGCAGTAACGACTATACCTTGTCGTATCAGGAAAGTGGTGTTACCGGATTTGAGGGCAATAAAATCAATCTTATGGTTACCGGGGATAACATGGTCGTTATGCAAAGAAGCGGCGACGCACCTTCGAACCTCGTTATCGAAAAAGGAAAAAAGCATCATTGCCATTACGGAACCCCGTTCGGTGATTTTATGGTGGGAATAACCGCAGACGACGTTATATGCAACCTCAATGACTCCGGCGGCGACTTATATCTCAAGTATACTATTGATATAAATTCGACGCTTATGTCGGAAAATGAGATGTTTATTGATTTTAAAGATATATCGGGGGAAAACGCAATTGAACATTACACATGATACAAAGTTAAAAATAACGGATACAATTATAACCGCTCTCGGAAGGCTTGTGGCTTCCGACGAGATATCGAGCGAGCCGTTGCCGGCTTTTTCGGTTGAAATTCCCGCAAATGCGACCAACGGCGATTTTTCGTGCAACACCGCGCTCGTTTCGTCAAAGACGTTAAAAATGCCGCCGAGGAAAATTGCGGAGTTAATTGTCGCAAATATCGACAAATTTTCCGAAATAGATAAGGTCGAAATAGCGGGGCCCGGTTTTATCAACTTTTTTATGGGGGGAGAGTGGTACAATCGCGCAGTCAACGGGATTACAGAAAAAGCCTCCGACTACGGTAAGAGCGATTACGGCAACGGCAAACGTATATTGCTCGAATTTGTGTCGGCGAATCCTACCGGCCCAATGCACATAGGTAACGCAAGAGGCGGCGCATTAGGCGATTGTCTCGCGTCGTTGCTCCAATTTGCCGGATATGACACAAAGCGCGAGTTTTATGTCAACGACGCAGGGAATCAGATAGAAAAATTCGGATTAAGTCTCGATGTCCGTTACAGACAGGAATTGGGCGAGGATACAGCCATTCCCGAAGAAGCGTACAAGGGCGAGGATATTATTGCCCACGCAAAGGCTTTTATTGAACTCTACGGCGACAAATATCTGAACACCTCTGAGGGTGAGCGAAGAAGGGCATTGGTTGAATACGCGCTTCCGATTAATATTGCCGCGCTTGAGGGCGATTTAAAAAAGTACAGGATAGAATATGACAACTGGTTTAAGGAAAGCACCCTACACGATAATAAGTCGGTTGATAAAATTATCAAAATGCTTAAGGATAGCGGACAAACCTACGAAAATGACGGGGCGTTGTGGTTGAAGACGACCGACTTCGGCGACGAAAAGGACAGGGTTTTGGTAAGGGCAAACGGCGTTCCGACATATTTTGTCCCCGATATAGCGTATCATTATAATAAGTTAGCAGAGCGTGACTTCGATATAGCTATAGACATTTTAGGCGCGGACCATCATGGTTATATCCCGCGCATGAATGCGGCTATGAACGCGCTCGGCATTAATCCCTCGCGCTTAAAAATGATTATAATGCAGATGGTAAGACTCGTCAGGGCGGGGGAGACCGTAAAGCTCAGCAAACGCTCGGGCAAAGCAATTACACTTACGACATTGCTTGACGAGGTACCCGCAGACGCGGCACGGTTCTTCTTTAATTTGCGCGACGCAAATACCCATTTAGACTTTGATTTGGATTTAGCGATACAAGAAACATCACAAAACCCCGTATATTATGTTCAATACGCCTATGCCC
>WRHO01000030.1 GCA_009783205.1 Oscillospiraceae bacterium
TAGCTTTTTCATAAATAATTCCTCCTAAAAATTGTTTTGTTTGTATAGTATATGCGCGGGTATGTAATATTGGGTTGTGTTAATAGTAACATATCGCGTTGTATTTGTCAATGTGCAAATTGGTAGAAGTTTGCATTAATATTTTGGTGAATATATATAAAATCCCCCCGTCAGACTATGCCGACGAGGGGGATTTTATATTTTAGATGTTCCCTTAAACATTGCCCAAGCCGAAGCTGACCGACAAGGCGTTATCGACCCTCCCCATAGAGTTGTCGTCGAGTTCGCCCATGCGTTCTTTAAGTCGCTTCTTGTCGAGCGTCCGCACCTGTTCAAGAAGGACGACCGAATCCTTTGCGAGACCACAATCCCTCGCGTTGAGCGAGATATGGGTAGGGAGTCTCGATTTTTCCTTTTGGCTGGTTATTGCGGCGGCAATTACCGTCGGGCTGTGTTTATTTCCTACGTCGTTTTGAACAATTAGGACGGGACGCATACCGCCCTGTTCCGAACCTATTACGGGGCTTAAGTCCGCGTAATAGATTTCACCGCGTTTAATGTACATATTCATAACCCTTTCTTTAAAACAAATCAACGCTTTTACATAAATTGAGAATCGTAATAGTATTTTTAACATATAATCAACAAATTATTCAAATGTTTAAAATAATAATAGACGACCCGTTATTACATTTTATTATAATTATTGACAAATGTGAATTTATAGTATAAACTGTTTGGTGTGAAGGAAAGCATGAAAGAATTTGGATTAGTGGTTAAAAGGAAGATAATAAAAATGATAAAAAAGAAGAAAAAACAACTAAATAACCTCCCGGACGGCGCGCTCAAGGCGGGGAAAAAGGCGGGCAAAAGGGCGGTTAATGTGGTCGGCGAGTTTAAAGAGTTTATATCGCGCGGAAACGTCACCGATTTAGCCGTTGGTGTGATAGTGGGTACAGCGTTCACCGCGATAGTGAACTCGCTCGCAAATGATATACTGATGCCGCTGATAGGAACTTTCATGGGCGGAATCGACCTTACAAAGCTTTCTTTTACGGTGAACAGCTTTATATTCCGCGATTACAGCGTTTCTATCGCATACGGAAAATTTTTACAGGCGGTCGTAACCTTCCTTATAATTGCGGTGAGCGTTTTTTTCATGGTGAAGATGTTAAACATATTGCGGCGAAAAAAAGACACAGAGGAGCCGCCTAAGCCCGACCCGCAGGTTTTGCTTTTAACCGAAATACGCAACCTTCTGAAAAATATTGAACAGTCGACGGTTTATGGGGAACAGCTTACGTTTAACGACACGGAAAATAATGCGGACATGGACTCTTAGCCCCCGTGTCCTCCGTGCTCAATCGGGGGGGCGACCGGTAAGGAAATTGATGGCGCGGTTTACCGAAGTGCGGACGGGTTCCATTTCGGGCGAGTGCAGCTTCCCCGCGTTGCGGTAATCAAAGCTGTCGCAAAATCCGCTCACGTCGTTGTTCAATTTTGAGGCGTAATCGGCAACTAATGTATCGAGCGCGTTAATAAATTCGGGAAGCTCGTTTTTTCCGAGATATTCGGGGGCTTTTGAACGTAACCAAGCATAATGCGGCATACATATTAATTCTTGATTGCCGAATAAAGCTTTAAAATCGGGGTCGTCCCGAAACATCACAAAAAAAGTCTTAACCATATGGTTCATTCCCCAACCCGTCTTTGCACAAACGAAACAGGAGTCGCCGGCTTTTTCGGCTTTTTCGGTACGCTTGTCCTTTTTAACGGCTGAAAAAAATCCCTTTTTGGCGAATATATCTTCGCGCACGCTCTCTAAGTGTGTGTTGAGCATAAGCCCCAAGGAAAGGCGGTTGCCCTCCTTTAAAAGGTCGCAAAAATGTCTGTGACAAAAGCCTTGAGCGTTGGTTTCAATCCTTACGTCAGGCTCCATCATGGCGGCACCCATTATGTATTCGCAGATGTGCTTTTCTACGGTATCTCTCATTCTGCAAAAAGGACAACCCGCCTTTGGTTCAAACACCTCGTTGACCGGGATAGTAAGTATACTTTCTCTCACGCGTTCCTCCTTTCAATATAGATTTGATATAGATATGACCATGCCACATATACATTTTAATACAAATTATGGAATTAATCAAGGGGTATTTATGGATTATTTTATTAATTGTGGATTTATCGACCTTAATACGACATTTAATTGCGGACAATGCTTCCGCTGGAGCGCGTTAAGCGACACGCTGTACGGCGGCGTGTGCGGTAAAAAATACATTGAAGTGAAACAGGAAAAGACGGGACTTACCCTTTTAAACATAAAAAAAGAGGATATTCCGTATTGGGAAAACTATTTTTGCGCCGACGAGGATTATTCGACATTTGTCGAGCGATTCTCGGAAGATTCTGTGTTAAAAGAGGCTTGTGCCTATGCGCCGGGGCTTCGCGTTCTGCGACAGGATGCGTATGAGACGCTTATGAGCTTTATAATATCACAAAATAATAATATAGGTCGAATTCGGGGCATAATAAAAAGACTGTGTGCAAAAAGCGAGGACGGCTCATTCGCGTCGCCGGAGGACATTATAGGGTTGGGTGAAGTCGGCTTAAAATCAATCGGTGCGGGATACAGAGCAAAATATTTAACCGACGCGGCAAAAAAAGTACATTCCGGAGAAATAAATCTTGACAAAATACAAAAAATGGATTATAATGTAGCGAAGGGTGAATTGCTTAAAATCGTCGGAGTGGGTGAAAAGGTCGCCGATTGTGTGCTTTTATTCGGCTTCCACAAGACCGAAGCTTTTCCCAAAGATGTTTGGATTAAGCGCGTTCTTGTCAAATATTATCCCGACGGACTCCCCGATTGTACAAAGGGCTATGAGGGAATAGCCCAACAATTCCTTTTCCATTATATAAGGAACAGTAAATAAATAACTTGACCGTTTATTTACTGTTCCTAAGAAATAATGAAAAAAATAAAATAACAAATAAAAATTTGGAGAAATAATATATGTACTGTCCTGCCTGCGGTTATTCAATTGATGATAACCATAAATTTTGCGCCAATTGCGGCGTAGCCGCCGAGCTGCCGAGTGATTCGAACAATTTGGACTCGAATAATTCAGACTTGGGCGAAGAACCTCAAAAAGAGCCGCAAAATGAAATCGGGGTTAACGATTTAATTGAATCTTTCGAAGAACTCGATGAGCTTGAAAAGCTTGATGTGTTGCCCTCTAGTCTCGAGTCCGAGGCGGCGACATATGACGAATCGCGACCACCCTATACTTCGCCCATGCCGAGCGAATCTGTCCCTCAATACCGCCCGCCGACCTCCGGCTATTCGAGCGCGCCCGTTTTGCCGCAATCGCTCCCTGTTCCGTCACAAGAAAAATTCTTTTTCGGAAAAGGCGCGCTTGTGTTTTGCTTGATACTGATTGGAATACTTTCGGTTACCTCCGCTATGTTTATGGGCTTATATTTACGGGAAATAGGTGCTATACTATAGTCAAGTTGGGAAACGATTGGGACGAGATTTTTCGGGCGGACGGCGAATGGAAAAAAACGTATTATTGCAAATTGCGCGCGTTTTTGAAAAACGCATATAGAACGCACACCGTATATCCTCATATGAACGATATATTCAACGCTTTAAAATACACCTCTTATGCGGATACAAAAGCGGTTATTTTGGGGCAAGACCCGTATCATCAACCGGGGCAGGCGCACGGTCTTTGTTTTTCGGTCAAGGATGGTGTTCCGCCACCGCCGTCGCTTTTGAACATATTCAAGGAGCTTTACGACGACTGTGGCATAGTTCCGCCATTAAACGGCGAGCTGACTAATTGGGCAAAAAGCGGCGTCCTTTTGTTGAATACCGTTTTAACCGTACAAGAGGGAATGGCGAACAGCCATAAGAATCAAGGTTGGGAGATTTTGACCGATAGGATAATTGAGGTTTTAAACGCGCGGGGAAACCTTGTGTTTATTCTTTGGGGGGCAAACGCTAAGGCGAAAGCAACCCTTATTACAAATAGAAGCAACCTTATACTTACCGGAGCGCACCCCAGCCCATTGTCTGCAAACCGCGGCGGATTTTTCGGCGGGAAATATTTTTCGAGAACTAATGCTTTTTTAAATGAGCGGGGAATAGAACAAATTAACTGGCGTCTGTCAGATAATATAAGAGAGGAAGGGTTACGATTATGAGCGAAAAGTTTAAAAATGTTATTGAAGAAGTGAAAAACAGAACGGCGAAATTTGACCCGACAAGCTATAACGGATTTTTAGCGATTCAGGTTACTTTAACCGATTTAGGCGAAGTTTTTTATATTGAAATTAAGGACGGGAAAATGTCTATAGAGCCGCACGAATACAACGACAGACAGGCTAATATAATTATGAAATCGGACAATTTTATAAAGACGATTTACGGAGAGCTTAATACCGTATTCGCCCTCACAACCGGAAAACTCAAAATTGAGGGGGATTTAACAAAAGCAAAAGAATTATCAAGTTTATTTAAAGGAGGTTCAAGATGAAAACATTATTTACATCAGAAAGCGTTACCGAGGGACATCCCGACAAAATCTGTGACCAAATTTCCGACGCGGTGCTTGACGCGCTTTTAGCGGAAGACCCAATGTCGAGGGTCGCCTGTGAAACGGCTACCACCACCGGAATGGTGTTGGTTATGGGGGAAATAACGACCAAGGCATATGTCGATATTCCTAAGTTAGTGCGCGATACGGTACAGGAAATAGGTTATAATTCCGCCGCGTTCGGGTTTGATTGTAATACCTGTGCGGTGTTGACTTCTATTGACGAACAATCGCCGGATATTGCACAAGGGGTCAATAACTCAATAGAGGGTAATAACGATACGGGCGCAGGTGACCAGGGAATGATGTTCGGGTTTGCGTGTGACGAAACCCCCGAATATATGCCTATGCCTATCTCGCTCGCCCATAAGCTGTCTAAAAAATTAACAGATGTACGCAAAAAAGGCGAGGTTGCTAATCTTCTGCCCGACGGAAAGTCACAGGTTACCGTAGAATATATTGACGGAAAACCCGCAAGAGTCGACGCCGTTGTTGTTTCGTCACAGCATAAGGAAGGTGCTACGCTCGAACAAATTCGCGCAGATGTAATTGAAAAAGTTATTAAGCCGACTATACCCGCAAATTTGCTCGACGGCGACACAAAGTATTATGTCAACCCCACGGGAAGGTTCGTTATTGGCGGGCCGCAGGGGGATTCGGGATTAACGGGGCGTAAAATTATCGTCGACACCTATGGCGGTTATTCGCGACACGGCGGCGGTGCGTTTTCGGGCAAGGACCCGACTAAAGTAGACAGGAGCGCGGCTTATGCGGCGCGTTATGCGGCGAAAAATGTTGTAGCCGCGGGTCTCGCAAATAAATGCGAAATCCAAATCGCTTACGCAATAGGCGTTGCCGAGCCGGTATCGGTTCTCGTGGATACATTCGGCACGGGTAAGCTCCCCGACAGTAAAATCGCCGATATAGTTTGTAAGGTGTTTAATTTTCACCCCGCCGCAATTATTGAGGGGTTAGGACTGCGTAAACCGATTTACAAAAACTTGGCGGCTTACGGGCATATGGGGAGAGAGGATTTGGGCATTTCTTGGGAAAAATTAGACAAGGTTGATGAATTGAAGAAAATAGCGGGTGTTTGATAAAAGTCGATATATAATTGAAACAGCCTTTATCGCGATTGATAAAGGCTGTTTCAGCATTGTTTAATCGAATATAGCTATCCTTTTTTATTGTAAATGCTTGACAAGTAGAATAAAACTATGTATAATATTGGCATAAACTATTTTTTGAGAGGTTAAAATTAATGAAGAAATTAGCAAAAAGATTAACGGCGATTGTCATTAGCGTGGCGATTTGTTTAACAGTAGTACCGATTGTACAAATGAATGTAATGGCGGCAACTCTTAGTTGGGCGTGGCCTATATTGAATGTTGCTCCTGTTTCGTCTGTTACACATGGATTTAATTGCAAATGTTATGGAAAAAAAGGTTATCACAGCGTAGCTACACCTCATAAAGGGATAGACCTTAGCAGTTCAATTGGTGGCGGAAAAGAAGGTGCTCCTGTTATCGCTGTAGCGGACGGAAAAATTACTGGCTCAAATAATACTTGCAAACACGGTTTAAAAATAAGCAGTTGCGTGCATAACAACACATTTGGTAATTATGTTAAAATAAATCACGGCGGTGGAATTGTTTCATATTATGGACATCTTTCGCCAAGCGGGGTTAAGAAAAGCGGAAATGTAAAAAAAGGAGATATTATTGGTTATGTTGGGACATCTGGAGCTTCTACAGGTTATCATCTTCATTTTGAAGTTAGAAAAAACGGCACTGCGATAAATCCTTTAGGTTCAGATTTTAAATATACCAAATTCACTACTTCAATTGACCCACCACCTAAACCCACAGGATTAAAAGCTGTGAGAAAGTCTGAAACATCAGCCACGGTTTCTTGGGGCAAAGTTTCAACTGCTACTTCATATGAGGTACAGTTTTATAGTAGGAGCAAAGGTTGGATAGCAGATACCGATTATAAAACTAAAACAGCCATATCGTATGTATCGACCGGATATGTTAAACAATACACAACCTACGATTACAGAGTAAGAGCAGTAAATAGCGGTGGAAAATCAACTTGGGCAACAATAACTTATTCTACCGAAACGGAAAAAGTTGAAGAGAATAAAAATAATTGTAGTGTCTGCAATAAAACTGCTGAAAATTGTATTTGTTCTGCCCTCTGTGATGTGTGTAATAATCTTATAGATAATTGTATATGTGAATTTCCCTGTGAAGACTGCGATAAAATTCCTTGTGATTGTTTGATTTTACCAAATTGTGAATGTGGCATTAATGCTACTCACGAACTCGGTCATATTCTCGGAAATGATGATATTACAATTTTCGACTTTGTGGAAGTTCTTAAATATCTCGTTGATATGGAGGATTGTAATATTAATAAATGTTATGATGCATTTTTTGCCGCATTAATCACCGAAGAATCACAAGAAAAAGGCGAGCCGACAATATTTGACGGAATAGAAATATTACAGCATATAGTAGGAATGATTGAATTATAATATACCTTATGATTACAATGAAACAGCCTTTATCGCGATTGATAAAGGCTGTTTCAGCATTGTTTAATCGAATATTTACCCACTCATTTACGATAAAAATACAGGCGATAAGAGGACATCGACTTAAAAAGTTTTTTCTTGACTTTTATTTTTAAATATGATAGAATGAGCCTACATAAAACCAGTTTGAAAGGATATTTATGTATGAGCAAGGTTAAAGTATATTTTGATAATTGCAGTTATAACCGTCCCTTTGACAATCAATCTCAAATGAAAATGAGAACAGATAATGTTATACGTCTTGAAGCAATAGATGTACTTTTAGCTAATCTCGGCGAGGTTGATACCGAGCGTTTTATTAGCATGATTAAGCGTGATACTTTCGATTATACCGAGTGGCAACGCGGAATGTTTAAGAATCAGACTATTGACGAAATTCATACGGCGGCTACGGAATACGAAAAAAGCCAAGCATAGCTATTTTATCTCGTCGCCGTTCGCGCCGAACACCCGCAAATTATTGTTCACAATAAGCTCTTCTATATATGTTCTTTTCAACTCTGTTCCAAACAACAAGCTGTTTAAATTTACCGTTCCGCCCGGCTTTATTACAATTTGAGGCATTTGCAATTTAGGCGCGTCGTCTTTTGAAGAATCCGCTAAATACAGCCCCCTTGTGTTCAAGCTTTTGTTGGTTGAGTTGTGAAGCTGTACCCGCCTTTCGGTCAAGTTTATCTCGCATATGTGAACATCGTTTCCGTAATAGGTACAAGGGCTTGCTTTTTCCCACACCGCATATAGCTCAATATCGGCATCATCTGTATAAATTGCGCCCGGTTGATAGTTGGGCATAAGAATCGTCGCGCTCATTGACCAACCGCGGAAAATAAATCCGCTTCGCGCGGGAGTTGCGCCGCTAAGCGTCAGTATTACGCCGTGTGTTTTGGTTTGGGGCAAGGGTACGCCGACGCCGCCGTTGGCGTTATAAATTACCTTATATGTTTTCGGCGACCATTTTGCGTATAGGTTTAAATTCCCGTTTATTCCCGTTCCGGTGGAATTAACGGGAACCCCGGAAAAATCGGCAAAGGTGTACCACCCGTCGAATACATAATTCTCGCGCGAAGGAACGGGGAATACGGTATTGATACCGTAGGAATAGACCGACGGCGCGCCGCTCGCGTTTATCCCGCCGTTCAGATTATAGGTTATTGAGTAGGTTTTCGGAATCCACTTAGCGTAAAGCGTCATGTTGTCGTTTACAAAAGACGTGTTGAAATTCCATTCGTTTATACAATCGGCTTCCTTGTACCAACCGTCGAAAACATAAAAATCACTGTCCGGGTCGGCGGGCCGAACAAGCTTATTGTTCTCTATGCTTTTTTTTGTCGGTTCAATATAAGAACCACCCCGCGTATCAAATTCAACATTACAGTATCCCGCTACATTATATTTATCCAAGGCGGTAAAGGTACGATAATCCGACTTTAAATCAATAGGCACATAAAAAGTAACAATGTCGCTTATTGTGCCGGCGTCGCCGTTAATCTGAAGCGGCGTATCGGATTCTAACCATATAGAGGTCAATGAGCCGCAATCCCTGAACGCGTCTAACAATAGTAGCTCGAGTCCTTTCGTAATGACTACGGATTCCAAATCGGTACATAAATTAAACGCAGTCACCCCTATAGATGTGACGTTTTCGGGAATTGTCACCGATTTAAGTTTTCTGCACTCTCTGAACGCGTAGCCGTCTATGCGCGTTACACCGTTCGGAATGTTGACCTCGCTAAGCTCAAAACACCCCGAAAACATACTGCCCGGAATGGTGGTTATATTTTCGGATAACCTCGCCGTTGTGAGCTTTGTACAATTCTGAAAGGCGTAGCTCCCCACAGATGTAACGCTGTCGGGAATTATAATTGATGAAATGTTCGTCTTTGAAAACGCATACATTTCAATCTTTTCCAACCGATTCGGAAGGGTTAATGCGGTTATACCGGAGCAACCGTTAAAAGCACCATAACCGATATTCAAAACGCCGTTCGGAATGTATATCGTTTCGAGATTTGCACAGTCTAAAAAAGCGCGCGCCGAAATCGAGACGGTATCGCTTTTTAATACAATTTGTGTATTCGGCGGCATAGTACCCTTCCATTTGTAGGCGACCCTCCCCAAATAATTCAACCCGTTCGGTAACAAATCATACCACGGCGTAGTGTTGAACGCATCCATACCTATGTATGTAACGCTGTCGGGAATTGTGACGGAGCTTAACTTATCACAGTATAAAAAAGCACTTCCCCCTATTGATTCAACGCCGTTTTGGAATGTAATCGAGGTCAATTCCCTACAAAACGAAAACGCACTTTCCCCTATGCTTTTAACATTACCGGGAATTGTAACCGCGGTTAACCCTCTGCACCCCGAAAAAGCCGAACCGCCTATACTCGTAATGTTGGGGGGGATATTGATTGAAGTTAAGCCTATACACCCCTGAAAAGTATAGCTGTTTATTTGAGTAATACCGCTCGGAATTGTAAACGAGGTCAGACCGTTGCACCCCGAAAATGCGTGCGACCCGAGCTCCGTAACATTCGGAATCTCAACAGACGTCAAACCACCGCAATTTTCAAAAGCAGCCGCGCCGATTTTTGTAACACCGGTCGGTATCGTGATTGATGTCAAATTTGAGCAACCGGAAAAAGCGTAATCTCCTATGCTTGTGACGCTATTCGGAATAACGAAGGATGTATACGCCTTGTTACAAGGGTGTAAAAGAATTTGGGTTTTATCCTTATTGTACAAAACCCCGTCTTGGCTCGAAAAATCGGCGTTTCCCGAGTCTACAATTACAGCGGTAAAATTAGAACACTCACTAAAATTAAAATATTCAATATTTGTAATACTCGCGGGGAGATTGAGCGTTGTGAAGTTTTCACAGTAGAAAAGATAGAGATAACGTATACTTGTAATACCCTCGGGAATGGTGAGGGTTTCGATTTTGTTATTAAAATCGAAATCTAAGTTATTTAAATCCGTAATAGGAAATCCGTCAATTTGGGTCGGTATTTGTACATGGGCGTCGGTTCCGTAGTAGTACAATGAGGTTATTCTTTGCTCCTCATCATCTCCGCTGTAAAACCAATCGCCGCTATTGCCCGAAAACGCCGAGGCTTTATTATCGTGCAAATCGAATATAAAAAACGCCAAAAAAACAAAACATAAAGCTAAAATTAACGAAACAACTTTTTTCATAATAAAGAATATTCCTTTCCTCTATATAGTCATTAATAATATTATAATCGTTTTTTAATAAATGTCAATAGCGGTATATCATTTTTGTAATAATACAAGCAAAACAAGCATATTATTAATAAATTAATTATTGTTACAAGAGAGGTAAATTTATTATGTTTGTTTATACTGTTACTAAGAAGCGCGCGGTGCGAATGTTGCTGTTGGTTCTCGCGCTAATTGCGGGAATAATCATAGGCGTAGCCGCAATTTTAACGGCAATCAGCTCGAGCGCGGACGAACGAAAGCTCCCTATCTATCACGTTGACCGCGAGGATAACAAGGTTTCGCTCACGTTTAATTGTGCGTGGGGAAATTCTAACACAGACGAGCTTTTGACTATTCTCGACAAAGAGAATATAAAAGCGAGCTTTTTTGTGACGGGTGAGTTTTGTGACAAATACCCCGAAGATGTACTTAAAATGTTCAAGTCGGGACACGAGATTCAAAGTCATTCAAATAATCACCCCCACGTCGAGGGGGCAAATATTAACGATTTTATCGCAGATACCCGAGAAGCCGAGAATAAAATCACTAAAATTACGGGTGTAACGCCGACGCTCTATCGCGCACCCTACGGAGAATACGATAACAACTCTATATTCACCATAAACGGCATGGGGTATAAGTATATACAATGGTCGGTAGACAGCGTGGATTGGCAGGAGCATGACGCTAACACAATTGTTAAGCGGGTATTGAGCGGAACAAAGTCGGGTTCAATTATCCTTTTCCACAACGATTTGGATAATACAACCGAGGCTTTGCCTACGGTAATAACGCGGCTTAAGGAAAAAGGGTTCGATTTTCTCCCCGTTTCCGAGTTGATTTATTCCGACAACTATAAAATTGACCATTCGGGTAAGCAAATTCTTACCGGTGAAAATTTACCGATTGAGGCGCAGGTTCACACCCCCGGAACGCGCATTAATTCCGCCTTTGAGATTTTACTTAATAATCTCACTATTGAAGAGCTTATGTCTTTAGAAGACGGTATTTCTGCTGAATTGGCAATGAAGCTTTCTACCGTTTTAAGCAAGGATGAAATAGACGCAATATCGTCGCTTTCGGACGACGAGCTGCAATCGGCGTGGGCAATGCTTGTCGAAGCAAAGGCAACGGGAAACCTCCCGCAATTGTCGGCAAATAACGAGCAGAACACTGTCGCCGCAACCACCCCGTCCGACGTAAAAGGCGGGAACAATCAAATCGCGGGCGCAGATAATTACCGCCCCGCTCCTCCCGCGGCGGCACCCGCCTCAACAACCGAGGTCAGGGACTCATCTGTGAACGCCGACGCAACTACCGCTATTGTCACTACGGCGGTTGATATAACTATTGCCGAGGAAATACCCACCGAGGCAGAAATAACCACCGACGCGGAAATAACCAACGCTGCCGAGGTTGTCGACCCTAAGTATTAAGTGAACATCTAAAAACCTCTTCCGGCACTTAACGAATGAAAAATTCGCCATATTTCGTTGATTTTTCTTTAAATATCAACGGATATTTAAAGAAAAATCGCCTCATCTGACGAAATTTTCATATCGTCAATTACTCGAAACAGGCGGCGAATAATGCCTTACCGTCCGGCTCGACAATTTTCACCCGCACCCCGAGTTTTTCTTCGACCTCGGCAATTGTAACGTCGTCAAGGAACAGTTTGTCGGCATTGAGCGTATTTGCGCCTATCAACAATTCTTCACCCAACAAGTGTTTTTGCGGCAAAAGCTGTTGTATAATATCGGTTCCGGTTAAAAGCCCCGAGACGGTAACGCCCTCTCCAAAAAAATCGTTACGAACAGAAAACACATTGACGTTAGGGTGCCTCGCAACGAGCGACTTGATAAGCGGGTAGGCTAAAACACCGGTCACAATTGAGATTTTTCTCATACCACAACTGTCAACTGTCAATTGTCCACTGTCAATTGTCAATTGTCCACTGTCAACTGCCATATAGCCGTGTTTTAAATGCGCCCACATTCCGACCCCGTTTTCGTATTGGGGGAAAGCTCCGTAATGTTCATATTCGGGGAGGGGGATTCCCGCCGTCAAATAGAACTCATCTGACGCATAAACGCCGTTAAAGCCGCCGATTATTTTTATAACATCGGCGGCTTCATCTTTGCCGAAAGCGGTCAACGGGAAAAGCCCGTCGCGAAATTTAGTCAGCCCTACGGGAACGCAGGCAATGCTCTCGATATTTCCGCGTTCATTCAACGCGGTTAATGTTTTCAACGAGCGCGTAAGCTCTTCTTTGTCGTTTAAGCCCGGACACAATACCAATTGAAGGTTCATTGAGATTCCCGCTTTTGCAAATCGCTTGAGCGTTTTTAGAGAGTCCCCCGCTTTTTTATTCCCCATTAGCTTTGCGCGCAAATCGGGATTAACGGAATGTACCGAAATATTAACGGGGGTACGCATTTGTACTATTCTTTCTGCGTCTTTTTGCGTAAGGTTGGTTAGTGTTATATAATTACCTTGAAGAAAGCTCAAGCGGGAATCGTCGTCTTTAAAATAAAGCGAGCTTCTCATTCCTTTGGGAAGCTGGTCAATAAAGCAAAACACACACCCGTTGCCACAGCTTCGTTTGGGCGACATAAGAAATGTATCAAACTCGAGTCCCATATCGTCATCTGCATAGAACATATAGTCTAAGACATCGTTTATGGGGTTACCGTCGATTGAAACTAATTTTGTCCCCGCTTTGATTCCGACGTTGTCGGCGGGGGAACCCGGGATTACATTTTTTATTAATACGGACATAGTTGACATTTCTCTTCTTATATATTATAATACTATTTGCTATTATTAAATTTTACCACAGGAGGGATTTTATGTCAAGCTATAAACAAAAAGCAGAAGCGGTTATATGTTCGGGCGAGAAGGACATAAAAAAGCTTTACAACGCTCTGTCGTCAATTGTTACAGATGAACTCGCGCCGCGTATGAAAAGCTACAAGGGGAGAAGGGCGGCTTATCTTTCGATTGAGTTTCTTATCGGCAGAATGATTTATTCTAATTTGTTCAACCTCGGGCTTCTTGAAGAAACGCGCAATATTCTTTCGGGCAACGGCTTAGACCCAAATATGTTTGAGCAGATTGACGACTGCGCTCTCGGCAACGGCGGGTTGGGGCGGCTTGCGGCTTGTTTCCTTGATTCTGCCGCTACGCACGACCTCCCCCTCGATGGTTACGGGATACGTTATCGTTACGGCTTGTTTAAACAATACTTCGATAAAGGCTTTCAAAATGAGATTCCCGATAACTGGACAAATTTTGGAGACCCGTGGAGCGTTCGTAAGGAAGATGAACGGGTACGAATTGACTTTAAGAATCAGTCTGTGTGGGCGGTTCCTTACGATATGCCGATAATCGGCTACGGCAACAACACCGTTAATCGTCTGCGACTTTGGCAGGCGGAGCCGATTACGGGACAGGAATTTAACTTTGAAGCTTTTAACAGACAGGATTATTCAGAATCGTTCCGCACCCGAAACGAAGCGGAAGCAATAAGCTGTGTATTGTATCCGAACGATAATACCGACGAAGGAAAACGTCTTCGCCTTAAACAGGAGTATTTTTTCACGAGCGCGTCCCTCCAAAGTATGATTCGCGATTATAAAGACGGAAATCCCAATGCCGATTTCGGCGGGTTCGCAAAAGCATATGCTATTCAGCTTAACGACACACACCCGACAATTGCCGTTCCCGAATTAATCCGTCTTCTTATTTTGGAGAATTTATCCTTTACCGAAGCGTTTAAAACGGCAAATGAAACGCTTAACTATACAAACCACACCATAATGGCTGAGGCGTTCGAAAAGTGGAATGTGGAATTGTTTTGTTCGGTCATTCCCGAGGTTTATCCTTATGTTGTTATGGTACAAAACGAGCTTAGACAGGTTCTTCATAAAAAGAAGATATCGGAAACGGAACGCGGAATTTACAATATTATCGACAACGGTACAATCAATATGGCGCGGCTCGCCGTTTTCGGTACCGATACAACCAACGGCGTAGCCGAGCTGCACACTAATATTTTGAAAAAAGACACATTAAAGGAATGGCACAAGCTGTATCCTAAAAAAATCATCAATAAAACTAACGGGATTACCCAAAGACGGTGGTTGGGGCTTTGTAACCCGGAATTGTCTCGGTTTATCACCGAAAGAATCGGAGACAAATGGTTGACCGATTTAAACGAGTTGAAAAAATTAGAAGCCTTTGCTAATGATAAAAACGCGCTCAATTGTTTAAACCAAATAAAACGTATAAAAAAGGAACAGCTTTCGTGGCACGTTAAGTATCACGAGTTTGACGCACAATTAGACTTAGATTCAATTTTTGATATTCAGGTAAAGCGTCTGCACGAATACAAGCGACAGCTTCTTAACGCAATGGCTATTTTAGACATATATTTCCAAATAAAAGACGGAGGACTTAAGGATTTTCATAAAACAACCTTTCTTTTCGGCGCGAAAGCTGCACCCGGATATAAACGCGCAAAAGGGATTATTAAGTTTATCAACGAGACAGCCAAATTAGTCAACAACGATAAAGACACTAAGGATAAGCTAAACATTCTGTTTGTTCAAAACTATAATGTATCTTATGCAGAAAAGCTGATACCGTCCTGTGATATATCGGAACAGATTTCAACCGCCGGAACCGAAGCGTCCGGAACGGGGAATATGAAATTCATGCTTAACGGGGCGGTCACTCTCGGAACATATGACGGCGCGAACGTGGAAATTGTTCGCGAAGCGGGACTCGACAACAACTTTATTTTCGGCGCGCGAGTCGAGCAAATTGAAAAAGCCGCAAAGACCTATAACCCCCGCGATTTATATGAAAACAACCCGCGAATAAAACGGGTTCTCGACACGCTCGTTGACGGAACATTTCCCGACGAAAGCGGACATTTGTTAAATGAAGTTTTTACCGCAATTGTGGGGCCGGCATCATACGGCGACCCCGACCAATATTTTCTTTTACTCGATTTTGAAGATTATGTCGAGACGAAAATTAAAGCAAATAATGCTTATAAAGAGCGCGAACAATGGGCAAAAATGTGTTTAATGAATATCGCCAACGCGGGATTCTTTTCTGCCGACAGAACTATTAAGGAATACGCAAAGGAAATTTGGAAAATTTGACGGCATTTTGATGAAATAATAAAAAAACACCCCTCGCTATAAGCGGGGGGCGTTTTTTTATTTACTGTTACTAACAAGCGCACCCGATTTTATTCGGCATTTTTACTAAATGCTTCAAAATCTCTACTGCGTCAAAAATTGTCGGGGCGTCGGAGCCGGTAATCAACGCGGCGTTAAACGCAATATCACATTCGGTTATTTCACAGGACATTCCCGTTAAATATTTGAGAATCTCGAGCGCGTCAAATACCTCAACCTTTTCGTTGCCGAGTATATGACCGAGCTTCCTCTCGTCGTCTTCGATATTTCCGCAACCGCATTTACAGTTTAACGACTCTAAACGTATGCCTATGACTTTATTATCGTTACCTTGATTATTGTTATCGTCACCTTGGTCGTTTTGTTTATCCTTTGATTTTTTATTATTGTCACCCTGCTTATTATTATCATCACCTTGGTCATTTTCATTCTTTGTCGTTTTTACAACCTGTGTCGTTGAGTTAGGCGCAGTTGTTGCCGGTGCTGATACAACAGTTTCCGCCTTAGGCGAGGTTGTAGCCGGTGCAAGCGTTGCAGTTTCTGCCTTAGGCGCAGTCGTTGCCGGTGCTGATACAACAGTTTCTGCCTTAGGCGAGGTTGTAGCGGCGGGCGTTGTAGCGGGGAAATCAATTGTTAAAGGCGGCTTTGGCGCGACGGCACCGTGTTGAAGCTTACAGCTCGGCAATATGCTCATGAACGGACTCGCCTGATACCAACTGATATTATACTTTGTTTCGCTGTGGTTTAATACATTTAACAAAATGAGGTTGTCTAATTCGACCAACGGCGCGATATTATTGATTTTATTATCATAGAAGTTTAATGTCTTTAATTGCTTCAAATTGCTCAACGGCGAAACATCGACTATTTGATTATAGCTTAAATCCAATTTTTCCAAATTAGTCAACCCGCTGAACGAAGAAATATCTTTAATTCTCGCGCTGTTATTAGGGTCGTATTGATAGTAATAATAGCCGTTTTTGTTGACATAGGTGTGCGGACTCGTTTTAAGAAGATTCAAGGTTTTTAGGCTTTTGAGTCCGCCGAGAGGAGTAACATTGCTCAGATTTTTTGTATAATCGAGATTCAATGTTTCGAGCTTTGTCATTTTACCGAGCGGCGAAACGTCGCTTATATCCGTCCCCCTCAAATACAACGATTCCATATCCGTCATTTGACTCAACGAGGAAATATCGTTTATCTCTGTACCGTTCAAATTTAGCTCTTTTAATTTTGTCATTTGGTTGAGAGATGAAATATTGTCGATATAAGTCCCGCTTAGGTTCAATATTTCCATATTTTTCATTCCCTTGAGCGCGGAAATATTATTAACATTTGTATTAGACAAATCCAACTCTTCCATATTAACCGAACTGTTTAAATTAGAAATATCGCTTACCTCGGAACCGTTTATCTTTAATTTTTTCAAGCTCGATAAATCACCGAGTAACGAGAGATTATTAAAATAACTGTTCCCCGTAAAATTCAACTCTTCTACATTAGACAAACCCTTTTTGAGCGCGGGGAAGGTGGTTCCCTCCCAATAGCCGGGGTAGCCGAAGATGCCGCCGTATCGACGAATACCGCCGAGTCGGTTATAGGTTAAATCCAAGGTTTTAAGCTTAGTAAGCGACTCTAAAGGCGAGAGGTCGGTGACCTTATTTCTGCTGATGTTAAGCGTATGCAGATTGACGAGCTTGCCAAATGGTTCAAAATCCTTAATACAGTTGCCTTCGACGTTTAATATCTCCAAGTTTGTTAATTCTTCAAACACGGGGAGTCTTTTTGTTTTAATAATATTGTAGCTTAAATCGAGTTCGGTCAATTGCGTGAACCCGGCAATCGGCAAAAGACTCTTAATCCTGTTGCCGCTTAGATTTAAGCCGGTTATGGTTTGAGGTATTAATTCGTTTTCGATTAATACATCTAAATGCGCGCTCTTGATTCTGCGGCGCGATAAGTCCATATCGTCCGATACGTCAAAAGCGGTGTGGTATATTCTGCAATCCGGCAAAGCTTCTTGAAGCGCGTTTGCGTTCGCGAGACCGAACGTATTATAATACACCTTATCCGCCAAAAGGTTCAAGAACGTCAATTTTGACAAAGACGCGAGCGGCGAAACATCTTTAATATAGTTATTGTTCAAGCTTAAATCGGTAAGCTCGGTTAATCCCGCGAGCGGCGAAACATCGCTTATTTCATTATCGCTTAAGTCCAAGCTTATGACATAGGGCGGAATCAACTCAAGCTCCACCATCTCCGCCAACTGTTCATCGGTGATATAATAATCCGACAAATCCATATATTCGTCGGGTTCAAAGGTTAGGTCGTACCTCATGCAACAGTCGAAGGGAAGAACCGCTTCGAGTTCGTCAACCTGTTCCGTTGAAATAAAGTTCTTCCGTAAATCCAACCACCTCAAGTTGGTCATATTCTCGAACATCGAAAAGTCGTTTTGGAAGCTTACTCTGTTGTTCTTTAAACCGACATCTCTCAAATTTGTTAATTCGGCTAACGGAGTAATGTCGACGATTCTATTCCTTCTTAAACCGGCATATTCTAAGCTCGTAAGATTAGAAAGCGGCGAAATGTCAACAATTTTATTTTTCCTTAATTCAAGCGTTTTTAAATTTGTCATTCCCGATAACGCCGAAATGTCTTCGATTTTATTCTTTCGCAGATTCAATATTTCCAAATCGGTCAACCTGGAAAGTGCCGATATATCGTTGATATTATTCTTCCGAAGCTGTAATTCTTTTAAGGTCGTCAACCCCGCCAACGGAGAAACATCGCTGATTAAATTGTATTCTAAATTAAGCTCTCTCAAAACGGGTAAGCCGGCGAGCGACGAAATGTCCTCAATTTCATTATTACTGAGATTTATTATCTGCAAATCGGTTAATCCGGAAAGTGCCGAAATATCTTCAATATCGTTCCACTGTAAATACAACTCTCTCAAGTCCGGTAAATCAGCCAACGGAGCGAGGTCGATTAAATCGTTCCCCTGTAGAAAGAGTTTAATTGTATCGTTCGGTATGGTTCCGTTATCCACGAGCCTTTTAAGCTCCTTGTCGGTTATACCGTACCAAGCCGCATATGCCATACCGCGGTCGTGTATAACCCTACAATCCGGCAAAGCGAACGTAAGTGCTTCCGCCTGTTTAAAAGTAATGTTGTTTTCGGTTAAATCCACATATTCTAAATTGGTCATATCGTGAAGCGGGAGGAGATTGTTGATACTGTTGTTTTTCAAATACAACTCGGTCACGTTTTCCATTTTTGAAACGGGGGTAAGGTCGGTGATGAGGTTGTTCTTTAAATACAACGAGGTCACATTTGTCATTTCCGATATAGGCTCGAGATTGGATATTCTATTGGTACTAAGCTTAAGCGAGGTGAGTCCGTCCAACCCCGAAAGCGGCGCAAGGTCGGATATTTTATTGTCGTTTAAATTTAACGCGGTGAGAGTCGTTAATTCCGAAAGGGGCGCGATATTAACGACCTTATTATCGTCCAAATTCAACGACACAAGATTTTCCATGCCCGCGAACGCCGAAATATCGGTGATACTATGGTCTGCTAATTTAACAATTTCTAAATCCGGAAGATTTGCCAATGAGGAAATATCGTCAAGCTTTATCTTACCGACACTTATATATCTGCCGTTAACGTATTCGGAATTGCTCGATTCGATAACTAATTTATAGGTAGTTTGTGGAATACCGCCGTTTTCGATAAGCGCGGCTAAATTTTGACTCGATATATTTGTGAGATAAATTTCGTCCGCGTTATGGGAAATATTACACCGCGGCAAAGCGTCAACGAGGGCGCGCGCCTGTGTAATTGTGAAGGCATTGTATTTCAAATATAACGATTTTATTGCCGGCAACTCGGCGAGCGGCGATGGGTCGTCAATTTGATTCTTCTCGAGGTTCAATACCTGAAGATTTTCCACCCCGTAAAGCTGTGAAATATCATTGAGTCCGTTTGATGTAAGATACAGCTTTTGCAAATTCACAAGAGAGAACAACTGCGGAACGCTTCTTACAGAATTGTTGCTTATATCGAGTCTTACGAGGTTTTCCAACGCCGTTAAAGCCGAAAAATCCGTAATTTTATTAAACTCTAAGCTTAAATCCCGTAAATCGGACAAAGCCGAAAGCGGCGAAAGGTCGGCGATACTGTTCTTCCTCAAATTTAAGGTTTGTAACTCGCTCAAGCTCGCGAGCGGCGAAACGTCACTCAACTTGTTCTCGGACAAATCCATGGTCAATATGTCCGGCGGTATTGTTCCGTCCTCTACCCATTCGGCTACGGTAGCGTCATTTAATCCGCTCTTTGGCATGATAAACGTACCCGCATTATGGTATATCTTACAACCGGGCAACGCCTCTTTCAATTCTAATGATTGCACAATGAGAAGCGGGGTTCTTTCTAAGTTTAATTTGGTCAAGTTCTCCAATGTGTATAGCGCGGTGTAATCCTTCATTTTGTTGTTGTTCAAATACAACACCTTCAGATTTGTTAATTCCGAAAGGGGCGAAAGGTCAACAATTTTGTTGTTATTAAGGTACAATGTTTCGAGGTTATCGAGTTTTGCTAATGCCGAAATATCGCTTATATTGTTAATGCCGAGGTACAGCTCGCGCAACGCCGGCAATTCGGCGAGCGGAGAAAGGTCTTCAATAATATTGCTGTTAAGGTACAGTGTTTCTAACTCTGTTAACCTTGTCAGCGAGGAAAGGTCGCTTATTTTGTTTGAGTTAAGGTTAAGCGTCGTGACGGTATGTGCGAACATCTCTTTATCTACCATTTCGGCTAAGATTGTATCGGTGATTCCGCGCGCCGCGCCGTCATATGCGCCCGCGTTATGGCTTACCGTACAATTAGGCAAGGCTTCTTTGAGTGCGTTCGCCTGTTCAAGAGTGAAAAGGTTGTCGCGAAGGTCAGCCGACTTCAAATTTGTCAAGCCGTAAAGCGGAGTGAGGTCTTTAATCCTGTTGCCGCTTAAATCGAGCTCATGTAAATCGGTCATACCGGCGAGGGCGGAAATATCGGCTATTCGATAGTTGCCGCACAAGCTTAACGTGTGCATATCGGTCATTTTGGATAACGCCGATATATCGCTTATTTGATTGTAGTTTAGAAACAATCTTCGTAAACCCGTCAATTCCGAAAGGGGAGAAATATTAACGATTTCCCCGTTTTGCAAATGTAAATCGGTTAATTCCTTCATTTCGGAAATCGGGGAAAGGTCGCCGATGGGGTTCAAATACATATACAACCTTGTCACATTTTTCATATACCGCAAGGGTGCGATATCCGAATCCGACAACTTTAAATTGCTCAAGTTGAGCGTCTCCAAGCTTGTTGAATATTGTTTGTCTTTGATTTTGATAATGTCGGGAGCGTCTGCTGCTGCGCTCGGGATTATCGAGAGCATCATCGTCATTGCGATAAGTAGGGACAATATCCCCCGCAGAGATGTAATACGCTTTTTCATGGCCGTATTCTCCTTAAAATATAATGTGTTCGAAAAGTATTCGAATCACTCTCAGTATACTATGTGTAAAATAAAAAAGTCAATACTTTCCAAGAAATTTACAAAAGTTTGTATATACACACAAATTTGTAAGGTTATTTTTGGTTAGAATGACTACGCATTGTTAATGAAATGACAATGCGATATAAAAAAAGCCCCTTTTCCGACGATTGACGGAATAGGGGCTTTACTACAGTCTTTGGTAATAAATCAATATTTATATATTTTATTCAGCTTTATCTCCTTTATAATAAAAGGAGATACGGCAGCCAATAAAGCCGAAATAACGCCGATAACGGCAAAAGCCGCTCCGTTTCCACCGCCTCCCTTTGTTGCGTTTTTCGCGAGACAGGCGGCGCACGAGCCGTCGTCACAAACGTCACATTCCGATGTAGACGTAATAATTCCCGATGTTTCGGTTGATACGTCGGTGGTTTCGGTTACCGTAGTAGCTATGAAGGTTTCCTCAAACGATTCCGGCTCGGGTGTTATAACGGGGCTTTCCGTATAAGTAGTTGCAAATGTCGGCTCCTCGGGTTCAACCGGGGGGCGTTCCGAATACGGCGTTGTTTCCGACGCACTTTCGTCGGGCGTTGTGGTCTCCCACTTCGGAAAGGTAAAGGAGCTGTCGGTGGGCTGTTCCTCCTCCTCCTCCTCTGTCGGCGGAGTCGTAGGCGTGATGTAAACCGATGTATCATCTTCGCTTTCAAAAGCAACCGCCGAAACGGAGACAACCGAACACACGGTCGCCAATATCATGACTATAACCAATACAACCTTTTTCATTTTCACCTCATTAAAAACTTCCAAAAAACATCAAGCCTGCGGGGAAGCAAAGCCCCCCCTTTGGCTCTTGTTTGCTCTTTCGTCAAGCCTACGGCTCTTGTTTACTTTCACTTTACTTTAAACCCCATAAAAAACTTCAACACGCCGGATAATAACCTCGGACTTTTTACAACTACGATTCTCATAAGTACGTTCCTCCTAACTATTTCTCAACAACCAAATTCCCAATACAATCAAGGCGACCCCCAATGTAACAACCAAGAGGGTGTGAGAAATGAAGCAAAAGCACAATAATGCGCCGCCGAAGCACACCACGACAATCGGTGGGTTTTTCTTTTTCGAACAAACATTTCCGCGTCTTCTCATAACATCACCGCCTTTGATTATATAATAGGCAACCTCCGAAAACCTCTTCCGGCACTCGCCGGCTGAAAAATTCCGCCATACTTCGTTGATTTTTCTTTAAATATCAACGGATATTTAAAGAAAAATCGCCTCGTCTGACGAAATTTTCATCTCGACGATTACACGAAACAGG
>WRHO01000031.1 GCA_009783205.1 Oscillospiraceae bacterium
GCCGCATTGAGGGCTGTTGTAGCACATACCACTACCGCAATCTGCACATCGCAAAAGCCCTGCAAACACATTTTCCTCAAAGCGTGGCTCGCTTGAAAGATATTCACGCTTTTTAATTTTAATAAGGGGTTGTACCTTATTGAACGTCTGCTCGTCAACTAAAGCCCTGTGCGTGTCACGAACGATTATCCACTCGGATTCGGGACGATATACCCTCTTTTTGCTTTTGAAGGATTTCGTGGTGAACCTCTGCGAAATAAGATGTCCGCAATACTGCTGATTCTTCAGAATGTTTCTGACCGTTGTTGCGTGCCAATAGGTGAGTTGTGCCTCGCTTAAACCGTCATTCTTGTCACTGCCGTTGACGGAATTGCGATAGGCAGTCGGGATTAGGACTTTTTTCTTTGTGAAGTGCGTAGCGATTGTATAAACGCTGATGCACTCCGCCGCCATCGCAAACATCTCCTTGACGTTCGGTGCGGTTTCGGGGTCTACCGCAAACTGATGCTTGTCGAGCGGGTCACGCATATAACCGTAAGGAGGGAAAGCACCTCGGTACTGCCCTTTCAAAGCCATTGTGCGGACACTTGAACGGATTTTTTTGGAAATATCTCGTGCGTAAAACTCGTTGATTACGCTTTTGAACCCCATGATTTCGTTTTCACCGACAGCACTTGCAACCGTTAGCAGGGGATTGAATAATCCTGTCGAATAATCACATACACAAAAACAGCGAACACCAGTGTTCGCTGTTACTCAAATTCGCCGATATACGCAAGATAAATATGTACTTCCTGCGTTTTAGGTGATGACCGCACGTTTTTAGGATTTTCCCGCACCACCTCATGAACGACTATTTTCTTAATAAATGTCCGTGCCGTCTCCGTAGTCAATTCTGTTATTTCACCTTGTTGTTCTGCGAGTTTTAGAAAACTTTGTACGTTGGCAGTTTTGCTTTTTGCCTCGTCTATTTCAATGCGGAGCGTTTCGATTAATACAGTCAATTCCGATTGCTCTTTTTCGTATTTGGAGAGCATTTTTGTAAACCGCTCTTTATCAAAAACGCCCGACACATGGTCTTCATAAATCCGCTCTATAAGCGTGTCGAGTTCCGCAATTCGTCTTTGTGATTTTTCGAGTTCAGTAGTTTTTGTTTTAATCGTCTTTTCAACATTTATATTAGAATTCTTATTAACACGCTTGATAAATTCTTCTCTGTTACTTAACGCAAGCGTGAGTGTTTCTCGGAGTTTAATCAGCACCAAAGCCTCAATTTCATCTCGCCGTATTCCGTGCCGAGTGCAGAAAGTTTCCCTTCCACGCAGTTTTCGGTAACGAGAGCAGATATAATACTCATATCCACGATTGAGACTTCGGGTCAGCTTAAAACCACAATCCGCACAATAAATTAAACCGCTTAACATACCGAGGTCACCGCCCTTAGTAACCCTGCGGCGAGTATCACGCAATCGCTGTGCAGTCTCGAAAATCTCGATTTCTACTATTGCGGGATGATGATTTTCAATTACAACCCATTCCTCTTCGGGGCGTTCAATTTGCTTGTGATTTTTATAAGACGGAGTGGTATGTTTCCCAGCAATATATGTCCCAACATATGTAGGGTTGTCGATCATTCTTGTAATCGTTGCCTCAGACCATAACGTCTTGTTTTGATGATTGCCTTTTTCAATTTTGGCATATTCCCTCGGAATTATAACATTGTTCGCCGAAAGCCATCGTAAAATATCTGCATAGGTTTCACCCGAAATAAACTTCTTAAAAATTGTGCTGACAATCCCTGCGGCGTATTCATCCACCAACCACACAGATTTATCATCGCCGACTTTGTAACCATAAGGTGGGTAACTCATCACCTTGCCCTGCAACGCACTGGTTCGCTTTGCGGCACGTTGCTTTTTACTCGCCTCGGCTACATAATACTCGTTTATGACATCTCGGAAAGTTGCCATGATGTCGAAACCCTTAATACTATCAACACCATCTGCGGCGGCGATAAAACGCACGTTATGTTCATCAAAAGTTCGAGTTAATAAACCGACTTCAACAACATCACGACCGAGCCTTGATTGGTCTTTGAAAATTACAACTGCGACATTTCCCGCCTTGACTTCGTCAAGTAAAGCATTCAAAGCGGGGCGGCTGAATACCGTCCCCGAAACGCCATCGTCAATGAAAAATTTTGTGTTTCCGAAACCATTGTCAACGGCATATTTCGCAAGCATCGCCTTTTGGTTAGTAATTGAATTTGATTCACTATCAGCACGGTCTTCCGAAGATAAGCGACAGTATAGTGCAGTGATTTTATCTGATTCTAAAGCCATTTATAAGCCCTCCCATCTTCTTGCTTAGTCCCATGTTACCTCTAAATGCGGCATAAAGCAAGGCTTAATTAATGGCATTTTTAGACCCATTTAATTCGTCTGCAATGCGGTTTGTAGCAAGCCGCACAAGTTTGTCAACGGCATTCTCACGAGCGTTTTCGTCAAAGTGCGTATGCACAATATAAGTAGTCGTTCCGATTTTCATTTCGCTTGTCTGCGAACGGATTGGTTTGTTTTCCATGAACAGATACTCCTAATAAAAGTTATCTTTTCACGTCCTCATTTACAGTCGGTTTCCCCTCATCGACCGCCTCCGCATTCGGCAACCCCTGTATCACATCAGGCTCAGATTCCACCGCAACAATATCCTCAAACGACAAACCATGTTCATTTTGTTGGAATATTTCTCGATGCGTTTCGTGCCGATATCTATAATTTTAACATCTTTTTTAGTGTTTTTCATAGTGAAATCACTCCTTTTCGGCGTAAAAACGCCTTGTTTTAATGTTCAATGATATGCGGGGAGTGCGGGAAATATATTACTTGTCCGAAAAAGCCGCAAAAAAACACGCCGAAGGTTATTCCTTCGACGTGTCGATTGTTGTTGAATTTATGGTTTTGCAACCTTTATTGGATTGCCTCGCTCTTCTCTGTCTCTCAGATATTTTTCAATCCGTCCACGCAACTCTGGCGAAGTTCGAGTGACAGCCAACTTTTCTTTTTCGAAGTAGCTGTGCATGGAAGGATTGATTTCATACGATTTTAATGCAGATTCAGCTTTATCTTCTGCGGCATTAATCCGTTTCATAGCCTTTTGTTCTAATTCCTCCATTTGCATAAAGAAAAGGTTCGATTTTCGTCTATCGGGTTGATTCCATCTAAAAGAGTACGTTTCATCATTAATTACCATACGAACCTCTTTGAAATCACGTTGATATGCAATTATTAAATCATCACTGGAAAAAGAAGATGTGCTTTTTACGCCGCTGTTTTCTGAATCTTCATCATACGAATGATTATGAGTAACTATACAGCCTTTTATTTTCGATAACTCCTCATCCGTAAAATTCACATCATTTTCATCGTAAGTCGTTTTCTCGAAAACGATATTCCCATCAGCAGTTAGTGTAAAGTAAACGTAGGCAAAGTCCATAAACCGCCGAAAACAAGATAAATCGTATAAAAAATCAAAGAACATCAAGGGGTATCGCATTAGCGTATTCGGCAAAATTCTCTTTTATCCTTAACTCACCCAAGCACTGCCCTAAACTTACACATCTTTCCTGCTTCGTTCCAAAAACGCCGTTTCCTACGGCGCCTCTGTCCGAATTGGTTTTCATTGTGTTTGTCACGTTATCGCCCTCCGCTAAATAAATAGGTATACAGAATTTATATGCGAAAAGACGACCAAAAATTACATTATAGTCGGTTAATTTCAAATACGAGGATTTTTTTGCCAAATAATGAGTCAAATTCCGGTAACGGTGAAGGTAACGGTTACGGTCATAATCGTCTGCGCGCCCACAATTGCCAATGCGGTGCGGTCGAGCGAGCTTCCCTCAACGGTAGGGGCTACATTCGCCCCAGTAAGCCGTTGCACGCCCGTGTTCCATGCGTCCCACAACGGAACGAAAATATGTCCGCTGTGAACGTCATTTTGATATATGAGCGGTAACTCGCCGCCGGTACATTGAATAGGCACGGTACCGTTTACGAGTATTTCGTTTATCGTTACCCGCGCATTCCATAAGCTTGAAGCGGGGCCGTCCGCAACGGGTGGACCCGCGTCTTCAAAGTTATCCTCATATTTGTCGGCGAACTTTCCGCCGGTGGTCATAAGCGCGAAATTAACAATGCGCGGTTGACCGACAATAACGGTAAGCGTTTCGGTAAATGTTCCGTTGCCCTTAATATCAACGGGCGCGCTTCTGCTGTTTCCCCATGATGTACTGTCTCGCACAACAAGCTGTAGTGATGCGGGAGTTATACAATTGTAACAGGGGAGCGCGCCTCCGCAATTCGAGCATACCGGCGGCGGCTTTTCTATTGTATACTTTCGGCTGTTGTCGCATTTTTGAACCTCGTTTGCTCTCATAAAGCTAATATTAACCGATGACAAAATCTCGCCGTCCGCTTTGGTCAGCCGCAATGTCTCGCCGAACCCCAAATTAAAATTAAGCCGCGCTCGCTTTTTTGCCGCCGAATCTGCGCCGTTGCCGTTTGTAACAAAACGAAAAACCGAATCGGGTTGTATTGTATCGCCGGGCAATTGCCACTTGAATAAATTATTACTGCTGTCCGAAAGATACAAGCCTCTTGTCGAAACGGCTTTGTCGGTGGGGTTATATATTTCGACCCAATCGTTACCCGCCGAATTGAACGACGTGCCTTTAACCGCGCTGATATACAAGCCCAAATCGAGCGACTTTTTAAAATACAGTTCTACGGTTGACGCGCCGCCGATTGTAACGACCTCTGTCGCGGGCATTTGGACGCCGTTGATTACCCAATGACTTATTTCATAACCGGGATACGGCTTTGCCTTTATATCTATCGTGGTTCCGTTGTAATAATTGCCCGTCTGCGCGTCATTTTCGTCAATAAGGCGGCAATTCATAACCGCAATACCGCCGACCGAGGTTGACGTATTAACCGCAAAACGAGCGTAACGATTGAACTGTGAGCCTATGGTAGTGCTGATAAACCCGTACATATAGTCGGAGCGTTGATTTATAAAACTACGAATATAGCCCCACGACCCCCGATAACTGCCTTCCGTAGGGTTCCAAGACGGATGCCCCCATTGGTCAACATAATTGATTTTATTCACGGAGGAAGCATAACTAAGCTCGGGTATAAGCCGCGAGCTTAAGCCGCTCAATACCGAATCAACATTGTCGGGCAGCATGACCCCCTCCATCAAATCGACAAGGGTGTTGGCAAATCGAGCTTTCATATCGTTTCGCTCAAGTATGGCTTTGAGTAAGGCTGATGTCCCCTGCCATTGCGGATTGTTAACGGTTCCGCCGTACAATATATTATGGATGGTGTTAATGCTTGCTTGAGCGTCGTTCCATGAATTGAAGGCGGCGTCCATATCGTGCGGGAGCCAAGTCCACTTTCCTTCTCGCAGAATTGTGGGGAAGTTCGGGTCGGCTTTTTCCTCATCGGTAGGAACATACCGCCACATCTCCATGTTATGATTGGGCCAGTCTTGGTTTTGTATATATATCTGAAAAGCGTAATACAACATTAAATCGTCAATATTAACCCGACTTTTAAACGTGTTCCAACGCGCATCGTCAACCAACCCGCCTTTTGCATATTCGTATACATTGTATTGCCAGTCAACAATTGCCTCGGGGACATCGCTTTCCCAATAGCTTTCGCCGCCCTCGAGATACCAATAGTTTTCGGTAACGCCGCCGTGTTTTCTTCTGAGGTGGTTTCCCGTCCGCGGTGTTTTTACCCACGCAACCCCGTAATACTCGCCGTTGAGGAATACGGCGGCGGGGGTGTGCATTTGTGTTGTGGGAAGTCCCGCTTGTTTCAATAAAGACGAACCCAACTCATCGCGAATAAAGCCGTCGGTTCTGTCGCTTCCGCCGTTTCGGAGCCTAATTCTTCGATATTGATACATCAACTGTCCGTCTGATGAGTTTTCATTAAAAAACGGAAATCTGAACGGGTTCCACTCGCCTTCTTTATCGCGCGCATACAGCTCGAGGGATTTTTGACAATGTGCGCGGGAGTAACCGCCCTTTACCCGCATTTCGACCTCCTGTGCTATGTATGATGTTCCCTGTGAATCGAACATTTCGAGATATGCTCTGCGCCCCGAATCATCACCCCGACGGTTAAAATTTGCGGGCGAGGCGGGCGTTTCGTCAATATCCCACGTATAACCCTGCGTTGGATATTTTCCATATTTTGCGCGGTATTCCTCCCGCCATGTGTAGCGGTCAATCCCAAACTCAAACACTCCGTCATAATAATTGTACAAGCCGTGCGGGTCGCTGTTAAGCGTGAAAATTAATGTTTCGTCGCTAAACCGCTGATTAACGGTAACACCCTTGACATAGTTTTTTACGACAACTGTAGAGTATTCATCACCGATAACGGCATATGCCCTTATCGAAAAAACATCGGTTAATGCCCCCGCAGTCACAGAGAGAGGGGCGTTATAGAGAACGTCCTGCGTTACCGAGGCTTGCGTAAAAAAGTCGGTGTCTCTTACGCACCTTGAGGTAGGGATACCGTTTAATGCGTAGTATATTTTTGCGTTTTCGTCGGTTGCGGTAAGCGTCAAGTTGAACGATGAGTCGTAAAACCCCGATTCATGCGAAAATATCACCTCGAGCGGCGACCCCTCATTATTATCATTATTATCGGACTCTGCCCCCGCAAAAAGCGGCGCGCCTTCTCCCAACAAAGAAAGTATTAATCCTATAATGACAAATGCAGACAAAAACGATTTAACTTTCATAAAAACCCCCGTATATATCAATAATTAGGTTTGTTCTGTTAATATTATAACATTTTAATATATTTTGTCAATAAGATTGTAAATTTTTTAAATCTATGTTATAATTATTTCCAATCTGTTAAAAAGTTTATTGTGGAGGTATTTATTGTGAAACGTAAAAATCGTATATTATCGTTGACATTAGCGGCGTCATTATTGTTTAATCTTATTTTTTTGTACAATCGTGAGGTTGCGGCGAGCGATACACCCCCGCAAATGGAATGGGGCGCGTTACCCATAGGCGGCGGCGGGTTCGTTTCGGGAATCGTCGCGGGGAAAAACACAATGTATCTCAGAACCGATGTCGGCGGCGCATATCGCTACGAAGACGGCAAATGGGTTCAAATGCTCGGTTTTGTCAGCGAGGAGAACAAGGGTTACTTGAGCGTCGAGTCAATTGCGATTGACCCGAACGACGACGATAAGGTATACTTATTGGTGGGGTGCAGTTATTTCAGCGATGCCCGTACCGCTATTATGAAAAGCACCGACGGGGGCAGGACATTTCTGACAATAGATGTTTCTTTCCATATTCGGGTACACGGGAACGGCGACGGCAGAAACAACGGGGAGAGAATCGCCGTCGACCCTACTACCGGCAGTGTTTATGCCGGTGGCAGAACCGGTTATCTTATTAAAGGTATAAACGAAGGGCTCGAATGGTTTAAAAGCGGGCTTGAAAACGTCATGAACGCAACAAAGAACTGGCCCTCGTGGACGTCCAATTCTGTCAAGACGACCGACAACGAAAACGGGATTTGCTCGGTGGTGGTCGGGAGTAACGGACACGTCTACGCGGCCGTCTCAAAGACGGGCGAGGCGAATATTTGGCGTTCCACAAACGGCGGTACCTCCTGGTCAATACTTTCCACGGCATTGCCTACGAACTTATTCCCGCAAAAGTTAAAATTCGCGCCGTCGGGCGAGCTTCTCATTACTTATGCAGATAAGCACGGCAATAATATGGGGCCGCAGTCGGGCGCGATTATTCTTTACAATATAACGACAAATACCGTCCGCGATATAAGTATTACCCAAAACGACATATGGGGCGAAGGCGGTACAAACAAATTGGCTATCGGAGAGGTTTCGTACAACCCCGATAATCCCCAACAAATGGTCGCCGCTTCAAGCGGAATGTGGAGCGGTCTTCAAACGTGGTCTGCCTCGGGACAGGATTTGTGGGGAGATATGATTTTTAAGTCAACCAACGGCGGCGCGTCGTGGACGCGGGTCGATTTGGGCAATCCTTGGTCGTCTTCCCCAAACTATTTACGTGACGGCGGGGTTACGTGGATACCCGGTAAAAGCCTTCACTGGAGTTCGAGTATTGTCGTAAACCCGCAAAACACCAACCAAATATTGGTGACGTCGGGCAACGGTGTATTCGCCTGTGACAATATATGGGCGGCAACCCCGCAGGTATATTTTAAACCCGCCGGTGTTGAAGAGGTCGTCGCGCTCGATTTTATAAGCGTACCGGGCGGAAAGAATTATTCGGCAATAGGCGACTATGACGGGTTTGTACATTCCAACCTGACCGATTATCCCCCCGTTCATTCGCCGAGCATGGGTTCGACAAGCGGGATTTCGTATAATATCGCGACGAATACAATTATGCGGGTCGCCGAATACAGTCAATGGGGCGATGCGCCGACGGTAAAAGCATATTATTCAACCAATGCGGGGACTTCGTGGACGGCAATGGCGAATCTCCCTAACGGAGCTTACGGCGGAAAATGTGCGGTTGCTCAAGATTACAGAGGCGAGGAAACAAGTAATGAAATATTCTTTTGGTCGCCGGTAAACGGAAGCTCAAGTTATTACTCTGACAGCTACGGTAATTATTGGACTGCTTGCCCCGGACTCCCTAACAACGTATACATCTATGCCGAGGGAGGAACCGTTTACGCGGCGGGTAACGGCAGTTTTTATGTTTGTGATACGTACGGCGGCGATTTAAGCTTTCAAAAAAAGAGTATGCCCGATATTATCGGTGACGGCCCGGTAAGGTTTGCCGCAGAACCGACGGGCGTTAATACGGGTAAAGTGTATATTCCCGGTAAAGACGGCTTGTATGTATCATCTGACCGTGGCAGTAACTTTACCAAAGTGGCGGGTATTACCTCTGTAAGCGCGGTCGGTATCGGTAAAAACAAGCCGGGCAGTTCGTCTTGGTCGGTTTATATCTGGGGCAAGGTCGGTGCGGGCGCGACGGGGATTTACAGAAGCACCGACGACTGCGCGACATGGGTTCGCATTAATGATGACCAACACCAATACGGCGGTCCCGGAAACGGCAATTTCATTGTCGGGGATATGAACGTGTACGGAAGACTTTACATGAGTACGGTGGGTATGGGCATTATTTACGGCGATTTGATTACGGACGGCGACGACGTGCATCCGTCCGACTGTACACTGCACAACTGTACTATTTCGCCTTGCAACCGTCCTTGTGAATTACACGTATGCGCCGCCCCCGCCTGTAACCGCACCTGTGATTTGCACAACTGTACCATTTCCCCCTGCAACCGTCCGTGTGAATTACACGTATGTATCGACCCCGCTTGTAACCGTATTTGCGATTTACAGTATTGTACAATCCCGCCCTGTGACCGACCGGAACCTATGAAGGATTTGTATATCAGCGAGATTAGCAGAGAAGCGGACACGGGCGATAACGAATGGGTGGAAATTACCAACCCGAACACAAACGTCAGTCTTTCGACAAAAGGGTTATTCATTTCGATTGACACCCCGCCCGATAATCCCGATGACGAGCCTTATATATGGCAAATGCCGTCGCTCATTGTAAGACCGGGTCAATCGGTATTGATTAGGATGGATTCCGGAGGTAGTGGGGAGTTAAAACGAGCGGACATAATAAGCTTTGACTTTAAGCAAACGGGAACGGGAATCGGGAATGCGGTTTATTTAACAGATGCGGCGGGAAATGAAATTTTCAAGTTTGAAATCCTGTCGAAATTCGATATATAATAGTAGGAGGCATTAGAAATTGCTTAAAATACTCAAATATTTAATCCCAAAGGAATGGGCGCAGGCGGCGTTCTGCCTTGTATTAATCGTAACTCAAGTTTGGCTCGACCTAAAACTCCCCGACTACATGGCGGAAATAACACAGCTTGTACAAACGCCGGGGAGCGAAATGGGCGATATTTGGAACGCGGGCGGCTATATGCTTTTATGCGCGTTGGCGAGCCTTACGACGGCGGTCATTGTCGGCTTTTTTGCGGCGAGAATCGGCTCGTCTTTTTCACAGCGTATACGCGGGTTGATTTTCAATAAGGTCGAATCCTTCTCTATGGAAGAAATAAACAACTTTTCGACCTCGAGCCTTATTACCCGCTCGACAAACGATATAACACAAGTGCAAATGCTTATTATTATGGCTTTACAGATTGTTATAAAGGCTCCGATAATGGCGGTATGGGCGATTACAAAAATCGCGGGAAAAGGCTTTGAATGGACGGTTGTAACGGGGGCGGCGGTAATGATTGTACTCGTCACCGTCATTTTTCTGATGATTTTTGTCGTTCCTAAATTCCGCATGATGCAAACCCTTACCGACAATATAACCCGCGTCACCCGCGAAAACCTCACCGGTCTGCGGGTGGTGCGCGCATACAATGCCGAGGATTATCAAGAGGATAAATTCGAAGAAGCCAATCACGAATTAACATATGTACAGTTGTTTACGACCCGCGCAATGTCGGTAATGATGCCCATTATGACCATTATAATGAGCGGGCTTTCTCTCGCCATTTATTGGGTGGGGGCATATTTGCTCAACGCGGCGAGTCCGTTCCCGGTCGGCGCGCCCGGCACCGCTTCGTTTGTTCCGTCCGAAAAGATGGAGGTTTTCGCAAACATGGTGGTGTTTTCACAGTACGCTATGCAGGTTATAATGGCGTTTATGATGTTGGTGATGATTTTCATTATGCTACCGAGAGCGAGCGTTTCGGCAAAGAGAATAAACGAGGTAATTGATACAAAGCCGAGAATAAAAGACGGAACAAAAACAAAAGGCGTTGATGGTAAGGTCGGCGAGATTGTATTCAACAATGTGAGCTTTAAATTCCCCGACGCAGAGGATGCCGAAGAGTATGTACTCGAGGATATAAGCTTTAGCGTGAAGCGGGGTGAGACTGTCGCGTTTATCGGCTCCACCGGTAGCGGAAAAACCGCACTTATAAATCTTATTCCGCGTTTCTTTGACGCGACAAAGGGTGAGGTTTTAGTCGACGGCGTAAATGTTAAGGATTATAAGGTAGAGTCGCTTATGAACAAAATAGGGTATGTCCCGCAAAAAGCGGTGTTGTTCAAAGGCACGGTCGAATCTAATATTGCCTACGGCGACAACGGCTCGAAAAATGCAAAAGCCGAATCGAACGAGGTTAAGTGGGCGGCGCATTTGGCGCAGGGAGCGGACTTTATCGAGGGTATGGAAGGCGGTTACGGCGCGGAGATTTCACAAGGCGGCGCGAATCTTTCGGGCGGTCAAAAACAAAGGTTGGCTATAGCGCGTTCAATTTTCCGCCGCCCCGAAATATATATATTCGACGATTCGTTTTCGGCGTTGGATTACAAAACGGACAGCGTTTTGCGTAAAGCGTTGAAAAACGAAACAAAAGGGGTTACAAATATAATTGTCGCGCAAAGAATAGGAACAATTATGGACGCCGACCAAATCATAGTGCTTGACGAAGGAAAAATCGCGGGAAAAGGCACGCATAAAGAATTGTTGGAAACCTGTTCGGTGTACAACGAAATAGCGGTTTCACAATTGAGCGAGGAGGAATTGGCGTCATGAGCGAAAACAAAAATAAACGCGGCGGGCGCGGGAGATTTGGCCCGCCACAAGCCGGAATGACCGTTGAAAAAGCAAAAGACTTTAAAGGCACATGGGGAAAGCTTATTGTTTATTGTCGGGGGTATATCCCCGTAATTGCCGTAGCGTTGATTATCGCGGCTTTCGGTACCGTTTTACAAATAATCGGCCCGGATAAGCTTAAAGAAATGACAAACGAAATTATGAACGGACTCCCCGCGCTTCTCGGCAATGAAGCTTCTGCGAGCGAGATTGATTTTTCGGTTATTACAAGAATTGGGTTGACGTTGGTATGCTTTTATGCGACCGCGGCAATTTTAAGCTTTATTGAAAACTTTATTATGGCGACAATAACCGCAAAAATATCCAAACAAATGCGTACCGGTATTTCGACCAAAATAAACAAAATGCCGCTCAAATACTTCGACAAAAACAGCTTTGGCGACGTTATAAGCAGGGTTGTGAACGATGTAGACACAATCGGGCAAACGCTTAATCAAAGCCTTGACGCGCTCGTAAGGGCGGTTACAATGTTTATAGGCGCGCTGATTATGATGTTTTATAACAGCCCGATTTTAGCGTTAGTCGCAATCGGCTCTACATTTGTCGGTTTTATATTAATGGCGGTTATAATGTCAAAGTCACAAAAACATTTTAAGGTACAGCAACAGGGACTCGGCGACATCAACGGTTATATTGAGGAAATTTATTCGGGGCATAATATTGTAAAGGCATATAACGGCGGGCGGGAAGCCCGCGAGGTGTTCGAAAGGTACAATGAAACGCTTTTCGACTCGGGCTGGAAGTCACAATTTTTATCGGGATTAATGATGCCGATAATGGGGTTTATAGGCAACCTCGGTTATGTGTCGGTTTGTGTAGTCGGCGCGATTTTAACGATGAACGATAAAATTACATTCGGCGTAATAGTCGCGTTCATGATATACATTCGCCTTTTCACCCAACCGCTCTCACAGCTTGCACAGGCTATGCAATCGCTTCAACGAACGGCGGCGGCGGGAGAGCGCGTATTTGAGTTCTTTGATGAAGAGGAATTAGACGACGAGAGCAATAAACAAAAAAGACTGACCAACATAAAAGGCGAGGTTGAATTTAAAAACGTACACTTCGGGTATGTTAAGGATAAGACTATTATTAACGACTTCTCCGCAAAAATAAACGCAGGACAAAAAATCGCAATTGTCGGGCCGACGGGTGCGGGAAAAACAACAATGGTGAATTTATTAATGCGGTTTTATGAAATAGATTCGGGCAAAATCTTTTTGGACGGAACGTCAATAAGCGACGTTGCGCGAGAAAACGTACATGAACAGTTTTGTATGGTGCTACAAGATACCTGGCTCTTTGAGGGAACAATAAAAGAGAACATTGTCTACGCAAAACAAAACGTAACCGATGAAGAAATTAAAGCCGCCTGTAAAGCCGTAGGCCTTCATCATTTTATACGAACGCTTCCGAAAAGCTACGACACAGTGCTTAATGATAAAGCGAGCCTTTCTGCGGGACAAAAACAGCTTCTTACGATTGCGCGCGCCATGATTCAAAACTCGCCGCTGCTTATATTAGACGAAGCGACGAGTTCTGTCGATACGCGCACGGAGCGTCTTGTTCAAGCCGCAATGGATAAGCTTACGGTAGGAAGAACATCTTTTGTAATAGCGCACAGACTTTCTACAATAAAAAATGCAGATATGATTTTAGTCATGAAGGACGGCGATATTGTCGAGAGTGGGAATCATATGCAATTATTGGAACAAGGCGGATTTTATGCCGAATTGTATAATAGTCAGTTTGAGCGCGCTTAATACTTGAACACACTTCCCCCGATAAATTCGCGGACGAGCGAGTTTTTGGGAACGCCGTCCATGCTCACTCCGTTGAGTTCCTCGAGAACCTTTACCATATCTTGATATTCGCTGAGACCGGTGAAGTCATTGGAGTTAATAAGCTCTTCTAACTCTTTGACAATAAATTCCTTATACGCCGCCGCTTCATATGCCAAAAAGGTGTCTATGTCGTGTTCGGCGTAGCATTTATACGGCGCGATATACTTCTCCTCTCCCACCTGTACCGCTTCGAAAAACTTAAGCGTTTGCTCGGCTTTTCTGTTACGGAAAAGCTTATCCCGAACTAATCGGCGCATAAGTCGAATTTTTTCGGGGTGCAGCTCCGAACCGTCTGCGGCTTTTATGCGCGTTCGGACGCTTACATAAACCCCCGCGGATACATCTGTAAATTTCCCGGTCACTTTTGGGTTAAGAGAGTGAATCCCCTCTAAAATTATCATCTCATGCTCGCCGCGCTTAAACTTTTCTCCTTCTAACTGACGTTGATTTGCAAAATCGAATACGGGCAATGTGAACTCGGTACATTCCCAAAGCTTTTCCATATGCTCGTTCAATAAATCCATATCGAGACGTTTTGGCGACTCATAATCAATCGTGCCGTCCGCCTCGCGCTCGTTGCGCGGGTCGTCTACCGAAAGGAAATAATTATCCATGGACATTGAGTGGGTCTTCACACCAAGCTCACAAAGCTGTTCACGGAGCCGAAAGGCGGTTGTAGTTTTTCCCGAACCGGACGGCCCCGAAAGCAATATAAGCGGTCTTTCCGCCTCCTGTTCAATTAAGAATTGCGCGGTCATTTTTAACTGCCAAAGGTATTGCTCCTCCGAATTTGCAATAAAAGCGTCCGTATCTGCCGCGCGCCTGTTCATTGTTGCCGTTGTTAATAACCTCATTTTTATTACCATTCCTTTCCGAGCTTTAAAAGCTCTGCAACCCCGGTCAAGCTCTCGAGCTAAATGATTCGCTCGTAAGCCCTCTTTCAACATTATTGCTTAAAAATCTCACCGATTCTGTCTTGTATCTTTTTTGTGAAAACTTCAATAATCTGCTTTGACGGTTCAATTAACGCCCGTTCCGATTTAATTTGTGACACAATTTCTTTTTGGATATCGAGAGATGGTAACGGGATTTTTAATGTATTTAAGCTTTTTATCGGAAGCTGTGGTTGAGCCGTTCCCGAAACTATATTCTCAATTTGTTTTTCAATAAAATCGGATAAGAATAGAAACATTAAATATTCCGAATCAATTTGTTTTGTGTCCGGTCTTAAAATTACCATTCCGGAATTTATTCGTATATTATCATATTCTACATCATTTGAATAATAAGCGATATTACCGACCGTTCCTCGCGTTGTTAAAACAATATCATTTCTCGATAATTTCCCTTTGCGTAATTGTACATCTTTTAATTTTGTAACGAATTGTACCTTCTCAAAATTGAAAAATCCTTTTCTTACGTTGCTTGTGTTTAAGAATAAACAATAACCTAATTCAAAAAAATCGTTTTTTGAAGGATAATCAGAACCTCTGTCACCATCAATTATCTCAATATCTGTTTCTCTCAAGCTTTTAATTTTCCATTCGGAATCAACTTTAATATTGGGCTTATATCCTTCAACAATTGCTTTTGCCCCGTTTACAATTTGTTGATAACCTTCGAGTTCTTTTACTATTTGCCGTTGCACATCTAAAGGCGGTAACGGGACGTCGATATTATTCATATCTCTCTTTGTCAGCTTCCCTCTTGTTGTCCCCGATATATACTTATTTAAATTCATTGCGTTAATAATAAACATCAAATATTTTAAATCCGCGTTTTCTTTTGCGATTAAAACATGGGCGTGATTGTTTACCCAACATTTTCGATTCATTATATATGAACTGTTTTCATTGCTTCCCCATACGCCGCCGTCCTCGGCGAGACAAAGGATTTCTTGATTAAAAATAAAACGGTCGATATAGTCTAATACGCCGGTTGCGCCGCAATATGGGTATATTTGCTCGCTTTTTATTTTTTCTCGTTCTTGCTTATTTAAAGGTTTTCGTTTATTATCCAAACATTCTGTTATATCAGATAATTTATACGTAGAAAATTTTGAACTATATACTACTTCGTTTTCATTATACCTGCTCCCCACTAAAATAAATGAATTTTTACAAACCTTATCGAGCGGGAGCTTTTCAAATGTCGAATTAATACATTTATTTTCGTTTTCTTTTTTTATATTTGTTTCGGCTAAAAGATTATCAATATCATTAACCCCCTCAATCCTTCGCCTTCCCGTGTCTAAAGTATATCCGTCATTTTTAACGTCAAAATACCATATATGCTTTTGATTTTTTTGTTTTTGTTTTTTAATTATTATTATGTCGCTTTTAACGCCCGTGTTAGGGGCAAACGTCATTTGCGGAAGAGATATAACCGTTTCTAATTGATAGTCTGTGATTATTAATTCTCTTAAATCGGTGTAAGCTTTATTAGTGCGGAATAAAACGCCCTCGGGAACAATAATTCCGCATCTTGCGTTTTCATTATCGCTTAATGCTCTCAGACAATGCAGTACCCCCGTTATCTCCGCCGATTTTGTGTTAAATCCGTAAAGCCCCGCGTGTTCGGTTTTCATGTTATATCCGAACGGCATATTAGTAATTACTACGTCATATTTAATTGTTTCGTCGTGTATTTCTTCTATTCCGTCTTTTAGAACAGAGGTTTGATTTACAGTATCGGGTGTTGCGTAGCTATCCTGTCTTATAATATTATTATGTCCGTCTCCCGCCAATATCATATTCATTTTAGCTATACGATACATTTGTGTAATATCTGCGCCGTATATTGTGTGCTTTTTAAGTCGTTTTATATTTGAAGAGTTCTTTGCCCACTCGCCCTCATATATATGTTTATACGCTTCAATAAGCATACCGCCGGTTCCGCAAAAAGGGTCGTACACTTTTTCGCCGAATATAGGATTTAATATTTGAACTAACGCTTTTACAATATGTCGGGGTGTAAAGTATTCGCCGAAATCGGTGTCCGCGCCGCCATAGTTACGCAGAAAATATTCAAAAGCGTCACCCTTAATATCGGTGTCGGTGGCAGACAAGTGTAAATCATCTAATTTGCTCACGATAATGTCAAGAATATTCGGGTTTACCAAATACTCAATAGGAGAAAGAACATCGCCGCCGTATGATTGTTGAAAATGCGTAAAAGCCTGTCTGTTAATAAATGCGTGTAAATCATCACCCTTTTTCTCGCGTATTGCGTTCCATTTGCACCATTCGGGAAGTTTTTTAATAAGACTGTTGCTTTCGCTTAATTCTGTTATTACTTTCAAAAATAATAAATTACAAAATAATTCTATTCTGGGTAATCCCGTGCTTACGCCCGCTTCTCTGAATTGGTTGTTTATATCCTTAAATATATTTAAAAGTTCTTCACGCGATTTTATTATTCTCTCGTCCATAGTAAACAATTCATTAGTATCTATATATTCAACCGCCGCCGAATGATTTATTAGCTTTGTAACTTCCTCTTTGTTTAAAAATAAAGGTTTTTGTTTGGAAATGTGTAATGTCTTCGTGAATACGCCGGTAGTAGCTATAATAATAGGCGCGTTTATGGCTTTTGCGTATTTTGCCGCCTGTTCTAATGCTTTAGATATGCTCTCATCGGGCTTTTTTGTTTCTATCACTATTAGAGGTTCGTTTGAATTTTCTTTATACAAAACGTAATCGGGACGCGTCCCTTTTAAAGCATTTGCTTGCTCTTTTGTTTTTACGGATTGTTTGTACACGTTGCGATTCGGCAAATGCGGGTCATCTTCCCACCCAAGCGTTTTCAGCCGTTTATCAATAATCGTTTCGACATCTCGCTCAATCATTTTAACACCCCCTTTTATAATATATAAAACCCAATGCTAAGTTATATCAAACTCCTTAAACACGATAAACAGCACCCCCGCTATTAATAAAACCGTAACAATTATAACAATTTCGATACTGTCGGTAAAAGCCGCCGCAAAAAAAGCAAATATTGAAGCGATTGCCGCGCCGACGCCCAATTTCACTTCTTCCCCTGCAATTTCCGCTACAGGGACTTCATCACCACTTTCTGTGCCGCCCAAATAATCAGAAATATTATTGGCGGGTCTGACATACTGCTCCCCCGCAGACACAGTCACAGAAAACATCATTATTATAAAAAGTATACACATTATTAATTTTTTCAAACTATACTCCTTAACGGATATATTTTAAGCATTATATCAAATTCCGCAACCTTCGTCAAGCTTGCATATAACCTCATCAAATCTTTCGATATATTCATAAGGATATTTAAAATTATAATGCTTTTTCATTTTTCCGTATTTGTCGAAAATTCTCGTTGCCCCGCCACAGCCCGCCGCTAAAACCGTTGAGCTTTCGTCCATCATATATATATTGTATAAACACATTTTGGATAAATCGCGAGTGTAGCCTATATTATCGCCGCGAGATTCTCGAAGCCTGTACAAATAATACGGGTGATACCCCCGCAGCTTTAATATATCATATGCCGTTTGGGTCAATTCAACCGAACAACCCGATTCAATCCGCTCTGTTCCTTTTTTATGCGCGAGGCTGTGTACCGTTATATTGTCGGGGGAAAGCTCCGTTATGCGGTTTATACCGTCAATAAACATTTCTTCGTTTTCACCGGGAAGTCCCGCTATTAAATCCATGTTTACCGACGAAAAACCCGTTTTGACCGCCGCATTAAATGCGGAAACGGTATCGGCAGATGTATGCCCTCTTCCAATTTTTTTAAGCACCGAATCGTTCATGGATTGCGGGTTAACAGAAATGCGCGTTGCGCCCGCCTTTTTCATTATACTAAGCATATCGTCGGTGAGCGTTTCGGGGCGACCCGCCTCAATTGTATACTCTTTAACCCCGCTTAAATTAAAACAATCGGATACTGTAAGCAAAAGCCTTTGAAAATGCTCCGACGGTAAACAGGTCGGCGTTCCCCCGCCTACATATATCGTTTCGAGAAACAATTCGTTTGCGGCGGCATACTCGGCAAGTATTTTCAGCTCCTTTATAATAAGCTCGGTGTATCTCGGAATTAATCGCCATGATTTTATCACCGATTCGCTCACAAAGCTGCAATACCTGCATCTCGACGGACAAAACGGTATTCCCGCATACAGACTGAATCGTTTTTTGTCAACGGGTAAAACCTTATCCTGGACGGCAATTATTTCGTCGGCTAATGCTAACCTGTCTTGTGCAATTCTGTAGTCCGATATAATATCGCGATTATCCCTAATGTACTTTATGGGGCGCACACCCGTAAAGCTTCCCCACGGAAGTTTTATCCCCGTTATCGAAGAAAGTCTGTCGTATAATCGTATACAATACTCTTTTTTAGATTCGCCGTCTTTTGGGAGTTTAATATCTTTATAAACCGCCTCGTGTATAGGAAAACAAGCGTTGCTAACATCAATCCCAAAGGCTCGTATAATCCTCTCTGCGGCGTATCGGTAAGGGTGGTCGGTCATAGTATAGCTATTCAACAACTTGATGTTCCAAATCGTCTTTTTCTAATTCCATATAATACTGGTAAGGTTCATGCTCCTTATAAATATCTATTAATAACCGGGATATATTTTCTATAACAAGCAAATGGTCTAAAGTTATAGTATCCTTAAATGTAGTATCTTTGTTTTTCTCTATAAATAGAATATTATCTCGAATTCGTGTAACAAAATCCGGCATGGTTTCACTTTCCCCTAAATTTGAAAGCATATCGAGTAATTTTATAAATAATGCCTTACTCCCCATACGCGTTAATCTACCATTTATATAATCCGTTTTTTCTAATGAATAGTCTATTATATCACCATTTTCGTTTTTTCTCGGATATAAACCGTTATCGCCTTTTTCATCACTCGTTAATTCTTCTACAATTGTAGTGACCGAATAACCGAGCGTTGATTTCATCCACTGTATTGTGTCCTCGCGTTTTTTTCCCTGTGCAACTGCATCTTCTAAATAATCATGAAGCATAGCCGCAGCATACATAACATCATCTCCGTGTGAAAATTTATAATGTGCACACAATCTGTAAACTTCGGTACAGTGGTCTTCATACGGCAAATTCGTTGTTTTTCGTGTTTTTTTCTCATAAGCGCGTTTTGCCATTGCTCGCGCCATGAAAAGCTTCGGAAAAAGCTTAGATTTTGACCCTGCTACAAGATGTGTTTTTATATCATAGTATATATTATCAATCACATAACACTTTCGTTTGTTGACCGGCTCTTCTTCAACGGGGTACTCTTTGTCTTCGATTACGACATATTCCTTGTCGTCAATTATTTTAATTTCTGCCATTTTAATAATCATTCCTTTCCGAGTCTTAAAAGACTACATAAAACCTGCGCTTCTTTCAAACCACTCCTTATAAATCAATCAAAAAAGGGTTACTGCGTTTTTCTCTTTCGAGCGTTGTTTCGTCGCCGTGTCCGGGCAAAATTCGATAATTACCTTGCATCGCCTTGATTCTTTCGAGCGAGTTCATTTGCTCATAATGATTGCCCGACCAACCGTCGATTCGCCCGACCGACCCCTCAAAAAGCGTATCTCCCGAAAAAATCACATCACCGACGGCATATATAACGCTTCCCCCGGAATGTCCCGGGGTTGCAATTACCTTAAACGCAAATTTGTCGTTAACCGTTACAATATCATTGTCATTAAGAAGCTCGTCCGCTCGACACGGTTTCCATTCCTCGGGCATAAACGCGGCAAAGGATTTATCTGCGTCGCTTAACATAGGCTCATCATTTTCGTGAATACAAATCAAGCCGCCCGACATTTGCTTCAAATCCGCCGCCGCCGAAATATGGTCAAAATGTCCGTGCGTTAAAAGAATATATTTAAGCTTAGCCTCTTTCACGGTTTTCTCGATTTCCGCCAAAATTAACGCGGGGTTGCCGGCGGGGTCAATTACAACGGCGTCTCCCCCCTCCGCAACAATATAAGTATTCGTATGAAACGAATTTAAAACTAACTTTTTAATAATCATATATCAATCCTCATATTCCTAATAAGAGCCTGTTTTTAAGAGTTAAGCGGTGCATTGGTGCGTTTAACGCTTAATACGCCGTTAGTTTTGCCGAGCGTTTTAATAAGACGACCGAGCTGCGCTACGTTTAATACCTCGATTGAAAACGAAAAAGAAGCTTTTCCGTTTTTTAAAATGCTCGAATGACTTCCGATTATGCGAATATTGTGGTCTTTTGATATTATCGTGATAATATTCATCAACATTCCGCTTATATCCAACGCTATAACCTCAATTGTTGCCGGGTATAAAATGCGCGAGTTTTTTTGCCACTTTACCGATACAACTCTGTTTTTATCCGCCTCTATTTTCATTCTGTACGCTATATTGGCACAGCCCTTTTTATGAATCGAAACGCCGTAGCCTTTTGTGGCAAAGCCGATTATATCGTCACCGGGTAACGGCGAGCAACAATTGGCTAATTTAACGCTACAATCTCCCCCGCCTTCGATTATAACCCCCATAACCCTTGTGTTAATTTCTTTTTTGTTTTTTTCGTTGTTGCTCGAAGCCTTAATTGCTGTGTTCGACGTATTTGACACATTAGGCGAATTCGAAAAAGACATACTGCTTTTTTTATCCAACTCTTCCTTGAACCCGTCGCTAATCCACTCCGTTGCGACCTTTATCTCAACGCCGCCGTAGCCTATTGCTTCAAAAAAAGCCTCAAGATTATTATAACGGTGATTATTGGCAATAATCGTCAATTCGTTTTGATTCTCCTCAAAATCAATTCCCATACGCATAAGCGTTCCTTTAACATACTCGCGCCCCGAGAGCATATTCTCGTCCTTGCGGTTATGCTTGAGCCAATGTCTGATTTTGCTTTTCGCTAAATTTGTTTTTACATAATCTATCCACGAACGGTTAGGCCCGTAATCGGGTTCATCAGAAAGCACAACCTCAACAACGTCTCCCGTTTTTAACATCTGTCTGAGTCCTACGTTTTTTCCGTGAACCTTCGCGCTTACCATTTTATTGCCTATTTCCGTATGAACGGCATATGCAAAATCTATCACCGTAGATTCTTTGGGAAGATGTTTTACGTCCCCCTGCGGCGTAAATACCTCAACCTCATCGCCCGCAATATCGTCGCGAATAATCCTTGAAAGATTTTCGGTGTCGTGCGACTGCCACTGTTGCTCCAAAAGGTTGCGAATAAACCCAAACTTACTCTCGAGCTTATTTGAATTAAGCCCGGTTTTGTATTTCCAGTGTGCCGCGACCCCGAAACGCGCCGTCGTGTGCATTTCGTGTGTGCGAATCTGAACCTCAAACGCCTGTCCCTCTTTGCCTAAAACGACGGTATGAAGCGATTGATACCCGTTAATTTTGGGGTTCGCAATATAGTCTTTAAAACGCCCCTGCATAACCGTAAACATTTCGTG
>WRHO01000032.1 GCA_009783205.1 Oscillospiraceae bacterium
CATCTAAAACGTCAAGTGTTTATTGGTGGGTTAATAAGTAAAATTGCAATTATTTTTTTCATGAGTTAAAATCCCCTGTATAAGTGTTATTTTGACATATTATAGCATGATATTTTACATATGTCAAGTTTATTATTGCAATTTGTGTTCTGTTTGTGTTCTTGTTTCGTTTCAACAAAGAAAGTATACTATATATAAGGAGAGATTACTTTATGAACGACAAGAAATTCATTATTAAACCTAAAACGACAAAAACTATCACTATGACGATTCGTATAGATGAAGAAATAAACGATAAACTTGATGAATTGTCATTAAAATCCAACCGTTCTCGAAACGAGTTAGTGAATACTGCTTTGCGGTATGCTTTTGAGAATTTGGAGTTTATTGACGTAAAAAACGAATCGCCCGAATCACAAGATACCGACCCTACCTAATAATCGTTAGGTAATGTCGGTATTTCACTTGAATTTTTGATTATATGAGTATAGGCGTATAAACCCGCTCATCATCAATATTTACGGCGAAACCTCCGTTTCAAGGCAAGGGAAATCTTAAAAACGATGTTGAGTGTGAAATCAAACACGCTATTTGATTGTGCAATCCTTCTCGGACGTGTCCGCCTGTCTTAACACGCATTATAAGCCGAGCGGAAAAACAAATACGAACGCCTCACCGACGAATATCGGTTCGGGGTTCGTATTTGTACAAACTGCTTGCGGGAGGCGGATTTGAACCACCGACCTCCGGGTTATGAGTTCTACTTCTCGAGTTTGCAAGAGTGTTTATAATCAGCAAAATAGCTCAAGATGCTATTGTTATACCTGATTAATTACGTTCCGTAATTGGTGCATACTTGGGTTGGAACGGGCAAGAGGAGACAACCCCCGAAACAGGTATTCGGGGGTTGCATATTGTTTTTGGTCAGTCGGCTTTGGTAATACTGCCCAAACCGCTTTTTTCTTGTGTAATATCGGACGGGTTGCCTTTGTATAATACGCTCCCTAACCCGGAAAGGTAAACATAAAGATTTTCGGTGCAATTTACCTCAACCGCGCCTACCCCCGAAAGACTTACATCGGCATCTTTTATAACCAGTCCGAATGCGGATAACCGTCCCGTCCCGGACGACACTAAAACGCCTCTGTCCGCGCTTCCGGTCAAGGTTAGGTTGCCGACACCCGACATATTGACGGAGCAAAACTCTACGTTAAAACCGAGCTTACCGCTAACCACACCCGCTAAATCCAATCCTACCCATTCGGAATTAATTGTATCGCTCTCCACGATTTCAATAACGCCGTTTAAATTTAAATTTTCAAGCGTGCGATAGGTTATATAGACTTTAGGCGTGTTTTTTTCGCCTAACCCGCTGCGGATATTCCTTTTCGCTTTTATTTCAAGATATCCTTTCGACGTATTAATACTGAAATGTTCGCTTAAGCTTTCCTGTAACTCAATCTTCACTTCCTCGGAATCCCCTTGATATAGATACAACTTGCACGGAAATGAAACCTCCACACCTGTAAACTCCCCTATTTCTGCCGCCGTGTAGGTTTTAGTTATAATGTTACCCCTGCCGACAATTGCATCGGGTTCAACGTACCAGTTTACGCCGATGCACCCCGTCATTGATGCGGTCGTCGAGATTATCGCGCATACCGCAAATATAACAATTAATCTTTTAATACACATTAATAATTCATCCTCCCGTCAATTAATTTACTTGTAATTACATACAGTATTGCTGTTTTAATGATAAACAATGTCGCGTATATAACAACCCCGAGCGCGTTGTATAAAGTAACATTAAAGAATAAAAACCATCTTTCGACAATTGCGAACGGGAATATTATAAAGTCAAGCAACGAAAGCAACCAGAATGCACAAGGTACAAACGGAATCATAAGCAATGACTTTCCTTTTTTGTTAAACAATATGCTTCTTTTAAAAACAATGCAGAAGACCACAAAAGTATATATAAACGTATATGCCAACAAACCGAATACAATTGCTAAAGCAACATCGGACGATATTTTCATACCCTCAATTGTGGAGCCGAGAAAATTATGCTCAACGTCCGCGAGATAAAACGACAGCCACACCGTACCGTATATGCTTATAATCAACGCTAAAACGTCCTGAACAACAATTGCCGCTATTCTTATAAAAAGTATATTGCTCGTTTTCATGGGGGTTAATGCGTAAATGTAACCGCTCGGTGAGCCTATGAAGCTTTTAATGTTCGCCGCGCCTGCCACAAAATTAATAATAATCACGACCGTCAAGCCCGAACCCGAAAGGCTTACCGCAGTTACTGCCGCGGCGAACCCCAACACGTTGAAATAAGCCAACGCCCCGAATACTACATTAACGGCGGTGACAATACCGAATGTCGTATACCGCAACACCGCACCGTGTCTTAATGCGTGTTTTAATTGATTAATCACCATAGCTAAACACCTCCAAATAAGCCTGTTCCACCGTTTTTTCATTTTCCTCGCGCATTTGGTCACAATCTCCTTCGTAAACGATTGCCCCATCGGAAATAAAATATACACAATCGAAAATTCGCTCCACATCCTTGACTAAATGCGTCGAAATCAATATAGACGACTCCTCTAATTGCATAGCTAATATAGCGTCAACGATTTTCTTTTTGCCCACCGGGTCAATCCCGCCTAACGGTTCGTCTAAAAGGTACACCTTTGTTCTGCGCGAAAAGGTCAACGCGAGCGCGACGCGTTCCTTTTGTCCTTTAGATAAATGCTTCATTTTAGATTTCATTTCCTCGTCAATTCCGAGAAGCTTTTTCATTTGGTCTGCCAATTCCGACGAATAATCGGGGTACATATCGCGGTAATAATTAAACGCGTCCTCAACGCTCATGTAACTCGGAAAGCGCAATTCATCCGGCATGAACGAAATAGTGCTTCTTGATTCAACGCCGCGTCTGACGTTATTATGATAGACTATTTCACCCGAGACCGGCTGTAACAAGCCCGCAATAAGCTTCATAAGGGTTGTTTTCCCCGAACCGTTCGGCCCCAATAGCCCGATAATCTTACCCGATTCAACCGTCATGTTGATTTTTTTCAAAGCCTGTTTATTGCTATAGCTCATTCCTATTTCCTTAGCTTGCAAAAGTGTTGTTTTCATCTTTATGACCCCCTCCCCGCTTTTCTCCTTTTATCTGTTCCGATAATTCGTTTACTATGTCTTTATCGGCAAAACCGAGCGAACGCATTTCCTCTAAGAATCTGCCGATTGATTCTTGCGCCATTTTTGTGCTTACTTTTTCTACCATAGTTTTCTCCTCCGTAAAAAAATACCCCGTCCCGCGTTTTGAGTTAATTAACCCGTCGCGCTCCATTTCGTGATATACCCTTTGCATTGTGTTGGCATTAACCTTTAGTTGTAACGCCATGTCGCGGATTGACGGAATCCGCTCGCCGGTTTTGATTAAGCCTCTCGCAAACGAACGAGAGAATAAACCGTAAATCTGCCTGTAAATCGGCGTTCGGTCATCAAACTCGGTCGTAAAATTCTCCCACGCTTTCATCAATAATAACCTCCTCCTCATCATTAGTGTACTATCATACTAACACACTAATATCCAAATGTCAATAGGTTTTTTGAAAAAAATTTAAAAAATTTTTATAACACGCAAAAAAGCTACCCCGACATAAAAAATCGGAGTAGCTATAGTTAGGCAGTGCCTTATTATTTATCAATTACAAAACTATCCACCGGCGGCATTTACCACTCGCTCCCGTCGGTCAACCCCACAAGATATAATAATATCTCAATCTCGCAGAAGACTGTCGGGTGTCCCGCCGCTTTACCTTCCTTACTCAATATTGCGGCTGAATTATCCTCCGCGCCGCTCGGTATTTTTACGAGATAAAGTAGAATCTCAATGAAACAGAAGATTGTCGGCTCGCCTTCATTCTCGCCTATACTCGTAACGCCGCTGAGGACTGTATAACTTTTTTCTGTTTTTCCCGCAGGGTACTGAATAAGGTTTATTTGATTTTTATGAAAATGTTTATTATATCGCCGTTTAGTATAGATTGAAAAAATGGGGAAAGTCAAAGCGGATTTTTATTGACAAGCGGGTTTATATGTGTTATAATAGCAACAATTGAGAATTAACAGGAGGTGGTGAATATGATTACGGAATCGACCTTTACAAAGGAAATAATGAATCTTACGGGTGATGAATTAAGCGATTATGTCGGCATTTTAGACAATTATGTAGACGCCTTCCCCGAACGCGCAAAAAAATTGAAAATCGCGCTCGACGACGGCAATCATGACGGGATTATTGCGGGTCTTACCGCTATGCAGGAAATGTTGTTAAGCATAAGAGCGGAGGACATGGCGGAGGAATGTCTCGACATTATTAAGGTGTATCACAGCGTTAAGTTTGACAAGGTTGAGTCTTATGTGGTGTATCTTCTGTCAAATATGTCTACTTTGTCAATAGATATGCAGCTTTCCATGCACAGAACAAATAAAAAGAAAAAGTTCAGAGCTAAGACAGAATCGGTTGATTTTCCCGAAGCGAGCGAAACAAAGAATCTTGACGATGAATTTAGATACAGCGAGGACGACGAACCCGAAATTACCGAGGAAATAATGGGCGAAGGGAAATCCGACCGCGTCAGAGAGGATTGGGAACCGTGGGAACCCGACGCGGACACCTTTAAAAGCATATTAGTGGTTGATGATTCCGCCTTTTTCTTAAACGCTATGAGGACAACTCTTAAGGATTCGCCGTACAAAGCGACCTTTATTAATTCGGGTGCCTCGGCTTTAAAGTATCTTAAATCACATTCGGTAGATTTAATTATCCTCGATATTGAAATGCCTTTTATGGACGGATATGAATTGGCTAAGAAAATCAAGGAGAACCGCGTTATGGCTCCGATTATTTTCCTTACCGGTAATGCAGAAAAAAGCTATGTGGTTAAGGCGATACAAGCCGGCGCGGTTGATTTTATATTAAAGCCGATTGATAAAAATTTAGTGCTTAATAAAATTGCTAAATATATAGTTGTTTAAATAGTTGTTTAAATTTAGGGGGCGTTATGAGGCTTTCTCGTATAATATATGTATTTCTTATTTTTGCCGCCGTTACTTGTGCGTTATCATCTTGTGATAAAGAAAAAACGGAAGCTTATATTGAAATACCGGAATATACTACTTATAAAGACATTCCGGGGGTTACTCACGAGGATATAAAGGCGATAGAAGCGTTACAAAAAAGCGAAAGCTCTTTTATCTTCGGAATGAATCCCGGTATTGAAGCGTTTTTTAGCGAAACGGGCGAGATTCATGGATTTTCGGCTTTACTTTGCAATTGGTTTACCGAGCTTTTCGGTATAGAGTTTGTTCCTCAAATATACGAGTGGGACGAGCTTATAAGCGGTCTCGAAAGCGGAGAAATATCATTCACCGGCGAGCTTACCGCAAATGACGAACGTCGAAAAACCTATTTAATGACGGACGATATCGCACAAAGACAGCTTGTTATCATTCGTCTCGAGGGGAGCGACCCCTTAGAAATAATATCGAGCTACCGTCCGCTTAAGTATGGCTTTTTATCGGATTCGGTCACGGTCGATGACGTTTATTATCATACAAAAAACGAATTCGAGGTTGTTTCGGTAGAGGATTATAATATAGCATACGATATGCTTATGAACGGCGAAATAGACGCTTTTTTTGATGAAAGCCCCGCACAGGCGGCATTTGACGAATTTGGACATATCGCCGTAGAGAATTTCTTTCCTCTGATATTCAGCCCCGTGTCGCTTACCACACAGACCGCCGAGCTTGAACCAATTATAACGGTTGTACAAAAAATGCTTGACGACGATGCAATATTATATTTGAACGAGTTGTATTCTACCGGGTATCACGAATACCTTAAGCGTAAATTCTTTTTGGGTCTTACAGAAAATGAACGCGAATACATTAAAAATAATCCCGAGATTTTTTATTCCGCCGAATACGGCAATTATCCGATAAGCTTTTACAATGACCGAAGCAAAGAGTGGCAGGGGATTGCCGTCGATGTACTTAACGAGGTTACCTGGCTTACGGGGATTGATTTTACTATAACCAACGGGGCGAATGCCGATTTTCATGAGTTGGTCGAGCTTGTAAAAAGCGGCGAATCGAAAATGATAACCGAGTTGATTCCTTCCGAGGACAGAGACGGGAATTTTCTTTGGCCGGAAGAATATCTCATGTTGGATAACCACGCGTTAATTTCAAAAACCGAGTATCATGATATAAGCATACCGGAAATTCTCTATGCTAAGGTTGGTTACGGAAAAGGAACCGCACACGAGGCGATTTTTAAAACATGGTTCCCTAATCATAAAAACACCGTCGAATACGGAAGCACAAAAGCCGCGCTTGACGCTTTGACTCGCGGTGAGGTTGATTTGGTTATGTCGAGTCAGCATCAGCTTCTTACGCTTACCAATTATTATGAAATGGCGGGATATAAGGCTAACATTGTGTTTGAGCATCAGTTTGAATCGACCTTCGGAATTAACAAAGACGAGGTTGAACTCTGCGGAATTTTAGATAAAGCATTAAAGCTAATAAACATTAACGAAATATCGGGACGTTGGACGCGTAAAACCTACGATTACCGTATTGAAGCGGCGCGGGCGCGTATTCCGTGGCTCGTCGGAGCGGGCGCGCTTTCGGTAATTGTCGTATTTATGTTTATTATGACAGTTATGAATCGCAACGAGAGCAGACGGCTCGAGACGCTTGTTGCTAATCGCACAAGTCTTTTAGCCGAGAAACAGACCGAACTCGAACAAATGGTTGAGGTTGCCGAAACGGCAAGTCGCGCAAAATCGTCCTTCTTAGCTAATATGTCGCACGAAATTCGAACGCCTATGAACGCTATTATAGGAATGTCGGAGTTATTACTCAACGAATCTTTAAGCGAGGGACAGATTTCTTACACAAGGGATATTAATTTTTCCGCTAAATCGTTGCTCGAGATAATAAACGACATACTCGATATGTCTAAAATAGAATCGGGAAAATTCGAGTTGAGTCCGGTTGATTATGATTTTCACGCGCTTATCGACAGTATTAATTCTATGTTCCAATATGTTGCCGAGAAAAAAGACCTTGAATTCCTTCTTGAACATGAAGACAAGCTTCCGCGTTATCTTTTCGGCGACGATTTGCGATTAAGACAGATTATAACTAATATTTGCGGAAACGCAATTAAATTCACCGAAAAAGGATATGTTCGGTTAAGAATCCTCATGAAATCCGACCAAGAAGGAAACGAGAATATATTTTTTGAAATCAAAGACACGGGGCAGGGGATTAAGAAGGAAGCTATACCCAAGCTGTTCAATGCGTTTCAACAAACCGATACGGTTAAAAACAGAGGGATTGTAGGAACGGGATTAGGGCTTTCAATAAGTCGGTCATTTGCAGAAATGATGGGCGGCGATATAACCGTCGAAAGCGAATACGGCGTCGGGACGACATTTACATTGCGAATACCTTATATTAAGGGGAACGAGGCGGAGGTTTCCATACACTCAAGGAATAATACCGACCCCAACACCCAAATATCCGCCCCCGATGCGCGAATATTAGTTGTTGACGATAACGATTTTAACTTAAAAGTAGCGGCGGGCTTGTTTGGGCTTCTCGATATACAAACCGACACGGTTGATTCGGGAATAAAGGCAATCGAGGCGTTAAAGAAAACGGAATATGATATTGTGTTCATGGATCATATGATGCCGGATATGGACGGCGTTGAAGCCACCCATATTATAAGAGAAATGGGCGGTAAATATGAAAAGTCCGTTTTACCCGTAATCGCTTTGACGGCAAACGCGGTATTGGGCGCGAAGGAGATGTTTTTGGAAAACGGGTTCAATGACTTTGTGTCAAAGCCTATAGAGGTTCCGAAATTAAACGACATTGTTAAAAAGTGGTTACCGCCCGAAAAAATTATAACGCGGGTCAATGAGCTAAGCGCGATTGCATCTGTAACCTCCGCAAGCATGGCAGAGGTGAAATCCGCTTCAAGGTTTATGAATTCCGTTTCTGCAATAGACGCAATTAATGCCGAGATTGGTTTAAGCCGTGCATCGGGAATGGAGAATTTGTATTCCGAATCGTTGACGTTGATGCAAAAGACCCTCGTTTCGAGCTGTACCAAAATGTCGGGTGAGTTGTCCGCAAAAACGGAGGAAGGTTTAAAAAGCTTTTCAATATCGGTACATTCTATGAAGTCTATGCTCGCGACCGTAGGTGCGATTGCTTTATCGGAAACCGCCGCAGAGCTTGAATCAAAAGCAAAAGCGGAAAATTTAGACTTCTGCGAGCAAAACTATCCCGCTTTTGAAGAAAAGCTTTTACAATTAAAAACGTGTTTAGATTCGATATTTGCGGAGCCGAGCGGCACGGAGAAGAATATTGAAAAGCAAAAAGGCGACTTAACCGTTCTTAAAGAGATGGTTTCCGCCGCTTTAACTGCCGCAGATGATTTCGATAATGAAGCGGGAGGTTCCGCATTAGAAACGGCGGTCAAATACGATTATGGCGAAAGGATAAACGTATTGCTCGCCGAGGCAATTGACGCATTTAATCAATTCGACTGTGACAACGCCGCAGAGAAGCTTCAAAATATAGGAGTGTGATTATGGAAGCGAATGTAATATTAGCAAAATGCGCCTCGAACAATAAGCTGTTCGGGATTAGGGTAGAAAAGCGCAATAACGATTGGCTCAGGACGTGGGCTTTCCCGATTGACGAAGAGCGCGCAATGCACGAGGGGTTCGATAAAACCGAAATATCCGGCTCGCTCGACCCCGCGCCCGGTTATCCCGGTTGCCCTTATTGTAAGAATGTATTCTTATTAAAATGCACTTGTGGGAAGATGATTTGTTGTGAGCTTAAGTCAAACGATGAAAACAAAGATTTTTCGGTAAGCTGTGGTTGGTGCGGCGCGGTAACCGAGGATATTGAATATTCCGACGTTGTTTCGGTTGAGTCGGGTGAGTATTAAGGCAGTGCCTAAGGAGTATATATGGTTGAACAGGAGTTTATGCGGTTGTTAAGAGAATATCCCGATTCACTCGACGCGAGGAAACGGTTTATCGGGTTGGTTAATGATTTTTTATATATGCAACCGTTACAGGCGAATTTGGTATTGACATTGTATAAAATGGATATTCATAAGGATATAGAAAAAGCGGTAAGGCTCGACAATACCTTTGCATATCGTTTTATAAAACGCCTTACCGATGAACACGGGGTAAGTCGCGAAAATGCAGTAAAAAGCGTTTTTATATGGTGTTTATGCTACGGCGAAAAGATTCTCGGACGCCCCTGTGAAATGGATAACACCTATGAAGCTTTTGAAATGCAAAACGATGAAGTTTTATCTTTTACAGATAAGCTTCGTAACGAGAATTATTTTGATACGAAAATGTTTAACGAGATTCTTTCGGCAATTCCGAAAAACGGTTACAATACCTTTTTAAGCGCGGTTTCTAAATCGGGGTACGAGAAAAGCGATACAATATATTACGGACTCATAGCCGCGCAAATGAATAATAAATTTAATAAAAGTCTTATGAAAACAGGAGAATAATAATGGTCACTATTGAACAACTCGAAAAAGAAATTGATACTTTTTATGACAACGTAGCCGCGTCTAATGAGCTAATGCGTATAATTAAGGAAATCGCCGACGCAATAATGTCGCAAAATAAAGTTCTCGGTGAACAATCGGCTTTATTGGAACTCGCAACGGCTAACGTCAACAAAGGTGGCGGTTCCGAAACGGCTACCGTTTTAACGACAGATGTTGAAGCGCGCCTTTCGGAAATAAGAAAAAGTATACACGATATTCCCGATAAAATAACCTATGAAAGCGGGGGGCTATTGAAAAAAACATTGGCGGGGCTTCTCGATATTAAGGTACAGTATTCAGACACGTTCGCCAAATCTAACGCCGATTTTCATAAAGAAATTGATGCGTATAAAGCACACATTTCCGCGCTTCATGAAGATATAAAAAAGGCGATTGCGGCCGTTGAAAAAGTCGGCGGCGTGACGCCCGATATAACAACCCCCGATAATAACCAAAGGCTCGATTTGTCGGAAATAAAACAAGCGTTGGAGCTTTTACAAAGAGAGCTGCGCGAAAGTCTTACGGGCGCGTTTCATTCGACACTTAAATCGACCCTTGACGAATCGCTCGAGCCGATACTCGATAAAACTGCACAAATAAATATACAAGAAGCCGTGGAGTCTTTACAAAAGTCACTTGCTGAAATGCCCGCTCAAATATCCGTAATTCCAGAACAAATTACAGCACGTGTGTCGGAGGGCAATATAGAAATTACAAAAAAGACTTTGACAAAGCTTTTGGATATACAGACTCAAATCACCAAGGATATGGAAGACTATAAATCGCACATTTCCGAAATACAAAACGAGTTTAAAACGGCAACGGGCGTATTAAACGAAAAATATGATGATTTTTTACGCTATATAGAAACATTGGATATCCGCGTTATTCATGAGATTTGCGAAGAGGTCAGGGACAGACAAAAACACGCCGACAAGCAGAACAGCTTGAAAATAGGGGACATTTCGGCAAATGTTGAGCATCAGGTTGAGGAAATGGGAAAAAGCATTAATAAAAAGCTTATACCCGTTTATGCGGGGATGGGAGTAACGGTATTGCTTATGATTATTTCGTTTATTATGAGGTAATATGGAAGGGTTTATAAAAAAGAACACAGAATTAATTTCGGAATGTTCGAATAAATATAGGGTTGTAAAGCTATTAGGCTCGGGAGGACAGGGGGAGGTTTATGAGGTCGGGCTACTGTCTGCGGAGGGGGAGATAACCTCTTTATTTGCACTGAAATGGTATTTTAAAAATAACGCTACCGAAGCGCAAATGTCAATATTAGAAAACCTTATTTCCCGCGGCTCTCCCGCAGATGTCTTTCTTTGGCCGCTGGAGCTTGTACACGATTCGAGATTTACAAGCACGGGTGATTTTGGTTATATAATGCCGTTGCGCCCGAACAATTTTAAGGGCATTGTCGATTTGATGAAATGTAGGGTTTCGCCGACCTTTGTCGCTTTATCGCGCACGGCTTTTAATTTGACCTTAGGTTATGAAAAGCTTCATGGTATGGGATTAGCGTATAATGATATTTCCTTCGGCAACCTTTTTTTTAACCCCGAAAACGGAGCCGCTTTAATCTGTGATAACGATAATGTCACGGCGGGGGGGCGTGTCTCGGTAAACGGAACGCCGCGTTTTATGGCACCCGAAATTGTCAGGGGGGAGGCGCAACCGTCGCGCAATACCGACCTTTTTTCATTAGCTGTGTTGTTGTTTTATTTGTTCATGGTACATCACCCGCTCGAGGGTGCGCTCGAAGCTAAAATCAAAGCGTTGGATATATACGCAATGGAAAAGCTGTACGGGCGAAAGCCGGTGTTCATTTTTGACCCCGATAATGAAAGCAATCGTCCGGTTAAGGGATATCACGATAACGCTATAATTTACTGGGACATATTTCCGAAGAGGATTAAGGATTTGTTTATCGAATCGTTTACCGTCGGAATAGAACACCCGGAAAGGCGGGTTACGGAACGGCGTTGGCTCGATGCAATTATTAACCTGTTATTCGGGGTTGTAAAATGTTCATGTAAAAGCGAGGTTTTTTATGATGATGATTTGGCGGCAGACGGAGTCGGCACAACCTGTTGGAATTGCGGAAAAGAAATCCCCCCCGTCACAAAAATCGTCATCGGAAAAAGCAGGGCTTTGCTTATGAAGGATACAAAGCTTTATCGACATCATATAGCGGGGAATTTTGAGCTTACCGAGGCGGTTGCTTCGGTGACGCAGAACCCCAACAATCCGAATCAATGGGGACTTCGCAACGAAAGCGGCGCGGAATGGACATATATAGGCGTCGACGGCTCGCGCACGCCCGTTGCCGTAGGTAAATCGGCATTAATTGCTAAGGGTGCGAAAATTGATTTCGGGGAACAGGTTGGAGAAATTTAAATGTTCCCTTTAGACTTGTATTCAATTACAAAAATGGAGGAATGGATATGTCCGAAACTAAAGAGTTTAAACGACCCGGCGGGGAATTATCAAACCGCCCGTTACATTTTATATGGGTGGTCGATTGTTCGGGGTCAATGCACGGCGAAAAAATCGGTAAGGTCAATCACGCTATTCAATCGACAATCCCCGAAATGGCAGATGCGGCTCGCAACAACCCCTATGCGGAATTGCTTATAAGGACGCTAAAATTCTCGTCGGGGGCACAATGGGTCACACCCGAACCCGTAAATGTCGATAATTTTTGTTGGAGCGACCTCGAAGCGGGCGGCGTAACCGATATGGGAAACGCTTTTGATTTGATTTCGTCACAGCTTACAATCCCGCCAATGAGCGACAGGGCGTTGCCCCCGGTTTTAGTGTTGATTTCCGACGGACAGCCTACCGACGATTATAAAACCGCGCTCGATAAGCTGTTAGCTTTACCGTGGGGAAAAAAATCGGTTCGAATTGCTATATCAATTGGGCAGGACGCAGACGTTTCAATTTTAAACGAGTTTACGGGAAACAGAGATTTAGTGCTTCAAGCCAACAATTCTGCCGATTTGGTGAAGATGATAAAATGGGCGTCAACCGCGGCGGCTGTTGTTTCCGCACCCGCCACCCCCGATTCGACAACGGTTGCGGGCGGCGCGGGCGGTTCAAATTCAAGTCCGATTATATTCGATATAAACAATATACCGGTACCCGAGGAGAGTGACCCCGATGACATCAATGTCTGGTGAAATGCGGGTAATCGGCGTCTGTGTTACGGGGGCGTCGCATAAGCTCGCCGGAAAACCGTGTCAGGATAATATAAAGGTAAATCGCGTTTTCAAAAAAGACATGACCCTTCTTGCCGTTGCCGACGGTCACGGAAGCGACAAATCCCCGTTTAGCGAGGAAGGTTCAAAAATCGCCGTTGACGTTTTTCACACAATTATAAGCGCGGCATTTAAAAAGCATAAAAACGATATAAATAAGCTCGGTACGTTTTTGCATCGAGAGGGTGATACAACCATAGCTAAAGAAATAGAAAAAGAATGGAAAAGTCGCGTAAGAAAATCTCACCGCGTTAATAATCGTTCAAACGACGACGATATAAAAAGTGATTTTAATTTATGGCGACAATACGGCTCGACATTACTCGGTCTTCTGATTACATCTTCCTTCTATTTCGCGTTTCAGCTCGGCGACGGTGATATATTGCTTTTAACGGAGAATCGCGCGGAGCATATTATCAGCGGGGATAAACAACTCGGAGTTGACACACATTCTCTCTGTCACGATGAGTCTTGGCGAAAAGCAATAACACAGGTTCGACATCGGCACGACGATGTAACGCCGCACGCATTTATGCTTACTACCGACGGCTTTTCTAACAGCTATCCCGATGAGGAAATGTTTCTAAAAACTTGTTGCGAGTATTATACCGCAATTAATCTTCACGGGACAAACACCGTCTGGGGACGTTTACAAAGATGGCTCGAGGAAACGAGCGAGAAAGGAAGCGGCGACGATATTTCGGTATTAATCGCCTGTGACAAAAAACTATAATGAAGAAAATACTTGCATTATCCTGTTGCTGTGTTGATGTTTTTCCCGAAAAGAAAATTGTTAAGGTTGGCGGAAATGCATTAAATTTAGCCGTAAGCTGTGCCGCTACGGGCAAAGCCGAGGTTTATTTGATGGGGTATATAGGAAACGACGCTTATGCCGATAAAATAAAACAAACCGCCGACGAATACAAAATAAACCGCGCGCATTTGTATTCGGTCAACGGTGAAACAGCTAATAATAAGGTCTATCTTACTAAAGACGGAGACAGATATTTTAAAGAGGACAGTTGGACTAACGGCGTTATTCGAGATTTTATTATATCGCCCGCCGACGAGATATTAATACAAAATGCGGACGCCGTCGCCACAACTGTAAATGACGGCTTGATTTCAAGAATTATTGAAGCTAAGCCTAAGCTTTTTTCTGTTGACTTTATGGAGCATACGCCGAATGATGATTGGCGGCGTTATTTTTCGTCGCTCGATTTATTTTTCATAAGCGGAAGAGACGAATATCGCCCGATGTTGAAACGGTGGTCTGTCGAGTTTCCGACTTTATTCGTCGCAACGCTCGGAGAAAAAGGAAGCGTAGCTTATAGAGACGGGAAAGAGTATTTTTGCGCGGCGGTTGACGTTAATGAGGTTGTGGATACTACCGGTTGCGGCGACTCGTATCAAGGGGCGTTTATTGTCGATTATTTGCACAACGGCAATATACCCTCGGCTATGAAGGCGGGTGCAACTGCCGCGGCGGTGACGCTATCCTTTATGGGCGCGGTACAAGAGCGGGGGTGATGATTATTGGCTGAGTAGTATTTCGCGGATTTCGTCCATTCTTCGTTCCGCCTTTCGTTTAATTGCCGGATTTGCAAAAGCGTTTGTTTTTATTGAAAAGTAGGAGCTTCGCGCCTCTTCGAGATTCCCCAATTTATAATTCAATTCGCCCAACATATAACAAACCTGAATCCCTTGTTCCTCGGGGAGATGAAGCTGCATATACGCATATTGATAATCCTCATACGATTTTTCCAATGCGTATCGCTCCATTTTCTTGTCGCCGCAATCGCCGTAAACACGACTGAGCTTTAGCCAAAGACCGCCCGTTTTAGTTTGGTAGTTGTCCTCTGATGTAATTGTTGAACAAAGCATTGCTAAGTAATAGCCGGCAAAAACCGTAAAGGTGTCTCTGTCTCGACCGGTTTCTATTTTAGTTGCATTTTTAAATTGCGCGATTTTCGCGTTTATTTTTTCGGCAATTTTTTTATTGGTATCCGAAAATGAACGAAAGTCGGTGCTGAATAAACAACTCGGACAGGTGATAATATCATAATAAAGCGGTTCAACCTCAAAATATCGTTCACGCGAGTCGGGGTCTGTGCCTTTTTTTCTTAATCGCGACATTAATATTCCGAGATTTTCAAATGATTTTCCGCAAAGGGGACAGACCGATTCGGCGCAGTAAACAAGCTTATTGTCGTTAGTGAGAGGAAGGGTGTAGCTCCCGTGTCCGTTTGGAAAAAGCTCGCTTTCTCCCGACGGCGTTTCTGTTTCGGGCTTTTTTACCTCGATTTTTTCAACGGGAGCGTCAGGTGTGTCGGCAATTTCGGGTTTCGGCATATATTCGGTCAATTTTTCACAGATGTTCTCAACAACGGATATTGCAATCCCGCTGTACTTTATGAAAAATTCATTTAGGCTTTTTCGCGTTATAAAAGAAACGACAACCTCTGACATAGCGACTAATGTATCGGTTTGATTATGCTCCAAAAAAAGGGACAGCTCCGAATGAAAATCGCCCGGCCCGATATTTTTTATAAAAATTTGGTCAGAGCGTTTATAATTTTTATAAACGCTTACGTTTCCTTGCAGAACGACAATCATATGCTTAAGCGATTCGTCCCCTTCTTTAACAATAATGTCTCCGCGAGAGAATTTGTTGACCGTAATCGGTTCGGTAACCGTGTTTAACATAGTATTCATCCTTTAACAATTTTATAATATTTTTTATATTGCATTTTTTTACATTATATAGTAATTATTATAATTTGTCAAGGAATAAATTTTAATGTTTGAAGAATATTCCATGAACATTCCCGCTAATACAGCATACAATGATATATTAAACCGACTATAGCAGTGGAGAATTATTATGATTTATTTTGACAATGCAGCAACAACATTTCCAAAACCGCCACAGGTGATATCGGCGTTAAAAAAGTCGCTTAACGAATATGGCGGTAATCCGGGCAGAGCGGGACATCGAATTTCTATGAAAACCGCCGAAGCGGTGTATGATTCAAGAGAAAAATGCGCCGATTTTTTTGGGGCGAAGGTAGAAAACACCGTTTTCACGATTAACTGTACCCATGCGCTAAATATGGCGATAAAGGGGCTCGCAACTGACGGTGTACATTATATAATATCCGATATTGAACATAACGCGTCTGCTCGACCGGTTCACGCTTATTCAAAAGAGGGAAGGGTTACTTATTCGGTTGCGAGAACTTTTGAAAATGATGAAGAAACGGTAAAATCGTTTGAATCGTTAATTAATGCCAAAACAAAAGCCATTATTTGCGCCGCGGCAAGCAATGTTACCGGTAGAATCCTCCCCTATAAAGAGATAGCGGAGCTGTGTAGGCGGAGGGGGATTTGTCTTGTGCTTGACGCGGCGCAGGGCGGGGGAGTAATCCCTATAAAATTAAGCGACGGTATAAATATTATTTGTTGTTCGGGACATAAAGGCTTGTATGGGGTTATGGGTACCGGTTTATTAATTACCGACGGTAAATACAATTTGAACACGTTAATTGAAGGGGGTACCGGGAGCAATTCGCACGACTTGAATCAACCCGATGAACTCCCGGAAAGATTTGAGAGCGGTACAATTAATACCCCCGGGGTGGTGGCGTTATATGGTGCCGTCTGACCCCTAAATAGACTCGGGCGTTAGCCCGAGAAACTTAAAATGTACGTCAATTTCTTGTTCGACTGCTTCCTTGCCCTCAATTCGCTGAACAACCCGCTCATGAACCACAATCTTGTCAATCAACTCATGCAGTAACGGCATGGTGAGTTCTTGAATGTCTGTGTACTTTGTGAGCAATCCGAAAAAATCTGCCGCCTCCCCTGTGTTGGCTAAATTCCTCTTCAGCTTGCTCTGAATTTCTCCAACCCTCGCCAGCAACGCTTTCTGCTCGGAATCGTATTCCGTCACCAACGGCACGAACCTCTCGTTGGAAATCACGCCGAGAGCGTTCTGCTCCAACAGCTTCTTGATAATCGCATCGAGTTCGGTGATTCGTGTATTCAGCCGCTCCAATTCCTGTTGCTCTCGTTTCACATCGGATTCACTGTGACTGTCACGAATAGTCCGTAAGAATTCAGTTAAGTCACTCTCGTGAACTTTTGCCAATGCCGCCAACTTCTTGACTTTTCGCAGAACCACTTCATTCAGAGCGGCGAATCTGACATGGTGGGTCGTGCATTTCCTGACAGATGTTTCGTGCTGATTTCGGCTTGTGTTACACAGATAATGCGGAGGGCGATTTGAGTTGCGTAATGACATACTGGCTCCGCAAGTTTCACATCGTAGCAGTCCCTTGAAAATGTTGTCAAAGTCGGATTTATTCGCACGTTGCTTGACACCGATAAGTTTCTGTACCTTGTTGAATGTCTGCTCATCGGTGATTGCCTCATGAGTATTTTTTACTTCTACCCAATCACTTTCGGGGCGAATAATCCTCTTTTTGCTCTTGAACGACACAGTTGCGTGTTTCTGTGCTACCGTATGTCCGATATACACGCAGTTCTTGAGAATTTTCGTAATTGACGTTTTGTTCCAGTCGCAATTCTCGGCTTTGTCTCCCCTATACGTTGACGGTGTGGGGATATTGTTGGCAACTAAATACTTGCGAATATCGCCAACAGTTTTGCCGTTCGCTGCCATGCTGAACATCTCCTTTATGACAGGAGCGATTCTTGTATCGGGGATTAGATAGTGCTTGTCATCAGGATTTAAGATGTAGCCGAATGGAGTCTTGCCTCCTGCACGTCTGCCTTTATGGGCGTGCAGGGTTTTTACCGAGCGTATCTTTTTCGAGATGTCTTTTGCGTAGTATTCATTGATTATGGATTTGAAAGGCATTATGTCATTATCACCTTGGGCGGAGTCTATCCCGTCATTAACGCAAATGAACCTTACTCGTTTTTCTACAAAGAATATTTCGGTGTAGTAAGCGACTAAAGCGTTATTTCTGCCGAGGCGAGAAAGGTCTTTACAAATCACCGTCCCGATTTTGCCGCACTCTATGTCGCTAACCATCCGATTGAATCCGCACCTGTCAAACGTAGTTCCCGAGACCCCATCGTCGATATATTCGTTAATCACTATTATGCCTTTATCGCTTGCATATCGCAGGAGCATTTCCCGCTGATTCGTGATTGAATTGCTCTCCGAATCACCACCGTCATCACGGCTTAAACGCAAGTAAATCGCTCCGAGTTTTTGTTGCTGATTTATCACTTTCTACTCCTTTCCACAGCAACAAAACGCCTTAAACCTATAGTCTCATTATACCATGAAACCCGCATAAAGTCAAGTCGTTTTGCCTTATTCAATTGTTTTCCATCTTCCGCAAAGCCGTCTCCACCTCACGTTTGAGAGCGTTTTTTATAAGGTCGATAAAAGACACTTCGCCGTTATAATGGTAGTTAATTTTATATCTCGTGTTTTCAATTTCTATGTACTCAACGTCCCTTTCAATTGTGTTAATGTTATTCATGTTTCAATATATGACAATCAGTGGTTGTCCTATGTTGTGAAGTAAGAAAAAGTCACGATTTTCGGAACTTTAGAGAAAGATAAAATTTTTTCTGGCATAGAGTATTGAAAAATCTGTCGTTTCATGATATAATGATGTATATGAATTGTTGGAGGGTGACTATGATTGCTGAAATAAACGGAAAAATAAGTCGGACAGGCAGTAACCTCTCTGACCGTTTAGAAGACCAATTGACTGGCAACTTCTTCGGCAGTTTACGTTATCTGCCCTTTGAACATGGCATCAAGACCATACTTCAGAATAGTGTATATCCGAAAAGTACACTTGACTGCTTGCCATCGCACTTATACGAATGGCACAACAGAATTCTCTTTTGGGAAAGTTTTGAAAGAACAGAACCCGATGTGATAATCGAACTTGACGATGTTGTTATTCTGATTGAAGTAAAGTTGCACAGCGGATTATCTTCTGACGATAACCCCGATGAAATATTGTTACAATCTGACGAACAAAAACTTGAAAGCCGCAATCAATTGGCACGAGAGTCACGTTTGTTGATTAAACAATATCCACAGTGCAAGAAAAAGTTTTTAATTTTACTTGCTCCCGAGGACTCCGCCGCAGAAATATATCGAAACATTAAAAACCGTGAGAAAAACGGCGAGAGGATAATCGAAGACGGTGTAGATTTTGGTTACATCACTTGGCAGAAGACCCTCATCGAGTTGAGCAACTTATCCATTGACAATGCTTTTCAGAAACTTGTTGTACAAGACTTGACAAGCCTGTTAAGACAAAAAGGGTTTGAACGATTTGACGGATTTAATTATGATATTCCGAATATTGACAAAGAGGCATACTGGCAATTTAATTACACCGCAGTCCCGAATTTTGTGTTTGGGAATTGTGAATTTGTAACGGAGGATATGTACTATGAGTTCAAATGACAAAGGAAAAGGCATAGTAACGGCTTTTAAGGTCGTTTACAACACATATGATAGTGTGCAAAAATTGATGTCTTACTTACAAAGTAGTGCAGAAGAAAAGGGAGACTACGTCTGTTGTACAGATAAGTTTCTCAGATGGAATTCTGATAAGCACATACACGGTTGGGCATATAACAGTTTTATTCTTCTATTTCAGAACGAACAAGATGGGGAATTGGAAAACGAATGGTATGATGGAGCAGTCTATGTGTTTGAGGTTGATTTATCGGGCGATGAACACGAAGAGGCTGTTGTTAATATTGCACGATTTGATTATACAGATATAGGCAGTTGGTCAAATGCCCAACCCTCTCCAAGTAACCATTGGCAGTTTAATCACCCACTTCATAATGTAGATGATATGATTGAGTATGAAGTGGACAATGGCTTAAACTACGTGGGAAAAATCAAGACTGAAGGAAAATCAAAAACATATCGTGGTTTTCAGCGTGTTTCGGGATACTATGTTCCACTAATGGATATTACTGCGGAAAATGCTTATGAGGTAGTGTTCGGCGGGTTTGATAAACTACGCAAGGGGACAGATAGCAATTCTAAGTAAAACAAGCACAAGCCACCATACGGCGGCTCGGCTAAGGGAAATGTATGCGTGGTTTATTCCTGTACGTCCGACTCGGGATATTCTTTGTTGACATAATCCGCAACCACTGACTCAATCAGCATATTCCGACTCATGCCACTCTGCCTT
>WRHO01000033.1 GCA_009783205.1 Oscillospiraceae bacterium
TCTGTCATGACGGACAATGAGTACAAAAAAGCCCAAACATTTTTAGATATAGAAAATTTTATCGACTATTGGGCTTTCAACATGATTTTGGCTAATGAAGATTGGCCGAACAACAACGTCACGATGTGGCGAAATCGAACAGATTTTCCCGACACAGACGAGGAACTGAACCTACAAGACGGTCGTTGGCGGCATATTTTACGGGATTTAGATTTTTCTTATGCCTTATATGAAAATACTTCACATGGATTTACACCAAGGTATCGAAATGAAATTTTCAAACTTTTTTTGGAAGATTCACCCGACCTTGATGAATGGCCGCTTTACGGCTATTCAACGGTAATTTTCAGAAAGTTAATGTCAAATACAGATTTTAAGGAAGCGTTTCTTCTTAGACTTATGGACATTATAAACACCGATATGCGAACCAGCGTAATCACGAACGAAATTAACGCTTTGCAAGCTAAAATGTCCCCGATTATACCCGAACACTTTTCAAGGTGGCAAAACAACAATATGGCAAACTGGAATAGTGAGGTTGACCGTTTTCGCAATTTTGCACAGAGCAGACGGGAAAACTTCTTGAATGAAATCAATGCGTATTTCGGCTATGGTGGAAACGCTACTATCACTATTAACAACAGCAACACAAGCTTGGGCTACGTTAAACTCAATAGTGTTGATGTTAAGAGTGGTGCGGTTGGTATTTCCAATCCCGCCTCTTGGATTAGCTCATATCTCGTTGGAGTTAAGCAGACGATTACTGCGGTTTCAGATAATAGACACCACGCAACCTTTACAGTCAATGGTAGTCCTGTAGCGAGTACGAATAAGTCAATCAGTTTCACCATGACCGGAGATACTATCGTACAAGTGACTTTTGCTCCGCAAGCCTGTACCCTGCATATCTGTACAGAGTGCGAAAGAGATTGCACTGACCCGTGTTGTACAGTCTGTGACCCCACACATGATTGTTGCGAATGTAATCCTTGCGGGATTCATGGTTGTACAGTCTGTGACCCCTGCGAATGTGATTGCATAGTCTGCCATGATTCGGGCGATTGCTGTGATTGTGATACGTGCGATTGTGTCTGTAAAGTCTGCCACGATAGCGACAGTCATTGCATAGAATGTTGTAAACTCCATACTTGCGGAGTATGTGAAAGGGTTTGTACTCTGCATATATGCACGACTTGTGACCGTGATTGCACTCTGCACATATGCACGACTTGTGACCGTGATTGCACTCTGCATATATGCACGACTTGTGACCGTGATTGCACTCTGCACATATGCACGACTTGTGACCGTGATTGCACTCTGCACATATGCACGATTTGTAGTCGTGACTGCACTCTGCACATATGCACGATTTGTAGTCGTGACTGCACACTTCATGTATGTACAATTTGTGACCGCATTTGCACTCTCCATGTATGTACAACTGCACCTTGTAATCGTACTTGTGACTTGCCCGTTTGTGTTGATTGTGACAGATTCCCCGATACTCTTTATATCAGTACAGACAATGCTGAAAATGGCTATATCGAACTGCATAACTCCACCGATAATAAGATTTCCTCTAAAGGAATGTATCTTGTTGACGGTAACGGCTTTATATGGAAAATGCCGTCCGTAGTTGTAAGGGGCAAAAGCACGGTAAAAATCGGCATTAAGGGAAATGCGGTTGATTCTGTTTTGAAAAGAATGTGGATTGATTTTGATGTGCTTTTGGCGGGGGATTTAAGGTTGGTTAGTGCTGATGAGGTTGAATAAACTATAATTTATGTCAGTCCGAATTGATTTTAGCTTATTGGGGGCAGTAAAAAAGCCCCCGATTTCGAGGGCTTGTCTGTGTAAGAAATACGCAAGTGATTATAAATCGTGGTGTTCGTATTTGTTTTTTCGCTCGGCTTGTAGAGCGGGTTCGGACGTGCGGACACGTCCAAGCAAAGCCGCACAATCGAAGAGCGTGTCTGATTTTGCACCTCAACATCATTTTTGAAATTTCTCTTGCCGTGAAACAGAGGTGTATCTGTAAATGCAGTCGTGGAGCGGTATATACACCTATACGCCGATTTTGCGTATTTCATTGAGATTTTACAAAGCAACCAAAGCGGGCGGTGTTTTTTCGACACCGCCCATTGACAATTACCCTCAACAATGCTATAATACCGACATACATGAATAAAATTTATACTTTTGGGGACGACTTATGAAAAATCGAATTCTATCAATGCTAATCGCAATTGTAATCATATTTACTACAATACCGTCGATGATTGTTTCAGCGGAAGAAATAGGAAATGAAGTAAACAAAGGAGAAATAGTGGGGTATTTTTCACCGGGTCGGATTCCTACTTTTGAAATTGAGAACGAAGATACTTGGTTTACTGATTTTCAAGTGCTGTACACATATACCGAAAGATTTATCACATTGATAGACCCTAACGGATACACGTATACCAATTTAAATAAAGGGAATAATTATATAAGTGGTTTGATAGAGGGAACACCTCCGGAAAACCCGGCATCCTCAGCCTTTATACCGACCGGCAATATGCGGGTTAGCGGCGTGATTAGAGGTAACACCTATGGGCTGATGGTTGAAAATCCGATTTTCGGAGACATTCCGTGGCGTGTAATGGTAGAAACCAACTCAGGGGCTATATCGTATAGGTTTACCGTTTTTGAGAGTGATTATATCATCATTGATGGCAAGCAATACCTTATTAATATGATTTCACCGCTTGATTTAAGCAACAAATGTCTTTCAAGCTTTGATGTATCACAAGTCAGAGCCATTACGGGGTTGACAGATTTGAATGTAAGCCGCAACCAAATCAATGACCTTTTGCCGTTAAGCAATCTGTGGAAAAGCGGGTTGACCAAATTGCATACATTGGATTTAAGCGGCAACCCAATCAACGACCTTACCCCTCTATACGGAATAAGAACAATATGGAAGAATTTAGAAATTGATTTGCGTGACACCAATGTTAATTTGGCACAAATCGACGCACTTAAATCAACCTTACCGCCAAATGTTACCGTATTTTCCAATGCTGTTTGCGACGATTGCTGTAACGCTTGTGTGAGTTGTACAGGCATATGCGGTCAACCGTGTTTGCACCCAATGTGTGACAAAATATATTATTGTGAGAATATCCCCGATTGCTCCTGTACAAAAAATGTTTATTTTGAAGGTGAAGGTTGGAATTTTTTTAACGGAAAGCTTACTGTTGCCACTGATGGTATGAAGGCGTGGCAAGAAAGCACAGGTAGTGAAACTTTTAAGCTTAAAGATGTAACGGAAGTTATAATTGAAGATGGTGTTGAGAGAGTAAGGGATTACGCATTTGGGAATTGTACAAATTTAATGACGGTATCAATTCCGAACAGTGTTGAAGCGATTTCGTATGGTGCGTTTAGTAAATGCAGGAATCTGATTTCTGTAACAATCCCGAATGGTGTTACAGAAATAAATGGTGATGCTTTTGCCAATACAGGGCTTGTGTCGGTAACAATACCTGACAGTGTTTCGACTATAGAGGTCGGTGCATTTAGCAAAACTAATCTCGCGTCGGTGATAATCGGCAGTGGTATCACATATATGGGGAATTCTGCATTCGGGTATAATCCCAACTTAAATGAAGTTCGGTTTAATTCTGTTAAGCCGCCTAATTACGGCACGCGAAGTCCTTTTACATCTGTTTTTGAATACGCACGTGCAATTGTTCCGTTAAGTTGGGGGCTTTCAGAAGGTTCAAATTGGAATGGACTAATTGTAACTTATACCAAATGCGAAGTCTGTGATAAACCTTCTTGTGAATGCCCTTGTGAGACTTGTGGCGGATTTCCCTGCGAATGTCATTACAAAATTTGCACCTTGCACATTTGCAGTGAATGCGAACGAATCTGCGACTTACACGTCTGCGATGAATGTGAGCGAATCTGTAATTCACACATTTGCAGTGATTGCGAGAGAACCTGTAATTTGCACATTTGTGAAGAATGTGATAGAACTTGTGACCAAAATATCTGCGAGGAATGTGGTAAATATTCTTGTGAAACTTGCGGCGAATTTCCCTGTAAATGCACACTGAGTATTATTGTTAAAGGTGATTGCATTAAAATAAAAAATCTCTCAAACAATGCTATATCCACAAAGGGACTGTACCTTTCCAATGATGAAGAATTACTCAAGTGGCAAATGCCGGCAGTCATTATAAGACCGGGCAAATACATTGAAATTATAACTTCAAGCAGTAACAGTAATTCCGTCTTAAAAAGAATGAAGACTAATTTTGACTTAAATTACGGTGAAACACTCCGATTAACTTATGTAAACGAAGAAGTTATTTCGGAGGTTTATGTTGATTCAGCTTGAGGGGAATATTCACTCACAGCAGCCAACAGAGTTGGCTTAACAATCTCCAGCCCTTGGATGAAAATACTTGGTGTATTGTTTGGAAGTAAGTAGAAAAATACCATGTTTTTAACTCAAAAGATGAATCCCAATTGACATCAACCCGCTTGCCGTTTTGGTGATTTTTTGTAACGACTCCGATTGCTTTTATAGGCATACATGACGCAGTTAGAATTAACTCCTAACTTCTTGAATAGCCGCAGTTATCTTTTCAATCCATACTTGTTGACTTTTATGAGTAGGAGCATTAAAAGAGTATTTTTCGCCTTTTTGTGTCACAATGTCAAAATAAATTTTCCTCATTGTTACTCTATGTGCGGGTCTTATGCTATTTATATCTGATAATAAAAATTCTAAAGTAATTTCATCACTTTGTTTAAATATTTTATTATTCTGATTGAAAATCAACCTCTTACTTGTCAACAACATTCGACCAACATCGTTTAATAACGCATTTTTATATTTACCTAATGTACCGTTTCTAATAGGGATTTCGTTTGCTTGCATACAAACACCTTGAATATATATTGGTTTTGATTCTTGCACATTCTCTAAAGAAGAAAGTACATCAGGTGTATAATTCTCTTCTTCTTTATTCGAAATAATAATATAACTCCCGCAATAAGCACAATTTTGATTTGCGGGGTCATAATTAGCACCACAGTTTGGGCAATTCAAACTTATAGTTTTCATATATGTTGCTCACCTATTTAATTTTTTATTTAACAGAATTTTCGACAATCTTATTATAACAGAAATTCGTAATAATTGCAACCCCCCATCGCATAACAATCATGAATAAATAAATCGGTACTTATCCATGTCAACACTTCCATTCGAGAAAAACTCGACACCCTCTGATTTTAACAGAGCCTCCTGCTTTCCTTTGCCGCCGAAAACATACGCCTCCGCTAATCTTCCGTCATTGTGGACGACTCGATGGCAGGGAGCGTTTTGCTGTGAGGGGTTAGAGTGCAGAATGTTCCCGACCGCTCGGCAAGCACGGGGACTCCCTGCTCGAATCGCAATCTGCGAATATGATACGACTTTCCCTGCGGGAATTTCACGCACTGCGGCAAAAACTTTCTCGTTGAATTGTGCCATAACACGACCTTTCTGTTAGCTTTTCACTCAATCAAATCATAACTGTATTCAATCATTTTGTACGCTCAATTAACCCCTCAACCTCGCCCAAAGTCGGTGGATTTAACCCAAGCGGGAACTTCGTGCAAGCCACCGCCGCAACCGCTGCCGCAAATCGCACAGTTTTATCGTCGTCATACCCCTGCATTAACGCATAAATACACCCCGCCTTAAAAGAATCACCCGCACCGAGCGTACTCACCACATCGACCTTGTAGGCATTGAACTTCTTGACTTCACCGCCTCTGCCGTAGTAAGTCGTGCCGCCGCCGCCCGTGAGAATTACGAGTGCATTTGTGGACTCTGCAAACTTTTTCAACAGTCTGACTTTACCCTCTTTTTCATTGTCACTATCAGAAGAATGATAATCGGAAATGTGGTCGCGGATATACTCGCTCGAAACGGCGACAATGCTTGCGTGTTTAATGACTTCATTGCCCGGTCTTTCGTCAATCGTGACGTAAGGAATGTTGTGTTTATGGCAATACTCGGCGGCAAGAATTGACTGTTTGTCGAAGAACGGGTCAATCCCCGCTACTTTTGCACTGCGAATGTCGTCCTCGTTGGGAGTGTTCCAACGGATAATCCCACGTTTCCAATAATCCTCGAAATAAGTCGCAAACGTGGCGAAATTTGTCCGCGTAGTGCTGTCAACCATGACGAATTCGTCCATGCCGTCATAGTCGGGGTCATAATGAAGCGCGGACACGTCAACTCCGATTTTGTTGTAAAAGTCATGAGTCAAATCTTTGGTATATTTGCCTAAAAAATTGCCGTCCGCTTTGACACTACATCCGAGCGAAGCAAGCACAATCGCCGCAGTTCCTGTTTCACCGCCGGGGAGTGTGTAGCGTTCCTTGACCTCACAGTAATTGTCGGCTTTGGGGAAGTCGCCGCGAAGTAAGAAGCCGTTGGTTTTCGTAACCATTCCGTATAGGTAAATTTCGTGATTTTTCATGTGTTTACTCCTTAGAAGCTGTATTCATAGATGTCACCGCTCCCACATTTTTATTAATTTCTATATTATAACATAAATTACCAAAAAAATCAATCACAAAAACCGCACACCAACCGCCTTGTCTGTCGCAGTTACCATGCTTTCGGTCACATTGCTCATCATTTCAAAACGCTGTGAACCCGATAACACAAATCTGCCTTTTTCTCCCGTTTTGTCAATATGAATCTTGATTTGCGGGAACAGCGCCTGTTACCTATCAGTATATTCTTTCAGATAAAATCTGATAATCTGATAAATATAGTTGAAATTTTAAAAAAAGTATGTTATAATAGTCTGTGTTTGACTGTACATACTTATATTGAGGGGAGTAGATTTGGTACAATGGCGTTAAGACGGGTGGTTATGTTTGGTGAAGACACCTTACGAAAAACAAGCCGCAAGGTTGAAGTTTTTGATGATAAATTGTGGGTTTTACTCGATGATATGCAACAGACCATGGACCAATTCGGCGGAGTCGGCTTGGCGTCGCCACAGGTGGGGATATTGCGGCGGGTCATTGTTGTAGAGGACAGCGACACGGAAAAACGGGTTGAACTCGTTAATCCGGTTATCACAAAAGAGGTCGGGCAACAGCGCGAGGTTGAAGGCTGTCTTTCTTCCCCGGGAGAGTGGGGCTATGTAAAAAGACCCGAAAGGATAAGCTTAACGGCTTCGAATCGCTACGGAAAAGAGTTTCAGCTCGACGCTAAAGGGGTTTTCGCCATAACAATATGCCACGAAATTGACCACCTTAACGGAAAGCTTTTTACCGATTTAGCCGACGAGATGGTTGAGGACGAGGAAGAACTCGAAAAAGCAAAACGCTCGAGAAACCGAAAATGTAAAAGAAAAAAGAAAAGAAGATAGGCTATCTCCGAAAGGCACGGTTATAAATATGAGAACAGTATTCATGGGGACGCCCGATTTTGCGGTACATTCGTTAAATATGTTAATTGCTCATAATCACGAAATAGCCGCCGTGTTCACCCAACCCGACAAACCGCGCGGGCGGGGCAAAAAAGTAACCTTTTCGCCCGTAAAAACGGTTGCGGAGCAGAATAACATTCCGGTTGAACAGCCGAACACGCTTAAAACGCAGGAAGCCTTCGAATGTATCAAAGGATACAAGCCCGATTGTATAGCCGTCGCCGCTTACGGAATGATTTTACCGAACAGTATCTTAACTTTACCGAAAAACGGCTGTATCAATGTTCACGCGAGCCTTCTCCCGAAATACAGGGGTGCCGCCCCAATAAACCGTTGTATCATGAACGGGGAAACGCAGAGCGGCGTTACGATTATGCAAATGTCCGACGGAATTGATACCGGCGATATGCTTCTTTGGGAAAGCGTTCAAATCGGCGAGGACATGACCGCCTCCGAATTACACGACATTTTGGCGAAAACGGGCGGCGCGCTTCTCGTTAAAGCTTTAGACAATATCGAGAGCCTTCCGCGTATAAAACAGGACGATTCAAAGGCGACCTATGCCGCCATGCTGACAAAAGCCGAATGTGAAATTGATTTTAACCGTCCGGCGCGGGATATATGCAATTTTGTCAGAGGGCTCGCCGACCACCCCTGTGCATATACTTTTTATGAGGGGAAACGGATAAAGGTGTATAAAGCCGTTGTCGGGCGTTCTGCGGACGGAATTTGTATGTCGTACAACGGTGACGAAACAAAAACGGTAACGCTTACGGATATTCAGCCGGAGGGCGGTAAACGAATGAAAGCAACCGAATTTTTGAAAGGATACAGGGTATAATGCAGATTATGCAAAATATAGCAATACTGTCGGCGACGAGCGCGGCAACCGTTAATCGTGACGGCATATTGCTTTTTCTGTGCCTGATAGCGTTTTTATTGTCAATCGTCGCGTCGATTGCGGTTAAGGCGACCTTCAGCAAATATAATAAAAAGCATACTGCGGGGGGGCGAACCGCCGCCGAAATTGCGCGGGAAATGCTCGACGATAACGGTCTTTATCATGTTCAGGTGATTAGCCAAAGCGGAACGCTCACCGACCACTATGACCCGCGAACCGAAACGGTCGCGCTGTCGGAGGCGGTATGCGACAAGGCAACCGTCGGCGCAATAGGCGTAGCCGCGCATGAGGTCGGTCACGCTATTCAACACGCGACAAACTATACGCCCGTAAAAATTCGCTCGTCAATATTCCCCGTCGTGAGCATTACCTCAAAATACTGGTATTTTGTACTTCTTGCGGGATTAATTTTTGAGATGTACGGGTTAATAATGCTTGCAATTGTGCTTTATGCGGGGGGCGTACTCTTCCAATTGGTAACCCTCCCCGTGGAAATAGACGCGAGCGCGAGGGCTATGAAGACGCTTTCCGAAAAGGGATACCTTATTGGCAACGAACTCGACGGCGCGAGAAAAACCTTATGGGCGGCGGCGTTCACTTATATTGCCGCGTTGATTATGTCGTTAATGCAGCTTTTGCGTTTATTGGCAAGGGCGCGACGTTGATGAATATACCTCGTAAAAGCGTATATAACCTTTTGTTAAAAATGGAAAAGGGCGCGTACTCCTCAATTGTACTCGACAATGAGCTTAAAAGCGGCGGGTTTGACGACAGGGATAAGGCGTTTATTACCGCGTTGTTCTACTGTGTTACAGAACGCCGCCTTACGCTCGATTATGTCATTGATAAATTCACATCGTCGAGAAAACCCGAACAAGAGGCTCGAGTATTGCTCAGAATGTCGCTCGCGCAAATAATGTTCATGGATTCGGTTCCCGATTCCGCGGCGGTCAACGAATCGGTTGAACTCGCGCCGCGCAGAGCAAAGGGATATATTAACGGCGTCCTTCGAAGCTTTTTGCGAAACGGAAGAGACGGAGTTAATGAGGAAATAAACGCAGATTTATCGTTAAAATACTCTTGTCCCGCGCCGCTTATTGATAAATGGCGGCGGGAATACGGCGAGGATATAATGCTGCAAATACTCGGTACAAGCCTCGAAAAGCCCCCCGCATTTGAGCGCGACGGTTATGCACAAGACCTTTCGTGTCAAACGGCTTGTTCCCGTTTAAACCCGCGAGCGGGTGAGACCATTATTGATTTATGCGCCGCACCCGGCGGCAAAAGCTTTACAATGGCACAGTTGATGAATAATACGGGGCGTATAATAAGCTGCGATATAAACAGAAAGAAGTTGAAATTTGTCGAAGAAAGGGCAAAGCGATTGGGCTTGAGCATAATAGAAACATACGTGAACGACGCAAAGGTGTATAACCCCGATTTCCCAAAGGCGGATAAGGTTTTGTGTGACGTCCCCTGTTCCGGTTTGGGGGTTATACGACGAAAACCCGAGATAAAGTATAAAAACCTTTCCGAATTTGACCGATTACCCGATATACAGCTTCAAATACTTAAAACGGGCGCGAAATATGTTAAGGAGGAGGGGACGCTTATGTACTCCACCTGTACCTTAAGTCGAGCCGAAAACGAAGCCGTTGTTGAAAAGTTTATTACCGAAAGTAATAATTTCAGATTAATTGACAAAAACACAACAATTCCGTCAAAAACGGGAGGAGACGGATTTTTTATGGCGATTTTTGAGAGAGTATAGTGGCATTATGATTGATATATTATCTTTAACCTTGAGCGAGTTATCGGAACAAATGGTTCCGCTTAAACAACCGAAGTATCGTGCGAAACAAATTTTCGAGTGGCTCCATAAGAAAAAAGCGTCGAGTTTTGAAGAAATGACTGACACTCCTGCACAATTAAGGGCGGCTTTAAAGTTGGATTTTTGTATAAAATCACTGAATATACAAAAAACACTTGTATCGGACAGGCAAGATACGGTAAAATATCTGTACGGGTTGGACGACGGCAATAAGATTGAAACGGTGTTCATGTCGCACAAACACGGGAACAGCCTTTGCATATCGTCACAGGTCGGGTGTAAAATGGCGTGTTGCTTTTGTGCATCGGGAATGGCGGGGTTTATACGAAATCTTTCGCCGTCGGAAATGCTTTTACAATTGTATCAAACCGAAAAGCAACAATCGCCCGCCAATTGTTCGTCAATTGTAATAATGGGCGTGGGGGAGCCGCTCGATAATTTCGATAACGTGATAAGGTTTTTAAGGCTTTTGGAATCACCGGACGGACACAATATGAGTCTGCGGCACGTTTCGCTCTCCACCTGCGGCTTGGTTGAAAGGATAGATGAGCTTCGTGAACTCAAAATGGGGTTGACGCTTTCTGTTTCGTTACACGCCGTAACCGATTCCGAGCGGTCGGCAATAATGCCGATTAATCAACGGTATAATATAGGGCGACTTTTGACCTCGTGCGCCGAATATTATAAACATACGGGGCGCAGAATAAGCTTTGAATACTCGCTCATTAACGGGGTGAATGACGGAACGGAACACGCGGACGAGTTAGTTAGGCTCTTATCGGCAAAAATGTCGCGGGGTTCGTTTCATGTTAATCTTATTCCGATAAATGTAATAAACGAAGTAAAGTTTAGAAAAAGCGCGAACGTAAAAGCTTTTGCGGGCATTTTGGAGAAATCGGGGGTCGCCGTAACGGTCAGACGGACAATGGGCGCGGATATAAACGCCGCCTGTGGTCAATTACGCACGACTTCGTTTTCGGATTAAAAAATAAAAGGATATATGGTATGAGGGTTTACTCAAAAACAGACATAGGCACAAAACGAGCGGAAAATCAAGACAGGATTTGGACGGGCGCGCTTTCCGAAACGGCATATGCGATTGTGTTATGCGACGGAATGGGCGGCGAAAATGCGGGGAGTCGAGCGAGTCAGGTTACCGTAGACTTTATTGCCGAGAGGTTCAAAAAGGGGTTCCGCGAGGATAACACAGACGAAGAGTATTTTTCCGCAGATAATGCGGGCGGCTTTAATCGCAACACAATACGTAATCTTATGATAACCTCGTTAATCGCCGCCAATTCACAGGTTTTCGGCGAGGCGTTCGCCGACGTCAATAAGCGCGGAATGGGTACCACCTGTGTTTCGGCGATTGTGCATAATGAGGTGGCGTATATAATAAATGTGGGAGACAGTCGGGCTTATCACATATTCGGAGACAATATTCAACAAATCACAAAAGACCACACCTACATCAGAACGCTTATAGAAGAAGGCGAAATTACAATAGAGGAGAGTAAAACCCACCCCAACCGCAACGCAATCACCCGCGCAATCGGCGCGGAGTCGAGTATAACGCCCGATTATTTCGAGATTGATTTGCATAAGGAGAGCATACTTTTACTTTGCTCCGACGGGTTACATTCTTACGGAAACGATGTAGAAATTGCCGAAATAATAGTAAATAATCCTAAAAATAAGGTTTGTGACCTTTTGGTAGAGTATGCTATTGCAAAAGGCGGTAAAGATAATATTACGGCGGCAATTTTAGTCCTTTAGGATAAGAACTGTAGAGAGGAGAAGAACATGGATAATTATATAGGCATGAAGTTAGACGGAAGGTACGAGCTTCTCGAGCTTATAGGAACGGGCGGAATGGCTGAAATTTATAAAGCCTCCGATACCGCCGAGGGGAAAACGGTTGCGGTTAAAATTCTTAAAAATGAATTTGCGGCTTCCGAGGAGTTTTTGCGGCGTTTTCGCAACGAATCGAAGGCTATTGCGTTACTTTCTCATTCGAATATTGTAAAAATCTTTGATGTAGGCTTTACCGAACGGGTACAGTTTATCGTTATGGAATATATCGACGGCATAACCCTGATAGATTATATCGAGAGACAGGGTGTGTTAAAGTGGCGCGACGCATTGGGCTTCACGGGACAGGTGCTTAAGGCGTTACAACACGCACACGACAGAGGAATAGTTCACCGCGACGTTAAATCGCAAAATATCATGCTTTTGCGCGACGGAACAATAAAGGTGATGGATTTCGGGATTGCGAGATTTAACCGCGAGATTGATAAAACAATGTCCGAGAAAGCGATAGGCTCGGTGCATTATATAAGCCCGGAACAGGCGAGGGGAGACATTACCGACGAAAAAAGCGACATATATTCGGTCGGCGTTATGTTGTATGAAATGCTCACGGGGGTCAAGCCGTTTGACGGAGACGACGCTTTGGCAATCGCGCTTATGCACACAAACAAAACGCCGAAAACCCCATCCGAGATAAATTCGGCAATCCCTAAGGGACTCGAGGAGATTACGCTTCGCGCCATGCAAAAGGAACCGGCGAAAAGATATCAAACCGCGGGGGAAATGTTAAACGATTTGAAGGAATTTGAAAAGAATCCGAGTATTATTTTTGAATACAAATACTCCGCGCCCGATGGCGGCGATAAATACCTCAACAAAGCGGGGAGACCGGTCGCAAATGCTGCTGCGGCAATTTCGACCGCGCCCGCCGAAGCAAAGAAGCCGACTAATTATGAGCCGGACGACTATGACGACGACGAGGTTATTGAGCGGCGTTCGCCCTTGCTTCCGATTTTATTTGCTGTAGCGTCGGCTTTTGTTATTTTAACGGCGGTATTGATAACACTAATTATAGGCAATATCGGGACGAAAGACCCTAACGTCGGCGGGCTTTTTCCCGCGCGCAATCAGAGAATGCCCGATTTAAAGGGAATGAATTATACCGAAGCCGATAACGAGTACACATGGCTGAGAATGGAACCGAGACAGGTTTATTCGGCGGATTTCCCGAGGGATACAATTATTGACCAAGACGTTCCCGCCGAAAGAATGATAAATCCTAATCAGACGATTGTTAAAGTAACCGTCAGCAAGGGTAAGGAGGTTATCTTTATGCCCGATTACAGCCATAATACAAGGTTGGGTTCCGAGGTTGTCGCAGAGCTTGAGAACTTGGGGCTTCGGGTTACCCCCGTTAATGTATACAGCGACAGCGTTCCCGAAGGCTTTTTTATAAACAGCGACAGAGCGGCTAATGACGAACTCAATAAAGGGGATATCGTAAGGGTTTGGATAAGCAGGGGGCGCGAAGACGACCTTTGGAAAACGACCGTCCCGGATATGCTCGGTATAAGCGAGGTCGCCGCAAAGAAAAAGGCGAAGGACAGTAAAATTGTATTGGAGATAAAAGAAGAACCGAGTTCGGACGTTCAAATCGGCTTAGTCATCAGACAAAGTATTGAACCCGAGGAAGAGGTCGACAACAACACCGTGGTTGAAATATTTATAAGCAGCGGGCCCGAAGAAACGGAAGAAGACCCTAACAAGAGAACGTCTCAAATAGGCTTTAAAATTCCTGACGGCTGGACGGGGGAATTTGTGTTCAGACATTTTATTAACGGCGTTCTTCAGGACGAATTGACGCAAACGATTGATATAAGCGCGATTCCCGAGTATATTTGGGAGATTTCGGGGTCGGGCGAGAAACAGGTTTATACACTTAAGATTAAAAGCGAGGCAACGGACAAGGAAGGGGTTTACGCAACCTATGAATTTGACTTTACCGCCGACCCGCCAACCTATGACGTGAAAGAAATTAACCCCGATATCCTGAACGAAATAAGCAGACCCGATGAATAATAGAGTCACGGGTAAGATTATATCGTCCGTAGCGGGCGATTACAGCGTTTTGGAAGACGGCGGAGCTATAATAGTGTGCAAGGCGCGGGGGCTTTTTCGGTTGAAGAAAATAACCCCGTGCGTCGGCGATTATGTTACGCTCGCGCTCGAAGCCGACAATTATGTTATCGACGATATAAAGGAGCGGCGCAATATGTTGGTTCGCCCGCCATTGGCGAATCTCAATTGTGCGGTAATTGTTGTGTCGTCATGTGAGCCGAAGCCGAACCCGCTCGTCACAGACCGACTTACGGTTATCTTTGAAAACAAGAATATTGAGAGCCTTTTAGTTTTTACAAAACTCGATAAAAAAGAAGCCGAGCTCTTTGATTTATACCAAAGAGCCGGCTTTCGTTGTTACACAAATGCGGCCGAAGGCGATAGCGGCGAAATGTTCAAAAACGCGGGGAGCGGCTCGCTCGAGCAATTAATCGAGTATTTGAGCGGAAAGACGTCCGCGCTAATCGGGAACACAGGGGTAGGGAAAACTACGCTTCTTAACCGCTTTATACCGGGACTCGAACGCCCCACCGCCGAAATAAGCAAAAAGCTCGGGCGCGGTAAACATACGACGCGAACCGTCGAGCTTCACCGATTGAAGAACGGGGGGTTTATTGCCGATACACCGGGGTTTTCAACCGTTGAATCAAGATTTTACGGCGAAATTGTTTCCGGCGAGGTTGCGGGGCTTTTTCGCGAGTTTTTGCCGTTTTTAGGCAAGTGCCGTTTTAACGGCTGTACTCATAACGGTGAGGACGGCTGTGCCGTTTGTGCGGCGGTTGACAATGGAGTGAACAAAGGAACGATTTCACAAAGCCGCCACGACAGCTATCGCATTATTTATGAGGAAGCAAAAAAAGCCGAGAATCGTTATTGATTTCGGCTTTTTTTATTGTTCCTAATGGGGACTTCTTCCCTAATATACATATAGTTGTTCCCGTTGAATACACCGTGCATTTCGAGCGAGAACACAAACCCGAATACGCCGCCCGACGACAGTATTTGCGGAAAACTCGTAACCGAAAACGAGATAACGGTTACCGTTAAGCTTATGAATAACAGAATATCAAATATTAAAGCGGGTTTATTTGAAAAGAATCGTAGGAACGGCGGACTTTTAACCCCGTTATATTCACGGTCGGCATTGCGCGCCTTCGAAACGGGGCGCATAAACACAAATCCCGCAATTAAGCCGAGCCAAAACACGATGCCGAGAATTAACCGCAACGCTTCATAAGACATAAACCATATTATCATTGATGAAAGAAAAAACGACGTCACAGATAAATATAACCACTTTTTCATAGCTTTAATTTGAATGAGCGTGGTAGCATCTTTCGACCCAATAACCCGGGCGAATAGGCGCGACGCTCTCTGCGGATTCAATTCTTGTGTTGGGGTCGGGGTTGCATGAAAGGTGAAGGAATTGATGTGCAAAGCGTTCGGTATCGAGCGGTATATTCCCCGTGTACGAGGTACAGGTGTATGCGTTAAAGCCTTTATCGCCGCCCAAGGTGCTGAATCGCACTTCGCCCGTTTCCTCTATATACGTACCGATTATCTCAATCGAATCGTCGCCGGTTTCTGTGCGGAACCCTACCTGTAACGCGTTTGCAATCATGTACGCGAAAAGCTGTGCTTTAATCGGGAACGTGTAGATTTCTTCACCGGGAACGATAAGAGGCTTGTCTGCGTCATCGTCAATAATATCGGGTTCAAAGAGTATCGTTTTAACATATTCTTCAAAATTCGGGTACAGCTCTAACAGAATAGATTCAACATTAAAGCTTATATTATTGTGTTTCGTTCCGTCATAATACTCGAAACAGGTTACGTACTCGGTACTGTAGCCCCAGCTCTTCATGCTTTTTTCCATAGGCTTGAGCGCGTCGACGCTTATATAATCCTTATAAACGCTTACGGTGCTTTCGGGTACCCACGTCATACCGTTACAGGTTTCGAGTCCGTTTGACGCGATAATGCTCACGTTATCATTAGCGTCGGTAATGCGCGCAAAAACCACACCCTTCCACGGATAAACTCTGTTCCCGACGACTCGTAAATCGGCGGTTCCCGGAGTATTCGGATACGGCGTTACCGACACATCGCTTCTTTCGTTCAAAAGCCTATTTATATAATCCTCTGACATAGGGAATTGCGTCGGGAATTGCGGGTCGTTTTCTTCCAAAACGATATATGCAATTTCCTTTACTCCGCAACCGGCGTCCGCCCCTCTGACGGTTATACTTACAAAGTTTTTGTAAAACAAGCCGAAGGAAATTGTGTTTATAAAATTGGCAAATGTTTTGCTCCCCGCAAAAATTGTCCCGGTGGGGTCTAAATCATCGGTGAATTTCGCCCAAAACTGTTTATCGCCCGATTCCGTCCTCGAGATTTCCGTTATTGGCGCGCCGCTTAGGTTTTGGGTCGGATACCACCCCTCAAAGCTGTGTCCGTTTATTGGCGAAAGAACGGGCAATATCGCGCCGACGTCGTAATAATAGCCGTTAGGTGTCAAATTCGCCGCCGTCGATAAGGCTTTTCCGCAATTTGTACAATTTGGTATATTATATGAAATATCATATTTTTCCGTAACCCATACCGCGTATAAAACGGTAGAGGTGTTTGGCGCGGGACAGTAGAATATACTTCCTTCGACGTACTCAACCGTACCGGTAGGCGACGTACTCCACCCCATAAATTCATAATTCGGTTTTTTGGGGACGGCGTTACTTAATATATGCGCCGATTGCGGGAGTCCGTTTGTGGTTATAGCGGAATGTGAAAAAGATTCGCGATTAGGAGAGGGCATATTTGTCGCGTCGTTAGCATTGGCTACATAGGTTATGGTGCAGGTTCCGGGCGGCGGCGCGACGTTCCATAAAGCATACAACGTGGCTGAGGCTTTTAACGAACATTGTTCTCCCGCTCTATACAAAACTGAACCGTTATAAGGCATCGTCGGAGTCCAGCCGACAAAAACATAACCGTCTCTTGTGGGTACCGTATTGCTCAATGTGGTTTGTCCGTCGGCGGGTATACTCACGAGATTAGGTCGGGGGAGACTATCCGGATTTCCCCCGTTAATATTGTATACGAGCGTGTTGAGTGTAACCGTTGTACCCGGCGTTGTATCTAATTCAATTATCATTGCCGTACCCGGCGTTGTCGTCGTTTCCGAAGCCGCGTCTGTTGTTGTCGTTTCTGCAGTTGTTGTGGTTTCATTTGGGGTTGAAGAGGTTTCGTCTGTGGTCGTTGTCTCGTCGTCGGTTGTGGTCGTTTCATCTGTGGTTTCGGTCGTTTCGTCATCGGTGGTTGTCTCGTCGGTTGTTGTTTCGTCTGTGGTTGTTTCTGTTGCGGTTACGGGTGTGATTGTCTCTGCCGTTTCAACCGTTACATTTTTCCCGTATCTCGGCGTCGTACAACAGTAACAGCCGCAATCACAAGGGCATACACATTCACAAATGTCACATTTCCATATAGCGTACAGAATAGTTGAAGCGTCTTTTAAATACTCGTCTTCGGGGTAATAAATAATCCTGTTGTTTTTATTTCGGTCTCTTCCGTCTTTATATTCGCTCCAGTAAACAAATGTATACCCCTCTCTCTCGGGGATTGTATCGGACAGCGTTATAGCTTCGCCGTGAAGCTTTGTTTCATAATTAGGCTTAGGAAGGCTTTCCACATCTCCGTCGTTTGCGTCATACTCGATTATGTATTCGCGCGGAGCTAATGTACGCGGAACCGCGGCGGCGCGACTCTCCGCAACAATACCCGTTGTGGCGGGGGCATCGGTTGTCTCATTTGGCTGACGACTTGCGTCGGCAACAACGTCGGTACCCGTTTCGTCGTCCGTTGCGGTGTCGGTTGTATCGTCTTCAACAACCTCAACCGTCGTTTTTTCTTCCGTTACTGCATAAGTATTGCCGAACGTAACCGCAGGTCTCGGCGGGATTTGGCGTTTTTGTGCGGGGGGAGACGAAGAACTCGCCGCCCCGACAATGATGAACGCCGCAATCGAAGCCAACGCAACGAACAGCGGGATTAACAATAAAGCCCGCTTTTTGCGCCTCTTTTCCTCATCGTTATAAGCATTAGGGTCATAATAATGTTTAAACCCGTCTTTGTAATAATAATTACCGCCGTTTTCGGTATTGCCGCTATTTTTATTATCGTCCATGAAGCTCACCCTCCAGTAAGGAATTGTTCATATTTAGGTTGCCATTAATTTTAACACGAATATATAAATATGTCAAGCGTTTTTGTAATTTTACCGTTTATTCCATTTTTTACAGCCTCTTATATATCAAACAGCGACATCTGCCCGTATTCCATACCCCGGCTCTCGAATTTGCACAAATACTCAAACACGTCTTTGCTCCGATACATAATCCCGTGCTTTTCACATTCGGCTTTGAAAATAGCCCAAAGCTGCGGATTGTTCGGACTTAGACATTCATACCTGTCGCCAAAGGTTTCGATATACCTTTGTTTCATGTCGGGCAAAATAGAAGAGTGTTCGTCTAACTTGCGGTAAAAATAATTCCGACTCCCTTCCCGCATTGTTGTGCCGAAGCTCCACGCAATCACCCCCCGCACCTTTGCGCGTATACAATAATCGAGAATCCCGCGCAGGTTTTCTTCGGTGTCGTTGATAAACGGCAATATAGGACAGAGCCATACTACCGTGGGAATTTCCGCCTTCCGCATTGCTTCAAGTACGGCGAATCTTTCAACAGTCGTGGAAACGTCGGGTTCGATTATGCAGCACAAATCCTCGTCGAAGGTTGTCATTGTCATTTGTACGACGCATTTTGTTTTGGCGTTGATTGCATACAACAAATCAACGTCGCGCATAATTCTTGCGGACTTTGTGAGAATCGACAGCCCGAAGCCGTGCCGTTCGATTACTTCAAGGCATTGTCGAGTGAGTTGTAACTCCTCTTCGAGATGAATATACGAATCGCACATTGCCCCCGTGCTAATCATACAGGGGCTGCGTTTTCGGAGCAGTTGTTTTTCTAAAATTTCGACTGCGTTACGCTTGACCTCGATATCATCGAAGTCGTGTTTTATTTGATAACAAACACTGCGGCTGTCACAATAAATGCAGTTATGGGTACAGCCGCGGTAGATGTTCATGCCGTTTTTGGGCGAGAGTATGGTCTTGTAGTCGGCATAGTGATATTTCATGCTCACTTTATCTTTTTCCTCTACACTGTCTAATCATTCTCGTATTGCGGCGAATACTTTTATGTTAAAATCGGTCATATTTTATACTTACTTTCTGACTTTCTGATTTGATTATACTCCTTTTCTAACAACTATACCACACTTTAATGTAATTTTCAACTAATATTTAGAAGCTGTATTCATAGACATCACCGCTCATCTTTCGGCGAATTTTCCGCCATACTGCGTTAAAAATTTTTTAAATATCAACGGATATTCGCAAAATTTTTGCCTTGTTTGAC
>WRHO01000034.1 GCA_009783205.1 Oscillospiraceae bacterium
CGACAACCCCGATTGTCCGTTTAAACCCGTTGCCCCCAAAAATGTAACGCAATTGTTGTTTACCGAACCGGCAGAGCTTGAGCTGATTCGAAAACTCGCCGTTTTTACAGAAGAGGTTGCAGACGCGGCGAGGGCATTTGACCCCTCTCGATTAACGCGGTATATCACCGAAACGGCACAGCTTTTTCATAAGTTTTACGATTCGTGCCGCGTTAAGGGTGAATCGGATGGTGTTATATATTCGCGATTGTCGCTGATGCAAGCGACCGCGACCGTTATCAAAAATGCACTCGGTATAATGAAGGTGGAGGCTCCCGAGAGAATGTGAGGATATATATATTATCATGAAAGAAAAAACGCTGACAACGACTATGGTTTACCCCGGAAGGATTATCAATGTCCGAAAAGACGAGATTGAGCTTCCTGACGGTATGCCCGCAGACCGCGAGGTCGTGGAACATTCGGGCGGGGTATGTATATTGCCTTTAACCGATGATAATATGATAGTAATGGTAAAACAGTTTCGTTATCCCTTTAAAGATATTCTTTTGGAGATACCCGCCGGGAAACGTCAATACGGTGAAGAACCTCTCGAATGCGGAAAGAGGGAGCTTCTTGAGGAAACGGGGTATACGGCGGGAAAATTCGATTATTTAGGGGAACTCTATCCGACGCCCGCATATTGTACGGAGATAATTCATATGTATTTGGCGAGGGAGCTTATTGCGGGTGAAAGCTGTTTAGACGAAGACGAATTTCTCGATGTAGTGAAATTGCCTTTCAACAAAGCCGTCGACATGATTCGCGAGAATCAAATCCCCGACGCTAAGACCCAACTCGCCGTGCTTAAAACAAAGTTTTTTTTAGAATAGGAACGGTCGATTAACCATCGACGGCAACGCCAATGGCTTGTTCGGCGTTTAAATATTCATCGTATGCTTTTAAAATCATTGTTTCGAGCTGTGAGCGCGCTTCGGGATTAATCGGGTGAATAATATCGCGGAAGGTTCCCGCTTCATCGCGGCGACTCGGCATTGCAACGAACATACGTTCATCACCCTGCACCAATTTAATATCGTGGACGGCGATTGAATTATCAATCGTGAGGGAAACAACCGCCCTGAGTCTTCCCTCCTGCAGTATTTTTCTGATTCTGATATCGCTTATTTCTAACATTGAGATACATCCTTTCCTGTCGCGTTTTGTCGCGTTATTGTCATAAGTTAATCTGTAGGTGCTTTCGCATTATGGGATTTGTTCGTCAAATTAACGTATGTAAGATTATTTTAATCGAAAATGGGGAAAATTATTCGTATGGAAAATCTGCTAAAGTTTAACAACATCATTCACTTTGTCGGTATAGGCGGGAGCGGTATGTATCCGCTCGCACAAATACTTCACGCTAAGGGATATTCGCTCACCGGCTCGGACAACAACCAAACCGATACGCTTGACGCGGTACGCAAAATGGGGATTCGCGTATTTATGGGACATTCACCCGAGAACCTTGCCGACTCATCGGCAGCGGTTATTGTTCGCTCGGCGGCAATTAAGGACGATAATCCCGAAATCGTCGCCGCAAGAGAGAAGGGTATTCCGATAGTAGAACGCGCAGAGCTTCTCGGTTATATAACAAAGCAATTCAAAAAAGCAATCTGCGTTTCGGGTACTCACGGTAAAACTACCGTTTCGTCAATGCTCACTACTATTTTTATGTCTGCCGAAAAGCCGGAAATTGCCGATATATCCGCAGTGATAGGTGGAAAGCTCAAGGCGTTGAACGGCGGCTCGGGAAGAACCGGTACAAGCGATATAATGGTCTGTGAAGCCTGTGAATATGCCGATACATTTCTGATGCTCGCCCCGAATATTTCGATTATATTGAACATAAACCGCGACCACCTCGATTATTTCAAAACAATGGATAGGCTTCGTTTGTCGTTCACAAGGTTTTGTAATATAACGAGCGATGTCTTGATAGTCAACGGTGATGACGAAAACACAATGCGCGCCGTTCAAAATAGCGACTTTGCGGGTAAAATTATAAAATTCGGAAAAAGCGGAAGCAACGATTATGAGCCGAAAAATATATGCGGGAGAGAGTTTGACCTTATTTACAGAGGGGATTTTGTAACAAGAATATCACTTAAGGTTCCCGGGGAACACAATATTCTCAATGCAACTGCCGCTTGTGCCGCCGCAATCGCCGCCGGTGCCGACCCGCAAACGCTTTCAAAAGGTTTGAACGCTTTTGTCGGCGCGGGAAGACGTTTTGAAGTTTTAGGAAACGTCAACGATATAACAATTGTCGATGATTATGCACACCACCCCACCGAAATTACCGCAACGCTTAATGCCGCAAAGGATATGGGATATAAACGCGTTTGGGCAGTTCATCAGCCGTTTACATTCTCTCGAACAAAAACGCTCCTTAATGAATTTGCCTCCGCTTTATCAATCGCGGACAGGGTTACGCTTACCGAGATAATGGGCGGGAGAGAGGTCGATAATAACGATATCCGTTCAAAGACCTTAGCCGACCTAATCGACGAATCAAAAAATTGTGACGTTTTCGGCGATTTTGAGGACGCGAGCGATTATATTGTCGAAAAAGCGCGACCCCATGATTTAATTATAACACTTGGTTGCGGAGATGTCAATAAGTTATCTCGTATGATTTTAGAAAAATTGTGTAAAATTTAAATATTTGCTTAAAACGCCTGTAAATAGTTGCTAACCGATAAAATTACCTATGGTATTGCTTAATATGTCGACGGGGTTTTTCAGAAACTTTTCCTGTGCAATAATTGCACCGTCGCGTGATTTTGAATGTATTCTTATCTCCATGATACAGGTTCCGTCTATTTCGTTTAAGAAATTAACAAAAAAGACCCAGGCTTGACCGTTTTCTTGTACAACACCCCATTTTGCCGTCTTCTTCAAATCGGATAGTTTTATCGCCTGTCTCCCCGTTTTAATAAGCCTTCTCCTCACCTCTGCGGAAAGGGTACCTTCAAATTGTGACAACCACTCTTCCCCCGCCGGCTTAATTACATAAGCTTTTTCTTTGCTTGCGCTTTTTGCAGAAAGATGAGCCAAGCCTTTATTCTCAATCACGGTGAGCGCGTCGGACAGCGAGAACTGTGAAACCAATTCATCAACGGTGACGATTTCTAACAAAAGCGATTCATTTAACCCGCTAAAGTTTTTGAGCAAAAAGCATATAAGCGTAATAATTTTCGCTTCATCGGTAATAACCGCTTCAGATTTTTGTGGGCGTTTCATTTTTTACAACCATTCCTAATCATCTTTTTGAACCTCTTTCATTGTCCTGTTTTTCAAAAATATGAACAATTTCGGCGATACACGTTTTAAAAGCTTCTTCGCTTTAATAAACATTTGTTCTTTAAGCTTCGCGCTTTTGTATAAAAGCTTTCGGGGATAGCTCTTTGAGGTAATTTTCCTGTCGAGCTTTAATTCGGCTTTTTTTGAGGCGGATTTGTCGGTCATGGCGTAAATTCGGCGATATTGTCTTACTAAATTGTTAAAGTTATACGCCATATATAGTATATCGTATTTGGGATATTGCGGCATACGAAGCTGTACGGGGTCGTTAGGGTCAACCGATTTGTCTATAAACCCGCCTTCCTCGGCGGTTTTTGCTAAAATAGTCATAGGGTAGGGGTAGAATATATTGGGAATGACCTTATCGACGTCCAACCGCGCATTGAGCTTTACCGTTTCGAGCGAAAGCTCAAGCGTCTCGTGCGGAAGCCCCACAATGTTATAGGTGAGGGTTGTGATTTTATTTGCCTTAAACCATTTAGCCACATTTATCATGTGGTCGTTTTTCATTGTGCGGTGCAGATATTTTGTTCGAAATTCCTCGTTACCGTTCTCCAAACCAATGTCTATCATATAACAACCGCCATCCTTGAGCATTTTCACCATCTCCTCGGTCAAAATGTCAAACCTAAGGTTACAGTTGAAGGGAAGCTTTATCTTTTCAATGTATAACGGCATGAATTTATAGAACCAGTCTTCGTAGGTGTTGAAAATAGCGTCGCGGAATTCGAGATATTTGATAAAAGGGAATTTTTTTAATAGCAATTCGAGAAGCTCGATTGATTTTTCGGGCGAGCGGAATCGACAATATTTCTTTTTATTTGGGTAAATATTGCGAAACTGTGAGTTTCCGCAATATGTGCATGAGAATAAACAACCTCTCGAAAGCATGACCATAGCGGTAAAGTTTTTAGAACGGTCAAGGTTTTCGTAATCAAAAAGGTCAAAATCGGGGAAGGGAAGGGAGTCTAAGTCTTCAATGAGCGGACGAACGGGGTTTTCAATAATTGTTCCGTCGTTAAGCTTAAAATATATGCTTTCTATGTCTGTGCGCGGCGTTTCGTCACGAAGACTTTGCATATATTCGAGCCACGGGTATTCCCCCTCTCCCACAATGACCATATCCACTCCGCGAAGCTTTATACACTCTCCGGGAACAAGAATTGCGTGATAACCGCCGACAGACACCGGAATATCGGGAAATTCGTCGTCTAACCAACCCGCGAGCTCCGTAATGAACGGCATCGCGGTCGTTCGCGCCGAAAAACCAATCGCGTCACAGCCGTTTTTTACATATTCCGCGATTTTTTTTACAAATTCTTTCTTGTCGGGCATATAGAGCATATGATACAGACTAACGCCGTATCCCGAGTTCTTTAAAACCGCCGATATTGAAGCGAGGCCCTCGCTGTAATTGCCGAGCTTATTCCTGTTAAGCTTGTCCTCTTCGAGAAAATCGGGGTATATAAGTAATGTTGTTAATTGTTTCATAAGGATATAATACCACAAAATTATAGTAAAGTCAAGTATTGACATTAAATGAATTATATGGTATAATGACGGAAATTAAAAACACGGAGGAAAGTACAATTGAGGAATATAATTAGAACAAAAGCGGTTGAATTATCCGTAATCCCCGCAATAGCCTACAAACAAAAAATAGAAGAGGGGAGCGCAATAAAAATTTTGCGTCTCGATAAAAACGAAAGCGCGGTATGCTCAATAGACAAAAGGACGGGCGAGACGTTGCCGTTCGGTAAGGTAGACAAAAGCCTTTTCCCCGCCGAAGCGTTTGACGAAGCAATCGAAATGACCTGCGGCGCGCCGTATACCGCCCGCGGGAATATTAATATTGACGTTTCTAAGTACGAACCGCCCGCAGAAGATGTTTTACCCGAGGAAAAAACAGACATGGTTAATTCTGAGGAATATATTGCAATCGTTGAGCGTTATAAAGACGAACGGGGCAGAATGAACTACACGTTGATGAATAAGGATTTTATACAATTTGCCGCAAAGAGTAAGGTTGTTTCGGAAATGCTCTCAAATAAAGCGGGGGTTGAAGAAATCGTTTTGTTTATAGTGAAAAGTCGCGCAACCGTTATTGCCGGAAAGAAGCAGAGCGTTGACGATAATGAAGTATCGGCATTAATCGAAACCTTAGACGAAATTGACCCGCGAAGTGCGTTTAAGGAGTTGAAGGACTGGATAAAGAAACAATTATCGAGATAAGAATCTGTATTTAAAACAATGACCGGACACGGAGGCTGTATGCTGCAATACGACGAACTCAGATTAGAATTTGAAAAGCTTAAACCACAATTAAAGGAACTCGCCCTCGCGCTCAACCTCGAAAAAGCGGAGAAGGAAATAGCCGTTCTTGAGGAAGAATCGGCAAAGTCCGATTTTTGGACGAATACCGAAGCGGCGCAGATAACACAACAGAAAATAGGCGATTTAAAGAATAAAATCGAAACCTTCAACAAGCTTTCGACAAGCTTTGACGATGTATTAACTATGATTGAATTGGCAAATGAAGAGGAAGACGAGTCGATGCTCGAGGAAATAACCGACCTCGCCGTTGCCGCAAGAAAAGAACTCGAGTTACAGACGTTGTCGACCCTTCTTTCGGGGGAATATGATTCAAAAAATGCAATACTGACGCTTCATTCGGGTGCCGGCGGAACGGAGGCGATGGATTGGGTGGCGATGCTTCACCGTATGTACACACGTTGGGCGGAGCGACACAGCTTTAAGGTAGAACTGCTCGATTTTTTGGACGGGGAAGAGGCGGGTCTGAAAAGTGTATCGGTTTTAATTAAAGGAACCAACGCATACGGCTTCCTCAAATCGGAAAATGGTGTTCACCGCCTTGTGCGTGTGTCGCCGTTCGATTCCTCGGGAAGAAGGCACACGAGCTTTGCGAGCCTCGAGGTAATGCCGGAAATCGACGACAGCGTTAATATAGACATTCGTTCGGACGACCTCGAAACCGAGTTTTACCGCGCATCGGGTGCGGGTGGGCAGAAGGTCAATAAAACAAGCTCTGCCGTGCGGATTATACACAAGCCTACCGGGATAGTCTGTTGTTGTCAAACGCAGAGGAGTCAAACACAAAACCGAGAATATGCGTTGCGTATGCTTAAATCAAAGCTAATTGAAATAAAAGAGCGGGAACATCTCGAAAAGGTTTCCGATATAAAAGGCGAACAACTCCAAATCGCATGGGGGGCGCAAATACGCTCATATGTATTTATGCCTTATACAATGGCAAAAGACCACAGAACTAATCACGAAATGGGGAATATTAACGCGGTCATGGACGGGGATTTAGACGGCTTTATTAACGCTTATCTGACTGCAAAGAGCCGAGGAGAAGGCTAATAATGCTTCACGCAACAGCATACAATGTACCCGTCATGAAAAAACCATTCCATGCGCCAGCCCTCTTTGTTGATGTAATGAACCGACGAATCTAAAGGTAAGACACAAAAACTGTTCGGCGAAAGAGCAAAACCCAACCCGGTAGCTTTCATAACGCTTTCTTTAGCCGTCCATAATCGAAAGAACGATTTATCGTCGCCCTTTTGTTTTAACCATTCTTGCTCGGCGGGTGTAAAGCACCGATGGGCGATTGCGTTAGAATAGGGGGCGATTTGTTCTATATCAACACCTATTTCGCGGTCGGCAATTGCGAGAATAACATAATCGCCCGAATGTGAAATGTTAAAATATACTTTATCTTGTTTACTTCTACCACCATTGCTTCTCAGATAAGGCTTTCCGTTTTTTCCGAATACAATCTGTTCGTCGTCGGTAATTCCGCAGACCCGTCTTAAAAGCAAGCCCGCAACCAATGAACGCGCTTTATCCTCGATACGCAGATACCGATGTATACGTTTTTGTCGCTCCTTCGTAATAAGCGCAAGCCCTTTTAAGTCCAAAAACGGTTTAATATCGCAAATGTATAATTGCATTAGGTATCCTTTACACGTTCAAATATTTCTTCAAAATGCCGATAACCTCTTCGGCGACGAGCGGTTTCCCCAAATGCTCGTTCATTCCCGCCTCAAAGCATTTTTGAACATCTTCGCGGAATACGTTCGCCGTCATAGCTATAATGGGAATGTCCTTTGCTCGCGGGGCATCCAATGCGCGAATTTGTCGAGTCGCCTCATAGCCGTCCATTATCGGCATTTGAATATCCATAAAAATCAAATCGAATTTGTCGGGCGATTCTTTAAAAAGGTCAACTGCTTTTTCGCCGTTTTCGGCACCGGTAATATTAATAAATGTAGGCTCGAGCATGGATATTACTATTTCGCGATTTATTTCCATATCCTCCGCTAAAAGTATATGTCTCCCTTTAAACTCAACCGGGGCTTGTGTTTCATTATGCGCGGTTAATTCATAGTTTTCATCATTATCGCTTGTGTCAACGCTTGTACCGCGTTCGGCATCAAAGGTGAACGAAAATTTTGCACCCTTTCCGATTTCCGAATCGAGCCAAATTTCGCCCCCCATCATTTCCACAATGTTTTTACATATAACAAGACCGAGCCCCGTTCCGCCAAATTTTCTTACGGTACTGTTGTCCGCCTGTTGAAACGAGGTGAAAAGGTTTTCTTGTTGTTGTGGGCTTATTCCGATTCCGTTATCGCTTACATCTACCTGAATCCTACAAATTCCGTTTTCCTCGCCCAAAAATAGCGCGGTTAAGCTTATAACGCCATTTTCATCGGTGAATTTAACGGCGTTACTCAATAGGTTCGTGATAACCTGTGCAAATCTTTGTTCATCTCCTATTAAGGTTTTAGGAATATTCTTGTCAATCGAGACCGAAAACTTTTGTTGCTTTTCATCAATTCGGAATCTTATTACATTAATTACGCCGACTATGGACTTTTTAAAGTTGAATTCCGTTTGAGAGAGTTCAAATTTGTTTGCTTCGATTTTTGAAATATCCAATATATCGTTTATAACACCCAACAAATGATTTGAGGCGTTTTCGATTTTATTAAAGCAATAGTCCTTTTTCTTTACATCAAAATCGGCTTTACCTATATTGGTCATTCCGATAATTGCGTTAATCGGCGTTCGTATTTCGTGGCTCATATTAGCGAGGAAATTGCTCTTCGCGTCATTCGCGTTGCGCGCTTCTTCAACGGCAATTTCCAACCGCGCCGCACTTTTATGAAGACTGTTGTTCATTTCGTTACGTATCAACGCATTGGCAATTAAGAGGCTCGCCGAGTTCAAAATATTCTCGACGTTTTCGGTAAACACCCGCTCTTTATGACAATCGTCTAACCCCACAAAACCCCAAAAGGAATCATTCAGAAAAACGGGAACAATAAGTATTGATTTAATATTCTGCGGCAATAATTCTGCTTTCCAATTTTCGGACATTTGACTGACAATGCCTTTTATACAGCGACCGCACGATAATTCATCAAGCAGCTCGGGTATGCTCTCATATGATTTTTCGTGCGTAAAGCTGTTCCCCTGTTGCGGCTCGGCGCGCTCCGACCATTCAAGAATTTGATTACAGTAAAGCTTACCGTTTTTAGTTGAATTTTTCCAAATATATACGCGGTCGGCGTCCATAGCCACAGCCAATGTTCCTAATGAATTGTACAGCTTTTCGTCAAAATCGTCAATATCGGCGTCGAGTAAAATTTCGGCAATACGATTTGCCGAGATTAATAGATGGTCGCGATATTCGATTTCATGTATAAATTCCTTATACTCGCGCAAATCACGACAAAAAGATACGGCGGCATATTCGTTTCCGTAGTTAATACGAATCAGCGTTACCTCCATGGGAATAAGCGTTCCGTCGATTTTTTGACACATCCATTCGAAAACGGCGGTTTCACCCGTTTCGAATACTTCTTTTAACAATCTTTTGGTTTTTGTGACGGTATTCTCGCCGTCGGGCTGTAACACGGGCGCGATTTTCAAAAAATTATCCATGTATTCTTTTTTGTCCATCTCGAATACCTTCAACGCTTCCTCGTTACAATCGAAAACACTTCCGTTTTCGTTCCAAAGGTTGCACGCGAGCGGCGTAGAGTCCAATATAATCTTAAAATGATTCATCGCCTCGTGTGACATTTCCAAAGCGACTTCAAGCTCGGATTTGACCTTTTTATATTTGGTTATATCGCGCATAACGCCCATCATGCCCACCATTTCGCCGTTATTCATCATGGGGACTTTAATAAGCTCAAAATAGCTTTGTGTTAAATCGGGATAGCTTATCCACCCTTCATTCTTTACCTCTTTTCGGGTGAAAATAACCTCATTGTCGGAGTCCATAAAATGCTTAGCCGCGTCCTTATCGTGTACAAAAACCTCAGTCGTCGTTTTTCCGATTAATTCATCAACGCTACACCCCGCCAATTTAGCAAAACTGCTGTTACAGCTTGTGTATCTGCACGACATATCCTTACAGAAAAGTAGGTCGGGCATAATCTCGTATATTGTCGAAACCATTAATTCTTGACTCTCGATAATACTGCTTTTATGGGAATTTTTAATAAGCAAGGAAAAGAGTATTATTAAAACAAAAAGTAACGAGCCGATGAATACAGAAAGCGCGGTCACAAGCTGATTCATATACCGCGAGCGTTCTTCGGCGAGCTTGCTCTCGTAATCAAAGGTTTTATTGACCCATTCCTTTTCAATCATAGAGGTATCGAGCAAAAAGGTCGCTTTGCAAATAATAGACATAAGCGTTTCCTCATCTTTGTTAAAGCCAAAAAACGATTCCACCAAGGGCGAGTTAAAAATGAGGTTTATTTTATATCCCGATTTTTCAAAATAATTGGTTAAGGTGAGAAATTCATACTCGGTCGACATCATCATATCTATTTCGTCGTTCTCAAGTGCGTCAACAACCTCGTCGTAATTGTCAAACAATATAAGATTGTCGTTATTCGGGAATAACATACGATAGGTGTCCTCGCGAGCGTCATTTTCTATAACGCCGATTTTTGAGGTGACGATTTGATAGGTTTCGAGATACGGTAATTCCGATTTTGAAACAAGCGCGTACCTATTCACGGCATAAGGAGTTTTCGCCCATATATAGTCGCCCTCGCGTTCCTTTGTTCGCAAAAGCTCCGGAACCATTGAAACCTCGCCGTTATACAGCATATTTATGATAGAAGTCCATGTTTCATCGGACGATGAAGCGTTATTAAACTCTATATCGGTTATAAGCGTTATTTCGTTAAGAACATCAAGCGCGACCCCCTGAAACTCTTCGCTCACCTTGTTGTAAAAGCTTATTGGGTAATTATCGCTCTCAAACGCTATATTCACACCATGCGTTAATATATTGTTCAGATATGTATTTTCGTCTTCCGTTAAGCTGTTTCGGAATTTATACTTAGCGTATTCGCGATTTCCCTTGTGGTATAGCTCGCATAAAATATCAGACCCGCCGTTAGCGATGTATTTATCAACAACCGATATAATCGCCTCTAATTGCGGGTTTGCGGTAGACATGGATACCGGGGTATAAATCATTTGAAAAACGCCCTTATTCACTTTAAAGGCGGCGTCAAGCGCAGAACTTTCAAAGGAGAATGTCTCCGGCTCGTCGGAGAAGAATGCATCTATAGCCCCGCTCGTAAGCTTTTCTTTTACATCATTATGACTAAAAACATCTATAATCTCGAAATCTAACCAGGGATATGCGGCAATAACAGATTCGGCGGTAATTGTACCTTTATATGACCCTATTTTTAATCCGTTGAGCTGTTCCTCAATCTCGATATCGGGAAAATCGGAATTTGTAACAACGATAAGCCCCCGCTCGGTAATAGGGCGGGTCATGAAATAGTTATTTTTTCGTTCCGAGGTAGGCGTGAGTTCTCCCGTAAAATCAATAGATTTGTTATCAATTCTCTTTTTCAAATCGTCCCATTCGGCTGTCGAATGAACGAACGGTATATCAAAAAGCTCAGAAAGTAGGTCGCAGAATAACGCCGAAAACCCCGTACTATTTCCATCGTGTAGAGTAAAGGCTTCGGTTGAAGTAACGCTCGAATATGTAAAAGAACTCCGCGCGGCTTTAATGGTTTCAACCGCAGAGATTTCTTCATCGGTTATACCGGGAATTTCGGTGTATGATTTAACAGAATCAATTTCATTGTGCGACGGAGACAATTTCTTTGATTCAGATGAATCGGGGAGATTACAACCGCTCGTACAAGAAAGAATAATACCGATTAATAAAAAAAATGCAACAACACTCTTTTTAATCATTACAAAAATCCCTTTCATATTTAGGAACATTAATATGTTCTTTTTATAATAAGTTCCTAAACAGAATACAATTCTGTTTAGGAACTCTTAATCACAACCCTTAGTGTGGCAACTTGCGGTTATACGGTTATTTTAATTTAAATTGCATAATACGTTCTTGTAGCATATCCGATTGTCCGCTCATTTCTTGAGATGCCGCCGCACTTTGTTCCGCTGTCGCCGAGTTTTGTTGAATAACCTGTGACACCTGGTCAATACCGGTGCTGACCTGTTCCATCGCGCCGCTTTGTTGCGTCGAGATTGTTTGAACGCTTTCGACCTTTTCAGCATTCTTTTTAGAAAGCTCGGCAACAGATTTTAAACTCGCGCTAACCTGTTCAACGATTTTATTGCCCTCTTCAACGCTTTGGGTACTGCTCTCGAGCAATGACGCCGTTTCCTTAGCCGCCTCGGCAGATTTTGACGCAAGGTTGCGAACCTCTTCCGCAACAACCGCAAAGCCTTTACCGTGTTGTCCCGCTCTCGCCGCCTCAACCGCCGCGTTCAACGCTAATATATTTGTTTGGAACGCAATATCGTCAATTACCTTTGTCGTCTTGAATATATCTTTGGATTTATCGTCAATGGTACGCATTGCATCGGTCATCTGTCCCATTTGACTCATACAGACTTCCATAAGTCTTCCCGCTTCGTTAGTTTCCGCCAACGCCGCCGTTGCGTTTTCGGCGTTGTCCTTAGCCATAGCGTTAATTTCAGAAATAGACGCCGACAACTGTTGAACTACCGACGCTTGCTCTGTGGAACCCTGTGCAAGAATTTGCGCGCCCTCCGCAACCTGTTTAGAGCCGCTCGACACCTGTTCGGTAGAGTTGTTAATTTCGCCAAACATACCGTTAAGGTTATCAATCATGAATTTCAAGCTGTTGCCCATGATATCGCTATCCGATAACAATTCGATATTAACCGTGAGGTCGCCGCCCGCGATTGATTTCAACTCGTCGGATATATTGTTTATATGCCTCAGGAGGATGGCGGTCGCGCCAATTGATTCGCCGATTTCGTCTTTTGCCTTTGAAAATTCTTCGATTTCCTTTATATGGTGAGGTTGCATTGTGATATCGCCGGTTCTGCCCGCATGACCCATGAAGCCCGCTAATGCTTTCAAAGGCTTACTAATCAATGCCGCAACATAAAGCGCAATCACAATCGCAAATATCGCCGCAACAGCCGCAATAATAATAAACATCGTTATCGCCGTTGAAGCGGTATCTTCTGCGGTGTTTACGTTTCTCTCGGAAGAGGCAACAGCGGTAGCAATCATGTCTTTACAGGCGGTGTCAAGCATACTTGCGAGTTCAACACCCGAGCCGATAAACCCTAATGCGCCTTCGTAATTACCCTTGCGCGCTTCCTCGGCAACGGGGTCACAAACATCGCTTTTGTATTTTAAGAAATTGTCTCTGAACTCGTTTACCCCCACCATTACGGATTGTTTTTGCTCGGGAGGGAGCGTTCCGTTCTTAACGGTTCCTTCATATGCGTCTAAAGCCGCTAAACCGATTTCAAAGTTTTCGGCCGCTTCGCTATAGTATCTGTTAATTTTGTCGGGGTCTTTGTCGGAGGCAAACATACACATGGTAGTAGTTACACGGCGTACATGAACCAATGCTTCCGAAAAGGTACGCATTTGTATTTCCGCTTCAATCGGAAAGTTAATCGTATTTGTGTAAGTACGCGAAACGCTGTTCAGCTCGATAACGGCAAAAACCGTCAACGTCGCCATCAGCGCGATAACAATTGCGAACGACAGAATCATTTTTACTCTGATTTTCATGTTTTTGAACCAAGACATAATTTTTCCCCTTTTTATAGACATTATTTTTATAAAATATTATATAGTGAATTTTACTATAAGCATTAATTAATTACAATACTTGACTTTCCATACCGGGTATGATATAATAACGAATAAAAGCGTTGTGATTTTATAGATAGGAAGTTTTTTATGGATACTAAATATAGAGTAAATGCCGCTTCGGGGGTGGTTCCGCGACATAACGTCGTTAAAAAAATGAAGACAATATCCACAAAAAAAAATATTTTTATTACCGCACCCGCCGGGTACGGAAAAACAATAGCCGCGGAACAATTTTTAGTGTCGGTACGCGGATTTTCGACAAAATTAGCTGTTACGAACGATATGAATATTCCGAGAGTTTTTTACAGCAAAATTGCTTTATCTTTGTTAAAATTGGTTAATATTACTCAAAATTTTCCACATTTGTCCGATTTAAAGAATTTTGAATTAACCCTTGAAGATTTTTTAGTCTTATTAAAAAAATTCCCGATAAAAAATGCGCGTTGTTACCTTTTAACGGACGACTTTCATTTAATTAAAAATAAAGATGTTTTAAACAAATTACCTATGATAATCGCACAAGTACCGGGGTATATTCGATTATGCTTTGTGAGTCGAAACGCGCCGATAAACGGTTTAATGAATACCGGTTTATTTGAATGCTTGTATCAAGACGACTTGATTTTTTCGGCAGAGGAAACGGAATGGTTAGGCGCGGAGCGAGATATAACGCTCTCGCCGGAAAGGGTCACCGAGCTTTTGCAAATCACGGGCGGATGGCCCGTGCAATTATCGTCTCTGATAAACAACAACCCGAGCGAACTCGCTCAATATATAAAAAAACGTGTATGGGATATGTGGGACAATACCGTTAAAAAAGAGCTTTTGCGTCTTTGCATACCCGATGAGCTGACCCCCGAATTGTGCGAAAAGTTGACTACAAAGCATAACGGGTACGGAATATTGTCCGAATATTCAGAACGAAACAACGCTTTTCTGTATCAAAACGGCGATTTCTTCCGCTTTTACACAGTCTTTCGCGATTTTCTTCGCAACAACATTAATCTTCTCGACAAGAAAGAAATATACCGTTTAAACGAGGTGTGCGCAAAATGGTATTACGAGCGGGGTGATTTTGCAAACGGGGTGAAGCATTACGGTTATAATCTCGATTTTGACGGTATATACAAATGCGTGGAGGAGTATTGCCGTTACAATGCAAAAACGGCGGAAACGGCAGTATCGTACAGACAAAATATAATGCAAATTCTCAGCGACAATAAAAATTCGGATTTAATTGCGAAAAACCCACATTTGCTGCTCGCCTGTTCAGCAATTGAGTACAGGGACGGAAACGGCGAAAAATTCCTCAGTTATATTGATATAATACGAAAGAATCTCCCCGAGATTACCATAATGTATCCAGAATTTATTGAAGCTTTTTTACTTTTCCTCGGTTGGGACTTTAGCGTTCCGATTCGCGAATACATTAAATGGCTCGAAAACGCAATATTCATGTTTATCGACAAGAATGCGGGGATTAAGGCGCGCGTCAACACAATTACCTCATATCTCCCGTTTTTTCATCGCTCATTCCGCGATTTGTCGGAGTATCATGAGTTGAACCCGGACGATATCCGAGCGGCATCGGATACGTTTTCGACAATGTTCGGAGCCGATTATGCCGGTATTGAAAAATTGCTCATATCGGGAATATATTATGAACGCGGTGAACTCGTAAACGCGCTCCGATATATCGCGCCTAATGGCTTAAGCTTTGACGGGGGGATACATCCCGAATTGGTTTTTTCGGCAAATATGCTCTTGTCACAGGTGTTGTACGCTATGGGGGCAATATACGACGCCGACGATATAATGCGGCAAACGGAGCGGTTTATAAGCGAAAGCGCAGTATATTTGAAGCCGAATTTTGACGCAGCGGTTGTAAAGCGGGAAATATCAGAGAAAAATGCAACCTCTGCAATTAATTGGCTTAAGGTACACGATTATGATTATTCCGGTACGATGAATCTTAAAAAAAAGCTTTCCTTTGACCGCATATGCTTTCATTATACAACAATGCGCGCTATGAACGCGATTGGCGAATATACGGCGGCAATAGGCTTAGGAAATAGATTGTATACATTATCCGTTGATTTTAAGCGACCTCTCGACCAAATAGAATGTGGTATTTTATTGGCTGACGCGTTTCAAATGAACGGCGAAAAGAGCAGAGCGATTGAACAATTGAAAAACTCATTAAGTATTGCCGCGCAATACGGGTTCAAGCAAATGTTCATTAACGAGGGGCGGGGGATTTTGACTTTATTATGCACAATACGCGAAAGAAAAAGCCTTTCCGTAAAACTAAGGCAATTTACAGAAACGCTTATAAACGAGATAAACGGTAAGCTTAACTTCTCGAGGGCTGAAAAAGAGCAGGGGGGGAGCGAACCCCCGCGGCTTACCTCAATGCAAAAGAAAATGCTGATTTTTCTCGATAAAGGTATGTCATACGGCGAAATTGCCGCGCAAACGGGGACGGTATACGGAACGGTGAAGGGTCATGTGCTTCTTTTGTACAAGAAGCTCGGCGTTCATAACGCCGAGGATGCCGTTGTAAAAGGGAAGGTGTTGGGGTTAATATGAAAGGTAAATATATTTTGAAGACTCATAAAGGAATAATAAACATATCGGTTGTCGTATTATTAATTACGGCACTATTGTTGAGTAAAGCGTTTCCGCATAACATTTTAATCAAAGCGAGTGCGGAACAGATAAAAAAAGGGTGTATTCTCGGCGGAGATGAACCCACTATTTTCGACGCAATTGAGATTTTAAAGTATTTGGTAGATATGGACGGCGCGATAAAACAGGAAGGGGTAATTAATTCAGAAAGCATGGATGCGGCAATAATCAGCAGGGAAGGGGTCGAAGCGGGGGAACCCACTATATTCTGTTTTATTGAAATTCTGAAATATTTGATTGGTATGGAAAACGATATAGGTGTAAACAAAAGCATTAAGCCGAAGAAGCCCAATTTACCCGATTTAAAGGAAGAAGAATGGGCAATAAAGCTGATTAACGCAAAAAATCCACTACCTCGAGGTTATACTCCCGATTTAGCTTCAATAGGGAGTTATAATAATGACAATCGGGAATTAGACAGGCGGGCGGCTCCGTATTATCTGCAAATGTATACGGCGGCGAGAAACAACGGGATAAATCTCGTTCCCGTCTCGTCATACAGGCGGCTCGTCCGACAGGAGGAGAACTTTATAGAAATGTTCAACGATTTAGTGCAAAAAGGGTATGCGCGACACGAGGCGTTTGACCTCACAATGCGGGAAATAGCCGTTCCGCGAACGAGCGAGCATAATGCGGGTCTCGCTATAGACTTCAATTTAATTGAGGAGCGGTTCGATAAAACAATTGAATTTCGTTGGCTGATGAACAACGCCGCAAAATTTGGTTTTATACTTCGCTATAAAAAAGACACGACCCATATCACCGGAGTGAGCTACGAGCCGTGGCATTTCAGATTTGTCGGGGTACATAATGCCGAAAGAATTAACAGCCTCGGCATAACCCTCGAAGAATATGTTGATGAATGTGCAAACGACACATCTGCCGTAGATGAGTTCAGGCGCAGATTAGTCGGTTAAGGTGCAAATGAAAGAGCCGACTCCTCCCAACAATCGGGCTGTTTAATACCGAGAATACTCGCGATTGTCGGTGCGACATTCGCCAGTCCGTAATCTCTGCCGCTTTTAAGCTTAAATGACCGGTCGCAAACAATAAACGGCACAGGATTCAACGAATGAGCGGTTCGCGGAGACAGATTGCCCTTTTTGTCTTTTTCGAGCATTTCGTCGGCATTACCGTGGTCGGCGGTCACTAAGAGAAGAAACCCGTTTTCTTCACAAGCTTTTTCGAGCCTCGCCAAAGCAGAATCAACCGCCTCAACACCTATAATTGTCGCGTCGATATTCCCCGTATGTCCCACCATATCGCCGTTAGGGAAGTTGCAACGAATGAAGTCGTATTTGCCCGATTTAATTGCCGCAATAACATCATCGGTGATTTCAACCGATTTCATTTTAGGAAGCTTGTCAAAGCTGACTTTATCGGAGACAATTTCTTTATAAGTTTCAAGCGCGTCGGAGAACTTTCCGCTTTTATTCCCGTTCCAAAAATAGGTTACGTGTCCGAATTTTTGTGTTTCCGATACCGCATACTGTCTGATATTATGCGCTACCAAAAGCTCGGAAAGAGTATTTGTAATCTCGGGCGGTTCAACGAGGTAAAGACCGGGGAGCTTCAAATCACCGTCATATTGCAGCATACCCGCATAAACGACATTAAGCTTTCCCCCTCTGTCAAATTGAGACAGCTCGGCATTGTCAAAAGCCATAGATATTTCTATCGCCCTGTCCCCTCTGAAATTAAACAGAACAACACTGTCGTTGTCTATGATTCTTCCGTTGGGTTTGCCGTTTTCGCCAATAATAAAAGGCGGAAGGTCTTGGTCAATTATCCCGGGGGTTTCGCCGCGAAGCGTTTCAATTGCTTCCGTAGCGGTTGCGAATACCCGCCCTTGTCCCTTGACGTGCGTTTGCCAACCGCGCTCAACCATTGCCCAATCTGCTTGATACCTGTCCATTGTGATATTCATTCTACCGCCGCCGCTCGCGATTTTTGAATCAAATTTGTCGTCGTTAAGAGAAGACATTGTTTGTTCTAATTGTTCTATATAGTCTAATGCAGATGTTGCGGGAACATCTCTTCCGTCCAAAAGTATATGAACGCGCACTTTTTTAATGCCGTCTTTTTTAGCCCGAGAAAGCATATTTAACAAATGCGCTATATTTGAATGTACGTTTCCGTCCGAAAGAAGCCCCAAAAAGTGTAGAATTGAGTCGTTTTGAACGACGTTTTCCGCGACTTTTTTCCAAGCCGCCGATTGATAAAGCTTACCCGATTCAATCGACTCGTTTACTAATTTTGCACCTTGAGAATAAACCTGTCCGCAGCCTAATGCGTTATGCCCAACCTCGGAATTGCCCATATCATCATCGGAGGGTAATCCTACGCCGCTCCCGTGCGCTTTTAAGCGAATGTTAGGGTATTCCTTCAAAAGTCTGTCAAGTGTCGGTGTATTCGCCATAGTAACGGCATCGCCTATGCCCGAGCTTGAAAAACCGATACCATCCATGACTACTAATAAAATTGATTTCATTATTATGACCATACCTTTCCGAACCGTAAAAATCTGTAAAATCAGACAAGCTTTCGAGCAAAATAAATTCGCTCGTAAACTCTCCTTCAACCTATAAGCTTCATCTCAATTTTGGGGTTATCATACCCAACAAGCCTTATCCTGTTCGCGCCGTGCTTTAAAGTAACCTTAATCTCCTTAAGCTTATCATCGACTGTATTATCAATATTTTCGGCAAGAGTAACAACCTCATCATCGGGCATAATTAAAATTAATTTTGCTTTTCCGCCTTCATGAACGGACAAATAGTATGATAATGTCACCTCTGTTTCGCCGATTGAATCTTGTCTCCAAATTGTAGTGACCCCCGTCATGGTAGCCGAGTATGTGAACTCTTCACCGCTTCTGTTCCGCGACTGTTCCTTTGCGGAAATGTTGTCGGCGGTTTTAATGAGACGAGCGTTATCATCATAAATTCCGGCTAAATCACAGCCGGTCGTTATAATCATAACAATGCACAAAATAATCGCCGGTATTATTCGTTTTTTCATGTTTATACCCCTTACTCTCCCGCCGCCTTAATAATTATACCGAAATCTTCGGCAATTAAAGACGCTCCTCCGATTAATCCGCCGTCGACGTCCTCTTGGGCAAGCAATTCCGCCGCGTTTTTTGCGTTCATCGACCCGCCGTATTGAATTGTTATCGCGTCGGCAACCGCTTTACCGTATAACCCCGCAATAACGCCGCGGATTAAACCACAGGCTTCACCCGCCTGTACCGCTGTTGCCGTTTTACCTGTGCCTATCGCCCAAACCGGCTCGTAGGCAATAACCGTCTTTTTAACCTCATCGGGAGTGAACCCCGCCAACCCCAACTTAGTCTGCCGCGATACCACCT
>WRHO01000035.1 GCA_009783205.1 Oscillospiraceae bacterium
ATCCGATATAAACATCACCGATTACAGCAACGCGGTCTCCTATGTGTTCTTTTTGTCGGCACTTACCCTGTTGATTCTCCCGCCTTACAAATGGGAACGAGCGTTGCATATCGGAGTAAGCGCGGTTTGCGCCGTTACCGTTATTGTCACTACCTATGCAATTATTATAAACAGCGAAAATCTTTTATATATAACGGTAATATTCACGGCAGTATGCTGTCTCGCGCTTTCGGGAGCTGTCTTATATCAATCCTTTCGAATAAGACAGCTTCGGACGGCGAGAATTTTTGCCTATTCCATGCTCTTTTTAGGTTTGTTAGATGTTGCGGTTTATCTGTCTTTTATTTTGGGATTAGCCGTAAATGTACAAACTATATTTATTTCAATGTACACGCCTTTGTATGTATGGATTTGCGGCGGATTACTCCGTTTAAGAAAGGAGGTGTGATATATGGACGGGTTAAATCTTCAGCTTTTAGGAAATTGTATCGCCACGGTCATTCCTCTGCTGTTTGTCGCGGTAGTGGTCAAGGAAGCAAACAGTCGGCGCATATTGCTTTATTTTTGTTGGGGGACATTTGCGGGACTCGCGGCATATATAATCAACAGCTATTTCGGCTCATTGCCGGGACAGGCGGAAAGGGTAACGGCTTCGGTCGCACCCATTGTTGAGGAATTATGCAAAACGCTCCCCTTACTGCTCTTTTTGAGAAGAAAAAAACACCCGGAAATAACGGTAAATATCGTCTATTGTGCATTAGCGAGCGGCGTCGGGTTTTCTATCTTAGAATCGGTTTTTTATTTTTCGGAGTCCTCCGGAATGGTGAGCGACATCATCAATCTCGTTATTCGGACGCTGACAACATCTATTATGCACGGTATGACGGCCGCTATTTTCGGAATCGGACTTTTGATATTACAAAAACAGCGGCATATTCTGTTGCCGATTATTTTCGGATTGCTTGTCATAAGCGAAAACGTACATTCACTGTTCAACCTTTTACTTCCTACAAGGCTTTCGATTATTGCAATTCTGATGCCTATCGGGTTATATCTTGCGGGATTGTATGTCCTTACCGGTATTAATACTAATGAAGAAGAACAACAATAATAAGGAATAGTTCCTAAGGAAAGGCATGGTGGTGAATATGATAAAAAAATCGGGGCTTGTTCTTTTGTCGGCGGTGTTGTTTTTTGCAGTTACCATGCCTTTTCGCGAGCTTTTCAACGTGGCGCAAACGGTTGAAATGCGTCCGGTTTCCGCCCTCCCCCCTGTTTTTGGGTTGATGTTCGGGTTTCCCGGCGCGCTCGGTTGTGCAGTGGGGAACTTTTTCGCAGATATTATTGCCGGGTATGACCCCGTTTTAGCAATAGTGGCATTCCCCGCACAGCTTATATATGGGTTTGTTCCCTTTGCCGCATGGTGCTTCATTAAAAGGCGGAGCAAAGACGACAGCCCGTATTTCAGATTGAACAGCGTTAAAAACGTAGTGCGGTATATCGTCATTATAACGGCGAATTCGGTTTTGATGACAGTAATGATAGGGCTTATCTTAAAAGGCTTCGGATATAATCTATTTTTTTCCGCGCCAACGCTTATGGTGTTCTGTAATTGTTTTATTTTCAGTATGGTACTTGGAATCCCTATCCTTGTTTTTGCGGCGTTCTTCAAACTAAAAGCCGGGCAGACTCGAATTTCGTTGAACGAACGGTTGGTGTTGATTTTTCTTATAGTCGGAATGATTTCCGCTGCAATGACCGGTGTATTCGCTTATTTAGAACTGTCTCCGATTGCCTCCGACCCGTTAGCAATGTGGCTTAGGATTTATTTGTATGTGACAATAGCCTTGTCCGTTATGATATTTATGACGATGTTTATTCTGCATTACGCAGAGAAGAATATAACTATGCCCATTGAAGCTATAGCAAACATCGCCGAGCATTACATAGACGGAAAAGAGAATGAACACCAAGCTAACAGCAAAAGCTCCGTCGGACAGTGTGAAAGACTGAGCAAAATTCGCAATGAAACGGGTACGTTGGCGGCGGCGTTTCGCGCAATGATTTTAGACATAGACGATTATATAGAAAATCTCACAAAAGTGACGGCAGAGAAGGAACGTATAGGCGCGGAATTATCGGTGGCTACACAAATACAGGCTTCTATGCTCCCTTGTATCTTCCCCGCGTTTCCCGACCGTTCCGAATTTGACATTTACGGCTATATGTTGCCCGCAAAGGAAGTAGGCGGCGACTTCTATGACTTCTTTTTAATTGGGGAGCATCAATTAGCGGTGGTCATTGCCGACGTTTCCGGTAAAGGCGTTCCCGCCGCACTTTTTATGGTGATTACCAAGACGTTGCTCAAAAATAACGCGCAGAACGGCAAAAGTCCTAAAGAGGTGTTTGAAACCGTCAACGATTTATTGTGCGAGAATAACGAGGCGAATATGTTCGTCACGGCGTTTATGGGTATTTGGGATATGAAAAACGGTATATTTACCTATGTCAACGCCGGACATAACCCGCCGATGATTAAAAGGGCAGGGGGGGATTATAAGTGGCTCCCCACAAAGCCCGGTTTTGTGCTTGCGGGCATGGAGGGTATGGCGTATAAACAAGAAGAAATAACGCTGAACGAGGGAGATATGCTCTGCCTGTACACAGACGGCGTTACCGAGGCGGTGAATCAGCAAAATGAGTTGTTTACCGACCCGCATTTGTTGAAGGTCGCTAATCGGCACAAGGACGTAAACATGAATGAATTTATCGCACACATCAAAGCGGAAATTGATATATTTGCCGACGGCGCAGAACAAGCCGACGACATCACCCTGTTGATTTTAAAGATTGAGGAACAATTGACAATTATTAATCCGAAAGGAATTGTTGAGCATGGATAAACCCATTTCGTTTGTGCCGTGGACAAAATCGTTGAAAGCGCGTTTAACCTTCACTTCTATTTTGACATCATTATTAATCGGAACGGTTATGATGATTTTTTTAACCAATATATATCAAAACCGAATTGAATCCGAATATAAAAATAAAATTACATCGTTATCGAGTCTGTCGGTATCTATGTTAAGCGGAGAAGACGTTGACCGTTATATTCTCACGCTTGAAAAAGACGCGGAATATGAGCAGGTTTTAAAGCAACTGCGAATTTATCAACGCGAATTTAATATCGCGTACATTGTTATTTCAAGAATAGACGAAAAGCACGAGCTCTTTGTTTTTGATACAGACGAGGACGAGAACAGCAGAATGGATTTAGGCGAAAGCGTACTCATTAATGATACGGTTAAGGATATACTTCTTTTATATCAAAAAGGCGAGAAAATTTCCCCTTATACAAACACCACGGAATGGGGGCGGTTGCTTATAACCGGAGAGCCAATTTTACGTGAAGACTCGAGCGTTTCGGCATATGTATTTGTAAGCGTCTTTATGGACGACGTATTACAGGAACGCGCAAAAACATTTGCTTTTTTGGGATTATTAATCATAATTATCGTAGCCGTTTCAATTTTAGTTAATATGTATATAATCCGCAAATACGCCGAAACCAAGCGCGAAGCGGAGGAACTCGCCGCAAAAACCGACTTCTACCACCAAATGGCACACGATATATTAACCCCGCTAACAAGAGTATCCACCTGCGTTCAGTCTGCGAATCAGTTTCCCGAAGACGCGCCTGAGCTTCTGATAAAAGCACAAGCCGACATTATGGGAATGGCAAAAACAATCAACGACACGCTTATCAAAGGGAAAGCGGGTGATACCAAAAAATGAAAACTCTGTTATATATTGAAGATGAAATCACTGTACTCAAAAACGTCAGCAAAACGCTGACGGCGAATAATTACCACGTTTTTACCGCCGAAAATTTGGAACAGGCACGGGAGCATTTATATAATCAACAAAAAATTGACGCGATTATTCTTGACATTATGCTCCCCGACGGAAACGGGCTTGACTTGCTCCGCGAACTGCGGGAATCGGGCAGCAAAATCCCGATTATCATGCTGACGGCGTGGGGCGAACCGCAAGACGTTAAGCGCGGACTTAAACTCGGTGCGAACGATTATATGTCAAAGCCTTTTGATTACGGCGTTTTGTTGGAGCGGGTCAACACAATGTTCCGCAATGTCGAGCAAATTCCCGACATTATCGTGAAAGGCTCTGTCACCCTGCGAATCCGCTCTATGGAGGTATGGTTCGGGAATAATCAAAAGATTAAGCTACCCCCCGTGGAGTTTTTTCTGTTACAACTGTTCATTGAAAACGAGAACAAAGATATAAAAGCGGAATATTTGTATGAACAGGTATGGGGTTCGGATATGGCGGACGATACACAAGCCGTTCAAAAAGCGGTGTCGCGACTGCGTAAAAAAATCGCAGGAAGCGGCTATACAATTGCCGCTGTATACGGTGGAAGCTATCGTTTTGAGCGGGGGTGAAAAATACGGGTGAGCTTACGGTATAGAAATATTGCAACACCTTGTAGGAATGAAATCGAGAATTGTCATTTAAATTCAAAACGTGCCTCCATGAATAAAACCGCCTTTTTCGTAAATACTAAGCTAACAAAGCTTATAAAGGCGGTTTTTTATGAACGAGTATCGTAACGATGATTGCGAAAACGAGGACAATAGCGAACAAGAACAAGAGCAACAATGCGAAACAAACGATATAGGTATAGTGGCGGTGGCAAACGCGCCTTATAATATACATTGTTTGACTATTATAGGGCAGATAGAGGGACACTATATCCTCCCCCCGCAAAATAAAACTACAAAATACGAACACATTATCCCCGCGCTTGTCGCAATTGAACAGGATAATACGATTGAGGGGTTGTTGATTATTTTGAACACGGTTGGCGGAGACGTCGAGGCGGGGTTGGCAATTGCAGAGTTAATCGCGGGAATGAGCAAGCCTACCGTTTCAATAGTCGTAGGCGGCGGTCACTCAATAGGTGTTCCCCTTGCGGTAAGCGCGAAACGCTCGTTTATTGTTCCGAGCGCGACCATGACAATTCACCCGGTACGCATGAACGGAATGTTACTGGGTATTCCGCAAACGCTTTCTTACTTTGAACGTATGCAGGAGCGAATCACCTGTTTCGTTACTAATAACAGTAGGATTTCTGCCGAACGATTTGTGGATTTTATGATGGAAAAAGACGAATTAGTTATGGACGTCGGTTCCGTTGTAGACGGGAACACCGCCGTCAACGAGGGATTAATTGACCGATTGGGGGGGTTGTCCGAAGCAATCGGGTGTTTATATGACTTAATTGAGGAAGAAAAGCAAAAGAGAAACGAACAAGAATGTGAACCAAAAAAAGAACAAGGAGAAGTGAATAATGCTCCTGCACACGATAATTAATGAAAATGATGTGTTTTTTTCCCCACCCGACACCCGCCATAATGTAATGAACACAAAGCATACGTCCCCCATAAAAGCGAAAAATGTACACTATGTTAATACCGACCTTTCAAAATATTTGAATAAAAAAAGCCGCGTTAATTAAATTTCGCGGCTTTTTTATCTCTGCCGCTCATACTCAAACCCGTAATGCGGGTTCATATGCTCGTTGGGTTCGTAATCGTCGGGCGGGGATTGGGTGTTTTTGTCAATTATTGCTTGAATTTGCTCAATTTCAACTAAGATTTTATTGTTTTCGACGTCAATATTGTTGGTATTAATGTCGAGATAACATAACCGGGGCATATCTGTAAACGGCTCAAGGTTTGTAAAATTATTATATTTGGCGTATATCCACATGATTTTGTTATTATTCGGGAAAACAACGCCCGAATCAAAAAATTCGTTTTCACCGAGCCAAATATATTTAAGATTATTATTTGCGGTTTTTGCGCCTCTTCAAAATTCATTCCGAATCCAAAAGCAATTTGTATTACCTTATCGCGGGAAGGCTTTCGAGTACCGTTAAAAAATCTGTGTCCGTATGTGCGTTCAATATTGGCTTTTTTGATAACGCTTTCCACTGAAATCTCTTTTTGCCGACACAAATCCGTTATATACTCGTGAAAAACCGGAACACTTTTCATTATTTCATCGTTACGGCGTATAAATTTTTCTATGGTGGTTGTTTTCCTCACTCTTTGAAGGAATGTATTGGTTGTGATTTTTTTTTGCGGGCATGACAACACCTCTTTTTTATTTTTTTATGATTGTATCATAATTCGAGTTTTATTGCAAGTCTAAATTTAAAGATATAAATCAAAGCGATATATTGACAAATAAAATGTTATGTGTTATATTATTACTCATTGGAATATTAAGGATATATTAAGGAGTTTACACATGAAAACTATTTCGACAACATCTGCCCCCGCCGCGATTGGCCCTTATTCACAGGCTGTTATAACCGGAAATCTTCTTTTTGTTTCGGGACAAATCCCGTTATCGCCGGAAACGGGCGAGGTGTGCGGCAAGGACATTCACGCACAAACGGAACAGGTCATGAACAATATTAAGGCGGTGTTGACGGCGGCGGGGTGCGATTTCGACGATGTGGTAAAAACAACCTGTTTTTTAACCGACATAAACGATTTTGCTTCGTTTAATCAAATTTATGCACAGTATTTCACGGGTAAGCCCGCCCGCTCGTGCGTTGCCGTTTCCGCGCTCCCCAAAGGTGTATCGGTCGAGGTTGAGGTAATTGCAAATTTAGGAATCGCCAAGAAAGGTAATAATTAAGGTAACAATTAATGAAACTTAGCGGAGCTGAAATAGTAATAAAGCGTCTTATTGCACACGGGGTCGAAACGGTGTTTGGATATCCCGGCGGCGCGGTGTTGACCTTATATGATGAATTGTACAAAAACGCCGTTCAAATCAACCATATATTGACCGCCCATGAACAAGGTGCGGCACACGCGGCGGACGGTTACGCAAGGGTGACCGGGAAAACCGGCGTTGTTATATCTACGAGCGGGCCGGGCTCGACAAATCTCGTTACCGGAATCGCCAACGCCTACCTCGACAGTATACCTTTAGTTGCAATAACGGGCAATGTATCGGTTCCGCTTTTGGGGCGGGACAGCTTTCAAGAGGTCGATATTGTCAGCATAACAAAATCAATGACCAAGTTTAATTATATAGTCCGCGACGTTACACAGCTTGAGGAGGTGTTAGACAAGGCGTTCCGTATAGCGCGTGAAGGTCGCCCCGGTCCCGTTCTTGTAGACATACCTAAGGATATTCAAAGCGATATGTGTGAATACTTTGGCGAATCGGCAAAACGGGCGACGATAGATAACGGTCAATCGACGGTTGATTTTGATTTAGATGCGATTACGGACGCAATTAACAAAAGTAAACGTCCTTTTGTTTACGCGGGGGGCGGCGTCATTCGCGGGAACGCGGAAAATGAGCTTCGTTTGCTCTCCGAAAAGCTCAATGCACCCGTCGGGTTCAGCATGATGGGGTTATCGGCGTTACCCGATGATTACTCCCTAAACCTCGGAATGAGCGGTATGCACGGGAAATATGCCTCGTCGTTGGCAAAGTCGGAGTGTGATACGCTTATAGTGTTAGGTGCGCGATTCTCGGACAGGGCGACGGGCAATGTCACGGAATACTCACGGGATAAAACTATTATCCATATTGATATTGACGACTCGGAATTCGGGAAAAACGTAACGCCACAGCTTTCGCTCTGCGGAGACGTAAAAAGCATATTAAAACAATTGCTCGAAAAAATAACCCCCGCCAAGCATGAGGAATGGCTTGAGCGCATAGATGAATTAAAGCGCGTTGAGCGCGATTGTGAGCGCAATGATTTAATGCCCAAAAACGTAATCGAAACGGTACGCGCTTTTTGTGACGATGATACGGTCGTCGCAACCGACGTGGGACAGCATCAAATGTGGGTAATGCAGTATTATAAGCTCGGGAACTCGCGAACGCTTCTCACATCGGGCGGACTCGGCGCAATGGGCTTCGGACTCGGCGCGGCAATAGGCGGCTGTATCGCAAATAACATAAAGCGTACAATACTTTTTACCGGCGACGGAAGCTTCGGCATGAATCTTATAGAATTAGCCACCGCCGTTTCCCAAAAACTCCCCATTTTAATAGTTATACTCAACAATAATGCTCTCGGACTTCCGAGACAATGGCAGACAACCTTTTATGGTGGACGGTACTCTCAAAGCACCCTTGACCGTAAAACCGATTTTAAGGCGATTGCCGAAGCGTTCGGTGCGAAGGGATACACGGCAAACAACCTGTCAACACTAAAAGGTATACTGCAAGATTTGCCGAATAATACGCCGATTGTTATTGATTATAAAATAGGTCATGATGAAATTGTTTTACCTATGATTCCGCCCGGCGGTTCGGTTAAGGATATTATAGTGAAGGCATGAGGTTGCCTAAAAATATAGTGAAGGAAAATCAAACATGGAATTAACACTCGACAGAATTTATCAGGCGGCGCATTTGCTGAAGGACTGTATCCGCAAAACCGATATTATCCCGTCATCATTGGCGTCTTATAATAAGAACCTGCATTTTAAAGCCGAAAACCTTCAAATCACGGGTTCGTTTAAGGTTCGCGGAGCATATTTTAAAATCGCAATGCTGTCCGAGGAAGAACGCGCAAAAGGCGTCATAGCCTGTTCCGCGGGAAATCACGCGCAGGGGGTTGCCCTTTCTGCGGCGCGCATGGGGATTAACGCGACAATATTCATACCGAATATCGCCCCCTTGTCAAAAATCGAGGCGACTAAACAATTAGGAGCGCGGGTCGAACTCGTTGACGGCGTATATGATGACGCGCATAAAGCCGCGTTAGCTTTTCAAGAGAAAAGCGGCGGTGTGTTTATTCACCCGTTTGATGATATCGACGTGATAGCGGGACAAGGTACAATCGGTCTTGAGGTGTTGGAACAGCTTCCCGACCTTGAAGCGATTGTTGTTCCGGTAGGCGGCGGCGGTTTAATTTCGGGGATTGCGTTCGCCGTTAAAAAGCTTAAACCCTCCTGTAAGGTATTCGGGGTACAGGCGGCGGGCGCGGGGAGTATGCACCGTTCAATGCTCGACAAAAAACGAGTAAATCTTGACGGTTTGTCGACATTTGCCGACGGAATAGCGGTGAAGACGCCCGGCGAAACGACATTTAAATATTGCAGAGATTATGTAGACGGAATCGTTACCGTTACAGATGACGAAATCGCAACGGCGATTCTCACCCTTATGGAGCAACAAAAGTTGGTTGCCGAGGGAGCGGGGGCGGTTGCGGTAGCGGCGGTAATGTTCAATGACCGGTATCAACCGCAGGGTGACGGAATTGACAAAATCGGCGCGGGTGACGAGGTATTGACCCGGGCATCGTTGAACAAGCTTCCGTTCGATTTGAGGGACAAAAAAACCTGTGCAATTGTTTCGGGGGGGAATATCGACGTAAACATTCTTTCGCGGGTAATAAATCGCGGCTTATTGACAACCGGACGGCTTTCGGAATTAAAAATAGAAATGTTGGATAAACCCGGACAGCTTAAGGAGGTTTCGGCAATTATTGCGGACGTTGGTGCTAACGTCATAAAAGTTATGCACAATTATGGTGGCGAAAATACCGATATTATAGGGTGTTATCTGCATATATCCATGGAGACAAAGAATAAATCACATTTTGAGGAAGTAAAAAACGCTATTCAAAAAGCGGGATACAGAATCGTTTAGGAGGGATTATGGACAGCATAAAAGCGTATAAGAAAATTTGCATTAAAATAGGTTTGGTAATGACAATCTTTTTTTTAAGCGGGATTGTTTGTTCTGCTGTTTTAAACGCGATTGAGTTCGAAAACGAAACAACGGGGTATATAGCTTTGTTGGCGTTTTCGGCGGTATTCTTATATTTTATACCGATTATAGCCGCGACATTCATACTGCGGAACGAGAATCAAGAAAAGCTTCCCGCCTTGTATAAAAAACCGCCGCGACTTGTTAAAGCAATCGGGAATTTTCCCGCCGTTTACGGACTCGGACAGCTTACAAATTTAATTGCATTATTGGTTGCGTGGCTTATTGCAAAATCCGTCCAAAACATCAACACAGCAGAGCAACAGGAAACCTTTGAGCGTTCATTCGGAACAATGAACAGTATAATTCCGCCCAATATAACCTGCGGGATTGTGTTATTTATATATATGGTTTTTGCCGCGGCAATTTTTGAGGAATTTTTTTGCAGAGGGATTATTCTTAATGCGCTAAAGCCTTACGGAAACGGCTTTGCAATTATTATATCCGGCTTTTTGTTCGGGATAATGCACGGGAATTTTCAACAGTTTTTCTACGCGTTTGTGTTGGGGATTGTGTTCGCTTATATAACGCTTCAAACCGGCTCGATTTTAGCGTCAACAATTCTTCACGCTTCGTTTAACTCAATTGCGGGGATTATAATGCTTTTTATATCGACGCAAACGATTCAAAACTATCTGTTTAGTAAGAGTCAATCCGTTCATGAAGACTCGACAATGCTTTTAGCTGTATTCGGAATGTTTATAGCTTTGCTGTTCGGGTTGATAATAACGGGGATAGCGTTGGCGGTGAGGACAATAACGCGAATAAAGGTTTATAAAACGGATAATCTTTTTACCGAAATAAGCTGGAGGAGAAAAACGCTTATCTTTTTTACGAGCGTTACCGGTTTCGCTATGATGATTCTCGCCGTCGACAGCTTTTCGGGGCGGGTTATAAGCTCGCTTATATTAAAGGCTGTATTTAATGAAACCTGAATCAAATTTTGAATTTTCAAACAGCGGTCTTATAATCGCGCTTGTCGTCTCGTTAATCGCCGCTTATATATCACAAATATTTTTATCTTCTTTTATAGTGTTGTTTGAAATTATGCCGGAAGATTATACATTAAAATGGGTAGTAAACGATATAATCGTTTACGCCCCCGCGTTATTTGTCACCCCTCTTATTATGCGGCGTTATTCCTTGCCGCGTGAATCGTTCCCCCCCTCGCGTTTCAAATGGGCGGCGATTGTTCCGCTTTTTACAGCAATGTATTCGCTGTCGACCGTGGCGTTATTAGTAAGTCATTTTATAGCCGATTTGTTTACAAGGTTGTACGGAACCGAGGGGTTAAAGGATATTTTTGAAAGCGTTATGCCGGAGAATCAATTACAATGGCTCGTTATACTTTTCTTTGTAGGCATAGTCGCGCCGTTTGCCGAGGAAATCATATTCCGACACATACTTCTGCGCCCGCTGAGGCGGTTGGGTGACCGCCCCGCAATCATTATAACCGCTTTACTTTTTGGGGCGTTTCACCAAAACCTGACGCAGTTTCTTTACGCGGCGGTTGCGGGTGTTATTCTCGGTATAGTTGCGGTCAGGGCAAATTCGGTAAAGCCCGCAATTGTACTGCATATACTCAATAATACATTCGATATAGGAAAATTATATTTGTTCGAATCGGTCGAAAAAGGGAAAATACCTATTGACGGAAACGTAATAAGCGCGGCAATTTTTTTGTTTTTCATTGCCGGAATTATTATAACAATTGTGTTAATAATGAGGAATCGTAAATAATATCATTTTTTTCTTTGAAGGAGCTTCACCGCCCCTCTGATAATCGGCAAGCCCGCCGCAAATATTAATATAATCATGATAATGTTTTTTTCCGGTGCGACGGTTTGCAAAACGGGCGATAATGTGTTCGTTAAGAGACATACGAATATTATTGCGGCGGAGGTCAACGACGCCAATATAAGATAAGGATTATTGAGGTATTCGGCGTTGAATATCCCCTTCCCCTTGTCTTTACATTCGAATACGAATATCAACTGTGACAATCCTAAGGTTGCCATTGCCGCCGTCCTTGCGACCGCGACATCATAGCTTCCCAACGCTAACCAAAACGCGGCGAGCGTACAAATACCGATTGCGAGTCCTCTGCCGATTATACTGTTTAGCATACCGCCCGCAAAAATGCTCTCGTTGCTTTTTCGCGGAGGCTGAGTCATTATATCGTCGGTTGCGGGTTCCATAGAAAGCGCGATTGCGGGGAGACCGTCGGTAACGAGATTAATAAGAAGGATTTGTATGGGGATAAGCACAACCGGCATTCCAAAAAGCATTGCGAAAAGCATAGTCAACACCTCGCCGATGTTGCTCGAAAGCATATACCGCATTGATTTTCGTATATTATTATATACGGTTCGCCCTTGTTCAATCGCGCTGACTAATGTCGCGAAGTTATCGTCGAGTAAAACAATTTGCGCCGCCTCTTTCGTGACATCTGTCCCCTGAATCCCCATTGAAACGCCTATTGCCGCCTCTTTTACGGCGGGGGCGTCATTAACCCCGTCCCCCGTCATTGCGACAATATCGCCGTCGGCTTTAAGCTTTTTTACCATTTTTAGCTTATCCGCGGGGGTCATTCGCGCATGAACCTCGTTTATCCCCGCCTGTCTCGCTATTTCCTCCGCCGTGTTCTTGTGGTCGCCGGTCAACATTATTACTCTTATGCCCGCTTTTTTACATTTTGATACGGCGGACTTAATCTCGGGGCGAAGCGGGTCGGAAAGCCCCGCTATTCCCAAAAATTGATTATCGCGGGCGAACGCTAAACACCGTAATCCTTTACGGGTCATTTCGTCGTATTCCTTACGGATTTTTGAGGGGTTTTTAACCTTACATTTTGGTAAAATCGCCTCAAGACTACCCTTGAGCCAGTTGGTTTTTGTTCCGTCATATTCGCTTACGGTAACCTGCATAAACGCCGCCGAGGAATCAAACGGGATTTCGTCAACCCGCCTGTATCCTTTAAAATCGACGCCGTTTTCATCTGCCGCTTCAATTAGCGCAACCTCGGTAGGGTCTCCTAAGTAAGTGCCGTCGGATTGTTTGAACGCATTATTACATAACGCCCCGCATTTAAAAAGAAGCTCGCTCTCGCCGTATGTTTGTGCTACCTTCATTTTGTTCAACGTAAGCGTCCCCGTTTTATCGGTGCAAATCACATTTGCACAGCCGAGCGTTTCCACCGAATGAAGCTTATTAACCAAAGCCTTCTGCTTATAAATACGTCGAACAGCAAGCGCGAGCGAAATTGTCACTACTGCGGGTAAGCCTTCGGGGATTGCGGCAACCGCAAGCGATATCCCCGTCAACAGCATTGCAAAAATGTCATAACCGCGTATTATCCCGAGAACGCTTACGCCTAAGCATACCGTTACGCAAATCAACCCGATGACCTTTCCCAATTCACCTAACTTTTTTTGTAAAGGCGTCTGTTCCTCGGCAACCTCGGATAACATTCCCGAAATTAAGCCCATTTCGGTAGCCTCTCCCGTGGCGGTTACCTCGGCGAGCGCGTGTCCTTTTACAACGACCGCCCCCATGAAACAGGTTTCGCCGTTCCCTTTTGAAATGGGGAGACTTTCTCCCGTCAATAAAGCTTCGTCACATTCCAACGCCATCGCGTTGAGTAAGCGACAATCGGCGGGGATTCTTCCTCCCGCTTCTATACGAACTATGTCGCCGCGAACGAGCTTTTCTGCGTCTAATTGTACAATAACGCCGTCCCGATACACCTGTGCCGTCGGTGCGGAAAGCTTTTTTAAAGCTTCGAGGGTTTTTTCGGCGCGATATTCTTGAATAAACCCCAAAACGGCGTTTAAAATTACCACGGTGATTATCGCCGCCGCGTCTAAATACTCGCCCATTGTTACAGATATACCGGTTGCCGTTTTCATTTAAGGACAAACGCCTATTTTAAAGAATCGGCTTTGTTGCTAAACTCGCCGATATAGTTCAAATATACTTCGATGTCTTGCCCATCTTTAATCCAAGAACCTCGTCGTGAAAATATGGGTTCATGAACAACTACTCTATCTATAAATGACCGTGCCAATTCGGGAGTGAGTTCTGTGATTTCACCGTAATGTTCAACTAATTTCATAAAACCGTCCAAATTCGCCGCCTTCTGCGTTAGCGTGTCGATTTCACTCTGAAGGCTCTCGGCGGTCGCTTTCAGCCCCGATTGCTCAGACTCAAATCCGTCAAGCATTTTTGCAAACCGCTCTTCGCCAATCTTGCCTTCAACATAGTCTTCATAAGTACGAGCGATGATTTTGTCAAGAGTAGTAATCCGTTCATGAGCTTTTGCTAACTTCATCGAATTCGCTTTAATTTGCTTTTCAGTAGCCTCGTTTTTGCTATTGTGTATAATTTCGGCGAATTTCACCTTGTCAGCTTTTGCCAACGACACGGTAACTTTAATTGCGTTAAGCACTACCGTTTCGAGTTCGCTAAGCGGAACACCGTGGCGAGTGCAGGGACGTTCATTCAAAACACCATTTTTTCGATAACCTGAGCAAATCATGTATATATATCCATTTCCTCTGCTAACCGACATCGGCAACCCGCAATCGGCACAGAACGCCAAACCGCCGAGAATAGTCTTTTCTCCGTTTTTACGCTTACGAGTACGATTCTGCCGAAGTCGCTGTGCTATATCAAAGACCTCCTTGTCAATAATTGCGGGGTGATGTTCCTCAATTACAATCCAGTCTTCTTCAGGTCGGACAACACGTTTCTTGTTTTTATAAGATTGTGTTGTGTGCTTTTGAGCAGTCAAAGTTCCGATGTAGACAGGGTTTCCGAGTATATCTATAATTGATGAAATGCTCCATATATATTCTTTTTTGCCGTCTATATTCTGTTGTCGGAAGTAATACTTCGGCATCAGAATTTTACGAAGGTATAAGTCCCTGCCGATTTCAGTGGGATTCATTCCCTCAATAAAGTTGTTGAAAATATCACGAACAACTGTTGCCGCCTCTTCATCTACAAGCCATATAGAAGTATCGTTTTCTGATGTGCGGTAACCATAAGGGGCTCGGCGGGTTGCCTTACCTTGCAGGGCTTTTGAACGCAGAACCGTTCTTATTTTTTTACTTGTGTCGGCTACAAACCACTCGTTGAAAACGTCTCGAAACACTGCCATCATATCAAATCCATTCGCACTATCATGACCTTCGGCGGCGGCGATATAACGGACGTTATGCTCCTCAAATTGTCGCTTGAGTAACCCGACTTCGAGTATATCGCGCCCGATTCTCGACTGGTCTTTAAAAATTACGATTGACACATTCCCCGCTTTAACTTCGGCAAGCATGGAATTTAGACCCGGTCTGTCAAACGCAGTTCCACTCACGCCGTCATCTACGAAAAAATGAGTATTTGTGAAACTGTGGTCGGCGGCATATTTTGCAAGCATTTCTCTCTGATTTGAGATTGAGTTACTCTCGCCTGACTGCTCGTCTTCTTTGCTCAAACGACAATACAAAGCAGTGATTTTTGTTGATTGCAAAGCCATTTTCGGCTACCTCCTTTCGCCTTTGTCTACCATGATACCTCTAATGCGGCAGGTTAGCAAGTCTTAAATAATGGAGGATTTGCCAATATTGTCAAGGCTTGTTTCAGCGTTCACACGGCTTGATATGTAACGTAACATCTTATCTTCAGCGGTTTCATTGGCGTTTTCGTTAAAATGAATCGTTACATTATAAGTATTATTCCCGACAAGCATTTCTTGTGTTTTAGAATACACAGATGTGTTGTTCATTGCAATTATACCTCATAAATATTAGTTCGCCTTGCAATTTTAACATCTTTATGTTATACTTATATGTACCGAGGGCAATGTCGGCAAAACAACAATGCCCCCACACCTTGAATTTTCACTACCAACTCACAACATCGCCGTCAAACGTCAACTTAGAAGTAAACGCCGCTTGAATCGCCTCGTGCATTTCTTCATTCAAAGTGATTGGCGGATTTTCCAGTGCATCAAAACCCTCACACTTGCGAAGATTAACACTAAAAGCACCTTTTTTAGCCGCTTTGGTTATCGCATTAACCACTCTCTCGATATTCGCCTTAACCGCAGTTTCTCGAAGTTCCATGAAGTCACACCCCCTTTCGATTTTATATAAAAGTCGCTCACAAAACCCAATTCTTATCCATGCCGAGCAACATATTCACCACATTCCAAACCCGCTCACCCGCTTGCACACTATCGGAGAAAAATCCGCCAGTCGAGCCGTCTCGGGACTCATAGAAATGACTCGACAACATAATCACCGCTTGCTCGGTAGTCGGCGGCATTGGGTTCTCGGAATAATGCCCGCTCGGAGTATGCTGAAAAGTCTCGGCATAATTCACCGCCGCAGAGATGAATTGCAATAACAACACATCGTCTTCATCGTGGGACAGAATTAAATTCAGCTTGACTTTTTTGAGTAAACTCACCATTCCGTCCATCACTCATCAGCCATTTTCAACGCACGAACCGCCTCGGGCAAAATCAGCTTTCCGTCAACACGCTGAGTTGCGATGAACCCGATTTGTCCTGTGGTTGCGAACATCTCGTTCAAGCGTTGAAAAGTCCGAGACTGACGGTCAGCAATCCAGTAATAGGAATAATCGCCGAACACAAGGGTTTTTGCATCCGCCTCGATTGCGGGAACATAGGGCGAAGTATAAATAGGTCTGCCGAGAATCATGTCGGGAGTGCCGTCTTTCACTGATGGAGTCCACAAATATTGCCCTGTGCTGTCTTTCAATTTGCGGAGTTCTTTCACCGTCAAATCGTTGGCAATGAATGCGGCTTTTTCACGGTAGGGAGACTTCAGCGAGTAGTACAAATCCAAGATTTCATCAAACTTGATTTCAGTCGGTTTTGCGGTAGTCGCACCGACAGGAGAGCCACCAGTATCGGCGAGAAGTCCAGTCGGTTTTTTAACTCCGTCACCCACGAAAAAAGCCTCTTCTTCTTTTGCGGCGATTCGCCGAGCGAATTCGTTAGCGACATATTCCTCAATCGAAAACGCACTGTCATTGAGCAATTCGCCCGAAACTTTAATCATCGTAGCAACCTTGTGAGCCCCAAGCGTGACCTGCCCGAAAGCCGTGTCGCTCTCGGGAATAAGAGCCTCCTCGTCAACCCATGCCGCAGTGCCTTTTGTAGCGACAATCGGGATTTGACGTTCACCACTTTTGGTGCGAATTATGTTGGCAAGCCGCCGCATGACGTTCTGTTGTTCAAGAGCCTCAACCAATTTTTTCTCAAACTCATCGGGGACTAAATACCCGCCCTCGGGGTCAGAGCCGATTTTCAGAGCGTTGCTGATTACCTCGCCACGCAGGGCATCCCAGAATGCTTTTCTGTATTGCTTAGTTGCAAAAGGCTGGTGATTTCCACCGCCGTTTTGAGAATGACGAATCGGCGAATGATTGACAGGAGTGTCGGTGGGTTTGCGAAGTTCGTTTTCAACTGATTCTAACTTTTCAAGCCGTTTGATTTCGTCACCAAGATTGTCTAAGTCGGTCTCCATTTTGTTGTAGACAGCCGAATCCTCGGCAGATAATGCACCGCCCTCTTTTCGCTTGGAATCGAGAAACGCTTTCGCATTTTCCCACGTTTTCATGCGGCGTTCCCGCAGTTCCATGATTTTCTTTTCCATGAGCATTTTCCTTTCGATATGAATTTATTTAAAATTAACTTTTTGAAACAGTCTATTTTCGCAATCGAAAATTAGAGTTTTATGTTTAGACGATTTACTCAACAGCGAATTCGTAACCATTGCCCGACTGAATGTTACAGGAGCATAATTATCCTCTGCATTAACCGAGAACAGAGGCGTTCGCCTCGGCGATTCGATTGGTGATTTTAGGTTTCGATTTTCTCAAAAATAAACCCATTTACACCTCCACAAAATTGCTACTTTAAGTGTAATAATACCCATTCTGATTATTCGTATCAAGCACCAACATTCCGTTATTTTCGTAAGCGGGAGTTTCGCAACCAGTCGCTCGGGCGAGTGCCATAATCATGGCAACAGCCCCGTCAATCCGCTCGATTGCTCGCTTTTTGTCGGGTTTAATATTTTGGCATATTTTCACACCGTCCCCTCTGCGTAGTTTTGAATTTTCCGTAAAATTACTTGTTAATCTATATGCGGACGAGTCCCGCAATATTTCCCGCCGCCGAGATTATTTTTCCCGACCTTTTTTCGACTTTTGCCGACCGTTTTCGATTTTTCGCCGCCCCGCTTTCCCCCAAGAATAGTTTGTTTTCCGCATAAAATCAAGACAAAATCATTGAATAAATCACAGTTTAAGAAAAACAATCAATAATGCAGAAAAGTCAAAACCCGCAAAGTGGCTTACAATGCGGGTTGCTTGTGATAATATCGTAGACGGATTCACTCGTGTCAGTAAAAAATCCGCTCCCCGCCAGAAAAAAGAAGTCTCAATTTTTGAAGAAGGCGGTTGCTATTGGCTACAACGTGGTGATAATATAAAACAACTCACAACGTATATAATTGTGGGCATTGAAATGGTAGTGTCTGACGAGGAAACTCAGTATACTTGCGACTTTATCACTCCGACAAAAACCTACCGTTTGGTTTTGCTTGCCGAGGATTTTTCAAATTTAGACAGATTCAAAAAAATGACAACCAAGAAAACACTCGCTCTCGGGTATTTAGGCACAAGCGGAGATTTGGAGGTTTTCAAAACATTTATTCAGGAACTCGACTGGAAAGAGAAAGTCGGAGTCAAAACACTCGGAATGCCGAAACCGAGCGACTTCCGCTCCGCCTTCCGACATCAACCAGTAGCAGTGTAGCGACTTTGCCGTCTTTGCAATCAACGATGGTGGGAGCGGGAACTCCTGTATTCGAGCCAATTGCTCTTCAAGGGAAACATCGTCCATTTCCACATAATGAGCAGTAATTCGAGTAATTGAGGCATCGTCATGACCACCTTGATTTATGACATTGAAAATCCCTCTGCCATGCTTATTATGAGTCATCAGCGATTCGATTTTGTCGGGAAACTCCTCAAGAACACAAGTGATTTTCTGTGCGAAGTAGTCACTGCCTTTCTTGTCGGCGAATACCCGAATGCAGAGTGTGTCAGTCGGGCGGTAGAATGCCCCAAGCCAGTCCTCGGACGGTACGTTCAATGCCTCAAGCGAATAGTTGTGCATATTATTCATGTCAGCCATCATCGTTGCCCTCCCGATTTTGGGTGGAGCAGTCGATGAATTTCACGTCTTTTTTGCAGTAAATCATGTTGATTTCCCCCTTATTTTCGCATTATTTTTTATAAAATGTATGCGGGAAATATCGGGGAAATACTTGTCCGTGTGAAAAACCACGCCGCGGGTTGTTGCTCGGCGTGGCGGGTTTTGTCGGTTTTAGTTGGTTTGAAGTCGTTCGCTA
>WRHO01000036.1 GCA_009783205.1 Oscillospiraceae bacterium
AATTAAGGGAAATGATGCGAATACTCGCGACTAACACCCGGTAGTCTAAGAAACTGTATTCATAGACATCACCGCTCATCTTTCGGCGAATTTTTCGCCATACTGCGTTAAAAACTTCTTAAATATCAACGGATATTCGCAAAATTTTTGCCTTGTTTGACGAAAAATTCGCTCGAAATCTAAACGATTCGTCTATGAACACAATTTCTAAAAAATATTGTGTAAATTGCCATATTGACAAATTGATTATAATAGTGTATAGTAAATAGACTGTTATAATCAATTTGGGATTGAGGTGATGTTTAAATAATGGCAATTATCAATATAATGGAACGGATAGTTGAAGCTAAAATCGAAACATATATGCCGGAATACGAAGGGTGTAGCTGTGAGACCTGCATAAATGATATTAAGTGTCTCGCTCTCAATAAGCTCCCGTCAAAATATGTCAATTCTCAAGAAGGCGAGCTTTTTTCGAGGGTTGACCAAGTTATGTTCAGACAAAATTGCGTCGATTTGGATATTGCTGTAGTTAGTGCGATAGAGGCTGTAAAATCCAAACCGCGATGTGAAAACAGTAAAAAATAATTGTTTCATTGTAAGGAACCGTACTAAGAGGTGTGGTATGAAAAGCCGTATACTGTCTTCATTTTTCGCGGTCGTGATTTTTATTATGGCAATTCCGCTTAACATTTGCGTTTCATTTGCAGACGGTGGAGAGGGATTCAATTCGGGGCATTTAAAAAGCGATATTTATTATGAATTTCCGAACTCTCTGCCGTTTAAAGCGTATTCGTCACTGCCCGTAAAATACGACGGGAGAGCCGCTAATCGCGCGTCAAGCGTCGGCGACCAAGGCCCTAACGGATTATGTTGGGCTTTTACCGCTACATCGCTTGTTGAATCTAATATGCTGAAAAATAAGCAAGGGAGTCAGAATTTTTCCGAATTACATATGGGTTATGCCCTTGCGTCAAATCATGTAGGCGCGCAGTATGCTTTTAACAGAACGGCACCGGACGACGGCGGAAGCAATATTGTTGCCGCTTCTTATTTTATGCGCGGAATTTTGGGCGGAATGGTAAAAGAAGCCGCCGACCCCTTTGGGTCATATACGTCTGATATTATCGCCCCCCGTCCGATATCGACCACGCTTGGTAAAACGCGAAGCCACGCCGTTCAAAATGTCATTTTTTTGAGCGGCAATCTTAAAAGCGATATAACCGCCGTCAAAATAAAAGAGTCCGTTTTATTATACGGCGCGATCGGTATTTCAATGTATTGGGACGGTACCGCGCCGGTTTCGGGGGCGGTGAGCGATTTTTTCAACGACCAACACAATGCTTATTATTATAACGGCGGAAAAACCATTCCGGTGAACAAAAAGCTTGTCCCCGAAACAAATCACGAGGCGGTTATTGTCGGTTGGGACGATAATTTTTCTAAATACAATTTTAATACGCAACCAAATAACAACGGCGCGTGGCTCGTTAAAAGCAGTTGGGGGACAAAGTGGGCGGATAAAGGTTATTTTTGGATATCTTATGAGGATACAAATTCCCCGGTTTCTGTTTGGGCGGTCGACGGCGTTAAAACTTTTTTCCCAAGCACCACAACGGTGTACGAGTATGATTTTTTACCCGGTCGAAGCTGGAACGGGTGGATGAGTTATACCAATTATTATGCCCGCGTTTATAAAACGACAAAAAATAATGAAAAATTGAGTCAAGTTGTTGTAAATATTCCGACCACGGGCGTTATTGTATCGGTTAATGTCATAACGAACTTCAAAAGCTTTTCGGGATATAATACAGAAAGCTTCAGCGTTAACGGAGTTAAAACAACATATTATCCCGGGTATTATACAATCAATATGTTTAATCCCATTAACCTCGGCGAAGCGGGGACGGATTTTGCGGTTGTTGTAAGGGTCGAGTCGGACAATTCCGGTTCCGCGAGAATCGCCAATGACGGGGCGAACGCACCCGATAAAACGTCGTTTGAGTACAACCCCAACGACGGCGTTAAGGCTTTTGAAAACTCGATTGAAAACCACTGTATAAAAGCTATTACGTTTATAGGGAGCGAATTTTGTCATATTTGCGATAAGCTTTCCTGTAATTGTTGTCCCGTTCCCGGGTGCAAGAGAAGGTCGCCGTGTGCAGAGCGTTGTAGTTGGTGTGTTGATTGTTGTAATCATTGTGGCGAATGTGGGTATTGCGAAAGCGGCGATTCATCGGCGGTTGTGACCGGTTCGGGATTAGTTTTGGGGGTCGGGAAAGCCCCCACCATTTTTGATTTTATAGAATTATTAAAATACCTCGTTAAAATGGAAAGCACGGTTAATTGTGAATATGCGATTCAAACCGCATTGATTACATCAGAAGCGCGTTATAGCGGCGAACCGACCATATTTGACGCATTAGAAATTCTATGCTTCCTCGTCGGCGTAAACAGTAAGGTTGTGCGAATATAGCACTAAGGAGCTGTAACTAAATAACCTGTTTAGAGTTCTTTTAAACCCACTAAATACAGAAGTATTTCAATTGCACAGAATATAGTAGGCTTCCCCTCCGCTCTGCCCTCGGGACTGAGTATTGCGGCGGGGTTATTTGTAGCGTTGCTTTTTAGACCCACAAGGTCGAGAAGTATTTCAATAAAACAGAATATTGTCGGCTCTCCCGCCGCCACTCCCTCTGCCGATAATACACCGTAGCGTATATCGTCTGTGGTTATTGTCGGCGGCGTCGTTTCGGACAATGTATCAAGCGTGGATAAGGTTATCGTTTCATATGTTGCAGCGGCAGGGTTTGTTTCCGATGATGCGTATGTTATAGAATCGGTTGAAATAGTTTCAATAGTTGTCACCTGTGTTGTGGTGGTTTCTGTTGTGGTTACCGCGTGTTCACAACAATTCAAGCATTTTTCACAATCGTCACAAAACGCAACACATTCATCGCATTTGTTACAATCGAAACAATGAACATATCCGTAAATCTCATTGCAAAAGTCGCAGTATTTACATATAACACAGTGAACATAGCCGTCCTCGAGGCTACAATCCGAACACCAAACACACAACGGGCAAACCAATTCTTTTTTCTCACCACACCATACACAATAGACACATTCGCAAGTCCATTTATTACATATGTCACACTTTTTACTTGAACCGCCTTTAAATGCCACCGCTTTTATATTGTAGTTGTAGGGCGTGCTTGTGAAAACGCCGGAGGACGGCGACATATCATAGGTTGTTCCGGCGGGGGCGTTCTCGCCGCTATTGTAAGATATATGGGTTGATTTGTTATTTGGCGCGCTGAGTCTAAGTACAATTGCGAATTTTGAATCTACGTTTCCGAGTCCAATCGGCGCGTCCAAGTCGATTGTGTAAAATCCCGGGTGGGTAAGCGTTTTCGTCGCCTTTGCTTCAAAGTCGATGTTTTTATAGTTGTCAAAGCTCTGAAAATCGGTTATTACATCAACCTCCGCCGTTACGTTATTGTACCAGGTTTCGGTTAAAACTTGTTCAAGTATTTCATCATCTTCGCCAACCGTGAACACTTTTGCATAATAATTTGTATTGACATTCAGCCACCCTCTTGTCGAGTCGGATTCTAAAAAACCTTGTTCATATACTTTCATATCCGGGTTATACTCGTTCACCCCGTCTACCGCCCAAATAGCTACCGGAAAATTCGTGTCGTTATATGAAATCCAAAAAAAACCGTTGTCGCCCCAAGATGTACTCCAACTGTTCTTAACGAGCCACGCGCCGTTTGAGGCGGGTTGGGTGTTGAAACGATTACGCGCATAATTGTCGTCCCACCCTACAATAGTTACGGCGTGATTCGTATACGGTTCGCCGTCCGTTTCTAATTTTCCGCCGTCGTAATAATATGCACAATTGTTTGTGTTGTAATACGAGCTTCCCGCGCCGGCGACGGGAACCCCACCTTCCCAATCCATTGACGCGCCGACCGCACCGTATTGTAAAATCGCCTCTTTTATTTGACTCAAAGTAATATCCGTTTTATAATCGCCGCTGAGAAATATTGTGTTTTGAACGACAAAGCTTCGCGCTTTTCCCTGTGTTACCGACAAATCTCGCGACGTCACAAGCGAATTAGCGAATTTGCCGAACGGGTCTTGTTCCTCGTTGACCGTTCCGTTGAGTTCGCCGCGCATCAGATAGTTTGACGCAACAAATCGGTTCCCGCCGTCCGACGGATTCCTTCGCGAAGAGGCATATTTGTTGCCCGCGTGATTCCTTGCGGTGGCGTAGCCCATATGAAGCTCGGAAAAGTTATGCAACCCCTGCCCATTTTTAAGCATATTCGATTCTATGAGCGATGTCGCGGTGAACGCCCAACATAAGCCGTTCGGGCCCTGGTCTTCGACGATAGAAACAATGTTTTCCGTTCTCGCGTCATAACGCTCCGGCAAAAGCGAAAAGGGTTGAAAAAACGGCGGCTTTGGATATTCGCGCTCGTCGTTTTGTTTCAGAAGCCCGGGTACAAATTCGCGCTCCGTATTTGTTTGACCGTTCACCGATTGTCGGGCTTTCTCCGTCCCCGCACCAAAAACTATGTTAAGAATCATTATAACGGCTAAAATTGCCGATAAAGTTTTTTTCTTCATATAACTATACTCCTTATTTTATATTAATCAGTTTATCATGAAAAAGTTAAAAAGTCAACAAAATTCGCCCAAAAATCATTGAGAATCGTTGTAAAATACAGGTTCTTAAACCCGTCCCGTTCTCATATCAATTGAACATGAAATCATTATTTACTGTAATTGCGGGTTTACTTACGACAGTTCTTTCGGTAAGCTCGAGCTTCGGAAATGTTGCGGCTCCGGAAATACCGCTCCCTGTAGCCCCCGTCAACAACGGGGCTCTAATATTGTATTTGCCGTCGCCGTCGGATAAAGGCGGAGTGAGCGAGTTCCCCGAAACGACAACCATTACCGAAACAACAACTGTTACCGAAGCGACAACCGTCAATGACGCGACAACCGCTACGGAAACGACAACCACCTTTGAAACAAGACCGCCGAAGGAAACCGAAATGTCCGCGGAGACTGATGACACGCCGTTTTTTACGAACGAGGTTGTTCAAGAGTTGTCGCCCGAGCCGCTTCTTGTTTTTTCGCGTAATATATCGACAATAATTGAGGATTTGAGCGAGTTTTCGTCAAAGGACGGAACTGTAATCAAAAGGACGTTTCGCCCCGAGCTTGGCGAAAGCTATATCCAATTGGCGAGAGGGGGGCGGGTTCGTAATGAGACCAAGACGGACGAAACATTTCTTTTGAGCGAAAGCGTCTTGTTGCCCGAATTTGTTCCCGAAAAGAATAACGAGCCACAGGTTTTGATAATCCATACCCATACAACCGAAGGCTTCAGGATTTTTGATGACGGGTCATATGACCGCGAATACAGCTTCAGGACATTGGATTCGCGGAAAAGCGTCGTCGCGGTAGGTGCAAAAATTGCGGAGGAGATTGCTAAAGAGGGGTATGCGGTTTTACACGACGGAACCGTTCACGATTACCCCGCTTATTCCGGCTCGTACAAAAGAAGCGAGGAAACAATAAAATCGCTATTGTCCGAATATCCGTCCATAAAAATTGTTTTAGACATACACAGAGATGCGATTGAGTCGGAGGCGGGGGTTCCCATTGCCGCGGTGAACGAGATAAACGGGCGCGACGCGGCGCAGATAATGATTGTTTCGCCCGCCGACGACGGCGAGTGGGACGTTCCCGATTATATGAAGAATTTTCGCCTCGCGAGTCTTTTACAAAGTCACCTCGAAACACAAAACGCGGGGATTACCCGCGCATTGCTCTTCCAATATTGTAACTATAACTTAAATCTGTCGCCCGGCTCGCTTTTAATTGAAGTCGGTTCACACGGCAACACATTGGAACAAGCCGTTTACGCGGGCGAGCTTCTCGGGCGGAGTATCGGGCAAATGTTAAACGAGTTGAATACGAATTAAACCGCTTAACTATTTACCCCATTGTATAATTAGCATATTTTATTATTTTTATTCTCGTTGGTGGTTTTTCGCCGTTTTGTCGTGTGCGTAACCGCCGAATCGCATCGTTCACTAACCCCCGCATCATGTCCGCAGGGGCAACACTCTGTAAAATTAAATGACGCGGGTCGGCTTACGGTTACGGAAACCATTAATAAAAATGCAAAAAATCTTTTCATATATGAATTTTAAGTCATTTTTTTGAATTTGTCAAGTGTATTTAGGGAAAAAAAGGATAAACTAAAAAATATTACTAATCGTATAATGTCGAATACCCTAAAGGAGTATGCCTATGATATTTGCCGATTTATTGTTTTTATTTATTTTCCTTCCGATTAATCTTTTGTTGTATTTTGCTTTTAAGAGCAACGCTTATCGAAATGCCGTTCTCGTTGTATTCTCGCTCATTTTCTACGCATGGGGCGAACCCTTGATGATTTTTTTACTTTTAGCCACAACCGAGATAAACCGCGTATTCGCGTTGTTCATAGAAAAGCATAAAGGCGAAAAAAGAGGGAAAGCTTTTGCGTTTTTATCAATCGGCTTGACGCTAACCTCGCTCTTTGTTTTCAAGTATACGCCGTTGTTTAATCTTCCGTTTCGCCCAAATCTCCCCATAGGGATAAGCTTTTATTCGTTTCAGATAATAACATATATTGTCGGGGTGTATAAAGGTCGCTTTTGCGCGCAGAGAAGCCGCCTCAACTTTTTAATGTACGTTTCTCTTTATCCGCAATTGACCGCCGGCCCGATTGTGCGTTATGAGGATATTCACACCCAAATAAACGACCGCAAAATGCGGCTCGAGGATATAAGCGGCGGTATTACGCGCTTTGTTATCGGTCTCGCCAAAAAAATCCTTATCGCCAATCAAATCGGCGCGGCGGCAACGTCGATTCTCGACGGAGATGTATCGTCGTTATCCGTCGGCGGAGCTTGGCTCGGGATATTCTTTTTTGCGTTACAGATTTATTATGACTTTTCGGGATATTCGGATATGGCAATCGGCTTAGGCGGAATATTCGGGTTTAAGTTTCCCGAAAACTTCAACTATCCCTATATATCCAAATCAATATCCGAGTTTTGGCGACGGTGGCACATGACCTTGGGCGGTTTTTTCCGCGATTATGTATACATTCCGTTGGGCGGGAACCGTCGCAGAGGGTGGCTCAATCTTTTAATTGTATGGATATTGACCGGGCTTTGGCACGGGGCGTCGTGGAACTTTGCGTTATGGGGCTTGTACTTCGGGCTTATCATTATTGCGGAAAGGGCATTCGTTTTGAAAATCGCCGATTATATTCCCCCCGCTTTGTCATTTATAAGGGTTATTTTCACGTTTGCCGCCGTTATGTTCGGGTGGATTATGTTTTACTTTACCGATTTTGTTCAAATGCTCGCTTTTATGAGAAGTCTTTTCGGCTTAAACAATAACCCGCTTTATGATATTATAACGACGAATCTTTTGTATAATCAATTACTTTTGGTTATAGCGGCAATTATCTTTTGCACGCCGGTTTATCGTTTTGCAGAAAAGCGCGGCGCGGCGTTCAATTATCTCGCCCCCGTCACTAATGCGGCGTTGATTATTCTTTGTGCGATAATGCTCGTCGGCGACAATTATAATCCGTTTTTGTATTACAGGTTTTAAGGAGGCCTAATATTGAACAAAATATGTAATAGGATAAATATTATTGCGTTTGCTTTGGTATTGGCGGCGGCGTTTCCGATTTTAATTTTTGCATCACGCCCCGAGTTTTCGGAGGTGGAAAGGCGTTCGCTCGCACGCTTCCCCGAATTAACGCTAAATGGGGTTTTTTCGGGAGAATTTATGCGCGATTTGAATTTGTTTTTCTCGGACACGGTACCCATGCGCGATAATTTGGCGGGGGCGTCATCTTTAATAAAGAGCAAATTAGGGTTCAGCGTTGACGGAGTGACCTTTCATTATGTACAAAACGCAGAAATACCGCCGCCCATTGAGGTAATTCAACATCGCCCGCAAGAAGACAATGCCGCGTCGCAAACCCTTGCCCAAACAGAATCGCCGAAATGGGACGGGGTTATCGCCGCGCCCGATGAGCGTTTTGGCGAAAATTCAGAAGAAAATGAGGGCGAAAACGATGACGAGGTTGATATTTCGAGCGCGGGCGTTTTGGTACACCGCGACCGCGCATTAATGATTGTCGGCTGGGTTTCGTCGGCGGGGGAACGCTATGCAAGCGTTATAAACGAATATAAACGCCGCTTAAACAATATAGATTTTTACAGCATGGTTATACCGTCCTCAATTGAGTTTTATTGTCCCGTTAATTACCTTAATCACTACGGAATTGACCAACGAGAAAGCATTAACAACATCAACTCATTCCTCGACGATGTAACGCCCGTCAATGTATATTCGGCATTGTCGCGGCGGGTCGCGCTCGGTGAAAATGTGTACCTTCGCACAGACCACCATTGGGCCGCGCTCGGCGCGTATTATGCCGCGGAACAGTTTGCTTTAACGGCGGGGGTTCCCTTCGCGCCGCTTTCTTCTTATGAAAAAGTTAAAATAGAAAATTTTATCGGGACAATGTACGGGTATTCGGGGCGCAATCCCGCCATACTGAACAATCCCGAGGATTTTATCTATTATAAGCCCGCCAACGACTATTCAACGACCTATTATATCATATATGAGGGGTACGACCCCGAGTTACCGGTTTCGTCCTCGCTATTTCTTGAACAGCCGGTATCAGAGTCGTATTGTACCTTTATGGGCGGAGATACACGTATAACACATATAACCACCGACGTCGACACAACGCGGACATTAGCCGTTTTTAAGGACAGCTTCGGTAACGCTTTAATCCCGTTCCTTACCGGCTCGTTCAAGGAAATATATGTCATAGATATACGATTTTTCCCCTATAATGCTTTTGATTATCTCAAAGCTAAGGGGGTTACCGACGTATTATTTGCTAATAATATCGCGGTCGCCAACGACCCCTATTTTATTGAATTAATCGAGAAACTTTTATGAAATATTGGTGCTGAGTTGTTTATTTGAAACGTGTTTCTTTTTTCTATAGCTAATAAATTATTCCCTCTTTTTTTGGTCAAGCCTTTTCTCTCTAATTCTTCGCAGTTATCAATAGCTTTTTTAAATTCTTCAACTTTACTTTTATTTTCGGGCTTATAATTTTTTACGATATCATTTATACTCAATACCATTCTATTCCCCTCCTTGTATGAATAAAATACGAAGCACCGTTTTTCCTAATGTAATCGCTCAACATATTGTAGTATGAATCAATAAGACCTTTTAATTCATTATTTTGACTATAATTTTCGATTTTTAATTTCATAGCACTTAGTTCTTTAACATCTATCGGATATGAATGAGTATGCCATTTTGAGGTATTACCTAATTCTATTGCTATTTCTTCGGCGCGTTTATTTTTATATTCTAAAGTAACTTTTTGTTGGGACGATTCGCGTAAAATCCAATTCTTGAATTTATATTCAACAAGCCACTTTTTTAGCAAATCAACCGCTAAGTCCCTTGCTTGCTCATAGTCTCTTAACTCAGCAACATCAAATTCTTTTAAAATAACAAATTCTGCATCTGTTAATGTTCCGTTCTTAGCCTTTTCTATCAACTCATTCACTTTATCAAGATAATTGAGAGCGGGTACAAGCCGACCTTCCTTATTTTGAATTTGAGGGTCAATTGGACCTAACACACTTGAATAATCCATATATATGTCATCGCCGCTCATGCATAAAAGAGTACCCGCACTATAAGCGAAATTAGGTACAATAAAAATCACTTTTTTATAATGATGTCTCAATATATTAACGATTTTTATTACTGCTTGAGCACTTCCGCCGTTAGTTGTTAATATAACAATTAAAGTTTCTTTTAGGTCTTTCTCGATTTTTAAATTTTCGATATGTTTTTTAAAGAACCCCACAGCTCCTTCAATAAGAGAGCCACAAAACTCAAGAGCATCTGCGTTAAAATATTCCTCTATTTTAAGTATTTTGTTATTTAAGGCTTCTTTTATAGCCGAATCTACTACTGATTGCTCCATATTCTTCTTCCTTTAAAGAATTTATAAGTATTATTTGTATTATATTATATTATATTATTAAATAAAAGTCAAGAGATTTTATTATTTTATATATACTGTACTTCTGTATTGACAACACAGACCCTAAAAATAAAAATTTTTACAAAAACTATTGACAAATAAGAATCAATGTGTTAGCATAGTTGTATTATAAACCCACGGAGATTATCAAAATGACTGTTTTATTTGTTTCCGCGCTTTTAACACTAAGCCTCGTTGAGCTACTAAACGAGGGTGGTTTGCGTTGTGCCGATGAAACAGAGGCGTTAAGGATTTTGTAAAGCTTTTGAGTTAAGCTTAAGCTTACAAAATTGACCTCTTACGGCAAACGCTGTAAGAGGATTTTTAATTTTATATTATATTACTTACAAAGGAGAAAAGAATCATGCAAAAGGAATTGCGTAACATCACAATCGGCGAAATGTTGGAAGAAACCGCAAATAAATTCCCTACGAGAAAGGCGGTAAAGTACATCGAGATGGAGTTTAACAAGACGTGGTACGAGCTTAACCAAAAGGTAGACCGTATAGCAAAGGGGCTTATGGGAATGGGGCTTAAAAAAGGCGACCACGCGGCGGTTTGGGCTACAAATTATCCACAGTGGCTTGTACTCATGTTTGCAACGGCGCGAATAGGCGTTGTGCTTGTAACGGTGAACACAAATTATAAGGAACACGAGCTCGAATTTCTCTTGAAACAATCGGACAGTAAAGCTTTATTTATATGTGACGGATTAAAGGACATAGACTGTGAAAAGGTTATTTATTCAATATGTCCCGAGCTTAAAACCTGTAAAAAAGGAGAATTAAAATCGGTTAAGCTTCCGGAATTAAAAACGGTCGTTTCTTTTGATAATTATTATAAGGGAATGTATCACTGGAACCAAATAGCCGACTTCGGTGTATTAATTTCATCAAAAGAGTTTAAGGCGCGAAAGGACAGTTTAAGTCCCGACGACGTAATTAATATGCAATATACCTCGGGTACAACCGGGTTTCCCAAAGGGGTAATGCTGACGCATAATAATATAGTCAACAACGGCTTATCTATCGGCGACTGTATGAAATTTACCGAAAACGATAAGCTTTGTATACCGGTACCGTTTTTTCATTGCTTCGGAATGGTTTTGGCTATTATGGCGTGCGTCACCCACGGAAGCACAATGCTTCCTCTTTTATGGTACACGCCCATGAAGGTTATGCACGTTGTAGAGTATGAGAAATGCACCGCCGTTCACGGCGTCCCCACAATGTTTATCGGAATTTTAGAGCATCGTGATTTCGATAAATATGATTATTCGAGTCTACGAACCGGGATTATGGCGGGTTCACCCTGTCCCGTTAAGGTCATGGATGATGTTCTTAATAAAATGAACATGAAAGAGATTTGTATAACCTACGGTCAAACCGAGGCGTCTCCCGCAATCACCATGAGCAGTACGAGCGACAGCGCGGAAACGCGCGTTAATACGGTGGGAAGCCCTATATTTAAAGTAGAGGTGAAAATTGTTGACCCGGAAACGGGGGAGGATTTGCCGGATAACACACCCGGAGAGCTTTGCGCGCGCGGCTACAACGTCATGAAAGGCTACTACAAAATGACTGAAGAAACCGCCGCGGCAATTGATAAGGACAATTGGCTCCATACGGGGGATTTGGCGGTAAGGCTACCCGACGGGAACTACAAAATAACCGGGCGAATTAAAGATATGATTATTCGCGGCGGCGAAAATATCTTCCCAAAAGAAATAGAAGATTTTATCTACACCCACCCGTCCGTTAAAGATGTCGCGGTCGTTGCCGTTCCGTCAAAACGATACGGCGAGGAAGCCTGTGCTTTTATTATTCCGAAGGACGACATTGAGATTGATAAAGACGATATAAAAGCATTTGTAAATAAAAATCTCGCTAAGCATAAGGTTCCCGCTCATGTTTTGGTAACCGACGGCTTTCCGTTGACGGCGAGCGGGAAGATACAAAAATATATACTGCGCGACAAGGCGGTAGCGGAATTAGGGTTAGAAAGCGATTCGCAGATTGTTACGGCATAAGGCAACCTCCGAAAACCTCTTACGGCACTCGCCGGCTGAAAAATTCCGCCATACTTCGTTGATTTTTCTTTAAATATCAACGGATATTCGCAAAAAAATTGCCTCGTCTGACGAAATTTTCATCTCGGCGATTACACGAAACAGGTTTTCGGAGGTTGCCATAAGAGCTTATATCGGGCGGTTTAATCTTTTACTAAAATAAAACCTAAATCTTACTGAACCCATCTTGTTATTTATCAGCATTTATAGTAAAATTAAACTGACCGACTATATACCGCTTCTTAAAAAGACTTTTATGTTTGGAGGTGTTTTATATGAAAAACGAATTTATAAGAAAATATCATTCTATACAACACGATTCAGAGATATTTCAGAATATTGATAAAATTATAAAAGGTCGTTTTATAAAACCGGTTTATCAGCCAATCGTTTCTTTAAATGATGGAAATATACTTGGATATGAAGCGTTAAGTCGAATATCAAACGAAGATTTAAAAATGGATATAGGGAAAATGTTTATAGCGGCAAATGAGGCGAATCTATCATGGGAGCTTGAGGAGCTTTGCAGAATAAAGTCTTTAGAAAAGGCTATTGATATGGACGCAAATAAAAAGCTTTTTATAAACGTCAACCCAAACGTAATACATGATGAAGCGTTTCAAAGCGGATTCACAAAAAAATGTTTATATGAATACGGATTAAAGCTTCATAATATCATTTTCGAAATTACCGAACGTGTATCGGCTTTAGACAACGACGTATTTATTAATTCAATAGGGCATTATAAGAGACAGGATTATAAAATAGCGATTGACGACGTAGGTGCGGGGTATTCGGAGATTAACACCCTATCAGACGTAAAGCCCGACCTCGTTAAACTTGATATGAACATTGTCAGAAATATAGATAAAGATGAAATTAAACAGCTTTTATGTAAAGCCATGGTAGGATTTTGTGAAAATGCGGGTATTCAATTGATTGCGGAGGGGATTGAAAACGAGGAAGAATTAGAAACACTTATTAAGCTTCAGGTCAGTTACGGACAGGGGTTTTTCTTGGGCGTTCCGCAAGAAATTTTTGCAGAAATCGCACCCGAAAAGCTTAATATAATTCAAAAGTATAACGCCAAAAAGTACAATAAAAATATTACAAGCTCAATTTATCCTATAATAGGATACCTATCAAAACCGGGATACAGCTTTTCACCCGACGAAATCGCCGAAAAAATTTTAGAGGTGATGAAGTTGAATCCTACAATTCATGAATTTGTCATTATCGAAAACGATAAAGCCATAGGGTTTATGACAAAGACGGATTTAAACGAAAAACTCGGCGGCAGATACGGATTCACTTTATTTTCAAATAAACCTATTCAACAAATTATAAATAAAGATTTTTTGGTTGTTGATTACAACATGACGGTTGACCGAGTATCGCGCAAGGCGTTACAAAGACCTTTTGAACAGCTTTACAACCCAATTGTTGTAGAGCTCGATAATAAATATTACGGAATAGTCACAATTAAAGACCTTCTCGATACCTGTACGAAAATTGATGTTGATGTTGCCGCACATTCGAATCCTTTAACAAAGCTTCCCGGTAATCTTTTAATTGAACAGGAAATATTGACTCGCGTATTAAACGATAAGCCGTATTGTATTACCTATTATGACCTCGATAATTTTAAAGCGTATAACGACGCGTATGGTTTTCAAAACGGCGATATGATGCTCGCGCTTGTGGCAAATGTATTGAAAAAATGTGCAACTAAAGAAGAGTTTATCGGGCATATCGGCGGCGACGATTTTATCGTTATCTGTGATTATCATGAAGGCGAAGAGTATTGTCAAGCGGTCATAGATGCGTTTTCGGTCGAAGTTCTTGGGCTATATCGCGATGAAGACGTAAAAAGGGGATATATCGTTTCAAAAAACAGAAACGGCGTTACCGAAAACTTCCCCATTTCGAGTCTTTCTATTGCGGGTATTTCAAATAGAAACAGAGTGTATAAAAGTACAGATGATTTTTCAAAAGATATCGCGCAAATAAAAAAGAAATGCAAACAACAAATCGGAAATTACTATGAAATTCATTAAGCCTATTCGCTCAATTGCGTTTCCATAGCCGCGATTGTCGCCCTCATATCCGCGACGGTTTCTCGGGAAATACGATTAGCCTCAAACATTTCGTGGATTAGTTTACGCTCAATGTAAAATCCTCTAACCGCCACATTATACACCGAGGTATTGTAGTTTTCGCCGAATACGCCAAATTGCGTTCTGCGCGCGCGAAAACCGCTCGCCGCCGACATGACGCGAAATTCAGCCGCAAGCATTTCAACAATAATTGCGTTTTCTTTATTTTGAAGCTTATCGAGTTTTTTGCGTATATATCGCGAGTTTGCGGTAAGGAGCTGTGCTATTTCGCCGCGCCTTGGCTTTAAGCCCGATGTTTTAAGGCGGAACCTTTTCACATATTTTATATAGAACACAAGCCGATGAAGTATAGTCGCTCTCGCGTTGCCTTTTACGCGCTTTTTCAGAATATACAAAAACTGTTCCGCCGCCGCCTCGCTGACCTCACCTTTTTCGAGAAGTGCGCGGGTGCTTTCCTCTTCCCATATATATATTTGTTTTCTTATTTCTTTTTCTATTCTTTTATGCTCTCCGGAGGTTTTTTTGTTTTGGAGGGCAAGGCTTCGCTTAGAATAGCTTTGCACAACAATATCCGTGGCGATTCGATTCTCCTCCGTTATCTCTTTCTTCAGTTGCGAGATAACCTCACGGATAATTTCTAAAGCGGCTTCTTTTTCGTCATTGTCCTGTGTTTCGACCGATTTTTTCCCTACAATCAACGGCATTATAAAGTTCGAGATTAACATTGATAATACAATAACCCCGCTCGCCATTAAAATAATCAAATCTCGCTCCGGAAAAGCCGTCCCGTCATCGAGCGAGAACGGAATAGACATTACACAGGCTAATGTAACCGCGCCGCGTACACCCGCAAGGCTGAATATAAACCCCGCCCTGTATCTGTTAATAACCGCTTTTCCCTTTTCCTGATACTGCATATGCGGAACCGTGATAATCCACCAAAAAAAGCGCAGTACCAAAAAAAGAAACATGATAAGTAAAATGCAAATAAAGATTTCGAGCGTGTTTATCGAAAACACCCCGCTGTCAATTGTACGTAAAATAACCGGTAGCTGCGCCCCTAACATAACAAATACAATTCCCTCCAATGAAAACACAACGAAATCCCAAACGCTGTCCATTGATATATTAAGCTTGATTTTTTCCGGGTTAAATTTTTCGCGCATGAACGAGTGTGTAATACCCGCCGAAAAAACGCCGAGAATACCGCTTACGGAACAAAGCTCCGCAATAATATATATAATAAACGGGGTCAATACATCAATAAGTACGTGAAGCGTTATGTTCCCGATTCCCAAAGAGTGTAGCCATTTTACAACGATGTATTTCACTAATGTCACGGTTATCCCTATGAGAATACCGCCGAGTCCGACTAATACAAATTGAATAATTGCTTCGGCGGGCGAAAAGCTCCCCGTCAGCATGGCGGCAATCGCAAACTGGAAGCAAACAATTCCCGACGCGTCATTGACGATAGATTCGCCACCTAAAATGCCCATGATTTTCTCCGGAACCGCCACACGTTTTGAAACCGCAGTAACCGCAACGTCGTCGGTGGGGCCTAATGCGCCGATTAATGCAAAAGATGCGGCAAGGGGGATTACGGGAACAACTAAGTTGAAGAATACCCCCATCGAAATAACCGTTAAAAATACCAAAAAAACCGCAGAGCCTATAATCGGGCCTTTCATCTCCCAAAGCGTTCTTTTGTCAAAGGTATAACCGGCGCGAAAGATTAAAGGGGAGATGAATAACACAAAAAATAAATTTGGGTCAAGTTCAAACTCCAACCCAAATTCATTAAAAGGAAGAAGGCTTATTAGAAGCATACCGAGAGCCATCTGTACAAGAGGTGCCGAAAGCGCGGGGATAAAACGGTTAATCAAATTGGATAATAATACCGCGGTCAACATTACAAGTATAAATATAAAAGCAATCATAAACTGACTATCCCCCCTTTCAATAGTATCATATTATACTATACTACACAAAATACATATTGTCAAGTTTTAGAACCCGCATTATCAAAAAAATAATACCGCCTTCATGAAAAATGTAGGCGGTATTGCATTAAATGATTGTAGCGTTTTTAGGCACAAGTTCGGGATGTTCTCTCATATAATCTGCCGCGCCGTGAACTAATTCTTCGAGTGTAATATCCTCGTAAAGATTTTCTCTCCATTCAGTATAATCGAAGCCGGTATTTTTTACATTCATAATGAAAATTTCAGTTTCAACCAATCCGAGCTTTTCTCGTAAAAGTTTCATTCCGGCAGTCATTAATGCAGAATTCTGCATTTGAATCGTATCGTTCATGTCATTCCCCCCCATTTCTTTACAAAGTCGATTGGGTTTAATACCTCTATTTTATCCGTTTTGTATTTAGTTAAACGCCTGTCGGTTGTAATAAAAAAGTCACATTTTGAAAAAATTGAACAAGCTAAATGAGTTGCGTCCTTTTTCTTGATACCCTTTTTCATTATATCTTCTGAAATTGGTATAATATCGTTCTCTCTTTTATCACTAACAAAAAATGATGAATATTCTGTCACAAAACGTAAAATATGCTCTTTATTGCTTTCGTTTGGATTATCGTTGATTTCCTTGAACAACATAAATGAAGAATATAATGTGACGCTATCAAACTTTATCAATGATTGAATAAATACTTTCGCCGTCGCTTCGTTTCTAACCTTCGCTTGTGATAAATCATCAAACGGTCTATTATAACAACAGTTATCCAAATATATTTTTAATTTATCCATGCGAGAACTCCTTTACAGATTCATTTTACCATATCCACGCAGAGAAGTCAATAGTTTTAATAGTTGTTATGACGGAATATGTTATACGCGTTATGACGGAATATGTTATACGCGTTCTCTTGACATAATAAAAATTTAATGATATAATTAGCTGATAGAAAAGAATTAATCAAAGAAACGGAGAACAAAAACAATGGCAAATAAACCGAGAAAAATCCTCATAATAGGTGCGGCTGGGCGCGATTTTCACAACTTCAACACGTTTTACCGCGACAATGCCGATTATAACGTGGTGGCGTTCACCGCGGCGCAGATTCCCGATATCGCGGACAGGAAATATCCCGCGTCATTAGCGGGAAAGCTCTACCCC
>WRHO01000037.1 GCA_009783205.1 Oscillospiraceae bacterium
AAATCGCCTCGTCTGACGAAATTTTCATCTCGACGATTACACGAAACAGGTTTTCGGAGGTTGCCATTATTAAATTTTGAAGGAGAATTATTAAAAAAATGACAAAGACGAAGATTATAAGGATTATACCGAGCATTATTCTATACATTTCGGCGGTATTATTAATCGCTTTTGCGGTTTGGTCATTCATCTACGGTGCCGACATAATCGCACAGGCAAAGGCAATGGGACAACTTCCCGATAGCGGCGTTCAATATGAGATTATCAATTATTATATGGGTAGCTGCGGTCAATATGCAGTATATGCAATACTGTTGGCGGCGGCGGGATATATACTGCAAAGAATACAGCTTACGACCTGTGTTCCCGTTGACTCGGTCGGTACCGTCAATAACAGTATTGATGATGACGATGATGACGATGATGACGCGGACGAGTTGCTCGAAAATACAGTTGAAACAAAAAACGAGTCTGAAGCAAAAAGCGATTCCTAAGGTTTATTCGTTATTTTGGTATATTTTCCCCGAGCGGGCGACAATTTTCGCCCAAGCTTACGCGCACAAGTGTATACCCCTATAAACACAATAAATATTTCGAGTCTTCCGAGAATCATTCCGCACATAAGTATAACAAGCGTTCCGACCGATGCGTCCGCGCTTGTTATACCGTTTGAAATTCCGACGGTACCGAATGCCGATGCAAATTCAAACATAGAGTCAAAAAGCGTGCTTTCTGCGGTTAATGACAATAACAATACACCGATAACATAAATCATCATATAACACGAAATAAAACCAAAGGTGTCTTTTACCAATGTGTCGTCAATAGGCGTTTTCCCTTGAATACGTTCATAAGAGGGTGAGGTTATGCGACGCGACGGGGAGAACCTTTTTTTTATATTTTCTTTCATAATGCGAATAAAAAGGTATACGCGGATTAATTTAATTCCGCCCGAGGTTGAACCCGCGCTTCCGCCTACAAACATGAGTACAAAGAATAAGCCTAAAGCGAACGGTGGAAACTCTGCGTAATTCATAAGCGAATAGCCGCTTGTTGTAAAAATCGAAGTGATTCCGAAAAGGGCATTTTTTATGCCTTCTCCAAAGCCCATGTTCATATCGCGAAAGAGCGAAAAAGACACAAGCGGCAAAAAGACAAGGATTATGCCCCGCATTAACCTAACCTCGCTTATACGAAAAAATTTGCGTATACCGCCTTTCAACAAGAGTAAAAGCGCGGCAAAATTTATCGAGCCGATTAGCATTAATACAATTGTGATAATATCAATCGGAAGGCTGTTATACTCGCCTATACTGCCCGCTTTTGTCGAAAAACCCGCCGTCGATATTGCCGACATAGCGTGACAGATTGAATCAAAAAGCTCCATTCCGAACGCATGATAAGCAATTATCCCAACTCCGAGCAGACAACTGTACAAAAGCGTTATAATTTGTGCGGTTCGTTTTAAGCTCGGCATAATTCTGTCCGCGTGTCCCTCGGCATTGTACAGGCTTATACTTTGCTTCCCCCGCGCAAGCATGGCAATCACGATGATAAAACCGAGACCGCCACAGTATTGCATAAACGCCCTATGTAAAAGGAATATGCGCGGCATAACCGCAACATCTGATATAGTTAAGCCGGTCGAAGTCCAGCCGCTTACCGCTTCAAATAAAGCGAGAATAATGCGCGAATTATACTGTCCCCCTATAAAAAACGGGAACGCGCCGGAAATAAAGGCGAATACCCATATAAACAACACCGGAAGGCTCCCTTTTTGTAAAGGCGACTGCCATTCGGTGATTACCCCCTCGCCACGCGGCGCGAATATACATATAACAAAGCCTAAAACTACGGCAACCCCCGACGGAATAAGAAAAGCGTTCAAATATCGAGATTCATCGGGATAAAACGGTATTATAAAAAGGGGAAAAGAGATTAAAACGCCGACAAGTAACGCAAGCTTTCCGTAAACATTACTCTCGGACATATATTTGTTGAATTTATTCAGCTTTATCATGGTTATAACCATGCCTTTCTGCGGTACAAAAGCTCCGCACAAACAATCCCTCTATTTCCGTACGGTTCCCAATAATTTGTGAATAGCCAAAGCCTCGTGTTCGTCTGTTGAAATTAGCACGAGGACGTCTCCCACATAAACGCGGGTGTGTCCGTGCGGAACAATGCTCTTTTCGCCGCGAAGGACACACCCTATAATGACGTCCTTCGGAAGCCCCAATTCTATAAGCTTTTTGCTTACGGCGGGGGCGGAATGTGGCAGAGAGACCTGTGTAATTCGTATTCGTCCTTTACTCATCGTCACTAATGTTGACATTTCTTCAAAAAATGCCTGTTGCTCGATTATTCCGGCAATTGCGGAAATCGCGCATACGACCGAATCTATACCCATTCGCTCAAAAAATTCTGTTTTCTTTGCGTCGGAAATGAGCGTTACCGTTTTTTTAACATTGAATTTCTTTTTGCACAATTCGCAAATAACGAGATTGTCGTCGTCGCGCTCTGTGAGAGCAATAGCAATATCGGCGTTATATGCGTTGGCGTCCTCGAGAATGAACGGTTGCGAACCGTCCCCGTTAAACACGTTAACACCCTCTATCTCCGCTAACGCCTTACAGTGTTTCATGCTTCGGTTAATGGCGGTTATATCATAGCCCTTTTTAATGAGCGATTCCGCAAGCGTTCTCGTTTTGTTATATCCGCCTATTAAAAAAACACGTTTTTTCATTTTTTAATCATAGGCAACCTCTCGTCTGACGAAATTTTCATCTCGACGATTACACGAAACAGGTTTTCGGAGGTTGCCCATACCTTTCCGAGCCGCAAAAAGCCCTTTTATACAGAACAGTTATTTCTCCGCAATCTTTTGGTTGACTTCCCCGCCCTCCTGTTCCAAATACCCTAACGGTATGGACGGTAAAAGTATGTCGATTTCCTTCATTGAGAGTACGGCGGGGCAGATTGTTTCAATACCAAATTCGCGATAAACACATTCGCGCTCCGGGTCGTAAAGTCTCGCAATGACCTGATTTATATTAAACATTTTTTTTGCGAGCTGTGCCACCATAATATTGGTATTATCGTTATTTGTAAGCGATATTACCGCGGTCGCTTTTGCTATTCCCGCGTTGTTTAGCACGGTCATTTCTGAGGCGTCGCCTACGAGCGTTATTCCGCCGAATGACGGCGACAGCTTACGGAAGGATTCCGCGCTTTTGTCAATAAGAACAACATTTTCGCCCACATCGGATAATGCAGTGGCGAGATTTGCACCCAATCGCCCACACCCGACAACGATTATATAGCTTTTGCCGCCCTTTTTATTATCGCTTTTATTGTTTTTCATATCGCTCCCCTTCCCCGTTGTTTATGACGGGTTTATAATAATACCCATATAATTATAACAGCGGCGTGAAATTTGTCAAGGTTTTTTAAATGTTTTTTATAAAGATGTTTTTAAATGCTTTTAAAAGATATTGTAAAAATATTGTAAAGCCTCGATTTTAAACTTGACAACCTCCTAAATATTAGGTATAATGATAGCTAAGATTTTTAAAAAGCCGAATCTTAGTTATAATATTTTATTTGGAGGATTTATGAAAAAGGCAAAAATTTTACGTACAAGCTTGACAAAAAACAAGCTTACGGCAATGTTCTTGACGGTCGCCATGATGCTTGGCGTTGTACCGTTAGCAACGCTGACAAAAGCGGACACGGTTGAACCGGTCTCAATACAACTAATGGCGCGGACTTTCTATGACGATAATCCGGATTTTAGCGAAAAAACCGTCAATGGTACGCCCGTCGATGTAGACAGCGACGGCGATTACAGCGTTGTACTTACCGACGTCAAAAGTCGACTTTTTGTTGACCTCGCAATTCGCTCGGTAGGTACCGAATTCGGCGAGAAACCGCTCGGAAGCTCGGTTGCCGCACCCGAGGCATTCGAGGACGCAAAAATAAAAATTAGCTCAATTGTTGCGGCGGGAACGACCATTACTCTTAAAGACGCCGACGACATTTCTTTTGTGAGCGAAGACCCGGTTATGCAAAAGCGCGTAGGTGTTCAGCTTTGGAACGCCTACTACGCAGATGATAACCGTATCGGCACGAGTAGCGGGATTACTATGCCGGTCGTCGGTAAGTGCAATGAGTGGTGGCAAGACGAAAACTGTGTTTGTACCGCTACAACATGGGAAAGCTGTCCGAGAGGGGTCAACGCGATTAGTTTCCCGAGTACAACCACCTCTATTACCGTAAACTTCACCGTTTCGGGCGTTTCGTCAACCTCTGCTCCCGTATGTGACGTTTGCGACAGCGACGCGCATACCGACCGCTCCTGCGTTCCCGCGGGCGCGCATCCGTTAAGATTTATGGCGAGAAATATAGTGGGAAGCGGAACGGTATATAAAAGCGACGCCATTATGCTTACATTGGACAAAACCGATTACACCGCTACAATCACCTTCCCCGGCGCGGTACAACAATTTACAAATTTCGCTCTCCGTGACCCCGGGATTGTATGGGGTGAAGGCGGCGACGTGGTAGAGACTGCGGTTTTGGTACCTGCGGCATTTGCCGACTGTTATATCACAATCAACTCTATTTCCGCTAACGCGGGTTTAAACGATATAGACGTAACCGACGCCGAAAACCTCCCCCTCGCGGCACAGGAAGACCCGACCTTAGAGGGCTACGCCGATATTCAATTGTGGAACGGGTGGAGTTCCGACTTAGAGCGTATTACCGGCGTACCGACAATTGATAATGAGGCTTGGGGTGCAAAAACGCTCAGCTTCCCCGCCGCGACCACTACAATAACAATCACCTTCACATTAGGCTCGTATGACGACCCTTCCGAGACAACTACGCCCGCAGATACTTCTGACCCAACCGATACAACTACGCTCGAAACAGAAGCATCTGACACAACCGAGACAACTACGCTTGAGACGGAAGCATCTGATACAACCGAGACAGAAACATCTGACCCTTCCGAAACAACTACACCCGCAGATACATCCGAACCGGCTGTAACAACCACAACGGCGGTGCCGAACCCCGACGGTGTATTGTTTGATATGCAAAGCATCAGTGATGAGGAATTTGAAAGATTGACCGGAAGCGGGGGAAGCGCGAATGAAGACGTCGAAAAAGATGTTTTGGTTCGAAACGGCGGTAGTGATATGGAAGTTGATGCCGTTTTAGGAACGCCTCGCACGGTAAATATTACCGGAAGAACCGGCTCGGGACAGGGGTTGCGTATCCAAGTCGGTAATATCCCCGGAATCCTTAATACAAACGATTACGAATTTGAAATATCGGGAAGCTTTGACGTGGGCGATGAAATACCGCAAGCGAGACTCAGACAGGAGCTTGACCCGGCAATAACAACACTTCCCATACTCGGAACCGGCGCAATAAACGACGACGGAACATTTACGCTTAAAGTCATCATAAGCGGCGCGAGACTTCTCAAAGACGCGCAAGACGCTATTGCCTCCGGTCGTCCCGCCGACGCACAATACAGCATTGGTAATGCGGGCGGCGGCAATATCGACATGAGCGTTACCGGAGTTATTATCCGCGATAAGGGCGAATCTGCAGAAAAACCCGAAAAGCCAAACCCTCCCGGCGTTTTGTACGATATGCACAACATCAGCTCGGAAGAATTTCTTCGGTTGACGGGAACCGGCGGAAGCTGGGGAGTCGGTCTTGAGGACGTTTTAATCAGAAGCGGAGCCAGTAGCACGTTGACCACCGCTATTGACGGAGCGCAACGTACCGTCACCGTTACCGGAAGAACCGGCTCGGGACAGGGTGTAAGAATCCAAACCGGTAATATAAAAGGTGTCGTTGAAGGCGAAGACTATGAATTTATTATAACCGGAAGCTTTGAATTTGACCCCGGTAGTAAACCGCAAGCGAGACTCAGACAGGAGCTTGACTCAAATGTAGCAACACAGCCCGTACTCGGAACGGCAAACATTAACGAAGACGGAACATTTACGCTTAATGTTATCGTAAGCGGTAAGACAATACTCGATGACGCACAACTCGCGATTGATTCCGGTCGCGCCGCAGACGGACAATACAGCATTGGTAATGCGGGCGGCGGCAATATAGACATGAGCGTTACCGGAGTTATTATTCGACAGGTCGGTGGCTCATATGAAACAACCACACCCGAAACGGAAACCTCCGCACCCGCTACAACAACACCCGAATCCGGAGGAACCGATACGACAGAGCCGTTTACCACAACCCCACCCGAGTCCGGCGGAACCGATACAACCGACCCTATTACCTCAACGCCCGGTACCGATACCGACACAAACACGGACACATCTGACACTATTGCTACAACAACCGAAATAAGCGATACAGATACTGCGGTTACGTCAACCGACGTTAGCGACACAGAATCCGCGCCTGTAACAACCGATACTCCGACCGATACACAAGCGACAGAAACGGAAACTGCAACCGAAACGGATATTGCAACAGTGACAGACACTTCGACCGAAACGGATATTGCAACAGTGACAGACACCGCGACCGAAACTGATGTTGCAACAGCAACAGACACTGCAACCGAAACGGACGTTGAGACTGCGACCGAAACGGACATTGAAACCGCGACAGACGTTACAACCGAAACGGACATTGAGACCTCAACAGACACCGCAACCGAAACAGACGTTGAGACCGCGACAGACACTGCGACAGCGACGGCAACGGCAACGGCAACGGCTACTGCTATAAACACTACAGAGCCGCATATAACAACCGCGCCGAAGGGTACGGAAACAACCCCCGCTGTGTCCGAAACACCTCCGCCAAAATTAGGTGTTATTTCTAACGAAGGCGGCGAGGAAGGCGCGCCGACAATCTTCTGTTTCATTGAGATACTCTTGTATCTTGTGAAAATGCCGAGTAACGCGGCGGATAACTCCGCGGCAATACTTAGCCCCGAGGGTGAAGCGGCGGGCGAACCGACAATCTTCTGCGCTATTGAAATTCTTCTTTACATCGTGGGATTACCGACATATAAAACGCTCGGATAAATTGATTAAAAACAGCCTCTTATTAATGATAAGAGGCTGTTTCTTCAATTTTCTTGCTCGTTTCGTTGTCTAACGTATAAAGCCCGACCTTTAACCTTTTCATCAACTCTTTAATTTGCGGTTGGTTTCCGTTACGCCAATCCTTATAGGGCTGACTGCGCTTACCCTTGAAAATCAAGACGGCGGTGTGTACATCTGCGCCTTCGCGTCCAAAATCCTTTGCGAGTTTACGCCCGTCAACAATTTCTCGATAGGTATATGCTTCAAGCACACAGCGCAACAGGGTTTCGCCACTGGTAGGGCATTTGAGTTCAAGAATGACAAGATTTTCGCCGTCAAATGCGAGTAGGTCAATTTTGCCTAAGCCCTTATCTTGGTTTGAATTTTTCAAAGGAATTTGATAATCTAATATTTCCAAATTGCCGAGTTTTTCGCCCCATAAAGACCGCGCAAACAACTCCTCTGTTCTGTTGCTTTGGGGATTTTTTGGGTCATAGCCGGGGGGATTTTTATGCTCATTAACTTTGTATGAGTCCGAGCGGGTAACGGTTTCATATGTCGGAATATTTGTAAGCAGATACTCGGCAATCACTTCTGTAACCTTCTCCGATGTGTCGGAGGTTTTCCCCCTATAGTTGACACAATAACGCTTATACAGAGGAACACCGTCCTCATTGATTTTTTTGATTATTTCTGATTTTATATAAGCCATTTTAAACTCATTCCATATTATAATTTTTTATTATTATAGCATATACTGTTCCCCGTCGTCAAGTATAATTATTTTGCCGTCGGGAATCAGCTCCTCAAACAATTCCGGCGAATCGGTATGTATCGGAATCAATCCACACGTTGGCTTGACCGTTTCATACAGCTTCTTTATATCCTTGGGCGATGCGTGACCGCTCGTGTGCAACACTCGATATTTATACCCCGCAAGTAAATCAATAAGCCCTTGATTTTTTGCACGCTCTTGTTCATTAATATAACCCGTCCACATAGAATAAATCACAAGGCAATTATCCTTATACTTCTTCATGATTTTCTTGAAAAACTCGCCCTGCCGCACAAGCATACAGAAGCCTTTTTCCTCCATGAGTTTATCAAGATTTGCGGCATAGCTGTAAACATTCTTAAAATCATAGAAACTGCTCTTGCTTGCGTGAGCATTACGGACAGTTTCGAGTTGCTTTTTCGAAAATTGAATATCTAAGAGGAGGAAATTCGGATTGAAAAAAGCCTCAACCATCCCCACGCTTACCATCCAAGCCGCCACAAACGAATTTGCTCCTACCAAGGCGCAAATTGACGCGTTGGCACGCCGGCTAATGCCGGAGATAAAGAAATTTTTCGCCGACGATAACATTCAAAAAGAATTTGCGGAATGGAAAGCCAAAAAAGAGTCTATTTAGACAGCGGAAACGTGTCCGGCAGGTGTAGCGAATGTTGCACCTGCCGATACACAAAAATTATACGCAATTGAGATTGACAATCATCTTGTTATAAGATATAATATGATTAAGACAAAAGGAGGATTTGCATTTTGAAAATAGTCGCCGAGAGAATGAAAAAATTACGAACAAGCGTCAAGCTGTCACAAATGAAAATATCAAAAATGAGTGGATGTTTGCAGTCAAGCATCGCCCGTTATGAAACTCAACAGGCAGTCCCGCCGTTGGAACTGCTTTTATGGTACGCCGACCACTTCGATGTGTCGCTCGATTACATCTTTGGGCGAACCGATAATCCGCAGGGGAAACTGTACGAAAATAAGCCGAAAATACTGCCGAACACAGAAGAAATGCGGCAGTTTATTGAGATGTGCTTTGACCCGACTTCATCGGTGAGCGAGCAGTTGAAAAATACAATGCTTGAAATGTTTTCGAGAGAGGGGAACGGCGAAAAATGAATATTGTTATTTATGCGAGATATAGTTCTAATACGCAAAATGAGCAATCAATTGAAGGTCAGTTGAAAACCTGCTATGATTTCGCCAAGCGAAACGGTTATAAAATCATCGACGAGTACATTGACAGAGCTATTTCCGGGACAGGTGCAGATAATCGACCCGCGTTTCAAAAGATGATAGCCGACAGCTCAAAGCGTCAGTTTCAAGCGATTTTGGTCTATCAGTTGGACAGGTTCGCAAGAAATCGCTACGACAGCGCGACATACAAGGCGAGGTTGAAAAAGAACGGTGTTAAGGTCTTGTCAGCTCGTGAAAATATCACCGATGACGCTTCGGGTGTGCTTATGGAGGCGGTGCTTGAGGGCATGGCGGAGTATTTCAGTACCGAGTTATCTCAAAAAGTCAGACGGGGCTTGAAGCTCAACGCTGAAAAGGGCTTGTGTACAGGCGGTAATACAGCACTCGGATTGAAAACCAACGAAGACAAGCAGTACATCGTTGATGAAGAGAAAGCCCCAATAGTCAAGCATATTTTTGAAATGTATCTCGCCGGTTCAACAATGGCAGAAATTATTCGCTACCTAAACGAGAACCAAATCAAGACCAGCCTCGGCAACCCATATAACAAGAACTCTATCCGAAAAATCCTCACTAATAAACGATATATCGGGATTTACACATTCAAGGGTACGGAATTTCCCGATATGATTCCGCAAATTATTGATAACAGCACCTTTGATGAGGTTCAATTGCTGATGGCTAAAAACAAGAAAGCCCCCGCCAGAGCAAAAGCTGTTGAGGACAATTATATCCTAACTACAAAGATTTTCTGCGGTCATTGTCAGGCGGCAATCACTGGCGTAAGCGGGACTTCGCATACTGGTGCATTTTATCAGTATTATCAATGTATCAATAACAAACGCAAAAAATGCAGTAAAAAGACGGTCAGAAAGGCATATATCGAGGATTTGGTTGTCAACGAAACGGTAAAAATCCTCACACCGAAGAATATCGACAGAATCGCTCATTCAGTGGTTGATTTATGCGAGAAAGAGCGGAATACCGACAGTATCAAGCGGATTAACAAGCTGATTCGCGAGAATGAAACAGCTACAGTCAATCTTGTTAAGGCATTAGAGGCGGGAAAAGTCGTTGAGGTTATCTCGGCTCAGATTGAGAAAAGGCAGGCTGAAAAAGCGGATTTAGAGGTTCAGTTAGCCAAAGAAAAGATTCAGTCACCCGTATTGAAATATGATGAAGTCAAGTTTTTCTTTGAGCGGTTTGCAGGCGGCGATGTGACTGATATTAACTATCGCCGGGCTTTGGTGGATATTTTTGTGAATAAGATTTATCTGTATGACGATGAAATGAGGATTGTATACAATGCGGGTGAGGGGCATAAAATAGATGTTCCCTTAGATGAACTCACGCATGAGCGGGGTTCGTCTAAGGGAATGTTCCTGCGGCTAAGAGGACTTGAACCTCCAAGGTATTTCTACCACACGGACCTGAACCGTGCGTGTTTGCCAATTTCACCATAGCCGCTTATTAAATTTTCTAAAACCGACCCTTGTATTTTTGGCAGACATTTTCAAAAAATCTGAAAACCAATTTTCCGAACATTCCGCATAAATACAGGGATTAATGGGCATAACCCCGAAAACGTGCGTTAGTACCTGAAGACGGAGCGTCTGCCATTCCGCCACAACCGCATAGTCAACATTTTACTACATTAAAACTGCATTGTCAAGTAAAAATTCAACTTAAACCACAGTTTTTTTATGTTTGTGCTTAAAAATCACGCTAAAATGCTTGATAAACGCGGGCGTGTATGGTATAATGAGTATTATTTAAGAGTTGAGCGGTATAAGAAATCGTCAATAAACCAATCAGAAAGGCGTGGTTTTAAAAATGAAAAAGATATTATCAATTGTTTTAACAACAGTACTGTTAATCCCCGTCGCGCTTTTATCAATATCCTCGGAACCTCCCGAAAATATATCGACAAATACATTCCCGCAATCAAGCTCGGCATTGCCGCCGCGGGGACATACGGGACTTGCGGCAAATTATACGGGTGATGTCGGAATAGGTAACGACCCCGATGTAATATTAGCCGAGGACTTCGCCGCTTGTAATACAGCGAGCGACCTGCGTCCGATATGGGCTACAACAAACGAGTCGCATTTAAGTATTAATACAAATCCCGTAAATGCCGTTACGGGAACAAAATCGTTACAGCTTCATTTGCCCGCTCAAAATATCGAGCGGCACACGGGAATCAGTCTGGAGCTTGATGAAACACAACAACAAGACGCCGTTTTTGTACGTTATTACCAAAAATTTGACGAGCATTATGCCGTTCCCGTAGGTGTGTCAAATCATAACGGAACGGCAGTTTCTTCAAAATACTGGACTTCCGGGCCCGAGCATATGGGGCCGGGCAAAGCCGCCAACGGTACCAACAAGTTTTTAGTTGAGTTTGAAAGCGCGGCGAGTTCCGCAATGGGCGATTACACCATGCACGCATATGTTTACCACCCGGAACAGCGTTACAATTACGAGGGCTTTGTACCCATTCCCGGTATGCCCGCAAAAGACCCCGGAGAGCCTTGGACGCCCGAGTACACCCATAAACCCGGGGAACAATATGCCGATATATTTTTCCCCGACGGTGAGGTTCAACCGTGGAATTATTGGCGCGGTAATTACGGCGATGAGTTTATTCCTCGTCCAAAATTCTTTATCGAGCTTGACCGCTGGTACTGTTACGAATTAATGATTCAAACTAACACGCCGGGTAAACGCGACGGAAGAATTACCGCCTGGATTGACGGCGAGGTGACTATGGATATTCCGAATATGCGATTCCGCGATGTTGCCGATTTGAAAATAGATTTGGTGGGGTTCAGCTTCGGCAGTGCGTCAAATCCCGCCGCAACAAACTCGTGGTTTGATAATATTGTCATTGCCAAATCGTACATTGGGCCCGTTTATGACGGAATCACGATTGAGCCTAATCCTATTGAACAAGACGGAGCGAAAGTTCGCCTTACCGCGATTGACGCCCGAAGCGACAGGAATAATCCCGTGTTCAAAAGCGCGCCGGTCACAATTACGGGTAACGGAACATACACCGCAACCGTTCACACGGTCGGGTATCAGGATTTTGCGGGGCTTGCGTTAATGTCGGAGGGGGCAAATTTTGACTATTTCGGCGGGAGCAATATAGGCAACGCAACACCCTCGCCTACTGATTGGGAGGACGCGGAGATTATCTTTAACAATATTAAAATTAACGAAATATCCGTGGGGAATAATCTCGGCATAACGCCGCTTTTTAAGGAAGGTTATGTAAACGCACAGTTGTGGAACGGTTGGGAGCCGGCGAGTCGACAATTAACCGGAGTTACAATCGTCGATACGGGAACAAATCACGGAAGCGCCTGTTTCACTATCGACGGCATTACCGTTATAAATAAGCTTGAGGTTGAGTTTACGGTTACCGGTATCCCCGATACGACCCAACCACCACAGTCGTCGTTAATACTTGATGTTGTGCAAGACAAAGGTAATGATTTAATCAAGGTGACAAATATCACGGATAAAGCGTTTTATCTTCGCGGCTTTTACATTACCGATGATGACGGCGAATTGTTCAAATGGAAAATTCCGTCGTTGATTGTACGGGCGGGCGAGTTTGTTTTAATTAAAACGGTTGACGGGCTTTCTGATGTTCTGAAAAGAGCGGAGGTTACCTTTGATGTATCGCTCACAGAAGAACTGTGGTTATCTGCGGCAAACGAAGAGGTTGTCGCCTATTGGAATCGCGAATATGATGACGACCTCGAAACAATACACGGTGATTGTGAAATAATGACCGACGCGGGGCCGGGAACCGCACCGAATCAAGGACGAAAAGGGATACTGCGAACGGTTAATGTATCCACACAGGAGCAATTGTCGGCGGCTCTTACCTCGGCAAAACCCGGCGATGAAATCGTTTTGGAAAGCGGTGTATATCTGCGCTCACAAACCGGAAGAAGAGGCTCGAGATTTTATGCCAATATTGCGGGGACGCAAGAAAACCCAATTTATCTTCGAAGCGCAGACCCCGAAAATCCCTCCGTTTTAGACGGTGTGAACGCAGGGAGCGGGTATGTTCTTTATCTCGAGGAATCGGAATACTGGGTAATTGAGGATATTGAGGTCAGAAACGCGCAAAAAGGAATTGTGCTTGACAAATCTAATCACAGTATCATCAGAGGATGTTATGTATACAATACCGGGGAGGAGGCTATAGCGATAAGAGATGACAGCTCATACTGTTTAATCGAATACACTAAAGTCACCAACACCGGATTGACCGGTATTTACAGTGAGGGAATCTATATCGGTTCTTCTTACAGTAATTGGGGTTCATACGGTGCCGCCTGTGATTATAACACAGTGTCGCATTGTGTACTCGGCCCGGATATAAGAGCAAAGGCGTATACCGATAAAGAAGGAACAACCGGAAACGTGGTACAATGTACGACTTTTTTTGGTAAAGGTATGGAAAACGTCAACTCGTCGCGTTCGTTTATGGAGCTACAGGGGAACGAGTCAATTGTGCGTTATAACACGTTTTATCGACAAGGAAACGATAACATTACCGCTGGAATTAAAATATACGGACAGGTGTCGGGCTGGGGAGAAAGACACGATATTCACGACAATACTTTTTATCTTGACTTTTATTCCGGAACGAGTACCGGCGGGGTATTTATGATAGAGGTGGTTAATTATCAAGGGTCATGCCGCGTTTCTAATAATACGACCGACCCGGCAGAGTGTGCGGAATACTATCGACCGCGGGATATCACGACGCGATATCCCGACAGAATTGTGGCGTATTGAATTTGAGTAAAAGCAACCTGCTTTTGTTGCGGTCTATTATTAATTTGCATCCCAACCCGCATAAATGGTACCGTCAGAGGTAAACACCATGCCGTCCTCACCCGCCGTTACCTCATCTCCGCCGGTTGCTTTCGTAAACCAACCGGTAAAAGTATAACCGGTTCTGTATGTGGTGGGGAGCCAACCGAGTCTGCCATCCGAGTCGGTGAGCATTTCGTTCAAAGGCGGTCTATAAACAGATGTACCGCCGTTATAATTAAATTTTATTGTGTAGTACGACCCTTTAATCCATTGTGCATAAATGGTGGTATCCTCGGTAAACCGATGACCCGACAAGACCTGCTCTCCGCCGACCGGCTCGGTATACCAACCGGTGAAGGTATAACCCGGTCTTGTCGCGTCGGATACCCCCCCGCTGATATTGCCGCCTGTGCCGGTTACGCTCATGGAGCTGTACGACGAACCGCCTTGGTGGTCGTGAATCACCCTAAAGATATTCCCGCTCCCCGCAACCCAACTTGCGTAAATGGTGGTATCTTCGGTATATACCCTTTCGACCGTCACCAATGTATTAAGGCTGATTCCCTGCTGTACGGTGTACCAACCTCGTGACGTAAACCCTTCTCTTGTGGGGGTCGGCAACTCGGAAAGTCTTCCGCTTGAATCGGTCTGCATGGTATAACTAATTTTGGTATCCGATGTATTAACCTCGACAAGGGTTATTGTAAACGGAGCCGATGCGGTCGGCGTCCATTGTGCGTAAGCGTTGGTGTTTTGTGTAAAAACGGTGCTTGTCGTAATTTGCGCGCCGCCCTCAAGTTGGGTGAACCACCCTTTAAACACTGCGCCCTCTCTTGTCGGAACGGGAAGGCCTGACAAAGTGCCTGTTGCCGTGTCGGTTATTAAGCTGTTTGCGGTTCCGAATTCAAGCGTTCCCCCCGACGTATAAAAGGTCACGGTAACCTCCGTCCACTTGGCGAAAACGGTGTATTCGGTGTCATTATCAGAATATGGGTATGACTCAAACACCGTGTCGGGAGTTACCCGCGTTATACCTGTCAATGAGGTAAACCAACCGGCGAATACATACCCGTCTTTGGTCGCAACAGGAAGGTCATAGACTTTACCGGATTCACCCGCCGTTTTGCTTGAAGGAGTTCCGGGGGCGAGAACGCCACCGTTGACGTCGAAATGAATGGTAATCGTTTCCCAGTGGGCATAGATGGTATAGTCTCCCGGGAATTGCGTAGCGGTGGTAATTTTCACGCCCGCACCGTTCGGCTGTGAATACCAGCCCAAGAAGGTAGCGTCGGTTCTTTTAGGAGCGAATAAATCTACCGCCGTCAATGTTCCGTCCACTCTTGTTGTGACCATCGGAGGGTCAGCCGTTCCTCCTGTTGCGTCAAATGTGATTGTGTAGAATCTACCCGGGCTGAACCGTGCATAAATGGTAGAATCCTGTGTGAATATATGACCGTTGCTTGCGCCCGTTTGAACCCGCACACCGCCGGTCAGCTCGGTGAACCACCCCTCAAAGTAATATCCCTCTTTTGAAGCGACGTACAAGGCAGAGGTCAATCTTCCGGCTGCGTTGGTTGTTTTAGTCGTTGCGGGGTCGTTAGAAGTCCCCCCCTGAAAATCAATCGTAATCGTGAACGGAGCGTTAAATGAAGTTGTCCATTGTGCATAAATGGTAGTATCATCGGTGAATACATAACCCCAACCTCCCGAACCCGCCGTCACCTGCGTTCCGCCTTCCGGCTCGGTATACCAGCCTATAAAGGTATAACCGTCTCTTGTAGGATTAGGCAGATTCGCGTTAGTCAGTGTGCCGCCGGTATTCGTCCTTACTGCGGTCATATCGGGGGCTTCGGGATAGTTCAAGTCGCGCGTAACCCAAAAGGGCGGGGAAGGGGGAGTCGGGACTATGAGCGTTGAAACGACATCACCGCCAGCCTCGGTTAAGTATAGTGTATCGCCGCCCGAAATATTAAAGACGGTTTTCAACCTTTTAGAAAACGCGTCGGTATTATTATTTCCCATTATAAGTCTGACCTTTTCATCGGCTCTAATAGCGGTTGCCGGAATTTGCCACAGCAAGTAGTTTTCATTATCGTTAGAAAGGTACATTCCTTTTGTATAAACCGTATTGTCGGTAGGGTTGTGAAGCTCAATCCAAGCGTTCCCTAAAGCGTTTGCCGAACTGATATATAATTCCGACGGTTCGCCTGTGCTGTTTGCGTTCGTTATATGGGTTGAGAAAAATGCCGCCGAAATCATCAGTAATATAGCGGCAGAGAATGTAATTGTGGTTAACCTTTTCATCATAACCTCCCAAATTGCGACCCCGTATTTTTGCCTGTAATAGCATTATATCACATTATTTTTATTTTGTCAAATGTTTTTTCGCTAAAAGTTAGTGTAAAGTAAACGTAGGCAAAGTCCCTAAACCGCCGAAAACAAGATAAATCGTATAAAAAATCAAAGAACATCAAGGAGTATCGCATTAGCGTATTCG
>WRHO01000038.1 GCA_009783205.1 Oscillospiraceae bacterium
AAAGTCTGGTGGGAAATAGCATCTATCGGCGATTCAAAAACGGCGACTTCATAACTATTAGGGTCATTCGGCGGGATTGTAAATCCATACTTTTTATCGCTCCCCTCCACGTCCTGCTTAAAATCGCCTCTAATCCCGCGCATGGCTGCAAATCTGACTTTTCCATGCGTATCACGCCCGATAAATACAGCATTGTGAAACCCTTTACTTTCATACAAATTTCCGCGATTAATGCAGTTTAATATCAAATCACGGTCAATCCCACGACTCTGCAAATATGCAATGACGCGGTTATTGTTATCATTTCTGAGCGGTAAAATAAGCGGTTTGCGTTCAATAATTGGTTTTGCTTTTGATACAACTCGCTCATGCGGTCTTTCGTTTAAAACCATACAAACTGCGTCAACGAAATCATAACCCCGAACATCGGTCAAATACCCATACGCGGTTCTGCCGCCGATTCCTCTACTATGCCAATGCCAAACACCTTTGTTCACTGCGAGGGATTTATGGTCTTTCAACCTAAACTCTTTCCCGACACGGTGAATGTTGTGCGGCTCGGTGGCGAGAATGTAGTCAAGAACATCGACTTCTTTTGCGCGTTCAATCTGCTCATCAGTTATAAATCCCATTTGTTATAATCACAACTTCGCTCGATTCTTTCGTGAGATATAAAATCTTGATTTATGTCACCGCAACAGCATTTTTTCAATGTACAGCCTTGTTGATTTCCGCCGTAATACAAGCAACAAAAGCAGTGGGAATCCTCAATATCATTGGCTCTGAATTTGTTTATAAATCGTACATATTGTTTCATGCGAATCTCCTTAATTTAGTGATGATTAGTGTTTTTGACAGTTTCTATGGCATCCCGAATATCCCTACCGTCAATTTCGTTGCCGAGGCAATCCCAACCGTCATATTTCTTTCTCGCGAAAAGCTCGATTCGTGGAATATCACCCATGAGTTCAACAATCTTTTCCCGCACTATATCCGGCTTTTTACTGTGTTTTTCAATGGGCGTATCAACAACGCAGTGAACCGCTTTTGATATACGTTTGGGCTTTCCTTTGGTAGCAATAATGCAGATTTCGGGATTTGAGCGCGTCCAAAACCCTAATCCAAAGAACCATGAAGGGCTTTTACGGTTGCGTTTCACCCAACAGAATCCCAATGTTTTATACTCAAATCCCCAACTCTTAACCGTCTGCAAACCTTCCTGTAAATTCGGAAAAGTCACCCACAAAAATAAAATACAATCCTTCGCGGAGATACTCGCTACATCAAGATTGTAAATATCTTCATTGCTCATGGTGCGGTAATGGTTTTCGGCGACACCCTGACCGCCTTTATTACGGTAAGACCACGGACAATCCGCATAAATACACCCGTACTTCATTTTACTGATTTTCCTCTCTGTTTTGATTTCGTATATAAAAAAAGAGGGCGTTCCCGAATCGAATAATCGAATCAGAAACCCCTCTTTGTGCGGAATTTACTGTTTATTTAGATTTTTTCAGGATACTTCTTTGTCTGTAATTATATTTCTCACAAAATCCAAAACTTTCTGTGCTTCATCAATGCTTTTTTCGCTGATAATGTCAACGGAAGCACTCTCGAATGTTAAGGGCTTGCTGTCTTTAAGGTCATTTGCGACTAATCCAACGATATACTCTTTTAGGCTCAGTCCGTTTTCCACTCTCCGAATACTTATCCTTTTATGGAGCGCAGGGTCAATTCGTATTGCTATTGTTTTATCCATGCTTAACACCCGCTTTCCACTCCGTCAAAAGCCTGATTATCACGTCATTCATCTGCTTTTGCGAATAATCAGAAGGGAAATATTCCTTAAAGCTGTTGATTTTTCCGCTTTCTTTCGATGATTTCTTTTCCTCCGAAAATACCGTGTCAATCATATCTGCGGTTAATTCGCCGTCTTTCTGCATTTTCTTCAACCTTACCGCCTGCGACAACGATGGCTTGACTTCATACTTTGCCATCGCATCTAAAACCAACGCCTGTTCCTTGCGTGATAAGTAGGACAACTCCACGGCAGGATTGAAAGCGAGTTTTTTGGAATCCACCTTATCCAACAGAGCAGGGACGAGTTCTGTCAACCGCACAAGACGAAATATCTGATTCTTACTCTCGCCGGTCTGCTCTACAAGCACATCTACCGATAATCCGTCACCCTTAACACCCTTATGGTTCAACGCTTCCAATTTCACACGATACGCCCACGCTTTCTCGCTGAACAACAGGCTTTCCCGTTGTTCAAGGTTGCTGTCAACCATTATAATCGCGGCATTATCATCATCGAGTTCACGAATAATCACAGGCATGGTAGAAGTTTCTGACAATTCACAAGCACGTTTCCGTCTGTTCCCGCAGAGTAGCTCATATCCGCCGTCTTGACGAGGGCGGGCTATACCCGGTTCACGAACGCCATATTGCTCAATACTCTTGACCAATCTCGACATGGATTCATCGTCAACAACATTAAACGGATGGAACTCAGGCGGGTAGAGGTCGGTAAGCGGAATTTCCATAATACTTTCTTCGCTCATTGGTGTGACGGTGCTTCTGAACACGCTGTCAATGCCTTTTAGAGAGATGTTCCCAATCGGTTTAGACATCACCAATCACCTCCCGCACCAAAGATTCATATGCCGCCGCTACTTTTCCGTTCGGGTCATGCAAGAAGATAGATTTGCCTGTCGCGCTTGTTTCGGCGGCACGAACGGAATTAGGAATATGTTCCTTGAAAATGCGGATTTCTGTTCCGTATGCTCCTTCAACCGCCCGAATGATTTCTTTAGAAAGTCTTGTCCGCTTGTCAACCATTGTTAAAAGAATCCCGCATATGTCGAGGTATGGGTTGATAAATTCCCGAATCTGTGTTATGCTTGTGAGCAGTAATTCTAAACCCTTTGCGTCAAGAAATTTCGGCGTGATTGGAATGATTGCAGAATCCGCCGCCGCCAACGCATTTATTGTCAGCAAATCAAGCGTGGGTGAGGTATCAATCAAGACAAAATCATATGATGACCTCACCTTTTCGATGTACTTCTTCAGAATAATTTCCCGCCCCATAATCGGAGCAAGGACAATCTCCATGCCTGTCAAGCTGTCGTTCGCCGGAAGTATGTCAACCCCCTCTGAATGTCGGATTATGCCTTCTGCCGGGTCAAAATCTTTCTTGTCGATTATGTCTTTCATAACAGTTACAAGCGTGGTCGGCAGATTATCCGGCGTTATCCCCATACTTACGGTTAATGAATATTGATTGTCCGCGTCGATTAACAGAACCTTTTTGCCTTTTCGAGCAAGTCCGACACCAAGACTTGCCGTTGTCATGGTCTTGCCTGTCCCTCCTTTTCTTGCGGTGATTATAATTGTTTTGCCCATACGAGTACCTCCTGTTTTTTGGGGCAAAATTTTAGCGTTTATTTTACGTTAGTCGTTTTCAAGAGAAAAATCAGCCCCGTTTTGGTTGGAAAAAGAATGGCATATAATAACGCCAAACCCGCAAACCCTCGATTCTATCAGGGATTTTTGGACTTAGCGTTATTATATCATACGGGCATACCTGCGCCAGTCTTCTCGTAGCATTGGGAATCCCGATGAAGATGATACAGGAATGGCTGGGGTACAGCGTATTTCAGACCACCGCAAACCGTTACTCACATCTGGCTACCGATGCGAAAAACATCGTCGCGGATACAATAGCCGGAAAACTCGCGGAAAACGAGACAAAACCGAATCTGCCCGAAATCATACCGCCTGGCACAAATCAATGTGACAGGCGAAAAACCGCATAAATCTACATTATAGCGGGTTTTATAAGAGCCGCAGGTGAAGGGATTCGAACCCCTGTGCCCGTGAAGGCAAACGGTTTTCAAGACCGCCCCGTTATGACCGCTTCGGTACACCTGCATATAAAGGACAAGTCTCAGTTTATCATAAAATTAAACCAAAGTCAATATATTATATTGACTTTTTTTTTTTTTATGGTAAAATACCAATATATGGACTGGTAATATAAATACGGAGGATAAGAAAATGGCATTTGAAATCATCACCGATACGGCGTCCGGGCTTTCATACAAGTATATTACAAAGAATAATATCAAAATGGTTTCGTTTAAGTATTACTTTGGCGATGACGAATACGATACCTTTGTACCCTCGAGCGACGAAGGGTGGCTCATTGAGTTTTATGACAGATTAAGGCGTAAGGAATCGGCGAGTACCGCTATGGTCAACGAGGACGCCTTTGTTACGGCGTTTACCGAGGTTTTGAATAAGGGGAAGGATTTTATTTATTTGGCTTTTTCGTCGGGCTTAAGCGGAACATATGAAATAGCCGTCGCGGTCGCCGAAAAGCTTAAACCTCTCTATCCCGAAAGAAAAATGTACGTCTTTGATACAAAATCTGCCGCGCAAGGGTTGGCTCTTAATGTAGATTTTGCGGTCAGACAGCGCGATAAAGGCGATTCAATTGAACAGATTTATAAATGGCAGTGTGACAATGTGTTAAAAATCTGTCACTGGTTCACGGTTGACGACCTTTTCTTTTTAAAACGCGGCGGAAGGATTTCCGGCGCGACGGCGGTCGCGGGGACTGTGTTGGGGATAAAGCCGGTAATGCACGTCGACGACGACGGAAAGCTTATAAAGGTCGATACGGCGCGCGGCAGAAAAGCGTCTTTGGACGCGCTCGTTGCAAAACTTGGAGAAACGGCGATTTCCCCCGAGAATCAACGGGTTTTCATAGGACACGGCGATTGTATAAACGACCTCAAATATGTCCAAAAGCAGATTAAAGAAAAATATAACGTCAAGGAGTTCGAAACGGGATTTATCAACCCGGTAATTGGGGTTCATTCCGGGCCCGGAACCGTTGCGTTATTCTTCTACGGAAGTAAAAGATAGAGGTCATATTAATGAATACTCTTCTTGATTCCTTGCACAAAAGGGCGAGAAGCCTCCCCTTATCCCCCGGCGTTTATATTATGAAGGACAAGAAGGGGAAAATTATTTATATCGGTAAAGCAAAACAGCTAAAAAATCGAGTTTCAACCTATTTTATTGATAACGCAAAGCGAGACCGTAAAACGCAAAAATTAGTTGAACGTATAAACGATTTTGATTATATAGTTACGCCTAAGGAGATTGACGCATTTGTGCTTGAAACCTCGCTTATTAAACAGCATCGTCCTAAGTACAATATACTTTTAAAGGACGCGAGGGGGTTTAATTACATCAAAATTACCGGCGGGGCATATCCGAGACTTCGCTATGTGTTACAGGCGAACGAACCGGACGCCGAATATATCGGCCCGTATGTAGGCGGCTTTTTTGTGAAACAATCGGTCGAAGACGCAAACCGAATTTTCATGCTCCCGTCCTGTAACCGTCGGTTCCCCGACGATTTTAACAAGGCGCGCCCCTGTCTCAATTACGGGATTAAGCGGTGCATGGGGGTGTGCTTGGGAAAGATTCCCGAGGACGAGTATAAAAGCATAGTAGAAGCCGCCGTCGATTATATCAAAAAGGGGAGTAAGGCGAGCGTTGCGGCTTTAACCATCGAGATGGAAAATGCCGCCGAGAAGCTGAACTTTGAAAAAGCGGCGCGGATTCGCGACAGAATTGCCGCTATGAAAAGCGTCGACACCGTTCAAAGCGTTATCGCCTCAAAGCTGACCGATTATGATGTAATAGCGTCGTTTTGCGACGACCAAAAAGCGGCGATTGCCGTTGTTAAGTATTCGGGCGGCAGATTAGTCGACAAGGAGAGCTTTTATATCGGAGACGAATACGATTTACAGAAAATGTTCGGCGATTTTTTACTTGAATACTACTCCGAAACCGCACCAACCGAAATATATATCGAAACGGAATTAGAGGATATTGAGATTTTCGAAGAGTATTTTAGGAACGAATGCGGTCATAAGGTTAAGCTTATAACGCCAAAACGCGGCGAAGGCTTGTCACAAATTATGCTCGCAAAGAGTAACGCGGCGGAATTTCTCACCTTAAAAATAGGCAGAAAGTCAAAGGAATTAACCGCGCTCGACGAGCTTTCCGGGTTGCTCGGACTCAAAAAAAGCCCTAAATACATCGAATGTTACGATATATCCAATATCGGCGAGTCGACAAAGGTCGGCGGTATGGTGGTTTTTAAAGACGGTAAGCCGTTTAAAGCCGCTTATCGAAAATTTACAATTAAAGATGTAGAGGGGCTCGACGATTACGGTTGCATGAAAGAGGTAATACAAAGGCGGTTTTCTCGATATAATAATAATGACGAAGGGTTTTCCACCCTCCCCGATTTGATTTTATTAGACGGCGGGATAGGTCATGTGTCGGCGGTCAAATCCGTTTTAGACGGAATGAACATCGACGTAAGGCTTTTTGGCTTGGTGAAGGATTCGCGGCATAAAACTCGGGCGGTTGTCGCCACGGGTGAAGAAATACAAATTAAAGCGAACAAAAACACCTTTACCTTATTGACGAAGATTCAAGAAGAGGTTCATCGTTTTTCGGTCACCTTTGCAAGAGAAAAGCACAAAAAAGACTCCTTCGCTCTTTCGCTCACAGATGTACCGGGAATAGGCGAAGCAAAAGCCGCCGCATTATTAAAACGGTTTAAAACGAAACAAGCGTTGAAGCAAGCGACCATTGAGCAATTACGAGAGGCGGCAAAAATAAATCAAGAAAAAGCAGAGGAGCTGAAGAAATTCATAGATGAAGCGTTTTAGAGGAGTAATATAATGCGGGTTATTACGGGGGCGGTAAAGGGCGTAAGCCTACACGCATTGACCGGCGAATCGACCCGCCCCACATCAGACAAGGTGAAGGAAGCGATGTTTTCCGCGATACAGTTTGACGTAGAAGGGGCAATTGTCCTCGATTTATTCGCCGGCTCGGGACAGCTCGGTATTGAGGCGTTAAGCAGAGGCGCGAAAAAAGCTTACTTTGCCGATAATAACCCGAAAGCCGTCGCACTCATTAACGAGAATTTGAAGAAAACGGGTTTTGACCCTACCTTGTCGGATAGTCCGTCGCGGGTCGACAAGCTTCCGTATGCCGCTTTTTTACGATTGGTTAAGGACGAATTTGATATTGTTTTTCTTGACCCGCCTTATAAGAGAGGGATTATCGGGAAGGTGTTCCCTTTATTGCTTCCAAAGATGAAGCATGACACAAGCGGCGAAAAAAAGGGTATAATAATCTGTGAGCATGAGAGCGAGTTACTGCTTCCCGACGAGGTTTACGGATATAAAGCGGCAAAAACCTATCGTTACGGCTCTGTGGGTTTAACAATATATACCGCTTAAGGAGGTCAAATGAAAATAGCGATATACCCGGGGAGCTTTGACCCGGTAACATACGGGCATCTTGACATTATCGAAAGGGCGGCAAAGCTTTTCGACAGGCTTATTGTATTAGTTTCGATTAACCCGGTCAAGCCGTCAACATTTTCTACCGAGGAGCGGGTGGACTTTCTTCGAAAGAGCACAAGCGTTATTGAAAACATCGAAATAGACAGCAGTTCGGGCCTATTAATAGATTATTTTAAAAAGAAAAACGCAGACGTAATAGTTAAGGGGCTTCGCGCAATGTCTGACTTTGAATATGAGTTCCAGATGGCGTTAATCAATAAGGATATGTATCAAAAGGCGGAAACCGTTTTCCTTTCGGCAAATTCGGCGAGTATGTTTCTTTCGTCGAGCGCGATGAAACAAATTGCTATGTTTGGCGGCGATATAAGCGCGTTTGTACCCGATTGTATTGCCAAGGATATAATTAAACGATTAAAAATAAATTAAGGAGACTATACAGTAATGAATATCGAAGAAATACTCTCAATGATGGACGATGTGCTTGATAAAGCGGTGGCGGTTCCGTTCAGCGGGAAGAAAAGCTTAATCGACGTCGAGATAATGAACAACCTAATCCACGAAACCCGCATGAGTCTTCCTCGCGAAATTGAAGAGGCGAGAGAGGTGGTTGCTACACGTAAAAAATTAGTAAACGAGGCAAAAGCTGAAGCCGAGAAAATAATTCAAAGAGCGGAGGAGCTTGCGCGTAAAATGGTAGCGTCACAGGAGATTGTACGCCTCGCACAATCGCGCGCCGAAGAAATTATGGTAAACGCTCAAAATAAATCAAAAGAGCTTCACAACACGACAAAGGACTACGTAGACAATATGCTCGCGAAAACCGAGGAATTGAATAAACGCAATTACGAGGACGTGAAGAAAGCGCGAATGGCGTTAAAAGGCGTGGGGAAATAGCCACCCTATAGTATAACGCCGCCCCCGACAACTATATCGTCGTTGTATAGTACAACCGCCTGTCCCTTTGCGATTGCCCGTTGCGGTTCGTCAAACTCGACACGAACCTCACCGTTGTCGTTTATAACCTCCGCCGTTGCCGATTGTTCAATTTGATTGTATCGGATTTTTGCTTTAACGCGAATAGACGTTTCGGGCGGTTTATCAAAAGAAATCCAGTTGAAATCACTCGCGGTCAGCGACCTCGAATACAAGCCCTCATTTGTGCAAAGGGTAACGGTATTATTTGACAAATCCTTCGAACGGACATACATAGGCTCGGCGAACGAAATGCCGAGTCTTTTTCTTTGTCCGACGGTATAGCGGATTATGCCGTTATGCTTCCCTATAATTTTCCCGTTTGTATCAATAAAGTCGCCCTTTAAAAATGTTGTTCCGGTATATTCCTCAATAAACCTTGCGTAATCCCCGTCGCGAACGAAGCATATATCCTGACTATCGCGTTTATATGCGTTGATAAATCCTTTTTTTGCGGCTATATCACGAATTTCGTTCTTGCAAAGACCGCCCAACGGGAGAAGGGTTCGCGACAATTGTTCCTGCGTCATTGAATAAAGAACATAGCTTTGGTCTTTTGTCGCGTCGACCGCCTTTTTTAAAAGCGTACGTTTTGTTTTTACATCGTATTCGATTTTAGCATAATGTCCCGTTACAATATAATCCATATCCATTTCATTTGCGCGCAAAAACAGCCTTTCAAACTTCATATACCGGTTACAGTCGATACAGGGGTTTGGGGTCGCGCCGTTTTGATAGGCGTCGACAAATCGCTCTATTACCTGTTTCGAAAATTCATCAGAAAAATTAAACACATAAAAAGGAATCCCGAGAGCCGCCGCAACGCTTCGCGCATCATCTGCGTCCTCAAGCGTGCAACAGGCTTTTTCGCGGCGGGGAGTATCATAATTATCGGAATCATCGTCGAACAGCTTCATCATCACCCCGACACAATCGAACCCACCTTCCTTTGTCAAGTAGGCGGCAACCGAGCTGTCGACCCCGCCGCTCATCGCTATTAATGCTTTTTTCATTTACAACTCCTAAAACTATTGAAATTTATATTATTACATGATATACTATTATTTAATATTATTAAATATTAATTATTATGTTGGAGGTATATCATGATTAAAAGGCGATTTTTAACCCCCGCATTGGCGTTTACGTTAGCGTTTTCGCTAATGTTAGGACTTGCGGCTCGTTATGAACCCGCGTCCGCCGCCGCACCCGTCCGTTATGAGGCGGAGAACGCAACGCGGACAAATGACGCTTCGGTAGAGAACAGCGCGGCGGCTTCGGGGGGAAAGTATGTTTCGATGAGAGAGGGGAATCTCTCTTTTTCGGTAACGGTTCCATCGGCGGGGTTTTATACGGTTTGGGTCGGCTATTCGCTCAATGACCCTTCAAAGGAACAGGATATAAGGGTCAACGGAAGCGTGGAGGGTAAAACGGTATTTACCCGTACCACAAATTCCGCCGTTACTTTTGTAGAAATGGTTCTTTTGCAAAAGGTTAAGCTCAATAACGGAGCAAACACAATCGAGATTATCAAGAATTGGGGTTGGGTCGATATCGACTACATAGCGGTAGGAGAGTTTGAGGCTACCCCGTTCAGCATTGACACCGCGCCTATAAACCCTAAGGCTTCGGCGAATACAAAGAAGCTGTATACTTTTTTACGCGAAAACTTTCAAAATAAAGTTATAAGCGGCGTCATGACAGACAGCGGGAAAAACATCGGTAACGACGGCAAAGCTCTTACCGCTATAGAACCACAGGTTGAGGTGGCTTTTATAAAATCGTCATCAAGTAAAACGCCCGCGCTCTTGGGGTTCGATTTCATGCACGGAACCGGAAAAGGCTCCGACGGAAGCTGGTACAAAGAAAATATACAAGGTGCCATAAATATGGCGGAGGATTTGTGGAAAAAAGGCGGTATATCTACTTTTTCGTGGCACTGGAGAGACCCGAGCGGCGCGATTGAGGACTTTTATACAAACAAAGTAAGCTTCGACGCAAACGCCGTTTTTAACACGTCTTCTTCCGAATACAAAGCGATGATTAACGATATCGACATTGTTGCCGGTTATCTTAAAAAGCTCGCGGATAAAGACGTTCCCGTATTGTGGAGACCGTTACACGAGGCGGCGGGCGGTTGGTTTTGGTGGGGGGCAAAAGGCCCCGCCGCCAATAAAGCCCTTTGGGCATTAATGTATGACAGGCTTACTAATCATCACAACTTAAACAATCTTATATGGGTGTGGACTTGTGAAGAAAACGCAAATGCGCTCGAATGGTACCCCGGCGACCAGTATGTTGATATAGTCGGTCGTGATTTTTACTATCCCGACGGGGCGGGGCAAAAGAACCACGGTTCGCTCATGGCTTCCTTTGAGCATTTAAAAGAATTGTATAAAGGCAAGAAAATCATCGCGTTAAGCGAAAACGGCTCTGTTCCTTACGGAGAAAACTTAGTTGCCGACGGCGCGGGCTGGTCGTGGTTCATGCCTTGGTACGGCGCGCACACGGGAATAGGCAGCTCCGCACATAATACAGCCTCCGACTGGAACAAGGTTATGAACCACAGCTATGTTTTAACACTTGAGAGTATGCCCGGCTGGAGCAGTTATAACCCAAATCCTGATTCAACAACGGCGACAACCCCCGCAACAACTGTAACAGCGGCGACCTCCCCCGTGACAGACCCCACAACAACGGTTACAACCGCAACCCTGCCCGCCACAACCATAACAACGCCGATTCCTAACCCCGCGGGTGTTTTGTACGATATGCAAAATGTCGCGCTCGCCGAGTTTGAACATTTGAACGGCAGCGGCGGAAGCTCCGGCACAAACAGAGAGAACGATGTCTTGGTTTTTAACGGCGACACAAATATGCAGGTCGCGACGATTGCGGGCCCGCCGCGTATGGTGAACGTCAGTGCGCGCGCAAGCTCGAGCCACGGCGTCAGAATCCAAACGGGGAATATCCCCGGAATTGTGGCGGATAAGGATTACGAATTTGAAATAACCGGGCGTTTTGACAATCCAACGTCGGATATTAAAGCGAGATTGCGGGTCGAAAACGACGCGCGGAGGCCGATAGGGAGCGTACCCTTGAACACCGACGGAACATTTACGTTGAAGCTTACCGTAAGCGGCGATATTATTCTGCAGGATGCCGCCGCCGGAGCGGTTTCTGCCGCGCAATACAGCATAGGCAACGAGGGGAGCAGTTTTCCCGATATGACAATAACCGGCGTCATTATAAGAGAGGTTGGCTCATCGGCGGCGACAACAACTGTAGCGGCAACAACGACGAATGATATTGCGTCCGAAACGCCGTTTACATCTGCCGTTACGAGCGATTCAAGCGAATCGAGCGACACCACTACTGCATATGGTATTACATCTGATATTACCGATACAGCAGATACCACATCGGGTATGTCCGATATAACGAGCGATATGTTTTCTGATATATCCTCCGATATAAGCGATACAACGAAATATGAAGACTCGACCGCAACGAATACTAATACAACGCTTGATACCGCCGATACCACTGCCGATACTACCGCACCCGACGTTACGTCCTCCGACTTTGATATAACGTCAACAACATATGGTATTACGTCCACAGATATTGCTACCACATCGGGTATTGGCGACATTTCGAGCGATATATCCGACACAACCTCGCCGGATATCACGACGACTGCACCGGATATTACCACGACTGAACCGGATATAACGACGACCACGCAGGATATCACAACAACTGAACCGGATATTACCACGACTGAACCGGATATCACGACAACTACGCCGGATATCACGACAACTGCGTCGGATATCACGACAACTGCACCGGATATAACGACGACCACGCAGGATATCACGACCGTCACCGATACAAATTTCACTTCCGACACGGTGGCGACAACCGCCGAAACTGTACCCAATATTACGTCCGACACGGGCGAAACAACGGCGGCAACCGATTCCTCCGTTTCTTCCGATTCTTCTTCAACTTCGGCGACTTCGACTTCGGCAACTGCGCCGACCACGACTATTATTACCGAGCCGACAATTCCTCAGACCACGACCGCAACGCCGCCGCCTGTCAAATTCGGGATTCTGTCCGCAGAGGGACTTGCGGCGGGCGAGCCTACAATTTTCTGTTTCATGGAGATTCTACTCGACCTCGTAGGAATGTCGAGTAACGCGACCGACAACCCCGCCGCGATATTGAGTCCGCAAGGGCGACAGGCGGGTAAGCCCACCATTTTCTGTGCGATTGAAATCTTACAATTTCTTGTGGGAATGACCCCGTTGGATATGCTCGGAAAGTGATACGTTGAGTAGGTTTTAGAAGACCTTTAAAGTTAAATCCTTGTATGCTTTACAAGGATTTAACTTATTTATATTGTAGTTGTATATTGTCTAATGTTTGGAATGTCGGATTCGCCGCATGATAATAAAATCCTGTAAAAGATTGTCTATTTTATCTTTTAATACCTCTCTTATGATAGGCTTTGAAATAAACCCGGCGGTTCCGTAGCTAATTGCGACGCTTATATTATCGACAGATGCGTCGGACGTAAGAAAGACAATGGGCGTTTCTCTGTGTCCTTTACTTGCGCGTATAATCGGCACAAGGTCATAACCGCTCAAAACGGGCATTTTACAGTCCAATAAAAATAAGTCCGGCGATATAATGTCCAAAAGCGCGTGCAGATTTTCCGGCTTCGAGAGCGTTCGCACTATATACTTTTCGTTTAGCACAACATTAATTGCTTTTAAAACGCTCGGATTGTCGTCAACCGCTAAGACTAAGGGTCTGCTGCTCCACTTTTTGCTCGGTTCGGTTTGAAGCTCTATGCTTTCTATAAGCGTTTCAATATTGAAGGGTTTTGTGATATAATCGTTAGCGTCATAATTTTTTGCTTTTATCATAGACGCCTTGTCCGTTTTACCCGACACGAATATAACGGGAATCATGCAGAATTTTTCATGTGTTTTTAAGTTTTTTATTGTCTTATAACCGTCAACATCGGGCATATTCACGTCTAACAAAATGACATCGGGCGTAACGTCCTCTAAAAGCTCAAAAAGTGCCTCCGCCGACGTCACGGGGAAGAAATCATAATACTTTTTAAGTCGCTCTTTAGTTGACGACAAGAAAAACGCCATATCATCAACCATGACAACCTTTTTTTTAGGAGGGGCTTTTTTGTCGTCTTTTCCGCCGCCCGACGCCCCATTGTCATCTTCGTCGTCGTCATATATAATACCGTCAATTCTTCCGCTCTTCGCTTGTTTTTCTTCTGCTTCGTTTTCTGCGGTTTCTTCCTCGTTAATTATACCTTCGTTTTTTTCATTATCTGCCATAAAAGCAACCCTCCGATTTTTTATAATATATTAGAGTCCGTCAAATAAACCGTTAATTCGCGAAACAACCGTTTTGTATTCAACCATTTCGACCTTTTGCGACAACCACTCGGTAAGACCGTCATCGTCGGTATAACAATACTTATTAATTTCGTCCATTATCGAGTCCGCCTCGGTCATGTCGTAAACCCTACAAGCGTCGGCGAGCTTTTTCAATAAGCCTTCATCGGGCTTTTTTCTTTGCGGCTTTGTGGTTAGGGCGTTTATGCTTTCAACCATTTTACCGACATTGGCGACGAGCGTCCTTGCCGTTTCTATAAAATTAGGGTTGTTTTCCGTTATAAAGCTTAAGTTGCCGTCCTTTGCCGCAAATTCGAGCGATTTTGCTTTATCTCCCGCCTCGTTTGCAAAAATATCATAACTCATTCCCTTAAAGCCATGTACCTTTATCTCATAGCTTTTCAGGTCGTTTGGGTCGATAACCGCCATTGCCTCGAGCATAGGGAGCGAGTTTATCGAAAACGAACGCAATATTCTGAAATACGCCGAAACGTCTCCCTCGTACTTTTGGATGCCTTTTTCGACATCGAGCCCCTCGATACCGTTGAGCAATACGGTTTTCATTTCGTCGGAGTTGGGACTGTCTTCCGAATCGCTTTTTAATTCCTCGGACGTTTTTGCGTCGTCCGCTACAATGTACCTGTTTAAAATAACATCTAATTTGCTTATGTTTATAGGCTTTGCGAGATACCCGTCAAACCCGTTTTGTTTCAAAAAGTCCGAATCGTCATCATGTTCATCGGCGGTCAATACAATAATTGCGCGATTGTATCCCGTTTTGCGAATCATAGCCGTTGCTTCAACCCCGTCCGTTTCGGGCATTAAATGGTCCATAAAGATAATATCGTAGGAATTACCCCGTTCTACCTTTTGAACAGCCTCAAGTCCGCCGCCGGCTGTCTCAATTTGAAGCCGATAAAGCTTCATAAGCTCCGACGCAACGCATAAATTCTGTTCCGTGTCATCAACAACCAAAACCTTTCCGTTCGGCATGAGACGGCGCGTATTATCAGCCATGAGCAATACCCCCCGAATGAGATTCAATGAGATTCTAAGATGATTATATACCATATTATTACTTTTGTCAATAGGGGGTTTATTTTTTTGAAACAATGTGGTATAATTTAAGAGGTTGCCTAAACAGGCTCTGAGAGAGGCGGAATAATGGAAAATAATAAAAATACGGTAAATTGTTTCAAATGCAAGCATCTGATAATTACATGGGACACTAAATTTCCGAAGGCTTGCGGCTTGTTTAAATTTAAATCGGCACAAATGCCGTCGGCGGTAATCTTCGGCAACAGCGGTATACCTTGTGAAGGGTTTGAGCTTAAGACATAGCGGACTCTGAGGCAATGTAATACACTCCCTCAAATGTTCTTTAAAGTAAAAATACCGTTACCGTATTCCTCTTCGTCAACAACCAAGCCTTCTTTAATCAGCTCAGAATTTGCCGTTTCAATTAATGCGGCGTTAAAGGCTTTGATACATTTTTTCCCGTTTGACGAAACGGCGGCGGGTACAAGAATAATGACGCGCTTTTCGCCGCTTTTATACTTAGAAATGTATTTCTCCGCCCAAATTCGCCCGTAATCCCGCGCTTCGTCCAATATTTTGCGCTCGCTCAATTCTATGCTTTTCAGAAATGATGCGTTTTCCTCTCGTTTTACAAGCTCGGGCGCGTGTCTTCTGTCAAAGTCGTTAATATTCATGAATATGACCATTCCTTTCCGAGGCACAAAACCTCTGCGAATAAAAGCCTATCCAGCTTCGGGGCGGCAGCGCCACCCCTGCCAGCTTTTATTCAAA
>WRHO01000039.1 GCA_009783205.1 Oscillospiraceae bacterium
TGGCGGTGGAACAGGTTATTGATTATATAGAAAACGGTAACATTGTTAATTCGGTAAATCTTCCTAATGTTGCGATGAGCAATTCCGGCGATTTCAGATTGTGCGTTATACACAAAAACTCGGACGGCTTATTAACGCAAATAACAAATATGGGGAAAAATATCGAGAATATGGAAAGTAAATCGAAAAATGAATATGCGTATACCGTTCTCGATGTAAAAGGCAGTGCGGACGGTATCGCCGATAAGGTAAAAGCAATTGACGGCGTTATCTCGGTAAGGATTATTAAATAACTATACAAACTATACAAACAAAAAGAGCGTTGTCTTTAACGCTCTTTTTGTTATGCTAACTAATAAACTCTTTAATTTTCGATACCAATTGACTCGGACGGAAGGGCTTGGTCAAAACGCCCGCCGCACCCGCTTCGTCCGCCTTTTCCATGTCTTCTTTTTCCGAATTTGCGGTTATAAACACAATCGGCGTTTTTATACCGCTTTGTTGTATTTTTTTTGCGAGTTCGTATCCGCTCATCTCGGGCATCTCAACATCCATAAGAATTAAATCGACGCTTTTTTCTTTCAAAAAAACGAGTGCATCCTCGCCCGAATTAACACAACTCAACTCATACGGCTCATCTTGAAGATACCTTTTCAACGAATTAAGAAACATTACCGCGTTATCCACCGCAAGTATACTGCCTTTATTCTTACCTATCATTTTTTGGCTCCTCCTCTTTCGTCATTATTTTGGCGTAATTGGAACTGTGCAATCAGCTCCTCGAGCATTACCGACTGATTACTCATTTCGTTTGATGCCGACGCGCTTTGTTGAGCGGTCATACTGTTTTGATGAACAACCCCCGCGACCTTTTCAACGCCGTCGTGAATTTGATTTATTCCTTGATATTGTTCGCTCGAAGAGACCGCAATATCTCTTGCAATTTGCGCGCTTTCGTTTATTCCGGACACTATTTCGTTTAAACTCGCGGCGGTTTCCTCCGCAATACGCGAACCCAATTTTGCTTTCTCTATAGAGTTTGCAATTAACCCCCCGCTGTCCTTTGCCGCCTCCGCGCTTTTTCCCGCGAGGTTACGCACCTCCTCGGCAACAACCGCGAAGCCCTTTCCGTGTTGACCCGCGCGCGCCGCTTCAACCGCCGCATTAAGCGCGAGGATATTGGTTTGAAAAGCAATATCGTCAATAACCTTTATTACCTTGCCTATACTTTGGCTCGCTTGATTAATTTCATTTACGGCGTCCATCATTTCGTTCATTTGTCGGCTACCCTTTTCGGCGTTTTCCTTAATTGTAGCGGCGAGCTTTGCCGACCTTTCTGCCATATCCGCGTTTTCCTTTGTAACCTGTGCAATTTGTGACATTGATGAGGACAGGGTATCGACGGCGTTCGCCTGTTCCGATGAGCCGTCTGCGAGCATTTGCGCGCCGTCCGCAATTTGCTTTGAGCCGTCTGCAACCTGCACCCCGGCAACCGCGACTTTGTTTAATACAGAAAGCGTTTCTTCAACCATAAGGTTAATTGCTAAGTTTATAACGTCGTTATCCGAACGGGTATTCGCTCTAAGTGTATAATCGCCCTCGGCGACTCTCGTTAAAATTCTCGCTTGCAGCTTAAAGCTTTCAAGCATTTTTGAAAAAGTACGTTCTAATATAATCACTTCGTTATTTGTCGGGGTTATTTCCGAATTTAAGCCGTCAATTTTAATATCACCGTTTGATATACGTTCCGCAACCGCCGTAAGCTTGCGAATCGGTCGCGTAACCGTTTTTTTGACCGAATACAGTATAAAAATAGCAGAAAACATGAGTATGGCGGCGGTTATAGGAATTATCCAAAGCATAGTAGCAGTAAACGATTGCATCATTACCTCGCCAATGACCCTTTCGGGCAGTATAGTCACAATATGCCAGCCGGTAGCGGCAAGACTACCCGAAGCAATGTAATTGTATTTACCGTCGGTGATTCTATGCTTGTACACCCCGTCTTCATTGGATATTTTTCGCCATACATCAGAAAATGCACCGTCCGCAACGCGATTAAGGTTGTTGAACTCTTCATCATCAACGGGAGCAAATTGCGGCGATTCATATATAAGAATATCTCCGTCGGAGCTTAGCAACATACTTGAGCCGTCCTTATGAAGCGTTGTAGCGAGCGTTTGTTCTTTAAGGAAAGGCAGAAGAATATCAATTCCCGCAACGCCCGCGAGCTTGTTCTCGCGAATTATAGCGCGAACAACGGTTATACAAAGCTCTCCGGTGTTTGAATCAACATAAGGGTCTGTGATAAGCGCGTTGCCCGTATCCGTCACAGCTAATTTATACCAACCGCGTTCGGTAGCCCTCCACCAGTCGTATAACTCTTCTATAGCGAAGCCGCTTCCGAATACGGCGGTATTATCCGGAAAGCCTATATAAACATCTAAATATACACCGTCGCTTTTATGCGCCGCGCTCAATATATCGAGAATTGTATCTTCGTCCGAAAAATCATCAATGTAAGTAAAAGCGGACGCTACAGAGTTTACGACCGCCTTATGCCCCTCGAGCCATTCGTTCATAACGAGTGCCTGTCGCGTGGTTTCGCTTTGCCACTTAGATAACGATTCGGCGCGAATACTGTTGCTTGCTAAATAAGTAGAGATTCCGACCGTTACGATTACCCCTAAAAAGATAATACATACCATGATAGCCGATATTTTCGTTCCTATACTTTTCATACGCAATAAACTCCTCTTTAAAATTACAGGCTCTTGTGACTCTTTAACAAGTATAGCTTATAACACTTGTATTGTCAAGCGGAACTAAAGAAATTGTTCAACAAGTTTATTACCCCAATAAATGTTCAATCAGAATCTTTATGCCGATAAAAATCAGTATAGCACCCCCCGCAAACTCCGCTTTTGACTTAAACCGCGCACCGAATACATTCCCGATTTTGACGCCGATTACCGAGAGGACAAAAGTTGTTACACCTATAAAAGCAACCGCAGAAATAATTTGAACCTTTAAAAAAGCAAATGAAACCCCAACCGCCATCGCATCAATACTTGTTGCAACGGCAAGGGGGAACATTTTTTTGACGCCCAATGTCGATTCGATTGTATTTTCGGAGCTTTGTGCGGCGGGAATATAATCGTTGTCGTCTTTTTGAAGACTTCCCGCTATCATTCTTACACCAAGAAAGGAAAGGAGTATAAACGCTACCCAATGGTCATAATTAATTATTCTTTCGGCAAACAAAGACGCCGTTATATACCCCAATACCGGCATCCCCGCCTGAAAAACGCCGAAATACCCCCCCACTATTAACGCCTTTTTTAAAAAGGAAGCAAACGAAAGCTTCTCCCCGTTTTTTTGCACGGTCAAGCCTATGCAAATTGAAACGGCAAAGGCGTCCATCGAAAGCCCCGCGGCAAGTATAAAAAGTTCAATTAAATTCATATAGTGTTATTTAGTTGGCGGAGTAATATTCCGATTACAAATGTTCTTTGACGGACAATTGGCACAGCCGATTTCGCGCGGCGGTTTATCGGAAAGCTTGTTCACAATAGTTATTATCATGGCAAAAGTGAAAAAACCGCCCGCCGGGAAAAGAAAAAGCATTACCGGGTTGTCCGATAAAATCGGAAGCTCAACGGCAAACGACGTCCCCGCCAAAAAAGTTCCGGCTCCGAGGATTTCACGTATTGCGCCCATTAAAAACAACACCCATGTAAAGCCCAGCCCCATGCTTATTCCGTCGAGCGCGGAAAGGAAAGGGTTGTTTTTAGACGCGAACAATTCCGCCCTTCCCAATATAATACAATTGACGGTAATGAGCGGGAGGAATATGCCGAGACTGTTGTAAAGCACCGGCACAAATGCCTCTACCATCCTGTCTACAAATGTAACAAATCCGGCAATAGTCACAATGTAACACGGGAGTCGCACCTGGTCGGGAATGATTTTACTGAGCAAGGATATGGTGAAGTTTGAGCATAACAATACGAATACAGTCGCAACACCAAGTCCTAAGCCGTTTACCGCCGTTGTCGTTACCGCTAATAACGGACACATTCCGAGCATTGTAACTAAAACGGGGTTTTCCTTGATAATTCCGTTAAGTAATATACCGAAAGGTTTTTTCATATCCACCACTCCTATAATTATACAAATATTTGTATAATTATAACATATCCTTGAACAAATGTCAAATAAAATTTACTTGACAAAAAAATAACAATATGGTATACTGTATATGTTTTTAAAAAGAAAGGATTTGTAAACAATAATGGAACTATACCGAAACAAAGAAATTGAAACAATGGGGCGGGAGCAGCTCAGAGAGCTTCAACTCCCCCGCCTTCAAAACACCGTTAAAAGGGTGTATGATAATGTGCCGTTTTATCGCGAAAAAATGCAGAAAATCGGCATTACTCCCGCCGATGTCAAATCTCTTGACGACTTGACGAGGCTTCCGATAACCGTTAAACAGGATTTGCGCGACAATTACCCCTTCGGTTTATTCGCCGTTCCCATGGAGGATATTGTGCGGATTCACGCTTCGTCGGGGACTACCGGTAAACAAACGGTTGTAGGGTATACAAAAAACGATATTGATATGTGGGCAGACTGTATGGCGAGGTGCCTGGCTATGGAGGGAGCGGACACAAGCTCTCGGGTTCAGGTTGCTTACGGTTACGGATTGTTCACCGGTGGTTTAGGCGCGCATTACGGCGTGGAAAAATTGGGCGCGACCGTAATTCCCGCGTCGTCCGGGAATACACAAAGACAGATAACGATGTTGGTCGATTTTGGGGTTACGCACATATGCTGTACCCCTTCTTACGCAATGAACATAGCCGAGGTTATGCAGGAAATGGGCGTCTCTAAAGATGACTTAAAGCTCAAAGCGGGTTGTTTCGGGGCGGAACCGTGGAGCGACGGAATGAGAGCGGAAATTGAAAATCGGCTCGGACTTCGCGCTCACGACATATATGGATTAAGCGAAATAATGGGGCCCGCCGTTTCGCACGAATGTCGCTATCGAAACGGACTACACATTTGGGAGGATAATTTCATTCCCGAAATTACAGACCCCGATACCGGCTTGCCCGTAAAAGAGGGGGAGGCGGGCGACCTTGTAATCACCACTGTTACAAAGGAGGGGATTCCGCTTATTCGCTATAAAACGCGCGATATATGCACTCTTTCTTATGACAAATGCGAGTGTGGTCGAACCCACGCGAGAATGTCAAAGCCGGCGGGACGAACCGACGATATGTTGATTATACGCGGGGTAAATGTATTCCCGTCGCAAATTGAGGCGGTTTTGTTAAGCGTCGGAGAGGTTCAACCGCATTATCAGATTATTGTCGACCGTGTGCGTAATTCCGACACAATGACGGTTGAAATTGAAATTCCCGAAAGTATATTCACCGATAATGTAAAGGGAATCGAGAGCTTTGAAGGAAAAGTCAGCAGTCAGTTAAACAGCGTTTTGGGAATAAATGCAAAAATTCGACTTGTAGAGCCTAAAAGTATTGCGCGAAGCGAGGGCAAAGCAAAACGTGTAATTGATAACAGAAGTAGGGGGTAATAGAATATGTTAAAGCAAATCACGGTATTTCTTGAAAACAAACCGGGCAGATTAGAAGGGGTAACGGGTTGCTTCGCGGAGGGCGGGGTCAATCTTCACGCCCTCTCAATAGCCGACACAACCGACTTCGGAATACTTCGTATAATTGTATCCGAACCGACGCAAGCCGCCGCCATGTTAAAAGAAAAGGGTTATATGGTTAAGCTCAATAACGTAGTGGCGGTTGCAATTGGACACAGTCCGGGGAGCTTGCATAAGGTCGTTCAAACGCTTCGAGAACTCGATATTTCAATCGAGTATATGTACTCTCTGACGAGTCGGCACAATGACCATGATGTTATTGTTATTTTTCGATTTGATAATCAAGAGGACGTAGAGAAAAAGCTCGCCGATAACGGTATTACTGTGTTAAGTGAGTTAGGCGGTGTAGAAAAATAAACTTCCTTTAAGAACCTTTATTCAATAACGCGACGCACTCGATATGACGGGTTCGCGGAAACAAATCGACCGCCGCCACCTTAACGGTATTGTAACCGAGCTTGTACAATCGCGAACAATCCCGCGCCGCGGTTGCGGGGTTACAGGAAACCATTATTATTTTCTTCGGGCATAAATTTGCCGTTTTTTCCAAAACGGATATGTCACACCCCCGCCGTACCGGGTCGAGTATGACCGCGTCGGGGGTGATTTTTTGCGAAAAATCACCCGCATCGCCGCATATAAACCGCGCATTATTAATGTTGTTCAGTCGTGCATTTGAGACGGCGTTTTTTACCGCGACCTCGTCGCGTTCAATCCCGATAATCTCCTTTGCCCGTTTCGCAAGCGACAGACCGATTGTACCTATTCCGCAATACAAATCGAGTATAACGGCGTTATCGGGTTGAACAAAATCGGCAACTATTGCGTAAAGTTTTTCGGCGGCGGGCGTATTGACCTGATAGAATGAACTCGGGGAAATTTCCACCTTTACACCGCACATTGTATCGGTAATTTTTTTATTGCCCGTAATAACCTCATAGCCCTTCATGTGAAAAGCCGTCGCGTTTGTTTCGCCGCTGTAATGTCCTCTTCTTACGCATATTTTTTGCGGCGTTCTTTTACCTCGCTCTTGTATCATACCGACGGCGCGCTTTATGCACTCGTTCATCTCGGCGGAGTACAGCTTACAGCCTTTGTGCGCGATAACCGTTTTGCTCTTTGAAGCAAGGAAACCGTATACAATACCGCCGCAAGAGTCTTCCGTTATATGAAGCTGAACATTATTTCGATAATAATTAACATTGTCGCTCGGAACAATCGGCAAAAACTCGGGCGTCAGCCTACCGCCGTCAATTCGCGTGAACCCGTCGCGCACAAACCGCTCCTTTGCTTTTAACTCGGCAGAATAGGTAATATGTCGAAAATCACACCCCCCGCATTGTCCGAACACTGTACAATCACACACACCCGTTATTCTGTCCGTTGAAGCTTGAATCACCTGTACAAGCTCGCCATAGATAACAGACCCGGTGTTTTTTATGGGGTTTACCTCTACATAATCACCTATTGCCGTAAAAGGCACAAATACAACCTTTCCGTTTATTTTGTCATCTTCTCCTTCTATTCGCCCAATTCCCGCGCCCTCGCTGTTGTATGCGGTGATTTTTACTTTCATATAGCTTTTCTCCATTTTTTAGTATTTGTTATTATAACATAGGAAATTCGTTTTTTCAATTGCTATTTGTGCAAATTGCTATATTCTTAGTAAAAACTTGATTTTTTTTTGCAAATATGATAAAATGTACAGAGCTTTTTGTAGCTCGGAAAGACAGAGGCATTATTAAATGATAATCAATATAACCGAGTATCTCGACCTTACCGCGGAGAAATACCCCGACAAGCTCGCGTTCAGCGATGTTAAAACGAGCTTGACCTTTGCTCAATTACGCGACGCTTCGAGGAGGATTGCGTGCGGTCTCATTGAGGACGGTCTTCATAAGGAGCCTATTGTAATTTTTATGGAGAAGTCCCCCGCAACAATCGCGGCAAACCTTGCGGTTGTATATTCCGGTAACTATTATGTAACCTTAGACCGCGAAATGCCTAAGCATCGAATCGAAATGATTTTCGAGGGGTTGAACCCTCGGGCGGTTATTTGTGAAGAATCGACCTATAATTTAGTTGAACAGTTTTGTAAAACAAATAAAATTTATATATACGATGAAATTGTTAAAAGCGACATTGATGAGGCTTCGCTCACAAGAGTGAGTGTCTCCGCAATTGACCTTGACCCCGTTTATATTGTGTTTACGTCCGGTTCAACCGGCGTTCCGAAGGGAATTACCGCGAGCCATCGCGCAGTAATTGATTACACAGAAAACCTTTCCGAGCTTTTGAAAGCGAACGATACAACGGTATTCGGGAATCAAGCTCCTTTATATGTAGACGCCTGTTTAAAAGAACTTATGAACACTATAAAAAACGGAGCAACAACTTATCTTATCCCGAGGGAAGCTTTTATGTTTCCGGTTAAGCTGATTGAGTTTTTAAACACACATAAAATTAACACAATTTGTTGGGTTTCGTCCGCTTTGTCAATGGTGGCGGGATTAAAAACCTTTGAAAGCGTTATCCCCGAGCATTTAAAAACGATATCATTCGGGAGCGAGATGTTCCCCGTTAAAAATCTTAACATTTGGAGAGCCGCATTACCCCGCGCGCGGTTTATCAATCTGTACGGGCCGACCGAAGCAACCGGAATGAGCTGTTATTATGAGATTGACCGCGAATTTTCAGATGAGGAAAAAATCCCAATCGGCAAACCCTTCCGCAATACAGAAATAATGCTGATTGACGATAACGACGGCATTATCACAAAAAGCGATATCAAAGGTGAGATTTGTATACGCGGAAGTTGTCTTTCATTAGGCTATTACAATGATATAAAAAAGACATCGGAAAGCTTTACGCAAACCCCCGCTACAAAGAATTACACCGATTTAATTTATCATACCGGTGATTTGGGGTGTTATAACGACCGAGGAGAATTGGTCTTTATATCGAGGAAGGATTATCAAATTAAACACATGGGATATCGTATTGAGCTTCCCGAAATTGAGACGGTGCTTTTAAGAAATGAAGAGATTTCTCTCGCCTGTTGTATTCACGATAAGGAAAAAGGAAAGCTAATTCTGTATTATACGGGCAAATTGACCGTATCGGAGGTTATGATATATCTGAAGGAATTCCTTCCGCGCTATATGGTTCCAAACCGAGTTTTCGCGCTCGACGAAATGCCGTTGACACCCGGGGGTAAAATTGACCGAGTCGAGTTGTATAGTCGATTAATCTAAAAAGAAAGGAATGGTCATAAATATGGAACAATTATTACAAATACTAATCGAGCTTCACCCCGATATTGACTTTGAAAAGCATACATCGTTGATTGACGACGCGGTGTTGGATTCTTTTGACATTATAACCATCGTCGGCGAAATAAACGACGCTTTTGACGTGGCGATTCCCGCCGCTCAAATTGTACCCGATAATTTCAACTCCGCCGCCTCGCTTTATAAATTAATTGAATCATTAGAGGAATGAGGAATCATCAATAATGTCATTTACGTCGTTTGAATTTATGTTATTCGCGGGAGCCGTTCTTGTTCTGTACTATGTAATACCGAATAAATTTAAAAAAAGCCTTCAATGGAAATTGCTTCTTATAGCGAGCGTTTTTTTTTACTATATGACCGGTCTTACAAATCTGTTATATATGAGCGCGACAATTGTCACAACCTACCTCGCCGCATTGATGATAAACAGATTAATAAACGCACAAGAAAAGCTCGTTAAGGATAATGTTAAACAAGGGATAAGTCCAAAGGACGGGCTTTGCTCGTCCGGAGGGCGAATCTTGCCGTTGAATAAAGCAAAACAAAATCTAACGAAGGAAGAGCTAAAAGCATATAAAGCTAAAAATAAAAAAAAGCGTTTTTGTATATTGACTTTATGCCTCTTAATAAATTTTGGACTTCTCGGAATTGTAAAGGTTACGGGATTAGCAATATTAGGCGTCTCTTTTTATGTATTTAGGAGTATGAGCTATATAATCGACATCAATCGCGGAAAATTCCCCTGTCAGCGTAATCCGTTTAAGCTCGCGCTTTTTATATCTTTTTTCCCGCTTATTATGCAGGGGCCTATCACAAGATATGATGAAACCGAGCCGGCGTTGTTTGCGGGGAACAAATTTGTTGTAAAAAAGACAGCCTTCGGGCTTCAACGTGTATTATGGGGCGTTTTCAAAAAGCTCGTTATAGCCGACAGACTCGGCGTCGCCGTTGTAACGCTTTGTAACAATCCGGAACAATACGGCGGCGTATACGCATTAATGGCTATGTGCTTTTACGCCGTTACGCTTTATGCCGACTTTAGCGGGGGCATAGATATAACTATAGGGATAGGAGAGGCATTGGGAATACCCATTGCCGAAAATTTCAAAAGCCCGTTTTTATCGCGCAATATTTTTGAATATTGGAGAAGATGGCATATAACAATGGGGCGTTGGTTCAGAGAGTATCTTTTCTATCCCCTTTCGGTATGCAAACCGATGTTAAAGCTCAGCGGATTCACCCGAAAGCGTTTTGGAAACGTCGGAAAGCGTATACCCGTATATATAGTTACAACAGTAACCTGGTTCTCGACCGGTATATGGCACGGCGTATCTCCGAATTTTATAGTTTGGGGGTTGTTAAACGGTGTTGTAATTATGATTTCACAGGAACTCGAGCCTTTGTATCTGCGGTTTAATAAATTCACCTTTACAAAGAGCTTTCCCTACACCTGTTTTCGTATATTCCGCACATTTTGGTTGATGTGTTTTATTCGTTCATATGACTGTTATGCGGGGGTACGTACAACCGTATCGGTACACCTTTCGATTATTACCGATTTCCAATTGGGGAAGCTTTTATCCGACGGGGTGTCGGAATTAGGGCTTAATATCTCCGACTATATTGTGGTCGGGTGCGGTCTCGCCGTATTAATCACCGCTTGTTTCATTAAGCATAAAACAAAATGTGAACACGTTCGACATTGGTTAAGCGAAAAAACAATGCCGCTTAGATTTTTAGTATACGGCGCATTATTATTTGGCGTGATTATATTCGGCGTATACGGCTTCGGCTTCGATGCGCGCGGCTTCTTATATACACAGTTTTAAGAGCCTGCTAAATATAATCGGTTAATCACAGGCAATATCAAGCATCTTCCTGATGATTCTGCTGTTATGACTCCCGCGGATTTTTTATTATATCAAACTTTCTAAGCGCAATAGAGTTAAAGCACCTCAAATTCAGATGCACCGTCATAATAATATGTTATATCTATTAATTCGTCATTGTCAAATATAAAGCTTAGACTCATTCCGTCTTTGATATATTGAATCCTTACATCGTTACTTTCTGTCGGCGTTCCGTAGATTTCCTCCACCTCTTCCTGCGCCATACCGATAAACGCACCTTCGGGGGTTGAAACGGTATCATCTCTGAAAATAATTGTTAAAATGTAATCCGGTTCACCGTCTGCGGGTGAAAATGTATTAAACTGTACGCCGGGATAAAAGTACATAAAATCGAGTCCGTGAAAAGCACAGCTTTCATCAACAAATGTATCCTGCGGCTCCCCCAAGGCTTCGAGTAAATCGTCCGCAAGGCTCCCCACCGCGACATTATAACCGTCATAGCCGAAAATATATCCGTTTAAGCAAGAGGTAACAAGTCCGCCCGAAACGTCGTCTTCGGTTTCCGATTCCGTATCGGCGATTATAACAATTTCTTGATTCTCGTCGGGGTCGGGCTGCGGTTCGGGTGTGGTTAAATCGGTACAGGCGGTACAGGCTATGCAAATTGCCCCCGCAATAAGTAATGCAGTTATTTTTCTGATTATTTTCATTTCTGATTATTTCTCCTTTAATTGGCAGTTTTGTTTTTCGTTTGCGTTTCATTTGGTTTTTTTATAGATAACCGTTGATATTTCGCCGTTTTGTTCGAATTCTCTCAACTGAACGGCTTTAAGATCGTTGTAGTCGCGCGTTTTTTTTGCCCAAATCGCCGCGATTTCTATATCGTTTCTAAAATCGGTAATGTTAAACCGCTCGATTAATTCGCCCCCCAACCACCGAGAAAGCTTTTCCGCGCCGTATACGTTCATGTGCCGCCCCGCGTTCGCCGTGTCGGTGTTGTAGTCAATCCCCGTTTCGTCGTGCATTTTTAACAAATTGTAGTATAAAAGCGAATACCTCCTCGCGTATTCCGACACTTGTTCGTCCCATTGTTCATACCAGTATGGCCATATCGACGGGGATTTTATGAGAATAAGCTGTATACCTTTTTTCTCGCAAAGCTCTCGCATTTTATCGAGATATTCAAAGCAAACAGGCGGCAATGTATAATCGACTAATCGCGCCCCCTGCGGTTCTATCGTAACCGGTACCGTTTCGCTTCGCATTAAGTAGCCGTTTAAACCGACGTTATCCTTGCGGAAAAAATACTTGAAATCATCTCCCGTAAGCTCTTTCCAGCGGTCATGATATCTAAAAATAGGGAACAGGTAGTTGATTTTTTTCTCCCCGTCAAATGCCGAAGCCTCAATCGCATTAAGCTTTGCGGCGGATAATCTCATTCCCTCTATATTAAGCCGGTTGTACGGCTCGCTGACCGATTCGGCTTTCCCCATTCCCAGTACAGATAAAACTACCACATCGGGTTTTTCATATCTGAGCGTGTCCGCTAATAAGTAATAACTCTGCCACATTGTCTGTGACGCGCCGCCGCGAATGTATGAGGTTATTCCGTATTCGTTGAACAACTCGTGCGGCGAAAAGTTTTGATAAACTTCACAATCGCCTATAAAAATAACACTGTGATTTTTAGGCTCGGGATAATATTCACTTATCAACGCGCCGTCATAAATATCGCTCATGTATTTTGGCGTCAACAACCTCTGTAACGAGAAAAAGAGAGTTGTGAGTATAAGCAATGCCGCAGTATATTTTATTATTGTTTTATACATAAAAATTCCTATAAAGCCCGCCCGTAAGCTCTTGTTTACTTATTGAACCTCGGGATATAATTCGGCGTGGTACAAATAACGGTCAAATCGCGCAACTGTATCGTTAAGTTCAAATGCTCTCGCATTAGTGAAACAGAAGGTGTCTGTAACGCCGTCATAATACTGTGTCGCGTCATAATGATACCACAAGCCGTTTATTTTAATCAGATTCCATTCGTGTTTGTCCCAAATATTGATTATTCTTTTACTTTCAATTCCGATTATATTGAAAAAAAGCTCGGACATTCTCTGCGATATAATACAATCCCCCTGCATAGACATCAATCCCGTATAAAGCATAACAATATCGTTGTCGGGATAGGCTAAATTACGAACAAATTTCACGTTGTTTAAAACATAAGCGTGAATAAGCTTAACCCTCTCGAGCGGGTCATATATATCAAATACCCCCATTTGTCTCAATCTTTGGTTTGCTATATCGTCGAGAATTGTTTGGGTTATCGGCGAAACGACAACCTTGACCGTCACCTGTGACGAATTACCGCTTCTGTCGGTTGCCGTATAGGTCACCTGATATTCTCCCGCCAGACTTATATTCACGCCGCTCGAATCAATAGAAAGCTTCGGCTCGGGGTCATAATCGTCTGTAACGGTAATTCCCGTGCGGTATTTTACGGTCGCGCCTATAGTGGCGTATACATCTGTCGCGCCGTGGATAACCGGCGGAACGGTATCCTTAACAATATTGAGCACCGGTGTTATATTAATATAGTTACCGATTTTATCTGTAACGCGAACCGTTACCGTCTGTTCGCCCATTAATGCCCAATCGGGCGTTTCGACAAAAGCGGAGGAAAGCTTTTTTATGATAGCATCATCTGCGGTAAAAAAGTCGCCGCTTTTTGCCTTTTCGCCGACAAATATTAAATGATTCTTTACGACAATTTGCGGAGGCGTGTTTTCTATAACGACCGCCTTTGATTTATATTCTTCGCCGTTTATGGAAAGGATAACGCCGTATTCGCCTAATTCCTTATCAAACCCTTCCGGCGGTGATTTTACAAAGTGACAATCGTCGGTATCTGCAAAGGACGTGAAGGCTTTTACCTCAAACGGCTTATCTCCGCCTCTGATAAAGAAAACCTCATCATCGACAGCAAAAACCTCACAGACTGTGTTTATTATCGAAAAGTTCCCGTGTTCATCGGTCAACCTTACCGCTACATCATACATTCCCGGTTCGGAAAAATCGGGCTTTGTTGCAGATGCGTCAAATTCCGCCGTTACCGCCGAATGGTCTGACAAATCTTTGTAAAAATCATCGGGTGAGGGCGTATTGCCCGCAATAACAGAGACGCTTACGGGAACGGCAACCGGCGGTAAATCATCAATTACGCGAAACGAAAATATGTAATCTCGCCACCCCGCTCTAATCGTAACCTTGTAGTCGCCTATAACATCGGTATCTATATCTGCATTTCTGAAACGCGCCCCACCGTGCAGCGCGGTAAACCACGTCGACGCCGCGGGAAGCTCCTTGCCTACGCCAACCGTTACGGTGTGGGTTACCGGAACCGGACTCGAATACTGTACAAAGAAAACCACACCGAATACCAACAACGCAATACAAGACAATATACCGCTTAAAAGCAACACCCTTTGTACCTTCGCTTTTTTTGTCAATACTCGTTTTTTTCGATTATTGGCGTTAATCGCCCTACGGACGCTCGCCTTTGACGCTCTTTGTGCATAGGCGGCTTTTCGCGCATTGATTCTAACCGCCCTCTGCGCCTTAGCGTCAATTGTCGCCGCTTTTCGTTCATCAGTGGTCTCGTGTGTGTAAAGCTTTGTCCCGCTCGGACGGGTATAATTCATACTGTCGTGCAGACGCTCTTGCTTACTCCGGTTATCAGAGTTTTTCCTTCTTGAACGCCCTCCCCCCGCCATAGAGGGGACTCTCTCTTGTTTACGAGGAGCGGCTACTTTTTTTTGAGTTGAATTTTGTTGCGGGGTTCGCTTTTTAGGTTTATTTGGTCTCTTATAATACACCATAATATATCTTTATCTCCGGGTGTTTGTGTTTTTTTAGATATTTTTCGAATAGGTTCTTACACAGAAAGAAGACGGAAGCTTATCTGTCCTCGTTCCGCTTTTGAAATTAACCGACTATATTATAGCGAATCCGTGCGGCTTTGTCAAGAGTTTTTTCAAAATTATAACCACACATTTTTTTCATATTTTTCTTTAAATTGTAAAGAAAAATATGAAAAAAGAAAAAAACGCTTGACTTTTATATATCTTTTATGATAGAATGGACGAACATTGGCAACCTCCGAAAACCTCTTCCGACACTCGCCGGATAAAAAATTCCGCCATACTTCGTTGATTTTTCTTTAAATATCAACGGATATTCGCAGAAAAATCGCCTCGTCTGACGAAATTTTCATCTCGACGATTACACGAAACAGGTTTTCGGAGGTTGCCA
>WRHO01000040.1 GCA_009783205.1 Oscillospiraceae bacterium
TATTGCCGCATACATTGTCTCTGCCCGGCGGACAAACACAATCCCGCCCCCAATCCCTCAAGGAAAGTGCGATTTTATAAAGCAACGGATTATCGGTATAAACCGCCCCGCCCTCTCCGGTTGTCATGTGGTGCGGCGGGTAAAAGCTTGAGGTTCCTATATCGCCGAATGTGCCTGTATACTTGGTTGTTCTGTCGAGGGTAAATGTCGTTCCGAGCGAATCACAATTGTCTTCGATTAACCATAAGCCGTGAACGTCGCAAAAGCTCTTTACCGCTTTTACATCAAAAGGGTTCCCTAATGTATGAGCGAGCATAACCGCCTTTGTCTTATTTGATACCGCCTTTTCGAGCAAAGAAACGTCTATATTGTATTGCGGAATCGTTATATCGACAAAAACGGGAATCGCCCCAAATTGAATAATGGGTGAAACTGTGGTGGGGAACCCCGCCGCAACCGTTATCACCTCGTCACCTCGTTTTACGGCGCGTTCACCCAATAATGGCGAAGTCAACGCCATAAAAGCAATCAAATTTGCGGAAGACCCCGAATTGATAAAAAGACAATGCTCGGTTTTGATTTGTTCGGCAAATTGTTTCTCAAAGACATTTGTATACCTACCCGACGTAAGCCAAAACTCCAAAGCCGAATCGACTAAATTAACCATCTCTTCCCCGTCATAAACCCGCGCGGCATAATTAATTCTGTCGTCGGGTTTATAGCCCGAAGCCGCGTGAAACTCGTCGGCGTATTCTTTAACGAGGGCGAGAATTTGTTGCTTCATCTTTTCTTGTTTCAAATCATTGTTCATTCTTGTTCTTCTCCTCCTTCACTTCTTTTTATATAGCCGCTATATACTCGCGGATTTGCTTTATACATACCTCGTCGACATCGCGCTCGTTTTCGCAAAACGCCTTTGTCCAATCCACCGTTTTGGTCAACGCTCGGTCAATATCATACAACGGACTCCAACCGAGCCGCGTTTTTATTTTGGAACAATCTAATTTTAAACATGATGCCTCGTGCGGTTCTTTTTTTATGTCAGACAAATCATCAATAACATCGTCGACCGCATAAAACGACATTCCGTCGCCCCATAATCTGCAAAAAGCCTCCGCCAAATATTCGGACGTAACACAATCCTTTTCGTCGGGTCCTACATTATAGCTGTCCGCGAAGCTAATATCGTTATACTGTTCTTGTGCTATTAAAAGATACGCAAAAAGCGGTTCTATTACGTGTTGATAAGGGCGTACAGAATTGCGATTTCGAATTTTAACCGATGTTTTTGTCAACGCCGCCCGCACACAATCGGGAATAAGCCTGTCCCTCGCGAAGTCGCCGCCGCCTATTACATTGCCCGCCCGTGCGGTTGACACCGCTATCTCCATGCTTTTGAAATAAGCTCGATTGTAACTGTAGGTAACTAATTCGGAACATGATTTGCTGTTCGAATAGGGGTCATAACCGCATAACCGCTCGTTTTCTTTGTACCCACGGGTTTCTTCATTGTTGATATAAACCTTATCGGTTGTCACGTTTACAACCGAACGAGCATTATGACTTTTCCCACCTAATCGCACACACTCGAGAAGATTAACCGTACCCATTACATTAGTTTGATAAGTATAAACGGGGTTTGCATAGCTTTCGCGCACAATCGGTTGTGCCGCCAAATGAAATACAATATCGGGCAAAAACTCGCTATACGTTTTGTGCAATAAAGGAAAATCGCATATATCGCCGATTACCGAGCGCGTACCGTCATTAAAGCTCAATAAGCTGTAAAGGTTCGGCTCTGTCGGCGGTGATAATGCGTAGCCTACTACCTCCGCCCCCAATTCTGAAAGAATTCTACAAAGCCACGCCCCCTTAAAGCCCGTATGCCCCGTTACAAAAACCTTCTTATTATTATAGAAATTATTGCTCAGAGCCAAATTTTCCATGGTGCATTCCCCTCTTCCCAATATTTTTCCAACAATTGTTTATCTCTTTGCGTATCCATACACTGCCAAAACCCCTGATGCGTATACGCCATTAATTGTTTCTCTTTCGACAAGTTTTGGAGAGGCTCCTTTTCCCAAACAGTTGAATCGTTTTCGATATAATCAATAACGCTCGGCTCGAGTACCATAAACCCCGCGTTAATTCTGCTTCCGTCGGCGTTCGACTTCTCTCTGAACGCAGAAATTGAATCGTCCTCATTAATGTCTATAATTCCAAATTTTTGACTCGCGCTGACTGCGGTAAGCGTCGCATATTTTCCGTGCGACTTATGAAACCGCAACAAGTCTTCGAGGTTTACATCTGAAACGCCGTCGCCGTATGTAAGCATAAATGTATCGTCGCCGATATAATCACGAACGCGCTTTATTCGCCCCCCCGTCATTGTATTTTGACCGGTGTCGGCGAGCGTAACCCGCCAAGGTTCGGCAATGTTAGAATGAATCGTCATTTTATTGTTATCGGAAAAGTCGAAGGTTACGTCGCTCCTGTGCAGATAATACGACGCAAAGTATTCTTTAATAATGTTTGCTTTATACCCGCAGCAAATGATAAAATCGTTGAATCCGTAGAATGAATAATGCTTCATAATATGCCATAAAATCGGCATATTACCAATTTCAATCATAGGCTTTGGTTTAAAATAGCTCTCCTCGGATATGCGCGTTCCGAGTCCGCCCGCCAATATAACTGTTTTCATATTCGACCTCTTTACAATATTATTATAATATTAAGAATTTTGATATTAATGAATATGCCGTCGGGATTAAATAAATAACCATGACCAAACCGCCCCAAATAATCATATATAACGCAAAAATTCCCTTTACTGCGGCTTGATACACGTCATGCCGCTCGATTAATCTGATTTTTTTCGACGTCAGGATTCGCCCGTCCTTTGGGCTTATCTCTTGTTTGACTTTCCTCAAAACGAGTAAAAAAGCAAGTAAAGAAACAACCGCGCAAAGACTTATTATTGCCCCCGGAATAAATCCCGGCGAAATAAACCGCATTTCGATATTGTTCCCACCCGCCTCAACGGGAATACCGATAAAAGAGCCTAATATTCGCCGCACCTTGACCCTTTCGCCGTTGACCTTGCACCGCCAACCTTTGTCATAGCTTATCGGCAAAAACAACAAATCGTTATTCGCGTCGTCAATATTTGCCTCTATCGAGAGCGTATTCGCTCCCGCGTTCGCTTTGATATCGTATTCTGCCCATTCATTAATAAGCGCGTCCATTTTTTCTAAATCGAGCTGTGCCACTATTTCGGCTTTTACCGCGTTTGGGGAATAATACGCGCTTGTTGCTTTTACGGTGTCCGACTTTGTAATATCCAAGCTGACCGTTTCATTTTCAAACACACCCAAGCAAAGAACGCCGTTATCAAATTGAGACGGAAACCTCTTGACCTCAACGGTGCCGTTCGATTTTGATTTTATTTTTAGCGAACCCGTTTTGTTATTATTTGAGGAAAGATAGTACAAAACCTTTCGCCCGACGACATTTATGCTCACAGAAAGCTTTTTATCCGTGGCTTCGTGTTTCATAACGGCGACCTCGTTAATAATGCCGTTATATTTAATTATATCAAAAAGCTCGTCATTTTTTGAAAACATATTGGCATAAACGGCGTTTGAATAGATGAACGGGTTTAGTTCAATTTTTTCGGTCGCTTTTGAATTTTCTAATTCTCGCTCCGGTTCTTTTTCGGCGGCGGTTTCGTCGACGGGGACAATAACGGTCTTCATTGCCTCTAAGCTTACGGGGATTCCGAATGGGAGAACATATCTATTTTTGTAATAGCTGTAGCTTTCGCCGTCGGCAATTAATTCGTACAAAGCAGACGGAAGCGCGTCGTCAGAAATGGTATTGGTTATATTAAAAAGCGCGTCCGAAAAAACCGTCCCCCCCGTATCTAACATTCGCGTATAAACTGTTGAATATCCAAATTTTTCATTTGCGGAAAGCCGCCTGTACGGTATAGTATGAGTCCAGTTTGAGATTGAAGCGCGTTCAAATATAAAAGGATAGTTCGTATTAAACGAATGTCCAGTTGTTTTAATTCTCGCGAGCTTGTCCTCCGATACGGAAAACTCTCGCTTAACCTCGTTTGCTTCGCGTATATAAGCAAACGGGGGATTTTGATAACCTATATATATATACGAGAAACAAAACAACTCAAGTAAAAGTATAAACCCCACAATTCGATTATTAATTTTTGTGTTATATTTACAGAACAAAAACAAATATACCGTAAAAAGAATAACAGATAAGACTATAATCGGCGTAAACAATTCGGGTGCAAATACATTAGTACCCTCTTTATAAAAGCTAAGCGTTTTTTTGACGGAGATATATGCCGTACACCCCATAAAAAATATAGTTGCAAAGGTTAAAATAAAGCTCATTACCTTGCTTATTGTGTAGCCGCCACCGTCAAGCTCGACGCTTTTGAGTTCATTTGCGTCGGTTGCAGATAATGCCGAAAAGTCAACAACGCCGTATGAATCGAAATCATCATAATCGTCATAATCATTTTCATCGGAAAAATCGGGTATTTCCTCGGCAATTCTCTCTTGATATTTATTTATTGCGGGGTTACGCGAAGCATAGTAAGAGGCGGCGGTAATCACCATAAATGTCAGCATAAACGAAAACCGTACCGGAAATAATACATACCCGCCACCGTGCCATATTAAGTTTGTTGTTTCAAAAAACAAAGGCAATAACACTAATAGTATACCGCCCCCCCAAAACGCCGCGATTTTTTTAAAGCCTCTGCTTTTACTTTTGAATTTTTCACCGCCGAAAATTCCTATAACAATAATTGATAACGGCAAGGCACAAGGAAAGAGTAAAAGCCATTTATTCATGCTTATTCCGTTCGGAGCGTTCATTATTGATAAATATGCCGTCACTAATGAGCGACCGAGGGTTGACCTCGCCGATTCGTCGATTTGAACGAAACAGGGGATTGTTACCGCGGCGGAAATTGCGAACGACATTAGCGTTCCCGCGCCTAAGCAAACAATCTGTTTCCTTTGATATTTTGAAATAAGCTTAAAATAAAAGCCCGATATGAAGAATATAAAAAGCAAAACCATCATCGAAATATACATATTGATGATTAAGCACACACAAAGCATAATGATATAATAAAGCGTCCCGCCCTTTTTCCCTCTTAAAAGCTTATAAAGGCTGTGCATTAACAGCGGGAAAATCGCCATAATATCCAACCACTGACTGTTTGAATAATACATAATCGCATATCCCGAAAATGCGTAGGATAAGCTAAATATATTTAACCAAAATTCCGATAAGGCAAAACAAGAGATAAGCCCAAAAGACGGGCTTTGCTCGTCCGACGGGCGAATCTTGACGTACGATAAACAAAAGCTCTTTACATAAGTCTTTTTTAAAAAGAAGTACATTGTTGCCGCCGCCGCCATTAGCTTCAATATTGTGAACAACCCCATAGAAAGATGAAGCTTTTCCCGGGAAACAAAGAAGAAGAAAAGGTTAAACGGGCTTAAAAGACTCACAATACCGACCGATTCTGCCATATTAATCGAAAGCCCACTGTACCAATCGAAGAAAAGTGCCTTACTGCCATGCAAAAAATCCCACAAATGATAGTAAATCGGAACATTCATCTGCGTCATATCCCACACGTCGATAATCCTTTCGCCAAAAGGATATATACCCTTTAATGCAAAAATCAACAGATATATCAGCATTACGATAACGGGCGAAATAAAATATTTGTACATTGAACGGGTTTTTAAAAGCCTTCTTTGTTTATTCTTCATTAAAATTAATACGCTCTTCCTCAATTACTAACGGTCGTTTCATAAGTCTTGTGTTAATACTCAATATATACTCGCCGACGACGCCCGTAAAAAACAGTTGTACCGAACCGAACGCAACAACGCCTATGAGTACCGGTATAGAGCCGCCGGGAAAATTGTTCCAAAACATGAGCTTTAATATAAGATAGACGAACGCAATTATTAACCCCAAAAAAGACATAATCGCGCCGAAAATTGTTGCGAGTCTTAACCCGATTTTTGTATATGAAGTAAAAGAAATCATAGCCGCATCATATAACGTATAGAGGTTATTCTTTGTCTTTCCCGCGCGGCGTCTCGCTTGTTTATACTCTATTATTTTTAAATCGGGACTCAATTCGGCGACGATTCCGCGAAGAAACGGCATAGTGTCGTCGAGTTCGCGCAAAACGTCGATAAAGCTTTTGTCGTACAGCCCGAAGCCGGTAAAGTGTTCTATTTGGTCAACGCTGCTGAGTCTTTTTATAATTTTATAATAAACCGTTCTCAAAAAACGCACAATGCGGTTTTCGTTACTGCTCGTCTTGACGCAACAGACGGTTTTATGCCCTTTTTCCCATTCTTGTACAAGCGTAGGAATAAGCTCAATCGGGTCTTGAAAATCGGCGCACAGCATAACGGCACAATCGCCCGAGGTTTGGGTAAGTCCGTAATAAGGCGAGTTAAACTGCCCAAAGTTTTTGGCGTTAAAAATAACGCGGGTTTTATCGTCCTCCCGACAAATTTGTCTTAATCTTTCGCGGGTTAAATCGGTGGATTTGTTATCAATAAACAATATTTCATATTCGTATTTTTTTAATTCGTTCAAAAATAAAGCTTTAACCGCCGCATGAATAGGTATAACATTTTCCTCTTCATTAAAAGTCGGAATAATAATAGAAATTTTTTTCATTTTGCACCTCTTATTTTGCTTCTCCTAATAACCTTTTTAATAACTCGCGGTCAATCGGCGGGTCTTGGTCATAAATCGGTTTGTTATACGCAAGCTTTGGTGTAACATAGGTCGAAGCCCCCAACACAATATCAAATAAAACGGGGGACTCGCCGTTCAGCTCGTCCGTATACAACGCAAGCTCATCTGCGCTCGTAATCCTGTGCGCGGGTATACCGTATGCCTCAGCAAGCTTTACAAAATCGGGCGCGGTATAACCGCCCGATGCGTTTGTATATGAAAAGACAGAATCAAAGTAAATCTCTTGAAAACATCTTATCATTCCGAGAGAGCCGTTGTTCAAAACAAAGATTTTTACCGGCAAATTCTCTCGCTTAATAGTTTGCAGTTCTTGAATATTCATCTGCATACCGCCGTCGCCCGAAAAAGAAAAGACGGCTTTTTTACCTTGCGTATTCCCCGCGTAACAGCCGCCAATTGCGGCAGGGAGAGAAAAGCCCATTGCGCCGTGTCCGCCCGAGAAAAACATTCTCTGCCCCTTTTTAAACTTAAACGATTGTGCAAGCCATACTTGATTCTGCCCAACATCGGCGGTTAATAACACATTATCGGGAATAAACCCGCTTATGTCCTCAATAAGCCTATTGACATAATAATTATCAATCGCGCTTAATTGTTCCTTATAACGCTCACATTGAGCCTTCCACATCGGTCTGTCGCTATATTCGTGCGGAAAATCCGTTTCGGAAAGCTTAGGAAGAAGCTCTCTTAAATCTGCACGGATTTGTATTTCGTCGGGTTTTATTCTATAGGCTAATTCATTATCGTCAATGTCGACGCGAATAAGCCTTGCGTTTGGGGCAAATTCGGCAAGCATCGCGCCGGTCTGTCGCGAGTCCAACCGCGAGCCGAGCGAAATGAGCAAATCACATTGCGAAACAATCATGTTTGCGGTACGACTTCCATATGCTCCGATAAACCCGTAATACTCCGAAAAATCCTCGTCAAATAAATCGACCGCGAGCATACTCGATATAAAAGGGAGCTTTATATTTTCGGCAAAACGCTTAAAAAAGCATCGCATATTTGTAGAATTAATACCGTTACCCGCGAGGATAACCGGTCTTTTTGAACGCTTTAACTCTTTTTTTATTATATCAAATGCGGAAAAATCGTCATTTTTTATCAAAAACTCGCCCGTCGAATTATTTGAAGGTTTGATTTCACTTTTTCCAACGTCAAGATTCGCCCGTCGGATGAGCAAAGCCCGTCCTTCGGGCTTTGCTCTTGTTTGCCTTTCTTGAATCTCGCCGCGCTGAACATTCATCGGAATATCCAGTAACACTGCGCCGGGTCGCCCGTTGCTCGCTATTGTAAACGCTTTATTCAAGCCGTCAGGCAGCTTTGAGACGTTATCAATGTACTCCGCGTATTTTGTAACCCCTTTCACCATCTCAATTATATCGGTTTCCTGAAAGCCTTTTTGTCGAACGCTTAAACCGAGCTCGCCGCGGGATTCATAGGTATTAACCTGTCCCGTGATAAAAACAACGGGGACAGATTCAAAATAAGCGTGACAAATCGCGGTAATGAGATTTGTCGCGCCCGGCCCGCTTGTTGCAAATGCAACGCCTACCTTCCCGCTTGCGGCGGCATAACCGCAGGCGGCAAATCCCGCCCCCTGTTCGTGACAGCATATTTTTGTTGTAATTAAGCCGTCTTTTGAGAATTTGTACAGTGAATCGGTTAAATGCGTAACCATCCCGCCGGGATAGCCAAATACAACCTCCACACCTCTTTTTACAAATTCCCGAACGATATAATCTGTTGCTTTCATATTGACCCCGTTTCTGAAAACTAAGTATAACATGATTATAAACGAGTGTCAAGCGTTTTTATTGAAAGTGAGGGTGTAATATCCTGTTGAAAAATAATAATAGCCCCCACTACAAACTTCGACAAATATTTCAATAATAACCTGTTACAATCATATACAAGAACCTGTACGAGAAAAAATCAAGCAGAAAGGCGCAATAGTTTCATTGCGGATTAATATTATGGTAGAAATACAAAATACCGGTGAACGGGTTACGGTTGAGCTTAAAGGGGATATTGACCATCATTCGGCGGCGGGAATACGGAGCGAAATAGATGCGGTATTAGAAAACTCTACCCCCGGTATTCTTATATTGAGTTTTAGTGAGGTAAAGTTTATGGACAGCTCGGGAATAGGGCTTATACTCGGAAGAATGAGAGTTTTAGAGGGCTTCGGCGGGAAGCTTTTTATTAAAAACATTAACGGAACCGCAGAGAGAATTGTAAAATTGGCGGGGCTTTCGGGACTTATAATATAGCACTTCCGCTTGCCATTAACACATAATTCACAATATATTTTTCGTCATACTGCGTTGAAAATATTTTAAATATAAGCGTATATTCGCGATATTTTCGCCTTGTCTGACAAAAAATCTACTGCAAATTAAAGTATCAATGCCAAGCGGAAGTGCTATATAGCAAAGGAGTAAAGAAAATGAAAACAAAACCAACAATAAGGAATTATTTCAGATTAATTGTACCGGCGCGCTCACAAAATGAGTTGTTCATGCGTTCGGCGGCGGCGGTATTCGCGTCACAGCTTGACCCGACGGTTGAGGAAATAAACGAAATAAAGGCGGCGGTTTCCGAAGCGGTAACAAACTGTATCGTACACGCTTATGCCGATGTCGAGACTCTCGGTACAATAGAGATGACGGCGAGAATTATGTCAGACAATACCGTCTACATACGAATTAAGGATAAAGGCTGCGGAATCGCCGATATTGAGCGGGCAAAAACGCCTTTATTTACTACGTGTGCGGAGGGAGAACGGGCGGGCTTGGGCTTTGCGGTCATGGAGAGCTTCATGGACAAGCTTCGGGTTTTCAGTAAAGTCGGTAAAGGAACAACAATAACCATGTGTAAAAACCTCACCGAACGCCCCACTTAAGAAATGAATGAGTTGTTAAGTTTAAATACCGACGAAAGATTTATAGAGAGCAACCTCGGTCTTGTACATTCGCTTGCAAATCGGTTCCGCAACCGCGGTATCGAATACGACGACTTGTATTCGGCGGGGTGTATCGGCCTCATAAAGGCGGCGAAGAATTTTGAAAAAGAACGCGGTTTAATGTTTTCGACATACGCCGTTCCCGTAATACTGGGCGAAATAAAGCGACTTTTCCGTGATGGCGGTGCGGTTAAGGTCAGTCGCGGATTAAAAGAGTTGTCGCTAAAAGTAACGAGGATACAAGAACAGCTTGTAAAAGAAGGAAAAGACCCGCATTTATCGGACATAGGCGAAATTTTAGGGATAAGCGTCGCCGAAGTGAGCGAAGCATTATCGGTAGGTCTTCCGCCTTTATCATTGACGGCGGATAATTTTGACGAAAGAGGAGGTGCGGGCTCGTCAAGCGGCGGGAAATCGGGTTCGGTCGAATACGATGTCCCCGTAGACCCGCCGCAAAACAAATTAATTGAGCTAATCGCGCTTAAACAATCGTTGACCGCCCTTTCCGCAGAGGACAGGCGGCTTATTATCATGCGCTATTGGGGCGAAAAGACACAAGGCGAGGTCGGCGAAATACTTGGAATGTCACAGGTTCAGGTGTCGCGGCGGGAACGAAAAATTCTCGATTCGCTTAAGGTCATGATGTTGTAAAGGGGGATAATTTATTCCCTCAAGCTTCGGACTTGCGCGGCTCAACATGAATAGTTGCAACCATATCGAATTTATCCTTTATCATGTTTTCAATAACCGTGGCTACTTTATGCGAATCTTTAATTGTCATGTTTTCATCGAGCATGATATGCAGAGTAAGCTCCTTTTGTGAAATATAATCGTGCAGATGAATATGATGAATTTGAAGGTCGTTTTCATAGATTTTCAAAGCCTCCTCCGTTATTCGCTCCTTCAAATTATGCTCGGGTTCCTCGCCTAATATTTTCGTAATTGCTTCCCTCATTATTTGTATAGCCGCAAAGAATATCATAGCCGCACAAGCCATACCCAAAACGCTGTCCATCCACCATAAATTCGTCACAAACTTCGTGACAACTATACCGATTAATATAACAATTGATGAGAGCGCGTCGGTGCGATGATGCCACCCGTCCGCAGATACAACGGAATTTTTTGTTTTCCGTCCTAAGTAAAACGCAAATTGTGCTAATAATTCCTTTACAACAACCGAGGCTATTGTTACAATAATCGCCAAGGTTCCGTATTCGACGCTTTCGCGGTTCTTGAATTTTTCTATAGAGCCGCTAAAGAATTCGAACCCGATAAACGCTAAAAGAAAGGCAATAATCAACGTGGAAATCAACTCCCAGCGTCCGTGTCCGAACGGGTGTTCCTTGTCCGGTTTTCGCGCCGCGAGCTTTGCCGCCAATATAACAAATACCGATGATAACGAATCGGACAGCGTGTGCCAGGCGTCCGCAATTAACGCAATTGACCCGGTTAATATACCCGCTAAAAATTTAAGTGCGAATAATATAAAATTAACGATAATAGAAACGGCTCCCTCCGCAACCTGCGCCTTTTTTCTGTTCACAATATAAAATCTCCCTTCTCTGACCTGATGTCAAGCTTGGCTTTCTCCGTCGTCAAGATTCGCCCGCCGGACGAGCAAAGCCCGTCCTTTGGACTCATCTCTTGTTTGGCTTTCTCCGTCGTCAAGATTCGCCCGCCGGACGAGCAAAGCCCGTCCTTTGGACTTCTCTTGTTTGGCTTTTGTTTGAAAACCCCACCAAATGGCGGGGTTTTCTTATAAGGAACTGTAAATAAACAAGTTGATTGTTTGCCGCTACTTATTTTGTCCAAGTGGGGTCGCCCTTGCGCCCTTGCATAATTGCGTTAATTATTTGTTTAAAATCGTTAGAGGGTAACGCGCCGTCACTTCTTTTGAACAACCCGTTGGATTCCTTTCCGTCGCCGTCGTTATACGGGTCTTTTCCGTTATCCCACCAAAGCGTTCTGAAACCGAGGTCTGTCGCGACGCGCATATAGGTGTTGGCGTATCTCGACCTTTCGTTTATTCTTTCGGTCATGCTCGATGAAATTAATTTGTTGTTCGTTACGCCCCATTCGCCGAGAATAACCGGGATTCCCAATGCGTCTAACGGGTCGTTATTATCCCCGCTGCTGCTCGGGACATTTCCGCGAGAATTTCCGAGATTTACGCGGTTATAGATACGCATGAGCGCGCCGCGTATTCCGGCTTCGTCCCATTCGGCGGTTGTGCATTGTAACGTAAATCCGGTCGGGTGATAAATGTGTGCGGAGAGCGCGATTTTCTTGCTGACCGTGCCTTTGCCGCCGGGTGCGGGGTTTGCGTGCATATTAGCGGGGATATCATTTGGAACTCTAAACCCGTCTAATGCCGCGCGCCCCGTGTTCGCCGCATAGGTCGGAACCATTAAGATTCTGTGTGCGTTATTGCCGCCGGAATTGCGTACCGTGGTAACAAATTCCTGATTAAGCTGATTAACGCTTTCGAACCACTCTTGAACCTGTGCCGCGGTGTATGCGGAGTTGCCTCCCTCTGCTTCTTTACCGTTAATACTCGGTTCAAAAAGACCCATATAGCTTTGGTCGCGAGGCTCGTTAATTCCTTCAAAAATCAACTTATAATCATAATTTTTAAATGTGTCGGCAATTTGTTTCCAAAGCTCTCTTACTGCGGTTTTCGCGGTCGTTCTCTTTGTTGCCGCTAATCCCATAATGCTTTCGTCATGGTGTGTATTAATAATGACATACATACCCTTAGAGTGCGCCATATCAACAACCTCTTTTATACGCGCCATCCAATCGTCGCGGATTTTATAGGTTGTAGTGTTTTGTATAACCTTGTACCAGGTAATCGGGATTCTTATAGAGTCAAAGCCTTGTGCATAAATTCCGTCAATGAGTGCCTTTGTCGGTCTGTTTGAGGTATCGTTACCGAGCCATACAACTTCAAGCCCGGAAATAGAACTGTTATAAGCGTAACCCGCACTTCCCGAGGTATGCGCGTCAAAGGTGTTACCTAAGTTCCAGCCCGTCTTTATATCGTTGACCACCTGTTGCGCGGTAAGGTTAGCAAAGTCGGTTGTAGGATTTATCCATCTCGCGTAGAGGGTTATGCTTGACGTGAACTTGTAGTCCTTATCAACCTCAACGCCGCCGGAGGTTTGGGTAGTGAACCAACCGATGAACAAATTACTGCTGCGCGTCGGAGTCGGTAATTCTGCCAATAATCCGGTGTTGGGGTGAGTTTTCGCACTCGTCGGAGTAACTGAGCCGCCGTTTGCGTCAAAGGTAATGGTGTGCGCTACACAGGTGGGACAGTTTTCGGGACAGATTTCGGTTATTTTCATACCGGTAATTACAACGGTACTTGATGTATTACCCGACGCCCCCTCGCTGTTTGCTGTGGCTAAGCTGTAAACTGCGGTTGACACAAGTTCGGTTGCTTTTCTTGTGAGGTTGATATTAAACGCGCCGCCCGAGCCGATTGTCGAACGAATCAATTCCGGAGATGAGGACGCTTCGCCGTTTCTGAGCAACATTAAATTAGAGCTTGAACCCGTTCCGCAGGTGCCGCTGACGTGGAAGTTGTATTCGTGATTTGCGCGCGGCGTGAAAGAGTTCAAGTTAAATTGAACCATTTGCAACGACCCGCTTCTTCCCGTAATGGTTATTGTTTGTGGAGAGGTTGTTTTAACCGCAACCTCGCGTGTAGTGCCTCCGGAAGCTCTCGACACAAACGGTAATGCGGCTAAAGCATCGCTGTTACTGCTTCCTCCACCTCCCGTTCCGCCGCTATTGCTTTCGTCGGAAATCGCCAAAACGCTCAAATACGGATTATCCTGCATATTGAAAATATCGTATCCCTCGGGGGTCGGTATAGTGGGACCCGCGGTAGTTGTTACTTCGGGTGTTCCCTCGTTAATTTTGAAATTGACAACGGTAATACTGTCGGTAACGTCGGTTCTCCAAATACTCGACGTACCGGGAACGGCTTCGGGGGGATAATAGGTGTCGTTCGTGCCGGGCGCGCTAAACCTTGTCGTACCGACAATATACAGCTTTGTAGCAAAGCTACTGCCGTTATACAACATCGAAAACGGTATTACAATAGTGGCGGAGGTTGCTCCCGTAAAGTCAACCGAACGAATGTTCGGAGAATCTCCGCTTGTATAATTTTCGTGGGTTATATTCGCCCAGTATGTCGAAAGATTATTGCCTAAATCGGTCATCGCCCAAAGCCGTCTGCCGCTTGTTGCCGCACCCGTCATTGTTATTTCTATAGTCGCATCTTTTAATGTCGCTGTATCGGTACCGCTTAGATTCAAGTCAAATGCCATTACGCGCGCGGGTTCGCCGATATGACGCGGATTCGGAATAAGCAAATCGCCGTCGTTTAATAATTGTGTGCTTGACGTAACGGTAGTGATGACCGGCGTCGTAACACTATCGCTCGTTTCCACAGTAGTAGGAGGTGTGGATTCCGTAGTAGGATTGGGGTCGTCATCTGTAATCGTAGTATAGGTTTCGGTCGTCTCC
>WRHO01000041.1 GCA_009783205.1 Oscillospiraceae bacterium
GGGTGTTGTAGTGGTCGGCGGGGGTGTAGTGGTGGTTGGCGTGGGAGTTGTAGTAGTCGGCGTGGGTGTAGTGGTGGTCGGCGTGGGAGTTGTAGTAGTCGGCGTGGGTGTTGTAGTGGTCGGCGTGGGAGTTGTAGTAGTCGGCGTGGGTGTAGTGGTGGTAAACGTGGGTGTAGTGGTGGTTGGCGTGGGTGTTGTAGTGGTCGGTGTGGGTGTTGTAGTGGTCGGTGTGGGTGTAGTTGTAATTGGTGTGGGTGTTGTAGTGGTTGGCGCGGGTGTAGTGGTGGTAGGCGTGGGCGTTGTGGTGGTCGGCGTGGGTGTTGTAGTGGTAGACGTGGGCGTAGTGGTGGTCGGTGTGGGTGTCGTAGTGGTCGGTATGGGTGTAGTGGTGGTCGGTGTGGGCGTTGTAGTAGTCGGCGTGGGGGTTGTAGTAGTCGGTGTGGGTGTTGTAGTGGTCGGTGTGGGCGTTGTAGTAGTCGGCGTGGGCGTTGTAGTAGTCGGCGTGGGTGTGGTAGTTGTTTCTTCGGGGGGTGTGGTTTCTTCGGTGGTTGTTACGGGCGGAAGCTTGTCAATAATGCGGGTTTGCTCCTCTTCACACTCAAAGTTGATACATACTCGAAACTCCTCCCCCTCATCATCAACCGTGGGTAGGGTTCTGACCTCCCAATCGCCCCAATTGTGACCGGTGGCGGGAAAATCAATTACCTCATGCTCGTAAGTGTCGCACAAAGGACAATAAATGTAACCGCCAATATCATCTTCACAATGCGCGCCGTAAGGAACTTTTTCCCACTGAGCTTCATGTTCCGCTTTTACCTCGGCAGAAAACGGGGTATATCGTTCCTGCCAAACAAAGCAATCGTGACCGCCGCATTTATTTGTACAATCGCGACCTTCACCGCCGCTCGCAAAACAGGTAGTGTCGTAATATTTGTTCCATTCGCCGTAAACATGATTACCGTCACAGTCGCACATTCCGCAAAAATCAAAATCCTCAATAATGATATCGTCTCCGAAAACGGGGATTAATAATACCCGCCCGACAGAACCGGATAAAAGCGCGACTATAATCAATAACGGTAAAAATACCCTATTTGTCAATAAAGCTTTTATGCTCATATGTATTATTTCTCCTAAAACATTTAAATACAAAAAAATTTGCTATTAAATTATAATACATATATTTTAAATTGTCAATCAAAAATCAACAATTTCTTAACCGCCGCGTCTACATGGATTACATATCGGACAACCCCGCCTATTCCGTTTTCATCGGGGAAAAACTCTGTTGTTTTACCGATTATTTCGCAATCTTTAAGAAAATTCTGTTCATAAAGCGTTATTTGCCCGTCGAGCTTTTCTCGCGCTTCTGCCGGCGAATCGGTTGTTTCAACGCGCTCAAAAAAGCTGTATCGTTGTTTTAAAACACGAAAAGGCATGGGGAAGCCTAAAAAACGCGGAATGTTCATTTCCTCCGAATAGTCTACATGGTCGGCGGTTTTGCTGACCTTTACATCATTACCAAAGCTTTTTCCGAGAAAAACAATTGTATTGTTTGTTATTGAACGCCCCTTGCTCAATCTGTTGAGATTTTTATACGAACGGTAAAAATCAACCGTTTCAACAACCTCGAGTATAATTTTCGCGTCTGCGTGTACATAATTATAGCCGTCGTTAAAATCGGGTATAGCCCCGCTAACAACAATGTCGCCCTTATTAACGCCGTTTCCCGGCTCAATCAATAACTCGCCTTTATAAACCTCGGTTCTTATCAACTGTCCCGAACGCCCCGCAACAATGTCACAGGGTTTGTCGGCGGGGATTTTCTCCGTAACATTTGTACCGTTATAGCCCACATCTGTCCTTTCGCTGACCTTAACATTTATACGGCTCCCCACCCGCTCAATACTTACCCACGCTAATTCTTCTATGGTTAAGGTTAGTTGAAGCTCCGCTCTGTTGGCGTTAAGGTCGCTATTTTTTACACCCGCGTGAATCCCGCATAGGTTTAGTTGTTCTAATATTTGCCAATCGCTTACCCTTTCGTTTCCCGTTATCTTTATACTCCACACATAATTTGACATAAGGACGATTATTGCAAAAAAAGCGAGTACCCCAAAAGGAATACCGAGTCTTTTTCTGTAACGCCGTATTGTAAAGTATACGCCGCTTCTTTTTATAACCTTTGTTTTAACGCGGAATTTTCGTGCTCTTCTCGCTATTGCCGAATAATTTCGCGGATATGTTTTAATCTTGAATATATCTTCGGACGAGCTTATATCAAACACCTCGATTCCGACGTTCATAAGCTCGTTAATAAACGCTTCACAGTAAACGCCGAAGGCGGTAAATTCTACATAGCTTTTAATAGGTGACACCCCCTAATTCGTTTAATTCGAGCGAATTAATTATTCCCGAAACGGTTACTCCGTCTTTGCCCCAATTGCGTAGCTTTAGCTCGCGCCCCATAACGGTAACGCGAATCTGCGGCTGTTCAAATACCACAAGAACCTCGTTACAGCTTACAATTCGGCGACAGCCGTCGGCGATTATTTCTCTGTTGTCGGTAATTTGTAAGGACGAATGTCTGTCAATATGGTTTTTTACTTTTTCATACCTTTTCGCTAAATCTTTTATATTCATACAATTAACCCCCTCACAATATATATGTTTTTGGGGGACGAGTTATGAAAAGAATTATTATTGTATTACTTTGTATAGGGTTAGGTATAATACTTATCCTTGATTCGAGCGGGATAAGAACCGCCGTAGGTGAAAGCGTACAGCTTTGTTTAACAACAATTATCCCGTCGTTATTCGCATTTTTGGCGTTATCGTCATTTGTTGTATCGAGCGGAATTGTTAAAAGCGATATCGCGATTTTCATTCTGTCAATGGTCGGGGGGTATCCGGTCGGCGCAAAGCTTTTAGCCGATAAAGCCGCCGACCCCGTATACAAAAAGAGAGCGGAGAGTATGCTAATGTACTGTTATTGCGGAAGCCCCGCTTTTTTACTCGCGCTTTCCGATTTAGGAATGTACATATGGTTGTCTAACGCCGCCGCTTGTACAATATTCGCAATAATATCAAACATAAAAAAAGACAAACAATCCGTCGATTGTTCGTCGCCAGTCAATTGCTCAAAAAGCGATAATATGCAATTATTTGTAAACGCGGCGGCATCCTCGGGGGCGGCTTTGTACAAAATATGCCTTATGATTATAATGTTTAGCGTTATAACGAGGATTATGACTTTTTTCGGGATAACAAATATGTTCGTTCACTCTTTTACGGAGGTTACAAATGTTATTAATTTACGCTCGAACCCGCCAATAATCGCCGCGCTCACCTCGTTTGGCGGAATATGTATTATGTTTCAGGTGGCGGCAATTTGTGGCGGAAGGCTCAACCTTCGCGGGTTTATACTCGCGAGAATCCCTCTCGCGGTATTGAGCGCGGTAATATGCCGATTCATCACCCAAAAACTCGTTATCGAGACGATTTCAAATCCGCCGAGATTTATTGCATACTCGAGCGGAAACGCATTGGCGTCCGTTTGCCTTTTAATCATGACGCTTATACTTATGGGAACATCTAAAAATGCTTAAAGCGAACATTCAAACACATAATGCCCCTTTTTCTTATAAATGACATTAACGCGGTTTTTAAAAACCTCGTTAAGCTTTCCGAACGTACTCTCTGCGCCGTGCTTCTTTAAGGTGACAATGTAAAATACGCCGCCGGGGTTGAGGCGATTTTTCGCCCCCTCATACATTTTATAGGTCACGGCTTTGCCCGCGTGAATCGGCGGGTTAAGCACAATTATATCGAATTTTCCGCTTATACCGTCAAAACAATTCGATTCGATTATATTTGATTTAACACCGTTATATTTACAATTGTACCGTGTCAACTCTACCGCCGCGGAGTTTACGTCGGCTTGCGTAAGCTTCAACGAATAATGCATCGCCAACACAATCCCGATACAGCCGTAGCCGCACCCTATGTCGAGTAACGCGCCGTTTTGCGTTACGTCGGGGATTGTGTTCAACAAAATATCGGTTGCATAATCGACGCGATTTTTTGAGAAAACGCCGTCGTGAGTAGCGAATTTAAAAGCTCTTCCTTTGAAATTATAGTCGATGTATTTTAAATCGCGGTTTAATGAATTATCGTTTATAAAGTAATGACTCATATATTATTATTTTTTTTATTTATAACATCTATCTTACATTGTAATTCCTCAAAGCTCCGGCCTAAATCAAACATTGTCACCATATTGCGAAGCATATTCCCGACAAAACTTGAACAGTCGCGCGTGTTAATCAATTCTTGTGTAACCTCTTTATTAAATTTGCCGCATATCTCGCTCAACAAATCCATGCCGTTGGGAATATTGTACAACTCCTTGACCTGTGTGTACATTGTTACCTTAGGTATTGGGGCTTTTTTTAATTTACAAGAAGGCTTTGCCGTCTTTTTTACAACGACCTCGACGCTTTCGCCGACTTTTACAAAGACCTTTTTAAACCCACAAAGCTCTGCCTCGCACACCCCCTTGTTGTAAAGCTGTACAACCTCTTTTCCGTCATAATCGCCCGTGTTTGTAATCCGCACAGTCGCTTTTTCCTCGTCTTCATCTAATATACAATGTTCAAAGGTTGTATAAGATAACCCATAACCGAAGCTGTATTTTGGTTTTATCGACATTTTATTGTACCAGCGGTACCCGACATAAACCCCTTCGCTATAATTGACGGTAACGCCGTCGCCGGGAAAGCTCAAGTAACACGGGGTATCCTCTATTCTCGCGGGGAAGGTTTCCGCCAATTTGCCGCAAGGGTTCTTTTCCCCGAACAAAAGGTCGGCAACCGCGCCGCCCATTCCCTGCCCCCCCAAATACGCCATGAGAAGCGCGGGAGAATTTGGGGTTTCGACGGGCGCGCCTACGCATAAAACGGTAACCGTGTTTTTATTAAGCCGACAAATTGATTCAATCAACCTATACTGTTCATCGGGGAGCCGCATACCCACTCTGTCTACCCCCTCGGTTTCGTCGCCGTCCGACGCCCCCGCAAAAACGATTACCGCGTCATACCCGTCTATTCCCGACAAATCCTCGCCGTTAAAATAAGTTACCTCTGCATATTCGCCGATACAATCGAGCGGAATGTCGACAAGGGTCGGGACAATGCGCGAGCTTCCTCCCCCCTGATAAACGGGCGTTTTTGCCAATTGTCCGACAACCGCCGCTTTAATGCCTTTTTTAAGTGGCAAAACGCCGTTGTTTTCAAGCAAGACCATGCTTTCGGCGGCAATTTCCCGCGCAAGTCCGTGATGAGACGTTGAATCTGACTCAACGGGGGTTAAGGTATGCTCTAAACCGTATATAAAAGTCAATACCCGCTCAACGCATATGTCTATTTCCGTCTCTGTAAGCGTATTGTTAAAATTAGGGTCTGTCGCTTCCATGAAAGGAACTTCACCGGTTGCGGCTTTAATAATCTCGCCCGCGTTAACGCCAAATGAACCCGGCATTTCTAAATCCAAGCCCGCCCATACCCCCTGTGACCGATTGTTCACCGCGCCCCAGTCGGACATGACCATTCCTTTATATCCCCATTCGTTACGCAAAATCTCGGTCAATAATCGGCGATTTTCGGACGCATATATCCCGTTTATTTTATTATAGCTGCACATTATTGCCTTTGGCTCGCAAAACATCAGCGCGTATTCAAAGGACGCCAGGTATATCTCGCGCAATGCGGTTTCGTCTATTATTGCGTCAACCCAAAAGCGGTAGTCCTCTTGATTATTCGCCGCGAAATGTTTTAAACAAGCCGATACCCCCTGCCCCTGCAACCCGTTGACAATTCCCGCACCCATCCGTCCCGACAAAAGCGGGTCTTCCGAAAAGTATTCAAAATTCCTCCCGCAAAGCGGACTGCGCTTAATATTGATTCCGGGGCCCAACACACAGCTTAACCCCAAGCTGCGCGCTTCTTTCCCGATTGCCGCCCCCTGTTTCTCTGCTAAATCCTCGTCCCAGGAACAGGCTAAGAGGGCGGCGGTCGGGAAACAGGTTGCGGGATAGCTTTTATCAATCCCGAGTTCATTCTGTTTTTGCTTGCGAAGTCCGTGCGGCCCGTCCGCCATAAACAACCGCGGTATGCCGACGGCTTCAACTGCGGTCGTACTCCAGTAATCAAAGCCGGACAAAAGCCCGGCTTTTTCCCGCAAAGTCATCTTTGACATTACTTCCCTAATTCTTGAATCCGCCATGCCGATAACTCCTTATATAATGTATTCATCTCCTCGCCCGTTCCCGCGCAAATCCTCAAATGGTCGGGGGGAAAACACCTTATCGCTATTCCCCTTTCGAGAAGAAACTCATAAATTTCCCCCGCTTTATTTGTTTTAGTTTTAATAAACACAAAATTAGTCTTTGTATCATAAACGTGTTCAAAAATACCCTGTATCATAAATTCTTCAAGCGCGGTTTTAAGCATTTTTGTGCTTTCTTTAATACGGGAAATTGATTCTTTATAGCCGTTTTGTGCGGTAAGCGTTGCGGTTGCAATAGACTGACTGACAGAATTGACATTAAACGGCGATTTTAACATTCTGAGCGCGTTTGTTATTTCTGCACAAGCGGCGGCAAAGCCGACGCGAATCCCCGCTAACGCCACAGATTTTGAACAGGTTCGCAGTACAATAAGGTTGTTGTATATTTCGATTGTATCTAACATAGAGTGTTGCTCGTCCCAAAAGTCCATGTATGCCTCGTCAACGACGATTAACGCATTTGTTTGGGTGACTATACGCTCAACATCTGTTTTATTAAGCCCTAATGAGGTGGGATTGCACGGGTTGGAAAAAATAAAGCATTTAATATCGTTTTCGTTAATGTACCCGATAACCCCGTCAACATTCACCGTGAAATTTTCACGCTTAGAAAGCTCATGAGCATCTAACTCATAAAGCCTCGCATAAAAGCTGTACATCGAAAAATCATTCGAAAGCACAAGAATACCGTCGCCTTTTTCGAGCAACCCCGCGGTAATCAAGCCGATTAACTCATCCGAACCGTTTCCGGCGGTCACACAATTTGGTGAAATTTTAAATAGGTCGGCGAACGCATTAACGAGCTTAATCGCGTAAGGGTCGGGATAACGATTGAGCTTTACGCGGTCGATTTCCGCAACTGCGCGTATTACCTCGTCGGTCGATATCTCAAAATAACTCTCGTTTACATCGAGACGGACGGGATAACTCCCGGTCAACGGTTCATAGGGTGTGAAAGCCTTTAATTTGTTAGGTAGTTTGTACATACAGTAACTATTCCTTATTTCTTCTTATTCTCACCGCGTTTGCGTGCGCCCCTAAATCCTCGCGCTCGGCAAGGAGCATAATATCCTCTGCCGCTTTATTCAACGCTTTTTGCGGGTAATATATATAGCTCGTTTTTTTAGTGTACATATCGACGTTTAATGGTGAAAAAAAGCGCGCGGTTCCGTTTGTAGGGAGAACGTGATTCGGACCCGCATAATAGTCGCCGAGCGGCTCGGGCGAATACGCGCCCAAAAAAAGCGACCCCACATTGTTAAGCTTTCCTATATATTCGAGCGGGTTTTCGGTAAGAACCTCCAAATGTTCGGGGGCAATTTCTTCGGCAATTTTCACCGCCTCGTCCATGCTCTGAACAAGGATAATCGCACCGTAATTGTCGAGCGAGGATTTTGCAATATCTCGTCTGTAAAGGTCGTCTAACTGTTTCTCGAGTTCGAGAACGGTCTTTTCGACAATCTCCTTACTGTCGGTGATTAATACCGAGCTTGCGACCTTATCGTGTTCCGCCTGACTCAAAAGGTCGGCGGCAATAAATGCGGGGTTGGCGGATTTATCGGCAATGAGCAATATTTCCGAAGGCCCCGCTATCATATCAATGTCGATTATACCGAACAAAAGCTTTTTCGCCGCAGTAACATAAACATTCCCCGGCCCGACTATTTTATCGACCTTCGGTATTTCATCTGTACCGAACGCCATAGCCGCAATTGCCTGCGCCCCGCCGCAAAGATATATTTCGCTTATACCGCAAAGCTTTGCCGCCGCTAAAATGTCCGGGTTTGCGGTTCCGTCCTTGCTCGGAGGTGTAGTCATAACAATCCTCTTGACTCCCGCTATTTTCGCGGGAATTGCACACATTAGAACCGACGAGAACAAAGGTGCCGTTCCCCCGGGGATATATATTCCGACCGTATCGAGGGGGCGTATACGCTGCCCCGTGATAACCCCGTTTTCCTCGGTCATTGTATATCCCGTTCGCTTTTGCGCCGAGTGAAACGCCGTTATGTTATCGTGACAGCGTTTGAGTGCGTCTACAAACTCCTGTTCATTTTCCTTATATGTGCGATAGGTGCGGATTAGCTCAACCTCGGGTATACGATAATATGCGGGTTTTTCACAATCGAACCGCGCCGTATAGCTTCTAACCGCCTCGTCGCCTTTTGTCTTAACGTCGTTGATGATTGAACGAACGGTGCGCTCTACCGCCAATTCACCCGCGTTTTCTCCGCGAGTTCCTAAGCTTTTTATAAACGCCTGAAGCTCTTTTTTGTTTTGTATAATTTTCATTTTGCGATAACCCCCTCTATCTTGTTAAGAATAGCCTCGAGCCGTTCCTTTTTCATTATCATTTTTACGGGGTTGACAATTACTCTTGCGGAAATATCGCTTATTTCCTCGATTATTTCCAAACCGTTTTCGCGAAGGGTCGCCCCCGTTTCGACTATATCAACGATTCCGTCGGCAAAGCCTAAAAGCGGCGCTAACTCGACGCTTCCTTCTATTTTCACTATATCGACATCCATGCCCTTTTCTTCAAAAAAACGCCTTGTAATGCCGGTATACTTAGACGCAACCGTTTTAATTGAATGTCCGTTATAAAAGCTCGCTCCTTTTTTGGCAATTAACGCAAACCTGCATTTCCCCACGCCTAAATCGAGCATTTCCGAATAACGCCCCCCGTTTTCTTCAATCATGTCTTTTCCTGTAATTCCTATATCGCATACGCCGGTTTCAACATAAGTAATAACATCGGGGGCTTTTGCTAAAAGAATTTCAACATTTGCCCCGGGTATTGTAAAAATAAGTTTTCGCCCCTTGTCGTCAAATTCAGAAACGTCCCACCCCATTTTTGCAAAAAGCTTGAGCGATTCTTTTTCGAGCCGCCCTTTTGTTAAAGCGATTCTTACGGTGTCGCTTTGCGGCTTGCTTTTACATTTTGCAATCGCGCTTACGTTTACCGCAAAGCCTACCGCATCAGTTGCGTTAATATGATAATTCCCGCCCGTTATTATCGGCTTTCCGTATCCTCCGATGTAACCTTTAAAATATACCCCCGTATAGTAACTGTGTTTTTGTTCAGATGAATTAATAACCTCAAAATGTGATTCGCACCCGACAAACTCGGAAACGAGCGCAAGCGTTTTCTCGGCTAACCTTAAAATTGAATCGTCGTCGGCTTGAACCTTGTCATAAATTTTTTCAACTCCGCATTGTGCAATCTCATCATCTCTCCCCGCTTCTTTTGGGTTTACGCGGTAAATAGTCTGATTATAACACAGTCTTAACGGGCGCGATTCGCCCTTTAACCTTGTTTCGGCAAGCCTAATAATCGGGAGGGTTGAATCGGGGCGAATTACCATTAACCGTCCTTTAGAGTCGGTCAGCTTATACATACTCTCCATAGGAAACGGGCGGGTAGACGTATCGAAAACATCATAAAACTCCACAAACGGCGTAATCACCTCATGAAACCCGTTATCGGTAAACAAGCGCATAAGCTTATTCTCAATTTCTCGCCGCGTTGTACACTCTTCAAAAAGAAGGTCGCGAGTCCCCTCCGGTGTTATAAGATTGTATTTTTTATTCATGTAATGTCCTCTGTAAGAGCATTCTTAGTATTATTTACTGTTCCTAACGGGTCTTATAATAGCAATTGGCGTCTGTTGGTCGCTTTGGTCTAAGGGGTTGTCTGCAAAAATTAATTCGCCGAACTTGTCGTCTAAATCCTTATGCGATTTGCCCAATACCGTACAAGCGATATCGTTTGCGTCTACTATATAAACATCGCGTCCGTTTAAATGCGCCGATAGTTCCTCCGCCACCTTATGCGGCTTTAACGGAGCCATTTTAGCGTAGTTATTGTACGGCGGAATGGTATAATCGCAGGGGCCGTCGATTGCCCTCGCTTTCATACCGCATATATTATAGAAAACGCCCCTCTTCCCGAATAATTTACAAATCCCCGCTATAATAGCGGCAAATATTATTTTAACTCGCCCCACCTCTCTTACGCAAAGCTCCATAGTGACGGGCGAACCTATCCCTATTCCGTAATCGGGCTTATAGACAAATTTGCAAAGAAAGCGCGCCAATCCCGACGGTTTAATTTCATCAATCGGAAACGCCCGCCCTTGCATAATCGCTATAATTTTTTCGGAAATAAAAACCGAATCTCCCTCTTCGAGGTATTCGGCAACGTATTTGTCTAAAACGTCTTCGGGGGTATCCTCTTTCATTATAACATGAGTCTTTACGGGATAACGAGCGTGTACCCCAAACCTTGTTTCAACCGTAAGCTTTTTGCCCGTATTCGGAAAAAACGGTATATCCATTAATATTCGTACTTCCTTTTGTAATATTAGACAAAGTATATCACTATTTTTTTGATTTGTCAACATAATTTATGACAGATTCACGTTCGTCATGTTAAAAATCAAAAATAAATTTCTAAAAAACTATTGACAAAAGGATAATACTACATTATAATAACAATTGAACATACATTCAATTGTTAAGTGAGGTATACTCCTTAACTGATAAATGTTGCACTGAACGTGCAATGATTTTATTGAGTGACGAGGCGATTTTTGTACGAATATACGCTTATATTTAAGCAAAAATCAACGAAGGCAATCTATGAAATGCTTGTGCATTCAGTGTAATATTTGTCAGTTAAGGAGTATATATTATGTCGAAAAAAGACTGTCCCGCTCAAAACGGTTTTGTTCAATGTGATTGTGACGTAATACATGAAGATGTTGTCGAGCGCGTTCGCTCGGCGATGCCCGAAGGCGATAGCTTTTACAAGCTATCGAATCTTTATAAAATGTTTGCCGACAATACGCGATTGAAAGTTTTATGGGCTTTATCGTGTGAAACAATGTGCGTGTGTGATTTGGCGTTTTTACTAGGAATGACAAAATCCGCAATATCGCATCAACTTAAGTCGCTGAGGCTTTCGAACCTTGTTAAATATGAAAAGCGGGGGAAGGTTGTCTATTACACATTGGCGGACGACCATGTGAAGAACATCTTCAATATGGGCTTTGAACACGTTTTGGAGTAAAAGCATATATTTTTTACAACAACGTTTGAACGTATGAACAACTGTTATACCGCTTAACTATCAAATTTAAGAAATTTGAGAAAAGAGGTCTTTATCATGAACGCATTAAAAACAAAGCCCCAAGCTTCTGAACAACCACAGTGCGGCGGTTGCGGATGCGGGTGCAACGCGGAAAGGGACAAAAAACAACAACGCTCGTTAATTATGCGGCTTTTCATCGGCGGGACACTGCTTGCGGTAGGGTTGGTTTCGGAATACGCTTTTGCGGCGAGCAAATACATTCAAATCGCCATATTAGGTGTCGCCTACATACTTCTCGGCTGTGAAATCGTCATAAACGCGTTCAAGAACATCATTCGCGGATTCGGCAAGCTGTCGGGCAAGCAAGGCTCGCCCTTTAGCTCTTGGTTTGCTTTTGACGAAAATTTTCTCATGACAATCGCAACCATCGGCGCGTTTATGATAGGCGAATATCCCGAGGCGGTCGGCGTTATGCTTTTTTATCAAGTCGGCGAGTATTTTCAAGAGAGGGCGGTTACCAAATCAAAAAAATCAATTGAGGAACTTATGGACATTCGTCCCGATTATGCAAACTTGAAAAAAGGCAATGAAATCGTTAAGGTCAATCCCGATAGTGTTCAAATCGGCGACGTCATTATAGTGAAATCGGGTGAGAAAATACCGCTTGACGGCGTTGTGGTCGAAGGAAAGGCTATGCTTGAAACTGCGGCACTTACGGGTGAATCGACACCGAAAAAAGTAGCGGTATCTGATTCGGTTTTGTCCGGTTGTATCAATAAAGACGGCTTACTCGCAATTGAAGTCACTAAGACTTTCGGCGAATCAACCGTTCAAAAAATTATTGAGCTTGTTAAAAATGCGGCGAGTAAAAAAGCCGCGACCGAGAAGTTTATAACAAAATTTGCGCGATTTTACACGCCGGTTGTAGTAGGGCTTGCGACATTGCTTGCTGTCGTTCCGCCGCTATTTTTTGCCGGAGATTTGACCGATTGGATAAGTCGCGCATTAATATTCCTTGTGATTTCATGTCCTTGTGCGTTGGTTATATCAATACCGCTCGGTTTTTTCGGCGGTATAGGTGCCGCGTCTAAAAAAGGTATTTTGGTTAAAGGCGGCAATTACTTAGAGGTATTGAACAATCTCGATGTTGTTGTATTCGACAAAACGGGAACACTTACCAAAGGTGTGTTCAAGGTAACGGCAATGTTCCCTGCCGACGGGTTTTCGTCAGATGATTTGCTCAAGTATGCCGCCTACGCCGAAGCCTTTTCAAATCACCCGATTGCCTTGTCGATTTTAAGCGAATATGATAAGAGATATGGTAAAACAGGCGACAGAGACGGCGTTTCGGACTTTGAGGAAATCGCGGGACATGGCGTAACGGTAAATGTGAATGGTAAAAAAATCTGCGCCGGAAACGGTAACCTCATGTCGAAAATAGGCATTGTCGTCAACGAAGCTTCAAGCATAGCAAGCATAGGAACAAAAGTTTTTGTAGCGGCAGACAACGTATATATTGGATGTATAACTATATCTGATGAAATCAGGGGCGACAGCCGCGGAATAGTTTCCGCATTAAAATCGCGGGGCATATGTAAAACGATAATGCTTACGGGAGATAATCCCCAAATCGCCGAAGCCGTCGCAAATGAATTAGGTATAGATGAGGTGTACGGGGGGCTACTTCCGCAGAATAAGGTTGAACAGTTTGAGCGTATTAAGTCGCAGACTGTTCAAAAATCAGCCGCCGTAGAGCGGATTTCGCGGCGGCAGAGTCCCCGACGACGACGCTCTTGCTTAGCTTTCGTCGGTGACGGAATAAACGACGCGCCTGTATTAGCAATGGCTGATGTAGGAATCGCTATGGGCGGATTGGGGTCGGACGCGGCAATTGAGGCTGCCGATATCGTTTTGATGACCGATGAACCGTCAAAATTAGTTAAGGCAATTGAGATAGCCCGTTTCACAAAGCGCATTGTGTGGCAGAATATTATATTCGCGCTCGGAGTTAAAACGGTTTTTATGGCGTTGGGAGCTCTCGGTGTCGCGAGTATGTGGGAAGCCGTTTTCGCCGATGTCGGAGTTTCGCTGTTGGCGGTTTTAAACGCTGTTAGGGTGTTACGGAAATAGAAACTATATTTTTTTCAAAAAAAGTCTTGACAAGCATGGTAAAAATGTGTATAATATCTAAAGTCAACGTGTCTGACTAAAGAAAATCACTGTGTCGAGAGCGAATTGATTTTTGTAAAAAACCTATATTGCTGATAGGAACAGTATAAAAATTTTTGAAAACGCCCCTGTAGCTCAGTCGGTAGAGCAGTAGACTGAAAATCTACGTGTCGTTGGTTCGATTCCGACCGGGGGCAGTGTAGTTGGGAAACCAACAAAGGCAATCTCATGATAGTACAGGACAAACCTTGATTTAAAAAGGGTTTGTCCTTTCTACATTTTTTATCTTTTTATTATTTTTCTCGACAGTCGGAAACATGGATTTTTAAGAAAAACAAGGCTTTTTTCAAAGAATCTACTACATTGTAACCACTAATACTTGACAAACATTGATATAT
>WRHO01000042.1 GCA_009783205.1 Oscillospiraceae bacterium
AACCTGTCAGTTTTTGGATTAGCTTATACTCGGCACAATTACAATGATTCAATTTACAATTATGCGCTCTCCGTATGCCGTAACGCTCGGTTTAATGCTCGGCGTTATGAACATTATACCCTACTTCGGTTCAATTATAGGCTCTATGATTGCGGTGTTTATCGTTTGGGCAACAAGCGGTGTTAAAAGCGCGCTTATAGTCGCAATAATGTTGTTAATTACACAACAAATTGACGGCAACTTTATCAATCCGCGTATTATGGGGTCTTCTTTCAAAATTAGCCCCGTGCTTGTTATTATTGCTATTACTATCGGCGGGGCAATCGGCGGAATTATGGGTATGCTTTTTGCGATTCCCGTTGCGAATGTTTTAAAAACTATTATTGAAGAATATCTCAACACAAAGGAACATCAAAGAGCTCAACGCGACAAGCCGGTTGATACCGTTGAAAATATAGAAGAAGGACGAACCTAACGATATGGAAACATTTGATACCTTTAATACATTAAAACGCCTCACGGAAGCGGGTGGCGTTTCGGGCGACGAGTCGGCTGCGGCGAATGTCGCTTTGGAATTGCTTAAAGAATTTGCGCCCGACGCCCGCATCGACTGTCACGGGTCTGTTATCGGGTTTATAGGACAACACGATACCGAAGAAAAAAACGACGCAGAAAAAAGACCGGTATTATTTTTGGACGCTCATATTGACCGAATAGGGCTTATTGTGACGGATATTGACGAAAAAGGGTTTATAAGGGCGGGTGCTTGCGGTGGAATTGACCGTCGCGCATTAGCGGCGCAGGCCGTAACTATATGCGGTAACGGCGGCAAAACGGTCAAGGGCGTGATTTGTACATTACCTCCGCACGTTAAAAAAGATAACGATTCCGATGAAAAACGATTAATCGAATCGGACGAGATATGGATTGACGCGGGTTTAACCTTTGATAGGGTCAAGGAGCTTGTCTCACCGGGGGCGACAATTGTTATTGACGGCGAAATAACAACTATGCTCGGGAAAAAGGTGTCATCCCCCGCATTGGATAATCGCGCGGGGGTTTGTGCCGTTTTATACGCATTGCACATTTTAAAAGCGCAAAAGGTATTAAAAATGTTGAGGGGCAAAACTCTCCCTAATATATCGGTATCTTTCTCGGTTCAAGAAGAAGTAGGTTGCAGAGGGGCGGCTGTAACGGCATATAATGCCGCGCCGGATTATGCCGTGGTTGTTGATGTAAGCTACGGAATGTCCCCCGGCCTCGAAAAGAAAGCAAGTACCGCTATAGGCGAGTTGGGGAAAGGGCCTATGATTGGATACGCTCCTTCTTTAAACCGTAAAATGTTTGAAGACTTGAAGCAAACGGCAACCGAACAAGGTATTCCTTATCAGCTCGAGATAATGCACCGCGACACAAGCGGAACTAACGCCGACCCGGTCGGTATTGCGCGCGGCGGAATTCCGACCGCATTGGTCTCGATTCCTTTACGGTATATGCACACGCCCGTCGAGGTTGTTGATTTATCGGATATTGAATCCTCGGGAGAGCTTATTGCGGGGTTTATTGACAGGTTGGCTTAATCCGACCTGATTTATACTCCTTAACAAATAAATATCAAGCAAAACTGCTATAACACAGGAAGATAATAATATGATTGACTTATTAAAAAAGCTATGTGAAATTAACGGGACGAGCGGAGATGAAGCCCGAGTCGCCGATTTTATAACGGACAATATTGCCCCTAAAAACGCAGTTATTCGCCGCGATTCCTTGGGCAATATTCTTGTATTCAAAAAAGGAAAAAACACACCGCAAAAGGTTATTATGTTTGCCGCGCATATGGACGAGGTGGGGTTTATTGTAACCGATATTACGAAAAGCGGATTTCTTAAATTTTCCGTTGTCGGCGGAATTACACCCGATGTTGTTTTCGGCAGAAGGGTTAAATTCAACAACGGTGTGACGGGCGTAATTGCGGGAAAACCCGTGCATTTGTTAAACAAAAAAGAGAGCGATATTCAGCCTAAAACAGATGATTTGTTTATTGACATCTGTGCCGCCGATAAAGCCGAATCCGAAAAGCACATTTCCCCGGGTGATTTTTGTTATTTTACAAACGGTTTTGATGAACTTAACAATGATATAATTCGCGCAAAAGCAGTTGACGACAGGCTTGGTTGCGCTATTATGCTCGATATGTTAAAGAGCGAGCTTGAATACGACTGTGTTTTTGCTTTCACCGTACAAGAGGAAATAGGGTGCAGAGGAGCCGCCGCCGCCGCGTTTAATCTCGAACCCGATATTTGTATTGTTTTAGAGGCAACTACCGCTTGTGATATTGCCGGGGTTTCGGATAATGAGGCGGTATGCCGATTATATGACGGCCCGGTTATAAGCTTTATGGATAAAGGGACAATTTATGACCGCGAGCTTTACGATATTACAATGAAAACCGCAAAAGAAAACGGTCTTAAAGCCCAAACAAAAAGCAGGATTGTCGGCGGAAACGACGGGGGGGTAATTCATAAAACGGTAGGTGGTATTCGCACTATTGCAATTTCCGCACCATGTCGCTATATTCACTCACCATTTTGTATAGTAAGTAAAAATGATATACATGAAATGCGCGTTTTAGTGGATAAGCTATTGTGCAAATTCGCTATATTGTAAGTTAATATTAGCGTTTATATGTACGATATCACAAATTTTATTTATTCGCTTGACAATGTTAATTGAATTATGTTATAATAATCTAATGTTAATCGCATATGTAAGAACGCGGGATAGAGCAGTCTGGTAGCTCGTCGGGCTCATAACCCGGAGGTCGGTGGTTCAAATCCGCCTCCCGCAAGCATATTGTACAAATACGAACCCCGAACCGATTTTCGTCGGTGAGGTGTTCGTATTTGTTTTTCCACTCGGCTTGTAGAGCGGGTTCGGACAGGCGGACACGTCCGTGGCAAGCCGTACAATCAAACAGCGTGTTTGAATTTGAACTCAACATCGTTTTTAGGATTTCTGTTGCCGTGAAACGGAGATGTCGCTGTAAAAAAATACCGACCTAACCCGACGATTCATACGGTTAGGTCTGCATTTTTCATTTTTCAAAATCCCACTCGAATAACTCGTTAGGGGTAACGTCAAATAAAACGCACATCGCTTCAATGTTAGCGTAGCTGATTGATTTTGTCTGATTATTAACCATATTGCGTAAATTATCATAACTCATTCCTAAACTCTTATTTAGCCAATACTTGGTTTTCCCCCGCTCTTTAAGGATTTCATCAACTCTTAATCTCAACATATAATCCTCCGAAATCATAGTACACTTTGATACTATAATAGGACTAACGCGGCAATCCCCCTGTTTTCAAGGGTTTTACTGTTTAGTCCTATTATTACACATTCCTATAGCCACATCATCAAAAGCAAAGAAGTCGAAGCCGCTAATAAAACGGAACTGTTCTACAACCGAAAAAACATAAAAATTGATGAATAGCACCAGAGTAGCACCAGAAATTACATGGACTTCAAATAAAACACCGCTTTAAACTCTCTGTTAAAGCGGTGTTATCATTATGGAAACGGCTGGACTTGAACCAGTGACCCCCCGCATGTCAAGCGGGTACTCTAACCAGCTGAGCTACGCTTCCTTTTAAATGGGGCGTTGCCCCAAACCCCCTCGGCGGCGCAGGGAAACCCTGCTTGTCTCGCTAAAGATTATTTCTTATTATATCATATAAAAATCCTAATGTCAACCATTGACAGAGAAAAATTATTATGATATACTGTACATATGCGAAAATATCTGATAATGTTAATAATAACCTGTTTTTTGCTTAGTACGGCGGCTGTTTCGGCAGAACCGGGCGATTTGGATAATGACGGCGAATCACAGGAAACACAAGAAGCGAATCCACAAGCGTATCCCGAGGAAACGCCTCTCAATGAATCACAGGAAGAAATATCGGAGCCTAATCTTGAACAAGAAACAGAAAATACACAAGAGGTATTGGGGTTTATTATTCTGCCGCACTCCGATTTAAGCGAAATAAAAGGAATCCCCTATGACAGAATAAGTCTGCTCGGGGCTTGTGACCCAAATTATACATTGTATGTGAATGGGGTGGAGACTGCAACAACAAAAAGCGGCTACTTTTCGGTGTACAGCTCGCTTTCGGTCGGTGAAAACTTTTTTACATTTGAAAATGGCGGCGCAACTGCCGATTTGACGGTTATTCGAAAGGCTTCCGAAATATCACAACCCAAATTACCGAAGTATTTTGAAAAGCCTACCTATGGTATTGCGTCAAATACAATTATTTCACGCTTTTATGACCGCGATGATGATAATAAGCCGGGTACGCCCTTAGTGAAAGGAACGGTCTTTCGTGTAATTGCCGAGGATATAGCGGAGGACGGGTTTTATCGACTATATGACGGCTCATATGTATTTAAAAGCAGTGTGGAGCTTCTCGAAAAGCTCGAGGACGCGGAGGAAAACACGCTTTACAGCGTGGAGTTACATGAAGAATCGCTTACGGTTACATTTTATCGTTTAAACGAAATTGATGAAAATAGCGAGGATAACGAACTTACGGACGAAGCCCCCCTCACAATTGATGATAACGAATTTGAATTTGACACCGAGGAATACGAAATACATTTTAAAGAAGGTCGGACGGTCACGGGATATTCGGTGAAAATAAAAGACGAAAAGCCCGTTGTAAAGGTTAAGTACGCGCTTACCGATTTGTCAAAGGCGCGTGTGTTGCTTGACGCGGGACACGGCGGAACAGACCCCGGCGCGCTCGGGCCGCCCGGAGATGCGGGACTTATGGAAAAAGACCTCAACCTTATCGTCGCAAGGAAAACCCGCGATTATTTGGAAAACGAGGGCGTTCACGTAACATTTTTACGCGATAAAGATGAACACGTTCCTATTTTAGAACGCATGGAGAATCTCGCCGACTCATTCGATATAGCGGTAAGCGTTCATTCAAACTCAATGCCGATGAATAAAGATTTTCGGAGTGATGAAGGGCCTTTAATGTTTTATTCGGTTAAGGAAAGCTCGGAAAGGGCAGCGAGCGACATTATAAGGTATATATCCGGTCAAACGGGACACGTGTACACCCCCGCGATTTTGCGGAATTTCGGCATTACCCGTTATACCGCCGCCCCCGCAATGTTGTTTGAAATGGGGTATGTATGTAACCCCGAGGAATATGAGCGTTTAAAAACCGAAGAATATCTTTCTCTTTTGGGAGAGGCTCTCGGCGAGGGAATTATACAATACCTATCCCGAACGGTACAAGAGGATTTTGCCGGAGAAGATGAAGATGAAGAGGAAGACAATGAAGACGAAGATGATGAACATGACGAAGACGACAATGACGCGAATAAATCAAAAAACGAAATTACCACCGAAGCTCCCGACTTTTATTCGGAATTAACGAGCTATCAAATCCCCGTTCCCCAACGCGGAAAGTCTTTAAAATTCACCTTCGGAGAAATAGCGTTTTTAGGAATAATCACTTTAGGCGCGGTTATTCGTATTGTATACGAATTAAAAAAATAGATTAAATTAGAGGAGATACTATTATGAAGAAGACAAAAATCGTCTGTACCGTAGGCCCCGCGACAAAAGATGACGACATTTTGCGCGGGATGATTAACGCAGGAATGAATGTCGCGAGGTTTAACTTTTCACACGGAACCCACGAAAGCCATAAAGCCGCCCTTGAACAGCTTAAAAGAGTTCGAAAGGATATGGGGGTGTTTGTCGGAGCGTTATTAGACACAAAAGGCCCCGATGTTCGGCTTAAAACATTTAAAGAGCCGGAGGTTATGCTTATAGAGGGGGAATCGTTTACCCTTTATGCGGGGGATTTCGAAGGCGATAAAAACGGGTGTTCAATTACTTATTCCGGACTCGCAAATGATGTTGAGGTCGGGTCAAAAATCCTTTTAAACGACGGCTTGGTTGAATTAATTGTTACGGAAATTAGAGCAAGCGATGTTATCTGTGCAATAAAAAATAACGGAATTGTAAAGGATAATAAAAGCGTAAACGTCCCCGGGGTGCGCTTGGGTATCCCTTACATGAGCAAAAGAGACAGAGAGGATATTGAATTCGGAATAGAAAACGGGTTTGATTTTATTGCGGCGAGCTTTGTAAGTCGCGCACAAGATGTTCTCGACATAAGACGTATTTTAGATATAAACAAGTGTAATAAAATCCGTATAATAGCAAAAATCGAAAACGCAGACGGCGTAGAAAATATAAACGAGATTATGGCGGTGTGCGACGGAATAATGATAGCTCGCGGCGACATGGGCGTAGAAATCGAAATAGCACAATTGCCGGCTATTCAAAAAAAGCTTATAAATATGTGTTATAAATCGGGTAAGCCCGTAATTACCGCTACACAAATGCTCGAGAGCATGATATACAATCCGCGACCGACCCGCGCCGAGGTCAGCGATGTCGCAAACGCAGTTTTTGACGGCACAAGCGCGGTTATGCTCAGCGGGGAAACCGCGTCGGGAAAATACCCCGTTGAGGCCGTCAGCACTATGGCGGCGATTATTGACGACGCAGAAAGAGGAATAAATTATTCGGTAAGAACGCGCCGCTCCGACGACCGTAAGCATATATCAATTGCCGATTCGGTATGTCACGCGGCTTGTGCGACTACGGTGGAGATAGGGGCGGACGCTATCATGACGGTATCAAAAAGCGGAGAAACTGCGCGATTACTAAGTAAATACCGCCCGACACAATTAATATACGCTTGCGTCTTAAATCATTACGCGGCGAGACATTTAACCATATCATGGGGGGTATATCCTTTGGTAATGCCGTTTATGCCGACAATTGACGAGGTTTTAAAGGAAAGCGAAAAGCTTTGCATTGAAGCGGGGTACATTAAAAGCGGCGACATGATAGTTGTCGTGGCGGGGTTCCCCGCTGTCGAAAGCGGAACAAACATGGTAACGATTCATCTCGTCGGGGATTCTCTTGTTGACGGCGCGGGTGTTTGCGGCGGAGCAACAATCGGGAAGGTGTGTGTATGTCATACCGACGAAGAGGTGATTGAAAAATTCCAACCGGGTCAAATATTGGTGGTGCATAATACATCTAACAATATTCTTTCGTATGTAAAAAGAGCCGCGGCGGTTATTGCCGAGGAACCCGGTATGAGCAGTCATGCCGCTATTGTGGGGTTGACTTTAGATAAGCCGGTAATAATAGGTGCGACGGGAGCAACCAAAAACCTTCACGACGGCATGAAGGTGTCGGTTGACGCGGGACACGGCGTAGTGCATTTACTCGAAAAGTAATCACTCTATAATCCCGAGCTCGCGCGCTTTTACTACCGCGTCGGCGGCGTTCCCCGCGCCGAGCTTTTCATAAGCTAACTTCGTGTGTGATTTAACGGTGTTAAGAGAAAGCTTTGTTTTTTCTGCAATTCCGGCTCGCTTATACCCCTGTGACAAGAGTTTAATAATCATTTTTTGACGGCGTGAAAGCTTTACCGATTTTTTTTCAAACTCCGCCATAATTCCTTTGCGTTGTTTACTTACGGTATAAGCGGTCATATATACGCCGTTTACATATGTCGGGTCGAGAACGCCCCGATAATCCGCACATTCTGTTTTTCGGTATATCCTTCTCAACATTTGTAAAACAACGGCTCCCTCGTCGGCAATAAGACGTATAAACGAATACGGTTGGGTTTCCGACAACACAACCTCCATAATTTCCTGTGCCTCTTCTTTTTTTCCCTCTGCCCATAAGACGACGGAAAGCAAAACGCCGGCTTCGGCGGCATCCTGTAGTCGGTGAAAATTCCGCCCCGCTTTTCTTATCCTTATAGCGAGGGCTTTTGCTTTTTCAAAATCACCCGCCGCTATATAAGCGCGTATGGCGGCGAAATGCTGATAAAGCTTGTAGGGTTCTATATTTCCGCTTTCATCGTCGTAATAATGCGACAGCCATTCATGCGCGGCGGCGACCTCGCCGTTCCAAAGCTCTTTTATACATTTAAACGCAAGATAATTCGGCAGAAGAAACGCGGCTTCTCCGTTAATAAAAAGCTCAACCTTTTCAATAAGCTCGGAAAATTCAACCTCCTTCCCTAATGCCAAATATACCGCCGCGAGCTGTATATTAATCGAAAAACGTATTTCCTTTGCGGTTTCGTCAGTAAGCTCTCTGGTCGCGGCTTGTGCTTCGGACAAGGCTTCGGCTGCGCGATTTTGTTCCAAATAAATCCCGGCTCTTGTTCCGTGTATAATCTGTTTATAATTGTTTTTCAGAACTCGTTCGTTTACGGTCGCCCATTTATCGTATATTTTTTCGTCGGCTATCTCGTAAAAATCCCGATTACTTCTATGCAAAAAGGGCAATTGGAAGCTATAAGTCAACCTCTTCAGTTCATAATCCCGAAAAACAAACGCCGGGATTTCGTTTAGTCGCACAATATGCTCCGAAAGAGGGGTACGATAATCTAAAAGCATAATCGCGACCGCCGTCTCCGCAAATTGCGGGTATTCGGATATTATAACGGGGAGGTTTTGTTTAAGCTTATCCTCGTATTTTTCAAATTTAAGAGCGTTCCCCGTTGAAAAAGACATATATACTGCCGGTTGATACAAAACGAAGTATTTCTCGCAAAGGCTTTCAAAAGCAGTTCCGAGAAGCGCGTCCTTCAAATGATATATATATTCGGAAACGGGAATTTCGCCAATACTCATATATCTGTGCAATACCTTTAATATAATTTCGATATTTCCGCTTTTACAGGCATAACGCGCCGCCGCGATAATATTCCCTTCGTTTTCATAGTATTCGGCGGCGGCGCACCATGTTTTTTCATTATCCGCATCGGTATATTCCGTCAAACCTCTGAGAAACTCTAAAAGCAGAGGGCGAAAACAATAAGCTCCGCCCTCTGTGCGGGTAACAAAAGCGTTTTGCGACTTTAAATTCTCAAGAATCGTTCCCGCGTCGTTTCTCCCCGTGATACCTTCACAAAGCGCGACGGGAAGCTCGTCAAGCGCGGCGGACGTAATCAGAAATATGCGCGTAGCCTCGTCGAGCTTTTCCCATATGTTATCTTCAATATAACGGGCGAGGGCGTTTTCGCTCGAGTTATCGTATGCTTCATTTTGAGCAATGGTATTGACCGCAACTGCCCAACCGCCGGTAAAAGCAAATACCGATTCCGATTCTGCGGTTGTTGTGCTTTTTTCGTGCAGCTTGAACAATTCGTAAATCTCCTCCGCATTAAAGGACAGCTTATCGGCGTTTATGAACGCGGCTTTTCTTCCGTCAATGTATTCCGACAAATGTTTGTCCGGTTCGCCGCGGCTTAGTATCAACGTGGTGAAGGAATGTGGTAATCGGCATAATATATAAGGAAGAAACTCTAATACCTCCCGATTTGTAATAGAGTGAAAATCATCTAATACAAGTATATATTCACCTTCGTCAACCCTAAATTCGGATAAAAGCATAATTGTATGCTCAACGGGCGCAGAATGAAACGCCGCGTTTTGAAGTATTTCGGTCATTCGTTCATTGTCCGATTGGACGGACAATATACCCGCGCAAAACATTTTGTAAAAAATAGAAACCGAGTTATCAAAGACGTCTAATCCAATCCATATATGCTTGCGTTTAAGCTGCTTCGTCCACAAAAGCGCGGAAACGGTTTTCCCCGCTCCCCCGGGTGCGGAAATAAAAATTAGTTTTTTTGCCGCAGAACGGCTTAAATGTAAAAGAAGCTTATTTCGCGGCGCAACAACCTCCGGAAGCGGAATCGGTGTATATTTATTATTTTGAATATTCGGAATCGACATAAAAACCCCCTTACAATTTAAAACACATTTTGTTATATCATATATTATATCATAAAAAATTTAAAAAATCAACTAAAACTAACCCTTTGGGTGATTTACTTTTTTGTTAAACTAATATATAATACAAAATTATTGTAAAACAGACTATAGGGGACTTCTAAAAACCCGTTTCGAGTAATTGACGTGATGAAAATTTCGTCAGATGAGGCGATTTTTCTGCGAATATCCGCAGATATTTAAAGAAAAATCAACGAAATATGGCGGAATTTTTCATTCGTTAAGTACCGGAAGAGGTTTTTAGATGTTCCCTAATATAAGCGGGAGGAAATAATATGTGGAACGATTCACTCAGAATCGGCGTTGACAAAATTGACGAACAGCATAAGACGTTGTTTTTAAAGGTGGGACATTTAATTGACGATATAATTGATACCGGTGAATATCAAAAAGAAAAAATAATTTCCACTATACTTTTTTTAAAGGAGTATGCCGTTACTCATTTTGCGGACGAGGAAGCTTATCAAATATCAATTAACGATAAAAACTATTTAAAACACAAAAAAATGCATGAAAACTTTGTCGCGACGGTATTAAGACACGAGAAAAAGATGGTTGAGTCGGATTTTGCATACAAAGATGTAAGCAAATTTGCGGGGACGTTACTCGCTTGGCTCACCTATCACGTATCCGATGTTGACCAAAAAATCGGTAAGGCGACCGCCGACGACATTGACGACTCCGAAAATTATGCAGATATAATCTGCGATTGTTTTTGTGACATGATAAGCAATATAACCAATATAAACAAAGACGCCATTGTTAAGGTCGATGAACACGACGAGGTGTTTAACGACTCAATAACAATTAAACACTCGTTTACACATATAATAAAGGGGTATGTGGTTTTTTATTATTCGTTTTCTTTTATAAACAAGTTAATATACGGATTAATCGACACTCCGCACGAGGAAAACGAAATAGGGAGCTTTGAGGAAAATTTCTTATTACAAATTTCAACAATGGCGGTAGAAAATGTTTATCGTCGTTTATATGTTGACGAATATGAGGTTGATGAAGCGGAAATATCGGTTATACCGAACGACGAAAAAGCGAAAACGATTCCCCAAAAAATAGTTGCGTTTGATACAGAACTCGGAATAGTAGAGGTTGGCTTTTCTGTTACGTGATTTTTTCTGATGTATACTTTTTCTGATGTATAGTGGGTAAAAAAACAACTTCCTGCGTTAGTCTGCCTCGTAAAACACCAGTATCGCATAAAAAGCGATTACTGGTGTTTTTTATACGTAAATTGCAAATTTTCTCGAATTTTACACCTCAACAGTTAATATGATTGTAACAATATTTAATTTTTCGAGTTAATTGTCATTTTCGGGATATAAATCGTTGACTTTGTAAAATTTAATGTAGTCATTAACAGTAGTAGCAGAACGACTCAAAAGATACCACTCCCACATACGTTTTTGACGTTCT
>WRHO01000043.1 GCA_009783205.1 Oscillospiraceae bacterium
GACCGAGGTGATTCGCCCTTGTTGAAGTCGGCGGTTAATCGTCTTATATTCCCGCCGCGACATAAACAATCCAAACTCGAAATATTCCTCATCAAATTCATTGTTGGGGTCGTAGGTTTTCATCGGCGTAATGATTCGCGTTTCCGAGTATTTGAACGCTTGCATTACCATTCCTTGGTCGATTGTATCACCGCGAGCAAGCCGCTCAACCTCCATGACAAGAACGCCCGTCCACATCCCCTCGCTGATTTCCGATAAAAGTTGTTGCATTACAGGACGGGCGGCAATTGTTTCCCCCGAAACGATTTCGCGATATACTTGGCATACATTAAGTTTATGCCGCCGTGCCAACTCGAACAAGGTTTTCTCGTGCCGAGCAAGGGTTTCCCCTTCACCTCGTTGCTCTGCCTCGGCATCGGCACGGCTTTTGCGGAGATACATACAATACTGATTCATAAGCCTTTATTCCTTATATTTTCATAGAAAATTATGAGTTCGCCAGATTTACGGAATTATACAACCGTTACTCAACTGCGCCTAACAGCGTTATGGCTTTGAAGAATACTTATAGATAAGATGAATAAAGCGGAAATAATACATATTAAGGCAACCCCCGACCCCCATCTTATGCATCCCGTTTCGTCGGCACATTCCCCGCTCAACGCATACCCGCAAGTTTTACTTACCTCCTCACAAAAAAGGTATAATGAGGCATCGACGTCCGCCATACCGGGAAGCCCTCTTGCGATTACGGCGTTGCATAACGCGCCGAAAAGCGTTTTTGTATCGAGTATAACATCGCGATGCTCACTTTTAAGGAACTTTCGCATTTCGGTTACATACGGCGCGTCCTCTGTCGGTTGAAATGCTCCCGATTTGAAATGATTCTTGTTGTCGGTGTAATCAACCGAATATGTATTAACGGGTGCATTTGAAGCCTTCATAATCGCGCCGATAATTGAACTGTCCAACCCCCCCGAAAGAAAAAGACATTTTTTGCTCATATCCCCCGTTAAACAGCTTTTTACGGAATCGGTCAACATCTGCCGAACCGTTTCTGCCGTTTCCTCAAAGCTTTCGGTATGCTCCTTTGCCTCGAGCTTACGGTATTGCGTAATGGTCAACCGTTCATTTTCATATTCGGCAATATGCCCGGGGGGAAGCTCCTTTATCCCCGATAAAACGGCGTTTCCGAAAGGTCTTCCCGGCCCGTTTAATGCAAGCGCGGCGATTCCCTCTGCGTCAATACGCGGCTTTTTGCCGGATAAAGAAAGTAACTCCTTTATACTCGGCGCGTGAAACAATTGTTTCTCGTGAACACAGTAAAAGAGCGGAACCTCACCCGTTTGAACCCGCTTAATCGTTTTTTTGCTCATAAAAATATACCACCTTAATGTAAAGTAAATCATTATATGTGAAAACGAGGAATAATGTGACTGTTCACATATATCTTCAGTTTATATATCTTGATAAATATTTTATTGACAATTATCCGATTAAATGATATAATGTCGATAAATAAATATAAAAGAAGGAGTGTATACATAATGGAATGGTTCAATAAGGCGGTCGTTTATCAAATTTATCCTATAGGTTACTGCGGCGTTGCGCGCGAAAATCCGTTTTCCCCCGCTCCGCCGGTCGGCGAAGGAAGGATTCTTCGCGTTATAGAGCATATTCCCGAGTTGAAGCGTTTAGGGTTTAACGCGGTCATGTTTAACCCGCTTTTTCAATCGTCGAAGCACGGTTATGACACCGTTGACTTCAATATTATCGACACGCGCCTTGGCTCTAAAGAGGATTTTCAAAGCGTTTGTAAAGCTTTAAAGGAAAACGGAATTAAAATTATACTCGACGCGGTATTTAATCATGTGGGGCGTGATTTTATACATTTTAAAGATGTGCGCGACAATAAATACAACTCTCACTACAAAGACTGGTTCCATATTCGCGACGGCAACTCCAACTACAATGACGGTTTTTACTATGAGGGGTGGGAGGGGCATTTCGATTTGGTTAAGCTCAATCTCTTTAACCCGGAGGTAAAACAGCATATTTTTGACGCAATAAGCGGTTGGGTGCGCGATTATGACATAGACGGGCTTCGCCTTGATGTTGCTTATTCTCTCGAGCATAACTTTTTAAAGGAATTGCGGGTTCACTGTAAAAGCTTAAAAAATGATTTTTGGCTCATGGGCGAAACGCTTCACGGCGATTATAACACATGGTTAAATCCCCAAATGCTCGACAGCGTTACAAATTATGAGTGTTATAAGGGCTTGTACTCGAGCTTTAACGAGTTAAATATGTACGAAATAGCCTACTCGCTCGGCAACAGACAGTTCGGCGCGGGCGGGCTGTATAAGGGGAAACAGTTGTATTGCTTCGTCGACAACCACGATGTCGGAAGAATTGCATCTGTTTTAAAGGATATAAGACATATCGAGGGAATTTACACCCTTATGTTCACTATGCCGGGGGTTCCCGGCGTATACTACGGAAGTGAATACGGAGTAACCGGCGGAAAACGAGAGGGGGACGATGCGTTACGTCCCGAATTTGTTCTCGAAAATTACAAGGCTACGCCGCTTACACAAGCAATAGCAAAGCTTACAAAAGCACATTCGACGTTAAAACCGCTGTGCCTCGGCGATTACAGACAGGTTGTTTTAAACAACCAATACTTTGCGTTCGCGAGGTCGCTCGAAGGTGAAACGGTTTATACACTTATTAATGCGAGTTCAAATGTACAAAGCTTTAATCTCGGCGGCTCGGGTAACTATAAAGATGTATTGAGCGGAAAAAGCCTCGATATTTCAAAAAATGTTGATGTACCCGCGTTTGGCTCAATGGTATTGTACAATTCTGACGCAGAATTGTCGGCAATATCCGAAGAAGCCGTAACGCCCCCGCAAACCGCTCCCGTTACCCCCGTAACAAACACTGTCCCCGCAACAACCCCCGAGCCTGTAATACCACCGGAGCCTGTAATACCACCGGAGCCTGTCGCGCCTCCCGCGCCCGTTTTTGAATCGAAAACGCCCGACCCGGAAACGGTTGAACTTATAAAAACGGCATATAATAGTATAAAAGCAATTGCGGACAAATTAAATATAAGCTTAGAATAAATTTAGGCGACATAAATTTATTCCCGATTCCTAAGGAAGGATGTGAAAAAGCATTACACGATATATTAATAGATTTACAATCATGATTACGGCAATTGCCGCGGCGTTGTTCTTTTACGGCGATTTTACGCTTTTCATGTTGACATATATAACCACATTTATATTTTTAAGCTTTCGCGCGGTTCAAAGCGCGGGAAGAAAACGCTCACGCTTCTTTTTAGTTGTAACTTATATCATAGTCTTGTTTTTACAGGTTATATTTTACACTATAATAATGTATGAGGAGCGAGTTTTAAGCAGGGTTTTTTCTATATTAGCGTTTTTACTCCCCATAATAGTCGGACATTTTGTGGCGGGGCGAAATAAAGAGCGCAATCTCCCCCGTTTTCAAGAAACCGTCACCATAAGCTTTGCACAAATTCACGCGCTCGGAAACGATATATCACGGGCAATTAATAAGTTTAAGAAAAACGGCAAAAACCTCTCTTATAAAAATTTCAAATATATAATTGAGGATATGCCGCGACATAACACCTTCCGTTATGTAAACACAGAAAGTCTTACTGCGGATTACTTTAACGCCGCCGAAGAAAAGCTCGACGACCCGCACCTTTATGTTGTTATATCAAATACCGGCGCGCCGTCGAGCGAGTTTATCTCCACCTTCACCCAAAAACAATTTAATCACGCGTCCTTGGCGTTTGACGCGGAGCTGCAAACTATTGTCAGCTATAACGACGGTCAGCGGGTTTATCCCCCCGGACTTAATTATGAAGCGGTCTCTTATTTTAACAGGAAACACGACGCGTCAATTTTAGTTTACAGCCTTAAGGTAACCCATGAACAAAAGCGCGCGGCGATTGATTTAGTCGCAAAAATTAACCGCGAGGGAAGCGCGTATAATCTTCTCGGCTTGCTTTTCGGTCGGTCATATAAAAGCAATATCATGTATTGCTCACAATTCGTCTATTTTATACTCGAGCATATCGGCGCGTCATATTTTCATGTATCGGGCGTTGTCAAGCCGACGGATTTTATTGAAAAGGATTATCTTCGTAAATTGTCTTTTGTTGAAGAAATAAAGCTTAATGAGAGCTAAACAAGAGCTAATACGAGGGAATTTATTTCCCTCGTATTAGCTTGACGATGAAAAGCAATATGCTAAGCGGTGACGGCAGATGAGGTGGTTTTTGCCAATCAGAAAGGTACGGTTATAATTATAAAAATGATAAAAGCGGTTTTATTCGATATGGACGGAACGATTCTCGATACAGAGCCCGTCTACAAAAAAGCGTGGAAATCTGCGTTCGAGAGAGCAAATGTCGAATTCAGCAATGAGTTATTCGATAAATGCGTAGGTTTACCTATATCCCTGACCAAAAAATATGTGACAGAATATTACAACGATGCAGAGTTGTTCGATATAACCTTCCCAATGGCGGCGGCTTGGGCGGCGAGATATAAGGAATGGAACGGTATTCCGATTAAACCCGGCTTTTTCGAGCTACAGGATTTTTTGCAAAAAAAAGGCATTGTCAGCGTTATAGCGACCTCAACAAGTCATGAGGCCGCCGTCGAAGACCTTACCTATTCAAATATATTCAACTGTTTCAAAGGAATAATAGGCGGAGACGACGTTGAAAAAGGCAAACCGTCCCCCGCCCCCTACATAAAAGCGGCGGCATTAGCGGGGGCTTCGGTTGATGAGTGTATAGCGGTCGAGGACAGTATAAACGGTATTCGTTCCGCCGTCTCTGCCGGCGTAAAATGCGTTTTTATTCGCGATTTTCTCGATATACCCGACAATATTGAAAATATGATATATAAAAGGGTGAATGATTTAAGCGAAGTGATAGGGGTTATAAATAATTTATAATAAAACCGCCAAAAGCTCGCCCGCCTTAACTAACTGTCCTTCTTTCACAAAAACCTCTTTTACCGTTCCTTTTTGGAGCGCGGTAATGCTTGTCTCCATTTTCATAGCCTCAATGGTGAACAACGCTTGATTAACCTCTATTTTATCTCCTTTTTTAATCAAAATCTTTGAAACGCCGCCGGGTAAGCTCGCCCCCACCTGTTTAGGATTATCAATATCGGCATAAACGGTCGCGTTCCCCGCCATATCTGAGTTTAATGCGCTTTTAGGCATTTTGACCTTTACATCTCTTCGCGCGCCGTTTACTTCAAACTGTATTGTTTGGGTTCCGTCGTCGTTAATTTCACCGAGACCCACAAATTTAACCATGTGGGTTTTTCCTTCGCGCGTTTCAAATTCGGTTGATTCTCCCCGCGACATTCCCATGAAATAAACGTGTGACGACATTCTGCTTATGTCTCCCCACATTTCGCGATTTTTGACAAACTCCTCGAAAACCTTAGGATACAAGCACCAGCTTATTGCGTCTCTGTCTGTCGGGGTCGGTGTAATTTTTGCCAAATCTGTTTTTATTTGCGTTAAATCTACCGGCTTTAATTCCGCGCCGGGTTTATTCGTAAACGCCTTTTCGCCTTTAAGAACGGATTTTTGAAGACCCTTGGGGAAGCCGAATGAAGGTTGTCCCATTAAGCCTTTAAAATAACCGACAACCGAATCCGGGAAGTTCAAATGCTTCGCTTTTTCCTCTATATTATCGGGGGTAAGCTCATTTTGCGTCATGAATATAGCGAGGTCGCCCACCATTTTTGACGACGGGGTAACCTTTACAATATCGCCGAGAATTTGATTAGCTTCGATATACTTTTGTTTTACCTCATCAAATCGGTCGGCTAATCCCAGCCCGGCTACCTGTGACTTTAAGTTAGTATATTGTCCGCCGGGGATTTCGAGCTGATATATTTCCGTTTCCGGAGTCTTTATGTCACCTTCAAAGTCGGCATAATAAGGGCGAACATCTGCCCAATAATCGGATAAAGCTTGAAGCCCCGAGGATTCGTTAAAGCCCGGGTCACGCGGCGAGCCTTCGAGCGCGGTTACGAGCGAATTAAATGACGGCTGACTCGTAAGAGAACTCATTGAGGAGATTGCCGCGTCAACAATGTCAACCCCCGCCTCACACGCCATTATACAAGTCGCTATTTGGTTACCGCTTGTGTCGTGTGTGTGAAGGTGAATCGGAATACTTATATTGTCCTTTAACGCGGTAATAAGCTTCTTCGCGCCGTATGGACGTAAAAGCCCCGACATATCCTTAATGGTGAGTATATGCGCCCCCCGTTTTTCAATTTCCTTTGCGAGTTCGATATAATACTTCAAATCATATTTATCGCGCTCGGTTTCAAGCACATTGCCCGTGTAACACATTGTTACGTTTGCGACTTTTCCCGTTTTAATAATTTCCTCAATGGCAAATTCCATATTAGGCAACCAGTTGAGCGAATCAAAAACGCGGAATATATCAATCCCGGAATTTGCCGCCTCCGCAATAAACGCTTTTATCAAATTATCGGGATAACTCGAATAGCCTACGGCGTTTGCGCCGCGAAACAACATTTGGAACGGGATATTCGGTATCTTTTGCCGCAAAATGTCGAGTCGCTCCCACGGCGATTCCTTCAAAAACCTGTAAGCAGTATCAAAGGTAGCCCCGCCCCATATTTCGAGCGAGAAACAATCCGACAATATACGCGACGTAGCGTCGGCAATCGCAACCATATCCCGCGTCCTCATGCGCGTCGCTATAAGCGATTGTTGTGCGTCGCGCATAGTTGTGTCGGTTATTAAAAGGCGTTTTTGTTCGAGAATCCACTTCGAGAACCCGTCCGCGCCTTTTTTGTCCAAAACTTGTTTTAAACCGTCGGGAACGGCGGCGGTTCCGAAATCGGGGATTTTCGGAAGGTCAAATACCGGCTTTCGCTCAATATTGGGATTATTAATGGTTGTGTTGCCTATATAGGTCAAAGCCCGACCGACCTTATCTCCCGACCCTTTAAATTCAAACAATGATGGTGTTTCGTCAATAAACTTAGTGTGACACCTTCCGTCAACGAATGTGTCGTTCGTCAAGACGTTACTTAAAAACGGTATATTTGTTTTAACCCCGCGAACGCGTATTTCCCGCAATGCGCGGAGCATTTTTCTTCTCGCTTCTTCAAAGTTACGCCCCGCAGTTATTACTTTAACGAGAAGGCTGTCGTAATAAGGGGTGATAACCGCACCCGTAAACGCATTCCCCGCGTCGAGGCGTATTCCGAAGCCTCCGCTCGACTGATACGCTTCGATTTTTCCGGTATCCGGGGCAAAATTGTTGGACGGGTCTTCGGTTGTGACGCGGGTTTGAACGGAACACCCGCTTAGATGAACCTCTTTTTGCGCCGCAATACCTATTTCCGGGTCGAACAGCTTACGCCCCATTGCAACAGCAATTTGCGACTGTACTATATCAACCCCCGTCACCATTTCGGTAATGGTATGCTCAACCTGTATCCTCGGGTTTGTTTCGATAAAATAGTGATTATTATGCTTATCAACAAGAAACTCAACCGTTCCCGCATTGATATAATTGACGGCTCTCGCTATTTTAATAGCGTCCACATGAATTTCGGCGCGTTTTTCGTCGGAAATTGTAAACGCGGGTGCGATTTCCACAACCTTCTGATACCGCCTTTGCACCGAACAGTCGCGCTCGTAAAGGTGTATTACGTTCCCGTGTGCATCGGCTAAAATTTGTACCTCAATATGCTTAGGTTCTTCGAGATACTTTTCCAAAAAAACGTCCGCACTTCCGAAAGCCTTTAAAGCCTCACTTTGCGTAAGCTCAAACGCTTCGTCCATTTCCTCCGGCTTCGTAATAAGCCGCATACCCTTTCCGCCGCCGCCCGCCGCCGCCTTAAGTATAACGGGGTATCCGAATTTTTCGGCGTATTCCTTTGCCTCTTTTAAAGATGTTAATGGATTTTCGGTTCCTTGTATAACGGGAACACCCGCCGCCATCGCTACTTTTTTTGCGGCAATTTTATCCCCCATATTTGCCAATACAGTCGACGGTGGCCCGATAAACACAATTCCCGCGTCCTCACAGGCTTTTGCAAAGCTCGCGTTCTCGGATAAAAAGCCATATCCCGGGTGAATTGCGTCGGCGTTTTTGTGCTTTGCTAAGCTTATAATCCCGTGAATGTCTAAATATGCTCCTAACGGCGATTTTGTTTCGTCGAGCTGATACGATTCGTCGGCTTTTGTACGAAAAAGGGTATATTTATCCTCCTTAGAATAAATGGCGACGCTTTTTAAATTCATATCGCTACAGGCTCTGAATATACGAATGGCTATTTCGCCTCTGTTAGCCACAAGAACTTTTTTAATCTGCTTTTTTTTCAAATCTCACATTCTCCTTATTTTTCGTCTTTTTTCATTTAGCCGCACGATAACGCTCTAAATAGCTCATTCCCATTCCCCCCGTTAAATTACCTAAAGTAACAATGATTATTATGGGAATAAATTCAACTTTTAACCCAATGTTAATCGAATAATACGCAAAGTAGAACATATCGGCGACAATATGCTCGGGGACGCATATCACGAAGGTTGCTATGAATACCACCGTTAATGCCAAAGCCACCCCCCTGTTCTCAAACACCTTTGATGTTAAACAGGCGGAGGCGACTAAAAATCCACATAAAACCGCCAATATGAAGATACTCAAATACGAATCGTTTAACCTCAAATCGACAATTCGTTCAATTGTTTCCTTTTGTACGGCATTGCCGACCCTTGTAACGCTTATTACCGCCGCATAAGCGATACAACCTATAAAATTTCCGCAAAAAGCGATTAAAACGTCGGACGGCTTATAGCCCGAATCCTTAAAAGCATATAATGCGAAAACGCGGGTGAGGAGCATATTATAATAAGCCGATACCAAAAGAATCCCCGCCGCAAAGAATAATGCGCCCGCCACATTATTCCCCAGTATGATATACGCCGTCGCGCCGATTGAAATATAAATTCCGCACATGACCGCGCTTATTATTTTGTTAATCATCTCCATGTTCATTTGTCCTTCTTCACATTCTCGATAAACTCACGCAGAACATCGTCCATATTAGGCGCGCCAATCTCCTGTAACGCATATTCGACGCGGGTTGACGGCTTGTTTATCTTGATGACGCGGTTGAGGTCAATCGGCGTCGCAATAACAACCGAATCACAGTCGACGCGTTCAATTGTAGCCGCCAAATCC
>WRHO01000044.1 GCA_009783205.1 Oscillospiraceae bacterium
GGATTTGGCGGCTACAATTGAACGCGTCGACTGTGATTCGGTTGTTATTGCGACGCCGATTGACCTCAACCGCGTCATCAAGATAAACAAGCCGTCAACCCGCGTCGAATATGCGTTACAGGAAATCGGCGCGCCTAATATGGACGATGTTCTGCGTGAGTTTATCGAGAATGTGAAGAAGAACAAATAGTTATAAACAATACAACAATGAAAGGGATATTGATACAATGAAAATGATTGGCACAACATCTCGCGGGATTCGCGCACCGTTGATAAAAGCGGGGGATGACATCGCTCAAATCACGGTAGACAGCGTTTTGTCCGCCGCAAAGGAGGGCGGGTTTGAATTGCGCGACAAAGATGTTATAGGCATTACGGAGGCGGTTGTTGCGCGCGCACAGGGGAATTATGCAAGCTGTGAGCAAATTGCCGCGGATATTCGCGCAAAATTCCCCGGCGGAACGCTCGCCGTCACCCTTCCGATTCTTTCAAGGAACAGATTCGCTAATATTCTCAAAGGTATCTCGCTCGGCTGTGATAAGCTTTATATTATGCTTTCGTATCCGTCGGACGAGGTTGGTAATGAACTCGTTTCGTGGGATATGCTCGATAAAGCGGGGGTGAATCCGCACACCGACGTTTTAACGGAAAAAACCTATCGCGATAAATTCGGATATGAAACAAAGCATATTTTCACACAGATGGATTATATCGAATACTACAAATCCTTCGGCGAGCATATTGAAATTGTATTGGCGAACGACGTAAGAAAAATTCTCGACTTCACAAAAAATGTACTGTGTTGTGACGTACACTCGCGGTTTCGTTCAAAACGACTGTTGAAGGAATCGGGAGCGGAAATTGTTTACGGTCTTGACGACATTCTTTCTGCCTCGGTAAACGAAAGCGGGTATAACGAGCAATACGGGCTTTTAGGCTCAAATAAAGCTACCGATAATTCGGTAAAGCTTTTTCCGAGAAACTGTAAGACGGTTGTTGAACAAATTGCCGTAAAGCTCAAGGAGTTGACCGGAAAACAAATTGAGGTTCTTGTGTTCGGCGACGGCGCGTTCAAAGACCCCGTCGGAAAAATATGGGAATTGGCAGACCCGGTTGTTTCTCCCGCTTTTACAGACGGCTTAAACGGTACGCCCAACGAGATAAAATTAAAGCTCTTACTCGATACTCAATTAGCGGGTCAGAGTCAGGCGGAAAGCGAAAAAGAGTTAATCAAGGCGATTAAAGCAAAAGACGACCACCTCGAGGAAAAGGCGTTGGGTACCACGCCGAGGCGGTACACCGACTTAATCGGAAGCTTGTGCGATTTAATGAGCGGCTCGGGGGATAAAGGAACGCCGATTGTGCTGATACAAGGGTATTTTGATAATTATGCGAGTTAGTAAATCTAAAGGGCGGGCATTCCCCGCCCTCATATAGAATATAAATAAAGGAATTAAAAAAATGCCGAAAAGAGATGATATTAAAACCATAATGATTATCGGGTCGGGCCCCATAATTATAGGACAGGCTTGTGAGTTCGATTATTCGGGGACACAGGCTTGTAAGGCGTTGCGAAATTTAGGATACAAGATTATTCTCGTCAACTCTAACCCCGCGACAATTATGACCGACCCGGTAACGGCGGACGTGACATATATCGAGCCGCTCAATGCCGAGCGATTGACCGAGATTATCGCAAAAGAAAAGCCGGACGCGCTTTTGCCGAATCTCGGCGGGCAAACCGGGCTAAACCTCAGTTCTCAATTAAAAGACGCGGGTGTATTTGAACGGTACGGGGTTGAGGTTATCGGTGTTCAGCTTGACGCGATTGAACGCGGCGAGGACAGAATTGAGTTTAAAAAAGCCATGGCTCAAATCGGGGTCGAAATGCCGCGAAGTTACGAGGCGTTGACGGTCGAACGGGCGGTTGCGGTCGCCGAGGAATTAGGTTATCCCGTTGTGGTGCGCCCCGCTTATACAATGGGTGGAGTAGGCGGCGGCATTGTTTATAACGAGGAAGAGCTTCGCACAATTGTAGGCAGGGGGTTACAATCGTCTATGATTGGACAGGTTTTGGTTGAGGAAAGCATATTAGGGTGGGAGGAGCTTGAGGTTGAGGTTGTTCGCGACAGTAAAGACCAAATGATTGCCGTCTGCATGATTGAGAATATTGACCCTATGGGGACGCATACGGGGGATTCGTTTTGCAGCGCGCCTATGTTAAATGTCCGCGATGAGGTACAAGAAAGACTTCGCAAAACGGCGTTTTCAATTGTTTCGGAAATCGGCGTAATAGGCGGTACTAACGTACAAATGGCGTATAACCCCGCTACGGACAGGATTGTAGTTATCGAAATAAATCCGCGCACCTCGCGTTCGTCGGCTTTGGCTTCAAAGGCGACCGGGTTCCCGATTGCTTATGTTTCGGCATTATTGGCGGCGGGACTAACCCTCGACGAAATACCTTATTGGCGTTCGGGAACAATGGATAAATATACCCCGCACGGCGATTACATAGTCTTGAAATTCGCGCGGTGGGCGTTTGAAAAGTTCCCGGGTGCGGAGGATAAGCTCGGAACGCAGATGAAGGCGGTCGGCGAGGTTATGAGTATCGGACGCACTTATAAAGAAGCGTTGCAAAAAGCGATTCGTTCGCTCGAAATAGGCAGAAGCGGGTTAGGGTTTGCGAAAAATTTTAACCGCCTTTCTAAAGAAGAGCTTTTGCAAAAAATATCCTACCCCAACAGCGAGCGGCATTTTGTTATATATGAGCTTTTGCGTAAAGGCGTTACCGTCGAAGAAATTAGCGGTATTACTAAAATAAAGCCTTATTTTTTAAAACAAATGAAGGAATTGGTTGAGACGGAGGAACAAATCCTCACTTATAAAAAGCGGGTTTTGCCCGACGAGTTGTTGATTAAAGCAAAAAAGGACGGGTTCGGCGACAGGTATCTTTCTGTGCTTCTCGAGGTTCCCGAGGAATATATACGGCTTCATCGAAAAGTCCTCAATATAAAAGAGGAATGGGACATTGTACCCGTAAGCGGGGCGGACGCCGAGTATTATTACTCGACCTATAACGGAGCGGGCATATTGGGTGAAGAGGTGAAGCGGTCGCGGAAAAACCGCGAAATCGACATTGGCGAGGTTCCGCAACAAAAAGAAAAGGTTGTCATTTTGGGCGGGGGCCCTAACCGCATAGGACAAGGGATTGAGTTCGATTATTGTTGTGTGCATACCGCGTTCGCGCTTCGCGAATCGGGATACGAGACAATCATGGTCAATTGTAACCCCGAAACGGTATCAACCGATTATGACACATCGGATAAGCTTTATTTTGAGCCTTTGACAATTGAAGAGGTTTTGTCAATATGTGAACACGAAAAGCCGCTCGGCGTTATAGTACAGTTTGGGGGGCAGACGCCTTTAAACATTGCTATGGAATTAAAAAAGGCGGGGGTTCCCATACTCGGTACGTCGCCGGAGGTGATAGCCTTAGCGGAAGACCGCGATTTGTTCAGGACGATGATGGACAAAATGAATATACCTATGCCACAGTCGGGAATGGCGCGCAATTATGACGAAGCGGTTAATACCGCAAATGTTATAGGATACCCCGTTATGGTCAGACCGTCGTATGTTTTGGGCGGGCGCGCTATGGAGGTTGTATTCGATAATACACAGCTAAAAAACTATATCGTAAAAAATTCACAATATATCAGCGACGAAAGCCCTATTCTAATCGACAAATTCCTTGATAACGCGCTCGAATGTGAGGCAGACGCGTTGTCGGACGGGGGGAATGTGTTTGTTCCCGCTATAATGGAGCATATTGAACACGCGGGCGTACATTCGGGGGATTCCGCCTGTGTCATTCCGACGATAAGCATTACCGAGGAACAGATTAAAACGATTAATGAATATACCCGTAAGATTGCGGGAGAATTGGGCGTCGTCGGGGTGATGAACGTACAATATGCTATCCACCAGGGGAAGGTTTATGTTTTGGAGGCAAACCCGCGCGCATCGAGAACGGTTCCCCTTGTATCAAAGGTTTGTAACTTCAATATGGCAAGATACGCGACAAAGCTCGTCATGGGTGAAAAGGTCGATTTGGGTTCGTTAAATGTACCCGATGTACCGTATTACGGGGTAAAGGAATCGGTTTTTCCGTTTAATATGTTCCCCGAGGTAGACCCGGTTTTAGGCCCGGAAATGCGCTCAACCGGTGAGGTTTTGGGGTTGTCCGATTCGTTCGGGCTTGCGTTTTATAAAGCACTTGAGGCGGCTAAGTCCACGCTTCCGCGTTCGGGAACGGTACTCATTTCTGTTGCCGAAAAGGATAGGGAAAAAGCCGCCGAAGCCGCAAAGCGATTTGAGGCTTTAGGCTTTAAAATCATCGCCACAAAAGGAACACACGCATACTTATCCGAAAAAGGAATCAAATCCGAGGTTATCAATAAAGTGTATGAGGGGCGACCTAATATCGAAGACGCAATAAAAAATAAAAGCCTCGACATTATTATCAATACGCCGTCGGGAAGTAAGCTCAGCAGTCGGGACGATTCGTATGTACGAAAATCCGCAATTAAACACGGGATAACCTATCTCACAACGCTGACCGCGGCAATTGCGGCGGTCAAGGGTATTGAGGAAAAAAATAAGGTGAAAACCGAAAAGGTTTACTCGCTGCAAGAATATCACAACGGAAATATCACAACGGGAAGGAGTGGTCATTAATATGATTAATTTTAAGGGAACAATGGATAATTTTATTACCGACGCCCTTGACGGTATATGCGCGGAAGCTTCCGACCGCCCGGTACTTTGTGCGTTGTCGGGGGGGGTAGATTCGGCGGTATGCGCCGTATTAGCTCATAAAGCGGTCGGGAGCAGACTCACCTGTATCTTTGTGGATACGGGGTTTATGCGAAAAAACGAGGGAGATAACGTAATGTCGTTATTCCGCGATACCTATGAAATTAATTTGATTCGAGTTGACGCAGAGGAACGGTTTTTAAAAAAACTCAAGGGGGTTACCGACCCCGAGCAAAAGCGTAAAATAATAGGCGAGGAGTTTATCCGCGTTTTCGAGGAAGAGGCAAAAAAGCTCGGAAAGGTAGGTTGTCTCATTCAGGGGACAATTTATCCGGATATTATGGAGAGCGGCGGCGACGGGCATAAACAGGTTAAGGCGCACCATAATGTGGGCGGTATGCCGCTCAATATCGAGTTTGAGTCGGTTATTGAGCCGATAAAAATGTTATTTAAGGAAGAGGTTCGCGATTGTGGGCGGCGGTTGGGCTTGCCCGAATCGTTTGTTAACAGGCAGCCGTTCCCCGGCCCCGGCTTAGCGGTCAGGTGTTTGGGTGAGTTGACTAAGCCTAAATTGGAGATTTTGCGCGAAGCGGACGCAATTTTCTGCGGAGAAATTGAAAAGGCGGGGCTTCAAGGGCAAATACAACAATATTTTGCGGTTTTGCCGAATGTACAATCGGTTGGGGTTCGTAATGACGAACGGTGTTACGAGGAAACAATTGTACTAAGGGCGGTAACCACCGACGATTTTATAACGGCAAAGCCCGCGATATTGCCGCACGAGTTAACAGAAACGATAGTAAAACGAATAACAAATGGGGTAAAAGGGGTAAATCGCGTTGTGTACGATTTCACACCAAAGCCGAGCGGTACGGTCGAATGGGAATAGGATTTGATAACTCGCTTTACATGAAAAAACAGACCGAGGAAATTTTAAAAAGAGTCGGTAGGTTTCAGGATAAGCTTTATTTGGAATTTGGTGGTAAATTCTTTGACGATTATCACGCGGCGAGAGTTTTGCCGGGGTTTAACGTCAACGGAAAAATCCTTCTTTTACAGGAGATGAAGGAAAAAACCGAAATAATTATTTGTATTAACGCCGCAGATATTGAAAAAAATAAAATAAGAGCCGACTTGGGAATAACCTATGACATGGATTGTTTACGACTAATGGATTTAATCCGCAACATGGGGCTTTATATCAGCAGCGTTGTTATCTCAAGGTATACCGAGCAAGCTTCCGCCGCAATGTTCAAAAATAAACTCGAACGCAGGGGGGAAAGGGTATACCTTCATAAGACGATAAACGATTATCCTATGGATGCAGAGTTGGCGGTTAGCGACGACGGTTACGGCGCGAACCCTTTTGTTGAGACAACAAAGCCGCTCGTTGTTGTAACCGCGCCGGGTCCGGGGAGCGGGAAAATGGCAACCTGTCTCTCGCAGATTTACCATGAACATAAACGGGGGGTGTTGGCGGGTTATGCTAAGTTTGAAACCTTTCCCGTGTGGAATTTGCCGTTGAACCACCCGGTCAATTTGGCATATGAAGCGGCAACCGCCGATTTAAACGATGTTAATTCAATCGACCCGTATCATTTGGAAAAGCATAATAAGGTCGCCGTCAATTATAATAGGGATATAGAAGCTTTTCCCCTCGTAAAAAACATTTTGGCGAAGATAATGGACAAATTCGATATTTATCAGTCGCCGACAGAGATGGGCGTAAATATGGCGGGATATTGTATAACGGACAACGAAGCGGTTGAGGCGGCGGCAAAACAAGAGGTTATCAGACGATACTTTAAAACGCTCTGCGACTATAAAGAGGGCATTTTAGAAATTGCGTCGGTAGGGAAAATCGAAAAAATCATGAAACAGCTTGAGCTTTCTCCCGAGAACAGACGCCCCGTAAAACCCGCCGTTGAAAAATCGGAGGATAACGACTGTCCCGCGATTGCTTTGATTTTACGCGACGGAAGCGTCATAACCGGCAGAACGACCGGTCTTTTGTCGGCGAGCGCAAGTCTCGTTTTAAACTGTGTAAAAAAGACGGCGGGAATCCCCGACGATATTCATTTAATCGCGCCGTTTGTTTTAGAGCCTATGCTTACTCTTAAAGAGGATATTTTACACGAAAAAGGCTTACTCAATTTAGTCGAGGTGTTAAACGCGCTCAGTATATGCGCCGCGACCGATTCTACCGCCGAAAAATGTCTTCATAAGCTCCCCGAGTTAAGAGGGTGCGACGCTCATTCGTCACATATACTGCCTAAACCCGACGAACACGCATTGAAGAAATTAGGAATCAACGTGACTTGTACTCCGGCTTTTTCATCGGAGAATTTGTATTATTGATGAACATAGTCGGTTTAGAAAAACAAAGGAGAAGAATACAGATGAAGCTTATCTATGAAGGAAAAACAAAAACGGTTTACGCGCTCGATAACGGCAACTATTTGCTAAAGTTTAAAGACGATGTTACGGGTACCGACGGGGTTTTTGACCCCGGTGCAAATACGGTGGGGTTGTCAATTGAGGGGAGCGGGAGAAGCGGATTAAAAATGACGACATATTTCTTTAACTTCTTGCAAAAAAACGGAGTTAAAACACATTTTGTAAGCTCGGATATTGATAAATGCGAAATGGAGGTTTTGCCGGCTACCGTATTCGGGAACGGTATAGAGGTTATATGCAGGTTTAAAGCAACGGGGAGCTTTGTCCGCCGTTATGGTCAGTATGTAACCGAAGGAGAAGATTTAGACGCATTTGTCGAGGTCACTTTGAAGGACGATAAGCGAGAAGACCCGCCTATTACAAAAGACGCGCTCGCGGCACTCGGTATACTCAACAATGACGAATACGAATCATTAAAGCAACAAACCGTTAAGATTTGTAGGGCGATTAAAGAAGAGCTTAGTAAATACAACTGTGACTTATATGATATCAAACTCGAATTTGGACGAAATAACGGACAGGTTGTGTTAATAGACGAGATTTCCGGCGGAAATATGCGGGTATATAAGTCGGGCAATATTGTATCGCCTATGGATTTAGTCGAGATAATACTGCAGTAAAAACATATTAAAAAGCCGTCGCCGATTAAGGCAACAGCTTTTATTGGGGGTGTACTATGCGCTTACACTGCGTAAAACCTTTCCCTTAAACGTGTTTGCGTCATAATCGCCTTGCAAACATACAGTGATGATATTTTCATCAAAAACTAAGTCTTTGCCGAGAGGAATATACGTGTCGTACTCATTTCCCGTATCATCAATTAATTTACTTGTATAGTTTATCTTGTTTTCACAAGCCCCGCCAATAGAGATGTTATTGCCTATTTTAATAACATCTTTAACAGTCATTTGAAACATTTCAATAACCCTCCTTCCGGTAATTTACTTAATAGACTTTTATAATTATTAAGGTTGTTTGTTA
>WRHO01000045.1 GCA_009783205.1 Oscillospiraceae bacterium
TAATTTGTCGCACTCACCTCCACGTACTCTGTAGTGTGCCTGTCTCCTCAATCACAAGTATAGCAAATTTTACGGCGTTAGGCAAGGCTGTTTCATTAGCCTTTTGTGCCTTTCGCAGAAAGGAATGGTCATAATTATGCCAAAACCTAAAAAACAATCTCAAAAACGAGATTCTCTCACATCGGAAGCGGTAAATGTTTTATCAAATGCGAATGCCGGCACGGCTTTCGAGGCCATTGATGTAAGTGATGTAGAGAACAAAACGAATATCTCTTCTCAGAATAGAGATACAGGGTTGCCGTCTTATAATTCGGATGATACAAGACCTTATGAGCAGAAAAACACATCTGCGGGGTTTCACAAAAGCGGTATGGGGAGCAAGTAGCTCCTCATCCGGGCGTTTATATATCCAGTTAAACAAATCACGGTCTCCGGTTATTCGGTGATCGTGATTTATTTAATTGCCTTTATTATCCAAGTTTTGGTTTAAGCCGTTTTGTTGCTGTAATAAATTTTAATATATTGCCTTCTGCGGCACGTTATAACCAAACTCCCGGGGTAATAGCATTAGGCGCGGGGATAGATTTCATAAATAAAACCGGAATAAATCGTATATACTCTCACGAACGCGAATTGTGTAAGCTTTTTATCAATGAGGTTTCGAAAATCAAAATGGTTAAACTGTATCACGGTAAATTTAACACCAACCTTGTTCCTATTGTTCCGTTTAATGTAGAGGGAGTTGAATCGTTCAAGACGGCTAACATACTTTCGGAAGCGGGATTTTGCCTGCGCGGTGGGCTACATTGTTCTTTTTTAGCGCATAAAAAGCTTAACACTCTTGAGACGGGTGTTGTAAGATTCGCGCCGTCTGTGTTTAATACAAAACGCGAAGTGTTATCATTAACCCGACACGTAAAAAAACTCGCCGAAGGAATAATATAACATATTATCCGGGCAATATATCCATAAATACCAATTCCGGGCGGTTAAAAACTCTGAACCGGCCGGAACGTCTTACAGATATTCCGCGACTCACAACTAAGGTAAACTTATCGGTAATATCATACGCATTGCCTGTGTATTTCGGGAAAAGCCCTTGTTTTTGAGCGTAAATTCCGTTTGGCATTATATACGGTATGCGTATTTGTCCGCCGTGAAGATGTCCCGACATCATCATGTCAAAATCATCTGTAAAATCGCGATAATTTTCGGGATAATGATTAAGCATTAGTTTAAAATGCCCGCTGTTACCGAAGTATTCGCGAAGCCTCGATTTCATTATTGCGGATTTGTCGCCGCCCGCCAATATAAGCGCATTGTCGTTTACAACCGTTTCGACGACCTCATTATCTAAAACAAACCCGCCGAGAAATTTTACCTCGTTTAAAATTTCGAAGTAATCGGGGTTTTTCTTTTCGTGATTGCCCGCAATATAGAACACCGGCGCGATTTTTACTGCCTCCTTGATAAGCTCGTGTCCTTTTTGCCTTTTTCCGAAGTGATGAAAAATATCCCCCGCCAAAAGAATTATATCGGGACTTCCTTTTTTTATAAGCTTAACGAGGTTGAATTGATTCCTTCCGTAATCGGAACAATGAAGGTCGGCAATTAAAGCAATTGTTATTTTTGATTTAATCCTATTTGAGCTTTTCGCGTAACGCGTAACTTCGATTTTATTATACATAGCATTATTAATATATCCGTTATTGTTTTATATATACCCTGTTTAGACAGTGTTGACGCTGCTTAACACGACGGCAAAAATCTTTACGTAAACTTTACAAAAAGTTTACGTAATTTTGATGTTATTACAGGTTTTTATATGTTAATATAAGAATATACAAAGAAAAAATTTACAAAATGGTGTGAAAATGTATGTTTGTAAGGAGAGTGTAAATAATGTTATCAAAAGCGGCTGTACGAAACAGTAAGAAGGAAATCGTAATCGAAACCGCGGTGCGTATTTCCTCGACAATAATCATATTCTTAATTTTTGCATTACCTTATTAAGCAATACTTAGTTTTAAGAGGAGAAAAATCATGTCAAAAGATGTAATTATGCAAATTGTTACGGTAATAGGCGGGTTAGCGTTATTCCTTTACGGAATGAAGCTTATGTCGAACAGTTTGGAGGCGGCGGCGGGTGCAAAGTTCAAAAATATACTTAACTGGGTTACAAAAAATCGAATTGTAGGTGTAGCGACCGGCGCGCTTATCACGGCGGTAATCCAAAGCTCATCTGCCACTACGGTTATGGTCGTAGGTCTCGTTAATTCGGGGCTTCTGAAACTGGCGCAAGCCGTAAGCGTTGTCATGGGTGCAAATATAGGTACAACTATAACGGGGCTGATTATTGCCTTGAAGGTTAATGATATCGCGCCTATTGCAATTGCGCTCGGCGTATTTATCATTATGGGGTCAAAGCGGGATAAGACAAGACATACCGGACAGATTATCGCCGGACTCGGTATACTTTTCCTCGGAATGAACACAATGAGCGGGGTTTTAAAGCCTTTAGCCGGTACCGAAGCGGCGTCAAACCTCCTCGCAAGCATCGAAAATCCGTTAATCGGTATATTAATCGGACTCGCTATGACCGCAATTGTTCAAAGCTCGTCGGCGACGACCGGTACGGTAATTATGCTCGGCGGAACCGGTCTTTTACCTTTACACATAGGTCTCTTTATTATATTCGGCGCGGAAATAGGAACCTGTGTCACTTCGCTTCTTGCATCAATCGGCGCGTCTAAATCTGCGCGACAGGTGTCGATTGTACACTTTTCCTTTAATATAGTCGGGACGTTGCTCTTTTCGGCAATTACTCTAATCCCGCCCGGCGCGTTGTCGGAGAAACCATACTTACTGTTTCTCGAAAGCTTAATTATGAACGACGTAGGTAAGCAATTGGCAATAGCGCATATTATATTTAACGCATCTACTGCGTTACTGTTGTTACCCTTTATAAAATACCTTGTTAAGTGGGCAAATTTTATTATTCCGTTGAAGGACGAGGAGCTTTCGAGCAAGCGTTTGATTTATGTCAACGAACAGATTTTCAGTATGCCGCATATTGCCGTTGAACAGACCCGCAAGGAGGTTGAGCGCATGGCGAATCTCGCGCTCGAAAATTATAAGCTTTCGGTCGATATGTTCCTCGAAAGAAATATAAAGAATACAGAAAAAATCAAAAAGAACGAAGAATTAATCAACTTTTTGAATCACGAATTGACCAAGTATTTGGTGAAAATAAACACCCTTAAGCTCGAAAGTAACGACCGTAAGCTAATAGGCTCTTTCTTCCATATAGTCAACGATATTGAGCGAATCGGCGACCACGCGGAGAATATAATGGAGTTTAGTATGCCGTTTATCGAGGAAAAGAAAATGTTTTCTGAGGATGCTGTTGATGAATTGAGGAAGCTGACCGCAGAGGTCGAAAAGGTAATCGAAAGCTCGATAAAGTATTTTATTGCACAAACCTATGACCCGGGCGAAATAGACAGAATTAACGATTTAGAAGACAAGGTTGACGACGCCGTTGAACAGTTTAAAAACAATCATATTGACCGTCTCAACGACGGTATATGCACCCCGACATCCGGAATGTTGTTTGTAAATATGCTTTCCGATTTAGAAAGAGTTTCCGACCACGCCTGTAACATTGTTACTTCTTTACACGTAAAAAAGCTTCAATCGTCATCGACTTGACATATTAAATAAAAACGTGTATAATCGTCTGTATACGGAGAGCCGCGGGACTCGCTCCTCGTATACGGGCGATTTTATATGAAAAGATTTTTATATGTTCTCATGAATAAGGGGGATAATTTTGAAACAATTGATTTATGTAGTAGAGGACGATACAGCTTTACAAGAGTTGTATACTTTCTCTCTTGAAAATGATTTCGAGTGCCGTTGCTTTGGTGATGCCGAAACATTTTTTAAATATCTTGCGGTAAAGGCACCCGATTTGGTTATACTCGATATAATGCTACCGGGGGAAAGCGGGTTTGGCGTATTGTCAAGGTTGAAAAACGACAGACAAACGTCCGCTATTCCCGTTATTATGGTTTCGGCAAAGGGTGAGGAAATATCTAAGGTCAAGGGGCTTAACATGGGGGCGGACGATTACATGGAGAAGCCGTTCGGCGTAATGGAGTTAGTAGCGCGTATAAAAGCAAATCTGCGTAAAGTGTATCCGGCGAAGGAAAACGTAATTGATAATATTTCTTTTAAAGACGTTTATATTGATTTTTCGAAGCACAGGATTTTAATACGCGACAATGTAATACAAACAACCTTAAAAGAGTTTAAGCTTTTACAGCTTCTTTGCGAAAACGCCGAAAAGGTTCAAAAAAGAGAATATATATTTAATAAAATATGGGGCGAGAGTTTTATAGGAGAATCCCGAACGCTCGATATTCATATAAAAGAGCTTCGTAAAAAGCTCGCAGAGGCGGAAAGCGAGGCGGTAATAATGACTGTGCGCGGAGTAGGATATATGATGACATGAAAAAAAGACTTTTTGTATACACAATTTCGATTATTTTTGCCGGGCTCGCCGGTTTTTTTGGCGTATCCGTTTATATGAACCATATAACAAATACGAATATTTCTAAGGATTCGGTCGAGGAAATAACAAGAATATGTTCGTATTTGTATAGCGACGGCATCGATACAGACGCTTTTGTACAAGCGGGGAATAACGCGAGAATAACAATAATATCGTCCGACGGTGAGGTTTTGTCCGACAACCGTCCGCTTGATACCGATATTGTTGAGAATCATTTAAAGCGACCCGAAATTCAAGCGGCATTAAACAACTCGCCGCAGGCGTATATAAGAGTATCCAAGACGCTTGAAAAAGCGTTGATTTATTACGCATTAAAGGTTGACACCGATGACGGGTATGTGTTTGTTCGCGCCGCAATTCCCGTCGAACAGATTAACGCCCGCCTTTTTCAAACCTTTCCGATATTATTGTTGATTCTTTTTGTTTTGGCGGTTGTTTATATTGCGTTTATACGCAATATGGTGAACCGAATAACAAAACCGTTTAACTCGATAGAGAAAAAACTCCGCTCGTTATCAAAAGGCGAGTACAGACAAACCCCGGTTGAGGGGAGCTATGAGGAAATCGAAAGATTTACACAGGTAATTGATGAAATAGCCGTCGTATTACAAAACGGCTTTGATTCATTAAGCGACGAAAAAAGTAAGCTCGCTTATATAATGGACAATATAAGCGATGGTATTTTCACCGTTGATAAAAACGGCAATATAACTTTGATAAATAAGTCTGCGCTAAACATTTTTGATGCCGATAACGACGTTATCGGCAGAGATATGCTGTATCTTTCATCATACAAAGCGTTAATGGAGACGGTGAGGGATTGTATAAAATCAAAGAATAACGCCTTGTTCGAGATTTCGCTTAACGGTATAATCTTTCTTGTGACGGTTAAGCCGCTTCCCGCCACAGATTTAACGATGACTATAATGTCGGACGTGACCGAGAATCGAGAAAACGCAAAGCGCAGGGAAGAGTTTTTTGCAAACGCTTCGCATGAATTAAAAACACCCTTGACGGCTATTAAGGGATTCACCGAATTAACCTCAATTAATAACAAAGATGATAATATAAGTAAATATATCAACAGTATTACTCGCGAAACCGAACGTATGTTGCTTTTAATAGGTGATATGTTGAAAATTTCCGAAATAGAAAACTCACAAAAAGCGAAGCCCGATTTGGCGGCATTAAAACCGGTACCGATTTTTGACATTATTAACGACGTAAGGGATACAATGTCGACGATAATAAACGAAAAGGAAATATATTTTAAGGTCGTCGGCTCGGTCTACGAAAGCACCATAACGGCAGAGCCGGGTCATATATACGACATTGTGAAAAATCTTGTTGAAAACGCCGTGCGTTATAATAAACAGGGCGGGGAAGTAAGGGTCGCCGTTAAAAATAAAAAGAACATAGTGCGTCTAATTGTTTCAGATAACGGAATAGGTATCCCCGTTGACGAACAAGCGCGTATATTTGAACGATTCTATCGCGTTGAAAAAAGTCGCTCCGAAATAGGCGGCGGTACCGGCTTAGGCTTGGCAATAGCTAAGCATATATGTTCCCTTTACGGCTGGAAGTTATCGTTGAAGAGTCGGGTAGACGTAGGAACCGAGGTAACTGTTGAATTTTAAAGCCCGTTCAATATCTTTTTTATGTTTGTGGTTTTTAGCGAAAAAACATTTGACAAAATAAAAATAATGTGATATAATGCTATTACAGGCAAAAATACGGGGTCGCAATGGTTTCGACGGGGATTCTGAACAGCGTTAAGCAGGCGGAGTACACCCTAATCTCCTTAATCGAAGGGTACTAAATTTTAAACGCTAATAATAATAATTTAGCAGTAGCTGCCTAAAGCGGCTTCCGTCCGAGCAGTGGTGCCGCGTACTGTGAGGGCGTCAATTAGCGGCGAATTGAACAGTTTTTTCTCTCGAGCTGTTCTCTTATTTGAGAGATAGGCACAGGTCGCTTGCGGATAACGGGCCGAATGCCGAATTAAACAGGTATCCGATAAGCTTGTAGAAATGCGCTCGGAAGGGTTTTCGGACGGGAGTTCAATTCTCCCCGACTCCATGTAGAAAAGTCTTGGTTTTATGCGGGTTTGAGCCGTGTTGAACGAGGCTTTTTTACCGTTTAGGGGACTATTGGGGGACTACAGACATGAAAAAACGTCAAAAATCGTCAATGATTATCGCACATCGACAACGATTACGCTGTTTTACTTTAGGCATGAAAAAGCGTCAAGGCTTGAAACCTTGACGCACGAAACAATTATAACGCTTTATGCCTTCAATCCTGAGGAGCGGGTATTTCAAGAAATTCATAGCTGTCAGTGATGTAGGTTATCTTCTCCCGACTTTTTGCGTTGGCAGAAATCAACCCCTCGATATTCGTCTGTTTTATCTCGTCCCCTGTGTCGAGCCGCACATCGGCATATTGGTGAAAATCATTTGCAATCACATCTTTCGCCCAGTGGGACAAATAATCTCGCTGACGTTTGTCAAAATTAAAACACTGGATTGTGTAAGCGTCTTGTTTGGCAACATAGCGAATACGAAACCACCCTCGTTTCAACAGGTCTGTCATAATTTCCTCACGAGCCTTGCCCTCGCCCCCGAGCCGTTCGCCGTGCTTCTCGTAGATTGCTTCAAGTTGTTCTCGGCGGAAACTGTAGGATTCGTGGTTTGCTAAGACTTCGGTTATATGCAGGGTTGATACAGGTAAGACTTTTCCTGTCGGTGAAATCCAGTATGAGTCTGCTTTTGGGAAATTAGTCATGGTCAACATCCGCCTTTCTTGTTTAGTGTAAGGTAACACTGCAGGTCAAGCCCTGCACCCCTCGCCTACGGCGAGAGAACCGACGCAAGCGTCGGGGTATTACACCCTTACTTTCAATAATGCGGCAGAGTGAATCCCTGCCGCTGTGCCGCCTCATCAAAATTAGTTTTTCACCTACACTACATACATTACCTACACTTGCGGCTTGGTTGTGAGGTTTATCGAGTTTTGATAGAGTATTTTTACTTACACTTAACCGACACCAAGATTTCTCACATTTCGCCGAAAAGGTATAGTGTGCCTTAATATCTCTTATAAGAAAACTTTAGGAATATTCGTTTTGATATTCCCCAAAGCAACACCGTCGCCGACTTTATCATTCTCAAAAATGTAATCCCATATTTCGCCGCCTAAATCGGGATTATTTTTTAAAGCGGTGCTAATGACGGCAAAAGGCTGTTCACTTTCGGAAAGTTCACCCTCATATATCGCGGCACGATAAAGTCCCGACACAGGCGACGACCCCTCTATAAAACAATTATGCTTAAAAGCTCCTATTCTTAGATTGCCGCTACAATTGAAGTACAGACATTGCAAACAACAACAATCAGCGTTATCACCGACTTTTAGAATTAATACATGGTGACCTCCGAAAACCTCTTGAAAAACCAGTTTAAAAATGGTATAATTATCATATCGCCAAAATCAATTTTCGGAGGGTATTATGAAACAATTATTTTTA
>WRHO01000046.1 GCA_009783205.1 Oscillospiraceae bacterium
ACTTTCGCCGCCAAGGGGGTAGTGTACCCAAAATGCACAATAGAGCGAAAATATGAGGGCGATACTCTTGATTTGAAGCGTTTGGACGTGAATTTTGCGAAATTTTTAGGTTTTTATTGCATTTGGTAAAATGCGTTGAATCTTATGGGGTTTTTGGAAGGCCCCTTAATATAAAAAGCAAAAATAATAGGATAAAAATTAACGAGAATGCTTTCATTATTGCCGTTATAAATCTTTTGCAAAATGCGTTGTTAAATTCTTCAACTAATGCAACCGTTAAAATCGTTATCGAAAATATTGAAACGGAAAAGGGAAAATCGGTATGTATTTCCGTTGATAATATCCCGGGAATGGACGAAATTGAATCCGGACGAAGTAAAGAAGAGTGTGCCGGCTTAGGGATTACGCTTTCGATGAAAATTGCCGAGAATTACGACGGCAAATTGGGGTTTGTTAAAAGGAGAGGGGTTATTACCGCAAAGCTCGTATTCCCGCTTCAAGAGGAGGACATTGAAATTCCTTTATCCTCCGTTTTTGCAGACTTTTATGACTATGATAATAATATGTACAATCCCGTTAATATTTTTATGCAAGAGGTGTTGCAAAACGCAAAAATAAGACAAAAAACCTGTATAACGCGAGAGGTTTAATATGCTACATGAACTCCTGTCCCCCGAAAAATGCGCCGAATGTAAAGGGTGTTGCTTTTTCGACAAAGACGACGCATGGGAAATTCCCGACGAGGTAACCACAACGCTCAAGGGCGAATTGTTTGTTTGCGACTCACTTACAGAATATGGTTGTAATCGCGGAGAGGACAAGCCGCTCGAATGTTCCTTATATCCTTTCAGAATTATGCAATCTAACGAATCGCGGGTATTGGCGTTATGTCGTTATTGTAAGGCGGTTGCCGAATTGCCTCTGAGCCGCATAATTGATTTTGCCGAAGCGCGCGCCGATGCGTTTTTTTCGTTGGCAACGCGCTGTCCCGAAATAGTAAAAGCGTACAACGACGAATATATAATATTAAAAACGGAAAACGCGCCGAAAACAATGGCGCGCAAAAATTGTAACAATATCGAAAATATTGAACAAATTCCTTTTGCAAAACGAAATGAACGAACCGTAAGGGTCATAGGTGAAAACGCCTCGGATAAGCTCCGCACTTCCCATATTGCGGTTTTTGGCGCGGGGGGCGTAGGCGGCGCGACAATTGAGGCTTTAGCGCGAATCGGGGTAGGAAGGCTTGACATAATTGACGGCGACCGTATTACCAAAAATAATCTTAACAGGCAAATGTTAGCTTTATACGAAACAATAGGTGAAAGGAAAGCGAATGTTGCAAAAACTCGCGTTTGTTCAATTAACCCCGATTGTATCGTACAGGCTCGAGACATATTTGTAACCCCCGAAAATATAAACGAGTTCGATTTTTCATCATACAGCTATGTGGTCGACGCCATTGATAACGTCACGGCAAAAATAGCGATTATCGCGAAATGTCGCGAGACGGCTACTCCGGTTATATCGTGTATGGGAACGGGCAATAAGCTCGACCCGACGCGCTTTAGAATTGATGATATAAGTAAAACCTCGGTTTGTCCGTTAGCGCGGGTAATGCGGCGGGAGTTAAAAAATCGCGATATAGAGCGGTTAAATGTCTTGTGGTCAGATGAAAACCCTATTGTTAATGACGTGCGTCAACGCATACCGGGAAGCGTGTCGTTTGTACCGCCGACTGCGGGTATGATTATTGCGGGGTTTGTTGTGAAGCAATTGATAGAAAGGAACGGTTCAAAATGAAAGAATATTATATAGGGGTAGATATCGGCGGTACAAATATCGCCTGTGGAATTGTCGATAACAAAGGAACAATTATAAGTAAAAAATCAATTAAAACCGAAAGCGAGAAGGGCTACCCCGCTTTAGTAGGCAATATCGCCGCGCTTATCGCGGAATTAATTGCGGAAAACAATATATCTAAGGAAAAAATAGGCGGCATCGGCGTCGGCTGTCCCGGGCTTTGTAACAAGGAGCTTGGCGTTGTTGAACGCGCCGTCAATCTAAATTGGTTTAATGAACCTTTGGTGCGTGATTTAGAGGCAAAAACGGGGTTTAGGGTTCAAATCGACAACGACGCAAATGCCGCCGCCTATGGTGAATTTATTGCAGGGGCGGCTATGGGAACAAATTCGGCGATTGTAATTACGCTCGGAACGGGGGTCGGCTCGGGTATAATTGTCGACAAAAAGCTTTTTTACGGTATGAACTTTGCGGGGGGCGAAATTGGGCATATGGTGATTAAGCGGGACGGTATCCCCTGTAATTGCGGTCGTTCGGGCTGTTTCGAAAACTATTCATCGGCAACCGGACTTATCCGCATGACAAAAGAAGCTATAGAAGGTAATCCTAATTCAAAAATGGCGGAAATAGCAAAGGAAAACGGCAAAATAAGCGCGCGGACGGCTTGGCTCGCGGCAAAAGAAGGGGATATCCACGGGCAAAGGGTTGTAGACGAGTATATAGACGGCTTGGCTTGCGGAATAACAAATGTTATAAATATATTCCAGCCCGATATTGTTTGTATAGGCGGCGGGGTTTGTAACGAAGGCGACACCCTTCTCGTGCCGCTAAAAAAGCTCGTTGCGGAGATGGTGTTTTCCCGCGCTTCAAAGCGGAATACGCGGTTGGCGATTTGCCGTTTGGGGAACGACGCGGGAATTATCGGGGCGGCTATGTTAGGGATATAGGTAAAAATTTTTAATAACTATTGACAAAGGGAAAGTTATAAGTTATAATTGTGCAAGCAGAACTGCTTATAAGCCGGTGTGATGGAATTGGCAGACGTGCTGGATTCAAAATCCAGTGGTGGCAACACCGTGTGGGTTCGACCCCCACCACCGGTATAATATCAAAGCCTCGTTTATTACAACGAGGCTTTAACTTTTACTATGTCATATTTTTCTATATTATATTTTCCTAAGCTCTGCTAAATCTTCTTCGGATGGTTTACTCGGAATAACGGCAATTGTCTGCTCATTGTAGGTGAAAACGGCTTTGTCATCGTCGGTAATTTCGCCTATGACGGTCGCCGTAGCTTTTTGAGAACGAATCGCCGCTAAAACTTCATCTACATCCTTCGGATTAACCTGTACCAACATACGCGCCTGAGTCTCGCAAATAAGAATCTCTTCGGGGGTGATATCTTTTTCCTTCTCCGGAACTACCGATAAATCCACCTTTGCCCCCAAACCGCCGTAGCGTGCAGACTCACATACCGCCGCACCGATACCCGCCGCGCCGAAATCAGAGCAGGCGTTGATTTTTCCGGTCTTGAACGCGGCTATAGAAGCGTCCATCGTAACCCTTTCTTCTTCAAACAGTGCAATCGCCGGGCGCATTTCGGGGACAATCCCCGCTCTGAACAATGTGTCATTTCCGTCGGTACCGGTTTCACCTATGAGGATTAATTTATCGCCGGCAGACTTCGCGGGCTTGGTCAACGGCTTTTCGGTCACTAATTTACCGACGACAGCCACTACACAAGCAGGAACAACATCGCTGAACGAGGTCGAGAAACCGCCGCCGACAACAAAGACATCCATTGTTTCACACATATCCCTCATGCCTTTTAACATTAGATTCACCCTGTCTTGGCTGGTCATGGTAACACACTTGCCGCAGGTACATTCCCCTTTGAAGCCGCAAGGCCCGACCAAAACCTCTTTCTCTAACGGAAGCGTACCGATAAAGTCAAGAATAAAAAGCGGTCTTCCGCCCATAGCGACAACATCACGCATAGCACCGCCCGCTCCCGTAGCGGCCGCATCGTACGGACGCGGGACACAAGGAGAGTTATGACTTTCCATCTTCCCCACGACTAATGTACCTTCACCCGGCATTTTGATTACGCCGGCGTCGTCGTTGGCGTCGGGTCCTACCAAAAGAAGCCCGGGCCATGTTTCAGCAACCTTGTCGTTTAACTTCTTGAACTGACCGAAGTCAATCGCCTTGTCGATATTATGGTGCAGATGTACAAAAAGACCGTGCATTAACGCTTTCTCAATCCTGTTCATGAAAAAATTCTCCTTTATTTTAAACATTATTTATAAATTACGAAAGCAATTATAGCATATATTCAAGGTAAATGTCAATGGGAAAAGAAGAAATATTTTCTAAATGAAGAAATATTTTCTAAAAGACAATTAACAAGAGCAAGTCTAACGCTCGTTTTCATATTTGAAACGGCGTTTGAAATATTTAATATTTATTTTTATCTATGTGTTTAATATAGTATATATCGTGTTTTTGACAAGTCGTACTTATTAAAATATAGGATGTTGAATTAATTTTTCTCTTGACAAGTATATTTTTATTTGATATAATTGACACTGCAAATTACCGCTATCGACTCCGTATATTTGCATTTTCACGTTTATGTGTACCCCGCTGGTGTAGCTCAGTTGGTAGAGCAGCTGATTTGTAATCAGCAGGTCAGGGGTTCGAATCCGTTCACCAGCTTAATATGAAAACCGCTTGAACATTATGTTTGAGCGGTTTTTAATTTTCTCTGATTATGTAGCGTTAAAACGATTTGGAGAACTTTTGGTGCACTCTCGGAAAATCTATTCGTCTTGTTCGATTTCATTCTCTTTTCGGGGTTTCATCAGCGGTGCGAATGTTTCAGCCGCCGCTCCCCATTGCGAGGGTAAAAATTGCCCATAAACATTTAAAGTCATTGTCGGCTGACTATGCCCCATAAGTCCCGCAACCGTGCGAACATCAGTACCTCGAGCAAACAGCAGACTGGCGAACGTGTCACGCAATCCTTTTATCGGAATAGCCTTGATTGTTTCTTCCGAGAACTCGCATTTTCGAAGAAACTCCCGGTACTTCTTGGACAACCCGTCAACGTGTCGTGGATTTCCGTCATCGGCGGCGAAGATGTAATCTTGGTCGTTGAACAAATCGCCGAGGTTAGCAATCCTCTCTGATTGTTCTTTCTTGAATTCCGCTAAGGTCTGCAACAATTCATCGGGCAATTTAATGTGCCGAATGTTGTTTGTCTTTGTGCCTTTTACGTGCAATCCTACACCTTGAATGTAAGACACCGAGCGTTGGATTCGCAGTACACCGTCCGGGAGTAGGTCGCTCCAACGTGTGGCAAAAAGTTCGCCTCGGCGGGTGCCGCAGATTAGTAGTATACCGATTTGTGCTTGAAACTCAAGCGGTTCTTCTTGTAATTGCTCTAATAGTAACTGTGCCTGCTCGAAGTCGAACACGACTTTGGGCTTTTTCTCGTGTTTGGGTTTTGTTGCGTTTTCACAGGGATTTTTCGTCATGTATTCACTGCGAATTGCCCAACCAAACATAGCCGAGAGCATACTGTGAAAGTGTAAAACGCAGAGTTTACCGCCTGTTTTGCGATTTGCTCCCTCTTTTTGAAAATCGGCGTAAATCTTGTTGATATGCTTTACGCTGACTTTGTCGGTTTTCAAAAATCCCATAAGCGGTTCAAGGCGTTT
>WRHO01000047.1 GCA_009783205.1 Oscillospiraceae bacterium
ACCGCACACCGTGTTTTTGCCGTTGTGTACCCTTGAGCATTATTATAGCATATTTTGACAAACCTTGTCAACACATATTTCCATTAAAATATACAGGGCGAGACATCACTCGCCCTACTTCTCCACCGCCTTACACTCCTCGTTATGCACATCAAACCACCCGCACAACTCCGGCAGTGTCAGCGACAACCAATACGGAATAGGAGTTCTCGACCCACGGCTAAGTCGGTAACATTGCGTTCTTAACCGGTCGCCGACTCTTCCGATTCCTCCGTCTCCATTTCCGTCTCCGATTCCGTATAAATCAAAAAACGCCGCGCCGCCTCTTGAATCGCACTGAAATGTTTAAGCGGAAGGCTCTTAATAACGTCAGAACCCACATTCCCCGCTTTCGCCGCTAACCTCGTTAAAAAATGAGGGTCGGAGGGTGCTTTATAAAACCGAAGCTCCCCACTGTCGAACATTTCCCTCTCAATTTCAAGATAATCGTTGCCGTTCAACTTGCCGAAATCAAACGACAGCGATGTATAGGTCTGATTTTCCCACTTATGCGGCTTTTTCAATTTCAATTCAAATACCTCTGTATTCTTATTTGTATCAGTCATAATCATTCCCCCTTCTCTAATTTAATCCCATCATTGTACGAACTTCTTCTAATTGGTCGACTCCGTTTATAATGTACCGGAAATTTAATTTGTCTATTTCCAACACTGACCGACCGTTCTCGAACGCCTCCCAACGATAAACCGCGAATTGAACTGTTACATTTTGCGGTTGACCGGGAACAATATCACCGGCATTCAAGTTTTTAGCTTGACAAGAAAAGACGTGTTTTTGTCCTACTTCCCGTGGCGTTCCTCCTACTTCCCTGACTTGGTTTATAGGTCGCAATTCGATAATACCGTTATTCTTAGACATTAACTTTACAATATCACGATTTAACCCCTTAAACTGCAAGCTCATATTTAAAGGATTTGAATGCCCGGTAACAACGCTCTCATATTCTCCCAATAAACCCGAACCGCTTATATTTTCCGTTTTAAGTGCGATTTCTGGCAGTGTTGCTTGCGCTACTCCGATATAATGAGTAGACCCGGCAAAAACGCTGAAAGCAATTGTTGTTTCGTTTACTCTCTTACTCATGATTCACCTCCCAATCCCGCTAATAAGCCCTCAATATATGCCGGGTCAAATGCCAACAGATGCACAATTTCCTGTGCGATGCCCGGCGGTGCAAATGAAATCTTAAACGTGATTTTCCCGGTGCGGAACTCATCGACGCTGTTCAACTCGGACGGGAACTCTGCCCGACCGCCGATTAATCGTTGATTGGTTACAAGTCCGTTCAGCCATATGTTGAGAATATCGACAATACTCTCAATCGTCCGTTGGGTAAGCACCCCGTCCACCCGACTCCAATGGGTCAAAATAACGGTATTACTAATCCAGTCAAACATTCTCGCCGCATACAGGAAGTATTCTTCGGGGTTATCACTGTTCGGGAAAATCGCGGTATGATTCCCCCACAACACAAAGCCGTTGACGAAATTGAGTGCTGTGGTAATGCCTTGAGCATTGAGGTAGTTCGCCTGTGTTAAACTAAGCAAAACTTCTGAGCCGTCGGCTAAAACCGCGCTGTCGATGTGCAACGGCTTATTGGACGGCGATTCGCAAGGGACGTTATCATTCCCCGCGTCCACCACCGCCATAAGCCCCGCCATGTGGGTTGACATTCGGAAGGTTTTTCCGCCGCGTGAAACAAGCGGGAAACAAAGCACCTGCGTTTTGCTTGTAATACCGTTTGCCTCTTTCCACTGCGGAACATCCTCATAAAACGTCACCGCCTCGGTGTCAACATCAATCAACGCTTTTCCGTTGAACACGCCGTTATACTCCTCCATCTTAGCCGCCATAACCGACGCAACAATCGAATCACTTGACCAATTGGGACAAATACAAACAGACGGCAGAATACCGTACTTGGGAAATACCGCCTCAATGTTTTCTAAGCCCTTACGCTCATTGGTCGTCAAATCAGTTCCGCCGATTATATCCGCCGCAGTAATCATGGACGGGTCGACTTCATCAAAGCCAATAGAAACCTCCGTCAATGTTGAATTGATTGCCCCGCCCTCTAATACCTCGAATACAAGTTGACCGTCATGATAAAACAGTTCATAGTCAGTCCCCGCAACATAACTCGCGGCTTTTACGCTTGACTTAATGGTTTCAAAAGGCAAAATTACCCTGCCGCCGATGAGCGGAAACGCCTTCGCCGGAGTGGATTTTTTATGACGTGCCGGGTCGAGGACGTTGACGAAAATTACAGGGCTTGTGTTGTACAGCCGGAAATGGCAGAACATGACTTCGCTGAGGTCGTATTTTTGCCAGTCGTCATTATAACCCAACAACCGTTCGGCTTCGCTCCAGTTTCGGGTGCGAATGGGTTCGTTTACAATCGGATTGTCTGTTGTATGCACCGGAGCCGCCCCGACCGCGAAGGTAATTCCGCTCGGCACGGAATAGGGCGCGGTCATGGGTGCGTATTGCCGCTCGGTTCTTACACCGTGGAAATATTTATTGTTATTATTAATTTCCATGCTTTTCTCCTCTCTTCTTATTTACCACAGCCGCAACACGAGAATAGTATTCGTTTAATGCGTTGCCGCTTGTTTTGATTTTTGTCCGTGTCGCGGATAATTTTGCGACAGGCACAATCAAATGTGCTATGTCGGAACACAGTGCGATTTCGTCCTTGTAATGCTCTGTGATTTGTTTGTGCGTGCCTTGAATCACCGCGTTGTTTTGCAACCGCCCGACCGACATTCCTACGTAAGCAAAACAAGAGCCAATGGGCGAATTCATTTCGCCCGAAGGCTTGCCGTCTGGAGGTGCAATCGGCGGCGTAGTTGGTGTTGTGTCCGGTTCGGACACATTCGGGTTTTGATTTTCTGTAGTTTTCTTAACAGCCATTAAATATTTTCCTCACTTTCAAAATTAATTTCTCGTTGTATCTCCGGCATTTCAAATGTCAGTAACATCTCGCCGAGATAATACGGACTCACATTATCGGGATATACAACCCGTTCAAGCGGAAGCCGTAACAGGAACTGCCCGACCTGCCGCTCACGCAATAAAGCGACCCTTAACCGCGTTAATACATTCATCAACGCCATAGAACCCGCTTGCCCGTCCTCGGAATAGGTCGCGGCAACCAACCGAACTTTGCATTCGCTGTCATAATCCCCATCGGAATTTTGGTCGTCTATCCCTGTTAAAACCTGCAATAGTATATATGGGATTCTGTTAGTTTCGGCGTCTTTGTCGGGCAATCGTTGCAGAAATACTTCCGGCACGCGATGTTTAACAACCGGATTCTCAGCTTGATATTCTTCCGTTGTTTTGTTCTTAACCGGACGAACGGGGAGTATAATGTCTTTGGTTTGTTCTTCAACAAATGTTTTGAGTTGTTCTAATAAAACAATATCTGTCATGACCGTCCTCCGTAACCATTCAACAAGCGAGTTATTTCATGCTCGACGCGCTTGTCGATTGTTTCCTGTGCCGCTTTCTTAACCTCGTCGTATACAACAGAATTACCCGCCATTTGCGCGGTGGATGAACCGTAAAGCCCTTTAATCGGAAACCGACTGCTGCCGACACGTTCCGCGACAAACTGATTTCCGCTTAGGTTTGACATAAACGCATGAATAAAAGGGGTCATTGTGCCGCCTTTTTTCTGACTTGCCTTGATTCCCTTTTTTGTAGCCGAAACCTTGAATTTATCTAACGGAATTTTATGACCGCTAAAGGAAACATAACCGATTATATCACTCGCGTCACCGCCTGTCGGTTTCTGTGTTTTGATATGGGTTGTGCTCATCAAATCTTTTTTCTTAATATGATATACTTCTCTGATTTGATTGATTGTTTCGGAGCGCAGCGTAGTCAACCCGCGACCGATTGCGTTCCCCATTGCCCGATACGCACCGCCCGGAATATCGGCAAGCAAAGTCGATATTCTTTCGGCGGAATTGTTTTGTACTTCAATATCAATATTAATCATAACTACTCATCATACTCCTCCAATTCAAGCAAAATCATTCCCGCGTCAAGACTGACATCAATAATGTTATACTTATCA
>WRHO01000048.1 GCA_009783205.1 Oscillospiraceae bacterium
AGATGAGCACTTTGTTTTTGATTTGGGGGATATATCGAAGATACCTACTATTGATGTATTTGATCAATTCTTTACCAATCCTCTGGAGGAGGCAAAAACCGAGGGGCTGGATATATTGAGAATGATTTCTGAACCGGCATTTATCTGGATGGCAGCTAAAATACTTTTCAATGTAACTCTTACACCAACACAGGCAGCTATTTATTCAGAGATCTATAATCGACCATATTCTTTATTAGTTGCATCTCGTGGGTTCTCCAAATCATTTGGGCTTGGACTGATACTTATTCTTAAAGCTGCACTCACAGCACCTATCGATCAAGGTGGTCCAGGTATGCAAGCGATTGTGGTAGGTTCTGGGTTTCGACAATCCAAGATTATATTTGAATATATTGACGAGATGAAAAAATTAGGCTTATACAAGGACGCAACAATTATAATAACCGGTGACCACGGTTATTTTGGCGGTCTTCCGGCAACCGTCGGGCTGTTCGTCAAACCCTCCGGAAGCGAGGGAACCCCCTTAGTTCAAAATCACGCGCCCGTTACCCACGACAACCTTCACGCAACAATTCTCCAATCCGAGGGTTTAGATTATTCTTCATTTAATGATACATTTTTTGATATACCCGAGGATTTAGAGACGGTTCGTTATTCTTATGATTTTGAGTCTAATTTTGACGGCGGGAGACACAGGCTTTGGCGTTATGAAATACACGGCGACGCGAGAAACCCGGATAATTGGAAACACGTCGGGTTTATAGAAGATGTATACAAACCATAATAGGCTGTACTAAAGAGTATACCGGTCATTTTACCAGTTTAACCGCTATGACCGAAATATCATCCTCTCTGTTAATATCGTCGTCATCGTCCTTGTTAGCAGAGAACCGCGCCGAATCAGCAATCAGCTTTGCGGTTTCGTTCAGGTCGGACGCGCTTTTATCTGTCAGTTGATGTTTTAACCAGTTTTCGTTCAACTCCGCGCCGTCGCTTGCCATAATTACCATATCGGAGTTGCCTATTGTGAAGCTTTGTTTCTCGTATATTGCTTTGTAGCCTATCCCTACGGGGAGTCCTTTCCCCGCAGCTTTTACAAATCTTTTGTTACAGCGGATATAGCTCGCCGCCGCGCCCGCTTTGTACAACTCGGTTTTTCCCGAATACAGGTCGATTTTACATATATCTAATGTGGCGAAGCTTTCGTCGGAGGATTTTACAAGCAACGAATTGTTGATTATTTCCAATGAAGACGACAGCCCTATTCCCGCACGCAACAGCTTTACTAACATTTCACAGGCGAATGCCGAATCTATGCGGGCGCGACTTCCGCTCCCCATGCCGTCGGAGAGGATAATATATGCGTATCCCTTTCCGTCAACAAAGCTTTCGTAGTAATCGCCGCAGGAACGCTCGCCCGACTTTGAAAGTTGATACGCGCCGTATTCTACGCCGAATACCGCCCGTTCATACATTGTGAAACGAAACTCTATGTCTGTTTTGTTGTTTTTCGGCGAATAGATTATTTCCGGCAAATCGAATTGTTTACGGAGGGCTTCCGCCGCCAAATCGCCGAGGCGCGAGGCTTCACAGGTCAGCTTTCCTTTTCCGTAGCCTTCGATTGATGCACGTCCGTCATTGATTATAACGGCAACTCTCGGGCGCGTTATTCCGTTGTCGGATAATACTTTTTCCATACTCGCCGCCATTTCGTGGTCGTAATGAGAATAATCGAGAAATTCATCGGACATATCAAGCATAAGGCTCTCGGTTGCCGACAATTGCGCCGTTAATACCGTCCTCATTTCGTATATTTTACGATTTGCGGAATTAATTGCGGTAAATTCACGATATCGTTCCCCTAAAGCGAAAATTAACTGTTCCTTATTTTCGCACCTTTTTGCAATTTTTTGCGGAAGGTCTTTTGCGTTTAAAGGCGTGCCTTTTCTTAAAACCGCCGATAATTTGTCAAACCCGCTCACGGTATCGTTGTACTCCGTTCCCCAACATACCATATTGTTTTTGCATTTGCGGCATACTATGTCCCCCGTTGTATTGTAAACCCACGAAAAATCCTTGTTGTTACGCTTGTCTAATATCTCTCCCGCTTTTTCGACCGCCGACTTAACATCATTTAATGCCTCGCTCGCCAAACGAAGACGCTCTGCGAAAATCTCGGAAATGTCGTTTCCCGTTGTTTCGTTAATACTCCCCGTGATTGAATTGCCCACCCTCGAAAGTGAAGCGGTGTCAACGGGTACTATTATATATAGTATACTGCCCGCCGCCGCCCCCACGATTACCGAAAGCGTGTAGGTGTTTATTCCGACCGCAGATATGCCTATTCCCATACATAAAATCAAGCCCGCAGATTGTGTGATTTTTCCGAATCTTGTGAACAAAACGCTCGCGGTCGCCGCCGCCGCGAATATAATCATTCCCGATGATAATTCCGGGTTGGCGAGTAAAATACCCATTGCCGCCATTATCCCGCTAATGCTCCCCCCCGCATATTTGTACTTACAGGCGAAGGTAAGCGATGTGAACGTCCCGAACAATACCCCCGCGTTTAAAAAGAACTCGTTAACATGAGAAAGGTTTGACAAAACGGCGGTGGCGAAAATCATCACTATCCCGGGGGACGCTAATGAAGAAAGCTTTAATAAAGCGGTCATATACCCGCCCGCTAAAAAGCGGTATGTCATCGTAAGACAATGTGATAAAATAGCTGCCATTATTGCCATTACAACGGTCGATATAATGTCCGACGGCGTAGTTGCCGAAAGCAAACCGACCACCCCTACGCTTATCCCGGTCAACAATGCCGACGAAAGAGAAACTAATTTTGACGGTATTTCGCCGAGAAAAAATCTGAACATTCCTACAACCATCATTATCGCTAACGTCGGTACGGCTTCGAAGAATTGTCCCTTAAACGTCAACGCGCATAATGCGCCCGTAAACGCGAATAAGCAGTCTGTACCCGCTAAACTCCCTATGAATACGAGAACGAGCGGTGTAATTTCTCCGAATAATTCCGAAGCGGCAATTATTATCGCAGTTGTAATAATCAAAGGATATCTGAAATACCCCCTGTTCCTTTCAATAAAACTATGTATCATTTGCTGCATTTTTCTACTCCTTAGTTTTGTTGATTTCCTATTTTTTATATTTTTTATCTTTTGTAACATTATATAGTGTTTTATTCGTGTATTTTGTCAAAATATAGGACGGGTTAAAAATTTTTAAGTTTTTTAAAATTTTTTTCAAAAAAGTATTGACAAGTCGATTTTGATGTGATATTATATATAGGCTGTCCCGAAAAAAGTCGACAGCACACAGCACCTTGAAAATTGAACAATACAAGCTAAACGAGAGCGTTGGTGCGGCAGGCACAGCCTGACGGCAGAACGCTTGAAGTTTAGAACAACTATTTACCTTAGTCAAAGAAGAGTCGCGGGGCGGCGAGCTTGCTCGACGGCAGGCGACTTGACAATGACACAATTCCGTTGGTATGAAAATACCAACAAAAAGTAAATTCTGGAGAATAGCGAATTTAGATTAAGATTTAAGTTAGCGGATTCGTAAGAGCGAGATATTATTGTGTGGAAACGCACATTAGTATACAACAAACTAAAGAGTTTGATCCTGGCTCAGGACGAACGCTGGCGGCGCGCCTAACACATGCAAGTCGAACGGACGACCGCGGTACACGGAGTTCTTGAAGCGAGAGGGTGGGAACCCTGAAAGAGCTGAGAAGAATTGCGTGTACTGCGGAAGTTAGTGGCGGACGGGTGAGTAACACGTGAGTAATCTGCCTTTGGGAGGGGGACAACACCGGGAAACCGGTGCTAATACCGCATGATGCATTGAAATCGCATGGTTTCGATGTCAAAGATTTATCGCCTAAAGATGAGCTCGCGTCTGATTAGATAGTTGGTGAGGTAACGGCTCACCAAGTCGACGATCAGTAGCCGGACTGAGAGGTTGAACGGCCACATTGGGACTGAGACACGGCCCAGACTCCTAC
>WRHO01000049.1 GCA_009783205.1 Oscillospiraceae bacterium
TAGCCCCCGCTACATACTTCACATCGCCGACAACCCGATATTTTCCCACTCTTTCGTGGTGGTGGTATTCCGCACGGTCGACGAATAAGGGAGCGAGGTTGCTCTGATACTCATTTTCGCAGGTGGACCCGAATTGCCCACGCTGTCAATTTCAAAGATACCACAGTCGAGAGCCTTATCGCCGTCACCACGTTGAATGATTGACGCGGAAATAGTTGCCCCCTTCGCACCCCGCAACCATTCAAGCCAAATCCCCTCGCGGTCGCCAAGTTCAATCCGCAAATCGTCATTTTCGTCCTCGGTATCGGTATAGGTCAGCGACAACAGGTGACTGTTAATATCACTTGTGATATTCGTGTCGTTAATGGCGACGTTAATCTCTGTCCGTCTTGCGTAATTGTTATTATTCATGATTAACCTCGTCGCCACGGAGGCAACCCCGCCGCCGTTTCAACAGGAACGTCAGGTATAACAAGCTCAATCCCTGCCGGAAAAATAAAAACAGTGCGATACTGCCGATTGGAATTCATCAGCTTGTCTTTGTGCATTTCGCTCCCCATTGTTTTTAACGCAATCACGTCCCACATATCCCCGCTTATGCTCAAATACCGATTATTCATATTTACCTCCGCTTTTGTTTAACATAGAAAAGAAGACCGTTTCCGGTCTTCTAATCCTATAAAGAAGCATTTGGCGGGCGTGGCGTTCTCCCGCATCTCTCGGCTTTCGCCTGTCAGTACCTTCGGCGTGTGGTTGCCACGAAATCGACCACCTCAAATGCTTAACTTTTATTATATTTATATTATATGTCATTTATTCCGATTTGTAAAGTATTTTTTTAGTTCTTAAATGACGTTCATATCGTTTTTCGTTTACTTTCATGAACGTAATAATCGAATTTTCATAACTTTCGGGGTCGGTTGACGCTTTTAATCTTAATATCAATTGAAAGTTTTTGCCGTTCTCCGAAAAAGATTTTAATAATATAGATGTATTTGGTTTATTTGCCTCGATAATGTAATCGGGGTCTTCCAAGATTGCCGGTATATACTCGAAATAGCGTTCATAATCGTTTGGGTGGCGTTCTTTTATGTGTTCTATCTGCGTTTCGGTGATAATAACATTAGGCGTTAAAACCTTATGTATACCCTCAAAATGCTTTAGATTGATTTCCCCTATCTTATACAAAACATCAGCACCGTCCTTTTGCACTCATATAATAACACATATCATTACAATTGTCAATAGCTTATAAAATATTTTCAAAACCCACTACCCGATTCTCATACGCCTTTCATTATACTCATTTTCCCGTATAGCGTCAAGTACAACAACTTTTACTGTTTCGGTGTGCCTATTAAGAATTTCCTCCAAGTTATCCGGTGCATTCCCCTCTATGACGTAAGAATAATTTACATTTACAATCGGCGCACTACTACCCCCAAAATCCACAGCCGAAGCGGAAACAACAGAGGGTACACGACTTGATTCTGCCGCCGTCAACACCCGCTCGCCTCGGTGAAGCTCGGCGATATATCCGTCATATGGGTTGACATTCGGAAGGTTTTTCCGCCGCGTGAAACAAGCGGGAAACAAAGCACCTGTGTTTTGCTTGTAATACCGTTTGCCTCTTTCCACTGCGGAACGTCCACATAAAACGTCACCGCCTCGGTGTCAACGTCAATCAACGCTTTTCCGTTGAACACGCCGTTATACGTACCTTGAATTATTTTAATCAACATAATCATTCTCCTCCTATTGCACTACATTTGCCGCATAAACATACGGGCAATAATCTTTCGGGGCGGCGAGCGGTCTTGTACCGAGCCTCAGCTTGCGGGAATCGTTGTCTTGGTCGACAACCAACTTAGGCACACGGATTTTCGCGTAGGTGGTGTGGTCGGTCTGCCCATGGTCGATTTGGGTAATTTGACCGTACATCAACCGACCGCAACCCGGAGCGGTCACCATTGCAGAGGTTGCGGGGAAGTATGCTTTTTCCGTACCGTTATCGTCAACGTAGCTGTGCGAAACGTCAAACAGATTCAGCTTAAACCCGCCGAAATTAAGCGTTCCCATAAACGCAACACCCGGATGGGTCGTCAATTCGGGATTGAGCGAACCGTATTCCATTCTGCGGTTGTCAAGCAAGTCGCGCACCTTCGGAATATCGGTAATGGAATCCGCCGCCTGACTGCCTAATACCAAATCCGCCGCCGTCAACCCGCGCTTTGAGAGCATACGGCACATTGCCTTAACATCTTCCCAAAACGCACCGTTTGTCGCGTTCCACGGGGTAGATACCGTGTAAATATGCTCGCTCGCGGTATCGTAAAACCGTATTGTACGCGGCGTTCCCTTTGTTTTGGAATCAATATATTCCTGCATTTCGTAAGAATTATTAATCATGACCTGCGCGCACATCCACTCTTCGCGGCGGGTGATTCTGACATCAAGCTCCTTCATATCCTGCAATACAATCCGCGCCGCTCTTTGTGCTTGGCTCTGCCCCGAAAACAACGCTTCACCGAATCCCCGCTTTTTCAAATCGTCAAGCGTAAGCACTCTTGACGGTGCGATATACGCGGGTTTGTATTCGTTGA